>NZ_RFFG01000014.1 GCF_003696215.1 Actinomadura harenae | reverse complement strand
TCACCCTCGTGGATCAGACCCAGGAGGATGTGCTCGGTGCCGATGTAGTTGTGATTGAGCATCCTGGCCTCTTCCTGAGCCAGAACGACAACCCGCCGCGCGCGGTCGGTGAACCTCTCGAACATCTCGTCGCTCCTCACAGAGCGGTTGGGCAGAGTCCGGAACGTCCGGACCTGTCCTTCCGCATGCTAGCCCGCCCCGAGGAGGCCGCCCGGTGCACTCCCACCAGAAGACGTTCCCCAGCTAAGCGCTGTTCATCCTCATCCAACTACCGTACTGATGCGTCATGTTCCCGCTACGCCGCGAGCGAACGGGCCTTTGCCCGGCCCCTTCACGAGCGGCTCACCAGCACCATTGCGAGGGCCCGGCGTGGTCACAGGGCGGCCCTTCCGCTCCGGCGGGGCGGGAATCGCACCTCTTGTACGCCACAAGCGAACGCCCGCCGGGCCCGAACGACCGCCCTCGAGGCGAACGCTCGTCCTTCTCGGTCCGCTTCGGGGCGCACTTCAAGATCAATCCGCCCGTCCTGTTCGCGCAATGCGAACGGCCCGCCTCGCGTCGCCGCTCCTGCGGCGGACGGTGGAAGGCGGGCCGGTCGGTCCGGACGAGCCGGTGCGGGCCGTGGCGGTCCGGTCGGCGGGCCCTCGTGACCCCCGCGGGGACCGCGTCCCCGCTCCCGCCGACCCGGTTCCGGTCGGCCCTGCGGCCGACCGTCGCCGCTAGTTGGCGGCCTCGTACTGCTCGATCACGTTGGCCGGGATACGGCCGCGCTCGTTGACCTTGATGCCGCGGGCCTTGGCCCAGGCCCGGATCTCCGCGCTGCGCTCACGGCTGGACGCGCCGCGCTGCCGCCGGCGGCGCTGGGTTCCCGCCTTGCGGGACACCTCCACGAACGGCTGAAGAGAATCCCGCAGCTTCTTCGCATTGGCGCTACTGAGGTCGATCTCGTAGGAGGCGCCGTCGATCGAGAACGCTACGGTCTCGTCCGCCTCGCCACCGTCGAGGTCGTCGACGAGAAGCACCTGAACCTTCTGTGCCATGAGGACAGACCTTTCAGACTGGAGCAAACTGCATTCGGCTGCAAACATATACCGCGAAGCGCGTCGATGACAATTCGACACCCGCGATGAAGTTTGCTTCCCCCACGGTAACTCATCGTAATCGGACACCATCCGAATCGAGCATGATCCGGCGCATCCCGGCCGGGCGCGTCCGCCGATCGGGAAAAAACCGGGGCGGGCCGCTTAACGGTCCGGGCCCGATCGTCCCACGAACCGCCGATTAACCCCGACGTAACGCCCCTAACCGCCCCCTGCCTGGGGGCGGGCGTGCCGGGACGAAGGTCGTCCTAAGTCGCGCGGAACGGCGGTGCGGCCGGGGGTGCGGAAGAGATGACGTGCTTGGAAGAGATACCGAAGGCGGCCGGAAGTCCAACGCAAGACGGGCGTGAAGGTCGCGCGAAGGTGGCGTGAACCCGGCTGCGGTAGGCGCTGGGCGAACTCTTCCCTCGAGTCCGGGACGGGCGAAACTCTCCAACGGCCCCAAGACGGCGCCGCCCACGGGGGCCCGGATCCCAACTCCCCCATGTAAGGGGATTTGCGCGCATTATGTCAATCGATGGTGTTCTTCACCACGCCGGTTCCCGCCATCCGGTCGTGGACGGCCCTGCGCTCGGGTCCGCGGAACGCCGTCCCGACGTTCACGACCCAGAAGATTCCGGCCAGCAGGCCGAGCACCGGAACCGGCCGCAGGGCGATCGGAACGGCGTACACGGCGGCCCTCAGGGCGGCGCGCGCCGGGTCCGGGCGGGAGCCGTCCGCGGTGACGACGCGGACGCCCGCGACCCGCTTCCCGAGCGTCCGCCCCCACAGCGCGAGCTGGACGGCCTCGTACACGAGCAGGGCGGACGCGACCGCCGTCGGGGACCAGTGGTCCGCCGTGTCGTGCGGAAGGACCGCCCGCAGCACCAGCACCACGGGCAGCCCGACGGCCAGGGTGTCCACGATCCGGGCGAGCAGCCGCTGCCCCGGCTCGGCCTCGCCGGACGCCGCGACGGCCGCCCCGTCCACGGGACCGCCGGCGGGAGCGGCCGCCACGCCCTCCGCGGCGGCCGCTCCCGGAGCCCCCGGGCCGCCCGCGCGTTCCTCCACGCGTTCGTCCGGTGCGGTCATCGCCTAACCCGCGTAACCACCGCGGCCTGACTGGCCGCTTTCGTAGGACGATCCATATCCCTGGTCGTGGCCTTGGTCATAACCCCCCGCGTCCTCGTATCCCGCCCGTTCGTCGATGACGACGGTTCCGGCGAGCCGGTCATGCAGGGCCTGGTGCAGCGGCTCGTCCCAGATGGCCCACAGATACGCCATCAGCATGCCGCCCGCGACGAGCAGTTCGCCGGTGAACGCGTAGTTCCAGACCTTCACCGCGACGATCAGAAAGAAGAAGACACCGATCTGGTAGCCGATGTTGTTGATGGCCGCGCGCCAGAGCGCGTGCGCCGCGCTGAGCGGTTCGCCCAAGGGTTGCGCGCGCACGACGCCGATGCCGAGCCAGCGCTTCCCGAGCGTCCGGCCCCACATCGACAACTGGACGGCCTCGTAGACGAACGGAAGGACGGCCATCACCGCGAAGAGGGTGATGAAGATCGGCCAATTCCAGACACCGCCCTCGTTGGCGGCCTTCTTGCTCGACCCGCCGGCGCCGGTGACGGCGAGGGTGACCGGCAGGACGAGCGCGAAACCGAATGCCGACACCATGATGCCGTCGATGATTCGCGCGCCCGCGCGCCGCAGGATCGGCGCGGGGACGAGTGCGGGAGGCTCGGCCTCCTCGTATTCATAGCCGGACGAGTCGTACGCCGGGGCGGCGTAGTCGGTCGTCTCGTTCGCGCCGCCGTCGTTCCAGGACGGCGTCCCGCCGCTTTCCCATTGCTCGGTCCGCGGCTGCCGGCCCTGGCCCCACTGGTCGGGCTGTTGCTGTTGCTGTTGCTGTTGCGGTTGCTGCCACTGCTGCTGCTGTGCGGGCACGTTGGACTGCTGCCACTGCTGTTGTTGTCGCGCGGGCGGGCTGGACTGCTGCCACTGTTGCGGCGGCCCGCCGTACGAGGGGTCACCCTGGGACGGCTGGTCCTGCCGTCCCCGGTGGGGGAAGTCGCTCATGGGTCAATCCTCCAGGCGGAGCAGCATCCGGGTGTTTCCCAACGTATTGGGCTTCACCCGGTCGAGGTCCAAGAACTCGGCCACGCCTTCGTCGTAGGAACGCAGAAGTTCCTCGTACACCTCGTGGGACACGGGCGTTCCGAGGATCGGGCGGAATCCGTGACGCGCGAAGAACTCCACTTCGAACGTCAGGCAGAACACGCGCCGGACGCCGAGCTCGCGCGCGGTCTCCAGCAGCCGGGTCACGAGCCGGTGCCCCACCCCGCGTCCGCCGTGCCCCTCCGCGACGGCGACGGAGCGCACCTCCGCGAGGTCCTCCCACATCACGTGCAGGCCGCCGCAGCCGATGATCGGCGCGCGGCCGTCCGGTCCGGCGGCCTGGAGGTCCTCCGCGACCCAGAACTCCTGGACGTCCTCGAACAGCGAGACCGTCGTCTTGCGCAGCATGCGCGGCCCCGGACCGGCATGCCTGCCGATCAGCCGCGCGATCGCCTCGACATCGGGCGTGCGGGCCCGCCTGATCACCACTTCCACAAGCAGGCGACGCTATCGGACTCCGCGGGGTCGGCGCGGTCCGGGAAGCGGGCTGGGCTGCGCCGACACCCTCCGGACGCCCGCCCGGACGCCCACCGGACGCCGTGGGGCGGCCGGGCGGCGCGCCGAATCTGGGGGCAAACCACCGCGAAAGCGGCGTGCCGAGCAGCCCGGCACGGGGATCTACCAGGCACTTCACCAGAAGGACGGCGCCCTGCTCGGCTTTTCGCATGTTCTGGTTGGCATCCCCTTCCCGCTCCGTTAGTGTCCGGCTCTGAATCGGGTTTCGGACCGTGACCGACCCGATCCGCTGAGTATCCGGACCGCAGCCGGCCGCCCGGGGACCGGGGACCCGCCTTCGGTGACACCGCGCGGCGCGACGGCCGCGCCGGTCGCCGGCCGGGGAGAATCCGCCGAACGCCCGCGACCGCCGCATCCGCGGCGTCCGCGCCGCGCGACCGGCCGACGGGCCGCTGCCATCCGGACCCGACGGCCGGCCCGGTAGGCGGACGAGGAGAGGAGAACCGCGTGGAGCCATCGCGCCCTGCTTCAGTTCCCCGCGCCCGCCGGGCCACGTCCCGGCGCGCCGCCGTGGTGGCCGGACTGGCCGTCGCGTTGACGGCCGCGCCACCGGGCCTCGCCGCGCACGCCGAGCCCAAGCCGTCCGGCGACAAGGAACTCACCTCACGGGCGCTCCATCTCGCCGACCAGTTAGAGCAGCTCACCGAGCAGTACAACGGGCTCAGGGTGAAGCTGCGCGAGGCCCAGGCGGCCGCGAAGGCCGCGACCGCGACCTCGCGGCAGCAGAACGCCGCCCTCGAGGGCCTCCGCGCCCGGCTCAGCCGCCTGGCGGCGACCACCTACATGCAGGCGGGCGGGAACGACCCGGCCGTGTCGTTCGTCGCCTCGGCGAACCCGCAGCAGGTCCTGGACCGGGCCGCCACACTCCGGTACTTCGCCACCCAGAACAGCACGCAGTTCGTGAACCTCCTCCAGACGATGCAGGCGGCCGACCGCGCGTTCAAGGCCGCGCAGCAGCGCGCGCAGGAGGTGGGCTCCCTGCGCGGGCAGGTGGACGCGCAGCGGACGAAGGTCTCCGACGCCTACGAGCAGATCCGCGGGCAGCTCGTGAAGCGCCACCCGGAATCGGTCGCGAAGCTGCCGGTCGTCGGCGACAACGTCGGCGCCCGGGCGCTCCGGGCCGCGATGACCAAGCTCGGCGACCCGTACGTGTGGGGCGCGTCGGGACCGTCCAGCTTCGACTGCTCCGGCCTGGTCATGTGGGCCTACGAGCAGCTCGGCGTCAACCTGCCGCACTACACCGGCGACCAGTGGAACGCGGGCACGCACGTCACCCGCGACCGGCTCCGTCCCGGAGACCTGGTCTTCTTCTATCCCGACCTGCACCACATGGGCCTGTACGTCGGCGCGGGGAAGATCCTGCACGCGCCGCACACCGGCGACGTCGTCAGGATCGACAACCTCGCGGGACGCCCCTTCGCCGGAGCCGTCCGCATCGCCCACTGACATCCGCGCGGCCCGCTGACATCCGCGCCGTCGGCGGGGGTTCCAGGTGCGCTCGGCCGGGGGCGCCGCGTGCCGTCGCCGTTCGCGGGCACGGGTCGTCCCGGCGAGCCGCGTCCTGCGGCGACGCCCGGGGCAGGGGGAGCTTCACTGCCCCGGCGGGACGTCGCCGCCACGGGGTCGGACGAGACGCTCGTCGGATCGGCCGGGACGCCATCGGCGCGGCGTCGCCCCTCGTTCACGGGGCGGGCCGTGCCTCCCGGCCGGGTCGGTAGTGGTCAGATCAGCTGCCTTCGGGCCGCCCACACCACGGCCTCGATAGGGGTGTTGACCTCCAGCCGGTCGCAGATGGTCCGCAGCCGGCGGCGCAGGGTCCGGGCGCTCAGCTCCAGTTTGCGTGCCGCCACATCAGCGGTGACACCACTGGCGATCTGGGCGAGAAGCTTGATCTCCTCCTCGTTCAGCCGCAGTTCGTCGGTGCCACGACGTGCGAGTGTGGCCTGTTCCACTCCGTCCTCCCTCGTCCGTGGTGATGACCGCGGGGATGCAGCCGCCTGCTGCACAGGCACGGGTAGGCCGAGGTCTACGCGTCGGGTTGCCGGGGTCCGGATCGCTCCGGACCAGATCATCGATTCCTGGGTCGGCGTGCTTGGCCGGAGGTGGCCGCCTGCGTGAACGGGTCGCGGGACGGGGGAACTCCGGGTCACGATTCAGTCGTTGAGCGTCCGAACACCGGCGCGCCGTCCGGCGCGGAGGGTCCGACCGCACGGCCGCGGACGGAGCCGACGCGGCGGGGCCCGCCACGTCCGGGACGGGTCATGATCGCCAGCCATCCCACCCACCCTTTCTCGCCCGATCCGACGACCCCCGTTAGGGTGAAGATCGTGAATCGTTTCAAGCTACGCTTCGGCTCGGAACGCTAGGCGGCCGGATCCGGCCCGTCAAGCGCCGATTGCGCACGCTGTGTGCTTGTATGGACTCTGCGAGTGACTGCCCGTTCGGAAGTGATCCGCGACATACTGCGCGACCTGCGGAAACAGTTCCGGGGCGGACGAGGAGTGAGTTGTCACAGACCAGTATCCGGGAGGTTGCGAGGCGTGCCGGGGTCTCAGTTGGGACCGTTTCGAATGTCCTAAACCGGCCAGACCTGGTGGCCGAAGCTACCCGTGACCGCGTGCGCGCGGCGATCAAGGAGCTCGGCTTCGTCCGCAACGAGTCCGCGCGGCGGCTCCGTCAGGGGCCCGCGGCGCATCCGGAGCCCCCCGCCGTCACCCCGCCCTCCCGTGCTCCCGCCTACGGGGTCCTCGTCGAGGATCTCGCCAACCCCTACGCCTCCGATGTCGCGCGCGGCGCCGAGCGCGCGCTGTACAAGGCCGGCCGCGACGTGCTGTGGCTGTCCAGCGACCACGACCCCGCCAAGGAGCGGCGCGGTCTCGACCTGCTCGCCGCGCAGCGCGCCGAGGGCGTGCTGGTGATCCCGGTCGGGATGGACGACACCGACGTCGCGCGGCTGCGCGCCGCCGGGATGGCGGTGGTGCTGCTCGACCACGCCCGTCCCGGCGTCTGCTCGGCGCGCGTCGACCATGTCGCGGGCGGCGCCGTCGCCGCCGACCGGCTGCTCGCGCTCGGCCGCCGCAGGATCGCGTTCGTCAGCGGGCGCCCGGAGCCCCGTCCCGTGGTCTCCCGCCGCGAGGGCGCCGCGCGCACGCTCCTGAGCGCGGGGACCGGCACGCCCCCGGTGTTCACGATGGACGCGCTGACGCCGACCGAGGGCCAGGCCGCCGCGCGGCGGCTGCTCGCGCTGCCCGAGGTGCCGGACGGCGTGTTCTGCGCCAACGACCTGCTCGCGATCGGCCTGACCAACGAGCTGGTGCGGCTCGGCGTCCGGATCCCGGACGACATCGCCGTGATCGGCTACGACGACATCGAGCTCGCCGCGTCCGCGGCGGTGCCGCTGACGACCGTCCGGCAGCCGCGCCGCGAGCTGGGGCGCGCCGCCGCCGAGCTGGCCCTCGCCGAGACCGCCGAGGGCGCCTCCCACGCCCACCGCGAGCTGGTCCTGACCCCCGAGCTCATCCTCCGCGACTCCGCCTGATCCCTCCACCTGATCCCGCCGTCGCCGTCGCCGTCTCCGCAGCCCGCCCCCTCCGCCCATTGACAGAATGTTGTTCGGTCTGCGTCCCTGGACACATGGCGACGACCGGTGTGCCCGGGGCGCGGGCGATCCTGGGGTTCGATCCGTCCGATCCGGCGTTCCGCGCCGACCCGTACGCCGCGTACCGGCGGATCGCGGAGGCGGGGACGCTGACGCGCACGGAGGCCGGGCTGTGGGTCACGGCGTCCTACGGATTGTGCGAGAGCGTCCTGCGGGACCACCGCTTCGGGCACCGGCCGGAGGGCGGCGGATGGCGCCGGGCGTCCCGCCCCTCGTTCCTGACCATGGACCCGCCCGACCACACGCGGCTGCGGCGGCTGGTCGGGCGCGCGTTCACGCCGCGGCTGGTCGAGCGGCTGCGCCCGCGCGTCGAGGAGGTCGTGGACGGCCTGCTCGCGGACGCCGCCGGAGGTCCCTTCGACCTGGTCACCGGCCTCGCCCACCCACTCCCGGTGATCATCATCAGCGAGCTGCTCGGCGTCCCGGCGCGGGACCGGGACCGGTTCCGCGGCTGGTCGGACGCCCTGGCCCGCGGCCTCGACCCCGACTTCCTGCTCCCGCCGGACGATCTGGCCCGGCGGGACGAGGCGCGCGCGGAGTTCGGCGCGTACTTCCGCGAGCTGGCGGCGCTCCGCCGGGACGACCCGCGCGACGACCTGCTCACCGCGCTGACGGCGTCCTACGACGGGGACGCGCTGACCGAGGCCGAGCTGCTGGCCACGTGCGTCCTGCTGCTGGTCGCGGGCCACGAGACGACCGTGAACCTGATCGGGAACGGCGCGCTCGCCCTGCTGCGGAACCCGGACCAGCTCGCCTGGTTCCGCGCCCATCCGGACGCGGCGTCCGTCGCGGTCGAGGAGCTGCTGCGGTACGACCCGCCCGTCCAGTTCACCGTCCGGGCGGCGCTGGAGGACGTCGAGCTGGCCGGGACGCCGATCCGCACCGGTGAGATCGTCCTGCTGCTGACCGGCGCGGCGAACCGGGACCCGGCGGCGTTCCCGGACCGTCCGGACGACCTGGACGTCACCCGGTACGCGAATGCCGAGACCGCCCGCCATCTGGCGTTCGGCCTCGGCATCCACTACTGCCTCGGCGCTCCCCTGGCCCGGCTGGAGGGCGGGGTGGCACTGCGCGAGCTCTTCGCGCGGGACGTCGTCCCGGCGGAGGGGCCCGGCGGCCTCGACGAGCCGTCCTACCGGGACAACATCGTGCTGCGCGGGCTCGCCGGGCTGCCGCTCCTTGTCGCTCCGGCTTGACCTATTCCGGCTTGACCAGGGGGAACAGGATGGTGTCGCGGATCCCCTTGCCGGTGAAGGCCATGATCATCCGGTCGATGCCGGCGCCCATGCCGCCGGTCGGCGGCATCGCGTACTCCAGCGCGCGCAGGAAGTCCTCGTCGAGCTGCATGGCCTCGGGGTCGCCCCCGGCGGCCAGCAGGGACTGCTCGGTGAGGCGGCGGCGCTGCTCGACCGGGTCGACCAGCTCGGAGTAGGCGGTGCCGAGCTCGGTGCCGAAGCCGATGAGGTCCCACTTCTCGGTGAGCAGCGGCTCGTCCCGGTGCTGCCGGGTGAGCGGCGAGGTCTCCACCGGGTAGTCCATGACGAACGTCGGCTGGATCAGCGTGTGCTCGATGAGCTCCTCGAAGATCTCCTGGACGAGCCTGCCCTGGCCCCACCGGGCGTCCGGCTCGATGCCGTGCGCCTCGGCGATCTTCCGGACGGCCTCGATCGGGGTGTGCGGGGTGATCTCCTCGCCGACCCGCTCCGAGACCGAGCCGAACAGGGTGATCCGCGGCCACTGCGGCAGTCCGAGGTCGATCTCGACGTCGCCGTGCCGCACCACGCTCGTGCCGAGGGCCGCGACGACGGCCTTCTGGTACATCCGCTGGGTGAGGTCGGCCATGCCGTTGTAGTCGAGGTAGGTGCCGTACGCCTCGAGCATCGTGAACTCGGGGTTGTGCGTGGAGTCGGCGCCCTCGTTCCGGAAGTTCCGGTTGATCTCGAAGACCTTCTCGATGCCCCCGACGACGAGCCGCTTGAGGTACAGCTCGATCGCGATCCGGAGGTACAGGTCCATGTCGTAGGCGTTGATGTGGGTCTTGAACGGCCGCGCCGCCGCCCCGCCGTGGATCGGCTGGAGCATCGGCGTCTCGACCTCGAGGTAACCCTCGTCGTGCCAGAAGTCCCGGACGGCGCGCACGGTGCGGCTGCGCAACCGGGCCATCTCGCGGGCCTCGTCGTTGACGATCAGGTCGACGTACCGCATCCGGACCCGCGCCTCGGGGTCGGTGAGCCCGGCGTGCTTCTCCGGCAGCGGGCGCAGGCACTTGGCGGTGATCTCGAACGACTCCGCCATGATCGACAGCTCGCCGCGGCGGGACGTGATGACCTCGCCGGTCACCCCGACGTGGTCGCCGAGGTCGACCTCGCGCTTCCAGAACTCCAGGCGCTCCTCGCCGACGTTGGCGAGCGACAGCATCACCTGGAGGTCGCCGGAGCCGTCCCGGATGGTGGCGAAGCACAGCTTGCCGGTGTTGCGGACGAGCATGACGCGCCCGGCGACGCCCACCGTCTCGCCGGTCTCGGTGCCGGGTTCCAGGTCGGGGTGTTTCGCGCGGACCTCGGCGATGGTCGCCGTGCGGGGGTAGGTCACCGGGTACGGGTCGACGCCGGACTCGCGGAGCCGGTCGAGCTTCTCCCGGCGCACCCGCATCTGCTCGGGCAGGTCGTCGTAGGTCTCGTCACTCACGGCCCAAGGTTACCGACCCGTCGCCTCTGGGCGGGAATCGTTACCCGCCCGAGGCCCTCTCAGGCCGTCTCAGGGCCCTCCTGGCCCCTCTCAGGGCCTCGGCAGGGGCGGCGGTGGGACGAGAACGGGACCGAGGTCGCGGGCCAGGGCCACGGCGAGCGAGCGGAACGCCCGGACCTCCAGGCGCGTGTCGTCCCGGCGGGCGGCGAGGACGCTCTGCTCCCACGGCGCGTCCAGGAGCGGGACGAAGCGGACGCCGGGCCAGCTGTAGAACCGGACGAACGAGTAGAGGCCGGAGCTGAGGCCGCGTCCGGCGGCGGTGCCGGTCAGGACGTCCTGTGGGGTGCGGACGCCCTCCGGGTTGAGCCGCGGGGCCTCCCCGTTGCGTCCGGCGGAGAAGTAGAGGTAGTCGGCGAACGCGCGGGACACGCCGTCCGGGAGGCCGAGGAAGGGCTCGTCGACGACGTCGGCCATGCGCAGCGCCCCGGCGTCGGCGAACGGGCCGCGGTCCGGGACGGTGATGATCCGCGGCTCGGTGGTCATCGGGTCGGACACGAGGCGCTCGTCGTCCGGGGCGGGACGCAGGAACGCCACGTCCACGCGGCGTTCGACGAGGGCCGTGGCGTGCTCGGTGAAGTCGAGGCTGACCACGGTGACGGGCGTCTCGGGACGGGCGCGGCGGAACGCGCGCAGGATCGCCGGGGTCAGCTCGGCCGAGCCGTGGACCATGATCCCGACGCGGAGGCCGGTGGGCGGGGCGTCGTCGCGGAGGTCGGCGACCGCGTCGGCGGCGGCGTTGGCGGCCGCGAGCGCGGCGCGCGCGTGCGGGACGAGCCGCTCGCCCGCCTCGGTCAGCCGCAGCGGGGAGCGTTCCAGGAGCGGGACGCCGAGCTCCCGTTCGAGCTGCCGGACGTGTCCCGTGACGGCGGGAGGCGACAGGAACAGCCGTGCCGCCGCGCGGGCGAACTGCCCCTCCTCGACCACCGCGAGGAACGAGGCGAGGTGACGGAGCTCCACAGACCCCACGCTATCGGGACGGACCGGACGCCTTTCGTCCGGTTCACGATTCGTGAACCGCTTTCCCGATCCCGGGCCGGGATGCGTAGACCGGACCTCATGGCCACAGTCACCTTGCCCCGCTCCCCCTCCCCCGAACGCCTCTCCGCCTGGGGGCCGGTGGCGCTGGCGATGTTCGGGGTCGGCTGGGGCGCCAACCAGTTCGCGTCCCTGCTCGGCCTGTACGCCGACCGGCTGCATCTGGGCGGCGGCGAGACGCGCGCGATGTTCGGGATCTACGCGCTCGGGCTCGTCCCCGGCCTCGCCCTGGGCGGACCGGCGTCCGACCGGCTGGGGCGACGGCGGCTGGTGGTGCCGTTCGCCTCGCTGTCCGCGCTGGTCACGGCCGTCCTGATGGCGGGCGCGGCCGTCCCGTCCCTGCTGTACGCCGGACGGCTCGCCGCGGGCGTCGTCACCGGCGCGGTCCTCGCCGCCGGGACGGCCTGGGTCAAGGAGCTGGCGCCGCGCTCGGGGACCCGCATCACGGCGCTGGCGGTCTCGGCGGGCTTCGGGGCGGGGCCCCTCGCGTCCGCGCTGGTCGCGCAGTGGCTGCCGCATCCGCTGCTGACCGCGTACGTGCCGCACCTGCTGATCATGGGGGTCGCGGTGCCGCTGCTCGTCCGGGCGCCCGAACCGGATCGTCCTGCGACGTCACCCCAGGCGGCGCGGACGGAGGCGGAGGCGCCGGACGGGCGGGGCGAGTTCTGGGCGGCGGTGGCGCCGGTGGCGATCTGGTCCTTCACCGCGCCGGTGAACGCGTTCACGGTGCTTCCGGCCGAGGTTCCCGTCCATCACCTGCGGATCGCGTACGCGGGGCTGGTCACGGCGGTCACGCTCGGGTCGGGCATGGCGGCGCAGCCGTTCGCGCGCCGGCTGGAGGCGCGGCATCCGCGGCTGGTCGCGCGGACCGGGCTCGGGCTGACGACGGCGGGGCTGGTGATGGCCGCGCTGACCGCCGCGTCCGGGATGCCGGCGCTGAACGTCGCCGCGGCCGTCCTGCTCGGGGCGGCGTACGGGTTCGTCCTGACCTACAGCCTCGGCGAGGCGGCGCGGATCGCGGCGCCGGGCGAGCTCGCCCGGCTGTCCGCGATCGTGTACGCGCTCGTCTACGCCGGCATGTTCACGCCGCTGCTCGTCACCGCGCTGACCGCCCTGGCGCCGCTGACGGCCCTGCTCGGGACGGGCGCGGCGCTCGCGGCGCTGTCCCTGACCTGGATCTGGATCCGGGTCTAGCCGGGTCTGGTCGGGGGCGGCGCCGCCGGATCCGGTCTAGCTCGTGGTGCCGATGTTGCGTTCGTAGATGAGCCGGAGGCCGACCAGGGTCAGCCAGGGCTCGTAGTGGTCGATCGTGCGGGCCTCGTCCAGGACGAGCGGGGCGAGCCCGCCGGTGGCGATCACGGTCACCGCGTCCGGGTCGTCGGCGAGCTCTGCCGACATCCGGTCGACGATGCCGTCCACCTGGCCCGCGAAGCCGTAGATCAGGCCGGACTGGAGCGCCTCGACGGTGTTCTTGGCGATCACGTTGCGCGGACGCTGCAGCTCGATCTTGTGCAGCTGCGCGCCGCGCACCGACAGCGCGTCGATGGAGATCTCGATGCCCGGGGCGATCGCGCCGCCGACGTACTCGCCCTTGGAGGACACCGCGTCGAAGGTCGTGGCCGTCCCGAAGTCGACGACGACCGCCGGGCCGCCGTGCAGGTGCACGGCGGCCAGCGAGTTCACGATGCGGTCGGCCCCGACCTCCTTGGGGTTGTCCATCCGGACCGGGACGCCGGTCTTCACCCCGGGCTCCACGATCACCGCGGGCACGTCGCCGTAGTACCGGCGGCACATCTCGCGCATCTCGTGCAGGACCGACGGCACCGTGGAGCACAGCGCGATGCCGCTGATGTCGCTGTCGGCGAGCAGCGGGCTCTGCTGGACGAGCCCCTGGAGCACCACGGCGATCTCGTCCGCGGTACGGCGCGGGTCGGTGTTGATCCGCCAGTGCTCGATGACCTCCTCGCCCTCGAACAGGCCGAGGACGGTCTGGGTGTTACCGACGTCGATGGTGAGCAGCATCAGGTCCCCGCTGATCAGGTGAAGTCAAGGCCGATGTCGAACACGCGCGCCGAATGCGTCAGCGCACCCACCGCAAGGTAGTCGACACCGGTCACGGCGGCATCTCGGGCCTGGTCCAGGGTGAGTCCGCCGGACGCCTCCAGCTCGGCCCGGCCGTCCACCAGGCGGACCGCCTCGAGCATCGTGTCCTGGTCCATGTTGTCCAGCAGGAGGGACGTCGCGCCCGCCTCGACGGCCTCGCGGACCTGGTCCAGCGTGTCGCACTCCACCTGGACGTGGAGGGCCGGGTGCGCGGCGCGGATCGCCTCGTACGCCTTGGTCACCGAGCCCGCCGCGGCGATGTGGTTGTCCTTGACGAGCGCCGCGTCCGACAGGCCCATGCGGTGGTTCACGCCGCCGCCGCAGCGCACCGCGTACTTCTGGACGGCGCGCAGCCCCGGCAGCGTCTTGCGGGTGTCGCGGACGCGGGCCTTGGTGTCCCCGATCGCGTCCGCCCAGGCCCGGGTCGCGGTCGCGACGCCGGACAGGTGGGTGAGCAGGTTCAGCGCGATCCGCTCGGCCCGCAGGACGGCCCTGGTCGGCCCGGAGACCGAGATCAGCACCTGGCCCCTCGTCACCCGGTCGCCGTCGGCGGCCTTGTCCTCGGCGTCGATGCCGAGCAGGTCGAACACGACTCCGGCGACGGGGATCCCGGCGACGACGCCGTCCTCGCGGGCGGTGAAGTCACCGGTGGACCGCTCGTCCGGGGCGAAGATCGGCGTGCTGGTGACGTCCTCGGGGCCGTCCTCGTCCAGGGCGGTCCGGACCAGCCGCTCGACGGCGCCGGCGTCCAGCCCGGCCGCCCGCAGGCGGTCGGCGAGTTCCGCATCCATCCTCGGTTCCTCCTCAGCGCTCGAACTCGGTTTGCAGGGTCCCATCCGAGGTCAGCCGGGTGACCAGCCGCCCCCGCCAGTTCGCGTCGTCGCGGCCTGGACGGTCGTCGCGCCAGTGGCTGCCGCGGGTCTCCTCGCGCAGGCGCGCGGCGGCGACGATCGCGCTCGCGACCGTGTGCAGGTTGGCCGCCTCCCAGCCGTCGACGCCGCGCTCGCCGAGCGTCCCGGCGAGGGCCGCGAGCTCCCGGTCGGCGGTGGCGAGGCCGCCCGCGGTGCGGAGCACCCCGGCGTGCGCGGCCATGATCCGCTGGATCTCGCTCCGGACGTCCCGTCCGGTCTCGGGGCGCTCGGCGACGTCCTCGGATGCGACTGGCTCGCCGGGTTCGGGGGCGTCGTCGGCGATGGCCGCGGCGATGCGCTCGGCGTAGACCAGGCCCTCGAGGAGGGAGTTCGACGCGAGCCGGTTCGCGCCGTGGACGCCGGTCCGGGCGACCTCTCCGCACGCGTACAGGCCGGGGACGGCCGTCCGGCCCCACAGATCGGTGCGGACGCCGCCGCTCGCGTAGTGCGCGGACGGCGCGACCGGGATCGGCTCGGTCACCGGGTCGACGCCGTGGTGGCGGCAGGCCGCGAGGATGGTCGGGAAGCGGCGTTCCCACAGGCCGGCGCCGAAGTGGCGGCCGTCCAGGAGCATGTGGGACGCGCCGGTCTCCCGCATCCGCGTCATGATCCCCTTGGCGACGACGTCGCGCGGGGCGAGTTCGGCGAGTTCGTGGCGTCCGACCATGAACCGGACGCCGTCGTGGTCGATCAGGTGCGCGCCCTCGCCCCGGACGGCCTCGGAGACGAGCGGCTGCCGTCCGCGGGCGCCCTCACCGGTCCACAGCGACGTCGGGTGGAACTGGACGAACTCCAGGTCGGCGACGTCGGCCCCGGCGCGCAGGGCCAGCGCCACGCCGTCCCCGGTGGACACCTCGGGGTTGGTCGTCGAGGAGTAGACCTGGCCGAGCCCGCCCGTCGCGAGCACGACCGC
The DNA here is from genome assembly GCF_003696215.1 of Actinomadura harenae. GTDB lineage: Bacteria > Actinomycetota > Actinomycetes > Streptosporangiales > Streptosporangiaceae > Spirillospora > Spirillospora harenae. The sequence goes on along the minus strand of NZ_RFFG01000014.1, from coordinate 112,242 downwards.
CCGCGCCCGGACGGCCCCGACGCCGCTCGGCGAACCCTCCCCCATGACGTGCAGGGTGACCCCGGCGGCGCGTCCCTCGGCGTCCTTGATCAGGTCGAGGACCAGGGCGTTCTCGATCGCCTCGATCTGGTGCTCCTTCAGCGCGGCGCGCAGCGCCCGGCTGATCTCCGCCCCGGTCGCGTCGCCGCCCGCGTGGGCGATCCGCCGCCGGTGGTGTCCTCCCTCGCGGCCGAGTTCGAGCGCGCCGGACGCGTCGCGGTCGAACGCCGTGCCCAGGTCGGCGAGCCGCCGGACGGCCGCCGGGCCCTCGGTGACCAGCACCCGGACGGCGTCCTCGTCGCAGACCCCGGCCCCGGCGGTGAGCGTGTCGGCCAGGTGCTCGTCCGGGGTGTCGGCGGGGTCGAGCGCGGCGGCGATCCCGCCCTGCGCCCAGCGGGTGGAGCCCGCGTCGAGCAGCGCCTTGGTGACCAGCAGGACGCTCTGGCCGCGTTCGTGGCAGCGCAGCGCGGCGACGAGCCCGGCGATGCCGGAGCCGATGACGACGGTGTCGGCGGTCCGGGTCCATCCGGGCGCGGGGGCGGTGAGCGGTCGGGGGATCATGCGCCCTCCTCGGGGAGGCAGTTTTCGTCATTCTGACACTAACCTCGGAGGTCGGCGGTGTGAGACCCCCCACAAACGCCGGACGCCGCCACCCGATCGGGTGGCGGCGTCCGGAGAAACCCAGGTCGGCGCGGGTCAGGGTCGCTCAGCGCCGGTCAGAGGGAGTGCGCGGGACGAAGCTGGTCGGTGCCGGGGACCGGCTCGGCCGGGTCGCCGCCGAGCGCGACGATCCTGTTGCCGGCGTCCACGTGCACCACGGTCGGGGTGAACGCGCGCGCCTCGGCGTCGGTCAGCTGCGCGTAGCTGATGATGATCACCAGGTCGCCGGTCTGGACGAGCCGCGCCGCCGCGCCGTTGATGCCGATCACACCGGAGCCGCGCTCGCCCGCGATCAGGTACGTGGACAGCCGCGCGCCGTTGTCGATGTCCACCACGTCCACCTGCTCGCCGGGGAGCAGGTCGGCGGCGTCCATCAGGTCGGCGTCCACCGTGATCGAACCGACGTAGTGCAGGTCGGCCTGGGTCACCGTGGCGCGGTGGATCTTGCTCTTGAACATCGTCCGGATCATCGCAGCGACTCCTTGCCGAACTCCAGGGGGACGTTGTCGATCAGGTGGGTGGCCCCCACCAGGCCCGCCACGGCGAGCACCGCCGGGCCGTCATGGTCGCCCGCGACCTCGGTGAACGTCGCGGGATCGACGAGCACCAGGTAGTCGAGCTCCAGCGGGGGCGCGGCCGCCTCCGCCTCGGCGAGGACCTTCCGCGCCGCGTGGCGCACCGCGTCCGGGCCGTCCGCCACCGCGTCCGCGCCCGCCCGGAGGGCCCGGGACAGCGCGAGGGCCGTGGTCCGCTCGTCCTCGCCGAGGTAGCGGTTGCGGCTGGACAGCGCCAGCCCGTCGGGCTCGCGGACGGTCGGGGCCCCGATGATCTCGACCGGAAGGTCCAGGTCGGCGACCATCCGGCGGATCATCGCGAGCTGCTGGGCGTCCTTCTCCCCGAAGATCGCGACGTCCGGACGCGTCAGGTTCAACAACTTCGCGACGACCGTGAGCATTCCGGCGAAATGCCCGGGACGGGTCTCGCCCTCCACGATCCGGCCCATCGCGCCCGGGTCGATCGTCACCACCGGCTCGCCCGGGTACATGATCTCGGGGGTCGGCGCGAACACGATGTCCACGCCCTCCGCGGCGCACGCCTCGATGTCCGCCGCGAACGTGCGCGGATAGCGGTCCAGGTCCTCGCCGGGCCCGAACTGGAGCGGGTTGACGAAGATCGACACCGCCACGGTGCCGGCCTCCCGCCGGGCGCGGCGGAGCAGGGAGCGGTGCCCCTCGTGCAGCGCGCCCATCGTCGGCACCAGCGCCAGCGTCCCCCGGACGCCGGACCGCACGGCCGCCAGTTCCTCGCGGGTCTTCGCGATCACCGGTGTCAAGAATCCTCCACTGGGTCGGCCGCCGCCCCCACGGGCGGTCGGCGCGCCGTCCCGGACCGGCGCGGCGGCGGGGGGCCGCCGGGCCGGAGCGCGGGGTCGTCATGTGGGCCGGCCGGGGCGACCGGTCAGTCGGCGAGGGCCTCGAGCAGGCGCTCGGCGTCCTCGGGCTTCAGCCGGCCGGCGGCGAGCGCCCGGTCGGCGGTGAGTCGCGCCAGCGCGACATAGGCGTTGCGGCTCTCCGGGGAGATCCGGTCCAGCTCGGCGACGTGCTCGGCGACCGTGCCCGCGTCACCGCGCGCGACCGGGCCGGACAGCCCGTCGATGCCGAGCCGCAGGCCGTTGTCCAGGGCGGCGCCGAGCAGCGGGCCGAGCATCCGGCCCGGCTCGTCCACGCCCGCCCGGCGCAGCAGGTCCATCGCCTCCACGACCAGCGTGACCAGGTGGTTCGCGCCGCCCGCGAGCGCCGCGTGGTACAGCGGACGCCGCTCCTCGTCGATCCAGGCGGGCTCGCCGCCCATCTCCAGAACCAGCGCCTCGGCGACCGGGCGCAGCGGCTCCGGCGCGGTCACGCCGAACGAGATGCCGGTGAGCCGGTTCACGTCGTCGGGGCGTCCGGTGAAGGTCATCACGGGATGCAGGGCCAGCGGCAGCGCGCCCGCCTGGGTGAGCGGGTTCAGGACGGCCGCGCCGTACCGTCCGCTCGTGTGGACGACGAGACGTCCCTCCAGGGGCGCCCCGGTCGCGGCGAGCCCGGCGGCGAGCTCGCGCAGCGCGTCGTCGGGGACCGTCAGCAGGACGAGCTCGGACGCGGCGACCACGTCCCGGGGGTCGGTGACCTCGGCGCCGGGCAGCCGCTCCTCGGCCCGCTGCCGGGACGCCGCGGACACCGCCGACACCGCGACCACGCGGTGCCCGGCGTGGCCGAGCGCGACGCCGAGGGCCGTGCCGACCCGTCCGGCGCCGACGACGCCGACGGAGAGCCGGGCCGGGCGGTCCGCGGGATCGGGCAGCCCTGAGACGGGCATGGCAGATGCGTTCATCGGTTTCGTTCCAGTCCTCAAGGTAGGTACCGGACGTGCGCGATCCAGCGTACCCGCGGGTCGCGACGCGTCCGGAACCGCCGCGCCATCGCAGCGTGGTGACCATGCGGCTACCCATGGTGACGCCAAACCCCGCACAGCGGCCACATTTGCCCCGGCCGGAACGGCGACCCCTTGCCACCGCAAGCACACGCGGAGTAACTCTGAAGAGGTGACGGCCGTCATGAGCAGGTCAAGTAAGTCCCACCGGATGTCCAAGGACACCCGCCCCCCGAGGAGATGGAGCCCACCGTGATCAAGACCGTCCTCAAGACCGCCACCGTCACCGCGACCATCGCCGGGGCCACCTTCCTGGCCGGGCCCGCCCACGCCGACACCCACACGCACAACACCAACAGGGGCACCGCGAACGGCAACACCGTGAACTTCGTGATGGTCGGCGGGTACGGCGTGACCTGCGGGACGGTGTCGCTCGCGGGCCAGGCCGGCACCTCCTGCGACGGCGACTCCGTCCGCAACGACGGCAACCGCAGCCTCGCCGGCGGCGAGGATCACGGCCTGAGCGGCGAGCGCTGAGCACCCGCCCGCGCGACGAGCGCTGACACAGCCTGCGGCCGTCCGGGCTGACGAGGGCCGCGGCCGGGGGCCCTTCTCCGGCCGCGCAGCCGGACGCGCCGCGCCCGCCCCACCGCATCGACGGGATGCGGTGGGGCGGTGGCCTTTCCGCAGGTCACCGGGGATGCAGCCCCAATGAGGGAGCCCGCGTGGTCGTCGACCACGCGGGCTCCCTGTTCCTTCCGAGGGCTCAGCCGGACGAGAGGGACTCGACGACCGACGCCTTCGCGGCGCGGCGGGCCGGCATGACGGCCGCCAGGACGCCCGCGACCGCCGCCAGCACGACGAACCCGATGATCTGCGCGTACGGGACGGCGAACACCGCGCTGTCGCTCATGGAGTACGTCGCGGCCGCGCCGAAGCCGACCCCGAGGACGATCCCGGTGACGGCGCCGATCACGGCCATGACCAGGGCTTCCACCGACAGCATCCGGCGCAGCTGCCGCCGCGTGAGGCCGAGGGCGCGGAGCAGCGCGGACTCGCGGGTGCGCTCCACCACCGACAGCGACAGCGTGTTGGCGATGCCGAACAGCGCGATCACGATGGCGAGGCCGAGCAGCCCGCCGAACACCATCAGCAGCGTGTTCACGGCCTTGCCGAACTGGTCGCGCATCTCCGCCATGGACCCGACCCGGATCGTCGGGTACGCCTTGGTCGCCGCGTCGACGGCGCCGCGCGCCTCGTCCACCTGGACGCCCGGCTTGGTCTTCGCCCAGACCGTCGCGGCGTCCTGGACGGCGGAGACCCGCGCGAAGTCGGCCGGGCCGATCAGGACGCCGCGCAGCGGCACGTCCCCGCTGAAGACCCCGGCGACCGTGAGCGGCAGGACGCCGCGGTCGCCGCGGACCTGGACGGTCTGCCCGACCTGGTAGTGCTTGTCCCTGGCGGTGTCCTTGTCGACGATCAGCGTGCCGGGCTTGGGCGCGGCGACCGAGCCCTTCACCGTTCCGAGCTTGATCATCGAGCCGAACGCGGACTCGGTGACGGTCGTGACCGTGGTGTCCCGGTGGCCCGACTTCGGCCGCCCGGCCTCGCGGGCGGCGGTGACCTCGCCGAGCTGCGGCAGCGCCCGCAGGTCCGCGACCAGCGAGGACGGCACGCGCCGGCTCGCCTCGTCCGCGGCGGACTTGCTGTCGCCGAACTGCGACTGGACCTGGAAGTCCACGGGGAAGTGCTTGTCGAGCTGCGCGTTCACGGTGGCGCTGCCGCTGGCGGCGACGACGGAGAACAGGCTCATCAGCCCGATCCCGATGGTCAGCGCGATCGTGGTGGTCGCGGTGCGGCGCGGCGAGCGGCGCGCGTTCTCGACGGCGAGCCGCGCGGGCACGCCGCCGGTCTTCGCGGGGAGGGCCCCGATCACGCGTCCGAGGGGGCGCACCAGCGCGGGCATCGCGGCGACGACGGCGAGGAAGAACAGCATTCCGCCGAGCGCGACCATGTACATGGCCGACTCGCCCTTGGCGGAGCCGAACCCGCCGTACCCGGCGAGGCCGACGCCGACGACGCCGAACAGCGCGGTCAGGACCGTCCGGACCCAGCCGAGCCGGAACGTGCCGCTGCCGGGCTCCAGGTCGGCGCGGAGGGCGGCGACGGGCGCGACGCGGGTGGCGGCGCGGGCGGGCACCAGCGCCGAGACGACGGTCACGACGACGCCGACGAGCAGGGCGACCAGAACGGTCCGGACGGTCAGCGCCGGCCCGGCGAGCTTGATCCCGGTGTCGAACGAGCCGATGACGGCCAGCGCGCCCGCGCCCAGCCCGAGCCCGGCGGCGAGGCCGAGCAGCGACCCGACGAAGCCGACCACGACCGCCTCGGTCAGCACGCCGCCGAACACCTGGCGGCGGGTCGCGCCGACGCAGCGCAGCAGCGCCATCTCGCGCATCCGCTGCGCGATGAGGATCGCGAACGTGTTGTAGATGACCAGCGCCGACACCAGCATCGCGACCAGGCCGAAGAGCAGCAGCCCGGTCTGGATGACCGTGGTGTCCGCGCCGTTGGACTTGGCGAGCCGCTGCGCGAGCGCCTTCGAGGTCAGCGTGTCGTACGCGGGCCCGGCCGCGCTCGCGACCGCGTCCCGGCCGCCGCCGAGCACGTCGATCTCGCTGAACGACTTCACGCCCGTCATCGCGGTGGTGGTGGCGGCGTCGAAGCCGACCGCGCCCCGGAAGCTCGCCTCGGCGTCCATGCCCATGTCGACCAGGCCGACGACGGTGAACCGGTGCGGCTTGTTCTTGTGGTCGAGGACGGTGACCGCGTCGCCGACCTTGAACTGCTCGCGCTTGGCGAGGCGGGTGTCGAGGACGGCCTCGGACGGCCCGTTCGGGGTGCGCCCGCCGTTCAGTTCGTAGCGCAGGAGGCGTCCGGACGGCATCGACATGCCGAGGGTCGGCGAGTCGCCGACGGCCTTGCCGTCCCGTCCGACGAGGGCGGCGTCGCCCTTGACCAGGCCCTCGGCGTCCGTGACGCCGGGCACGCCCTTCACCTTGGCGAGCAGTGCCGGGGGCAGGTCGTCCGCGGCGCGCTTCGGCAGGACGGCCACGTCGATCTTGTCGGCGGACTTGGCGAACGTCTTGTCGACCCCGGACTTCATCGAGTCGGTCAGCACGAACGTGCCGGTGATGAACCCGACGCCGAGGGTGATCGCGAGCGCGGTGAGCAGCAGCCGCAGTTTCTGCCGGGCGAGCCCGGCGACGGTCGTCTTCAGCATCGCGCTCAGGCCCCCAGGCTCTTGAGCCGGTCGAGGACGGTGTCCGGGGTCGGCTGGTAGAGCTCGGTGACGATCTGGCCGTCCCGCAGGAAGACCACGCGGTCGGCGTAGGACGCGGCGACCGGGTCGTGCGTGACCATGACGATCGTCCGGCCCATCTCGCGGACGGACGCGCGCAGGAAGCCGAGCACCTCGGCGCCGGAGCGCGAGTCGAGGTTGCCGGTCGGCTCGTCGGCGAAGATCACCTCGGGGCGGGAGACGAGCGCGCGGGCGCACGCGACGCGCTGCTGCTGCCCGCCCGACAGCTCGTTCGGCCGGTGCCCGAGCCGCTCGCGCAGCCCGACCACGTCGATGACCTGGTCGAACCAGGCGCGGTCGAGCCTGCGTCCGGAGAGTTCCAGCGGGAGCAGGATGTTCTGCTCGGCGGTGAGCGTCGGAAGCAGGTTGAACGCCTGGAAGATGAACCCGATGCGGTCGCGGCGCAGCAGGGTGAGCTGTTTGTCGTTCATCGCGGTCAGCTCGGCGTCGCCGAGCATGACCTGCCCGCCGGAGACCGTGTCGAGCCCGGCCAGGCAGTGCATCAGCGTGGACTTGCCGGACCCGGACGGTCCCATGATCGCGGTGAACGCGCCGCGCGCGAACCCGACGCTGACGCCGCGCAGGGCGTGCACGGCCGCGTCGCCGGAGCCGTAGACCTTGCTCACCTCGGTGGCGACGACCGCCGGCGGCTCGGCGGTCCGCCCGGGCGTCGCGGGCGGGTTGGTGAACGTGCTGGTCACTTCGGCTCCTTCGGTGGTCTCCAACGTCATGGACCACGCTAGGAAGCCGGGAACCCCGTGCCATCGACCGCGCGTTCACAGTTCGGATCAGCACTTCGGCTGGCTTCGCCGCCCGCGTACGACCAAAGTCGTACATCCCCGTCAACCCCACCGCCGACGCGGTGCGCGAGGGATGTGCCTGAACCTGCGCGCGGACGGCCCCCGGATCACGCCCCCGACATCCGAAAGCACCGGACATGCGAACCCCGCACATGCGAACCCGGACATGCGAAAGCGCCGGAACCCGGAAGGGTTCCGGCGCTCGTACGCGCATCGGCGGCGGGCCGTCCGGCGACTCACGGGACGGTCACCGGACGGGCCCGTCAGCCGATGGCGTTGCCGACGGCCGCTCCGCCCTTGCAACCGCCGCTCGCGGTCCCGAGGACGCCCACGGCGTTGCCGCAGAGGTCGATCGGGATCGAGATCGGCGCGATGATCTGGTTGCCGGACAGGACGCCGCCGGAGCCGTTGGTGTGGATGTCGGCGTTCGCGGGAGCGGCCAGGACGGAGCCGGTGACGACGGCGCTGAGGGCGCCGGTGAGAGCGAGCTTCTTGAGCACTAGAACCTCCCGTACGTGGGGCCGTCTGGGCGGCCCGACCAACACGACCGCGCCACCGCGCCATCCGGTGACGCTCACGTCGGGTAGTTATTCAGCTACCAATGCGTAAGGGAACCGCCAACTCCCCCTTGAGAACGAAAAGTCACCATAGAGTGATCGCATCGTGACGGTCAGTTGTCGCTTTGGCCGCTCTTGACCATACCCGTCTCATATGCGAACACCACGGCCTGGACCCGGTCGCGCAGCCCGAGCTTCATGAGGATCCGGCCCATGTGGGTCTTCACCGTGGCCTCGGAAACGTAGAGCCGCTCGGCGATCTCGGCGTTCGACATGCCCCGCGCGACCAGGTGCAGCACCTCCGTCTCGCGCTCGGTGAGCGCGGCGAGGGCCTCGGCCGCCTTGTCCCGGCCGCCGTCCGGAAGATGCAGGGCGAACCGGTCCAGAAGCCGCTTGGTGGTGCTCGGCGCGACCACCGCGTCCCCGGACCGGACGGCCCGGATCGCCTCGACCAGCTGCGCCGGGCCCGCGTCCTTGAGCAGGAACCCGCTCGCGCCCGCCTTGATCGCCGCGAACGCGTACTCGTCCAGGTCGAACGTGGTCAGGATGATCACCTTCGGGCCGCCGGCCGCCACGATCCGCCGGGTCGCCTCGATGCCGTCCATGCGGGGCATCCGGACGTCCATGAGGACGACCTCGACCGGGCCGTCCGCCTGGGCGGCCCGCACCGCCTCCACGGCCGCCGCGCCGTCCCCGGCCTCCCCGACGACCTCGATGTCGGGCTGGGCGTCCAGCACCATCGTGAAGCCCGCCCGCACCAGCTCCTGGTCGTCGACCAGAAGCACCCGGATCGGCTCGTCCACCCGTCTCTCCTCACTCACGTCCAACCGTCACACCCCACCGCTCCTGTTCGCACCCTGCCCTCGCGCGCACGAGGCCGCCCTCGCGCGCGCCCGCGCGTCGGCGCACCCGCACGTCCTGCGTCAGGCCCGTGCTTCCTCGCGGACGGGGATGCGAGCCCTCACCTCGAACCCGCCGCCCGGACGCGGGCCCGCGTCCACCTCGCCCCCGTACACGGCGGCGCGCTCGCGCATGCCGACCAGGCCGTGCCCGTGACCGTCGTCCGGGGCGGCGGCGCCGCGCCCGTCGTCCACGATCTCGACCGTCACCTCGTCGTCACCGTAATGCAGGAGGACCTTCGCCGACGTGCGCGGACCCCCGTGTTTCAGGGCGTTCGTGAGCGCCTCCTGGACGATCCGGTAGATCGTCAGCGCGCGCCCCTCCGACACCTCCGGCGGCGACCCGGACCTCACCAGGGTGACCGGCAGCCCGGCCGCCCGGACCTGCTCGACCAGGTCGTCCAGCTGGCCGAGGCCCGGCTGCGGAGCGTACGCGCCGCCCGCGGCCTCCTCGCGCAGGACGCCGAGCAGCCGCCGCATCTCCGCGAGCGCCGTCCGGCCCGTCGAGGAGATCGCCTCCAGCGCCTGCCGGGTACGGCCGGGATCGGAGTCGAGCGCGTAGGCCGCGCCGTCCGCCTGGACGACGATCACGCTGACGTTGTGCGCGACGACGTCGTGCATCTCCCGGGCGATCCGGGCGCGCTCGGTGTTGCGGGCCATCTGGATCTCGGTGTCCCGCTCACGCTCCAGCCGCTCCGCGCGTTCCTCGAGTTCCCGCAGGTAGGCACGGCGCGTCCGCATGTGCAGACCGAGGATCCAGACGGCGGTGAGGCACACCGCGAACACGAACAGCGTCGCGCGCGCGGACCTCCAGTCGCCGTCCGCCTGCCTGAACGCCTCCAGGAGCGCGCCGAGCACGGCCGTGCCTAGCGCCGCGAGCCCCCAGCGGAACGAGCAGTACGCGGTGACGGTGTAGAGCCCCATCAGCACGGTGGCGTTCGCGACGAGCATCTGGGTGCCGTAGACCCACTGGGCGAAGCTCACCAGCGAGACCACCGCGAACGTCGCCCTCGGCCAGCGGCGGCGCCACACCATGGGCACCAGCAGCGCCGCCGAGAGCAGCAGGTACCCCAGAACCGTGACGCGGTAGCGGTCCGCCGGGTCGGCCACCGCGCTCGGCATGGTGACGAGTTGCAGCAGCACCAGCGGGGCGAGGAACGCGGCGTCCACGAGCGCCCGTCTGCCCCGCCACCATTCCCAGAGCCTGCCGACCATGCGCCCAGCGTACGTATGAGCTGGTCAGCCCTGGATCAACCCCAGGTCGGACACGCCCTCCGCCCTAGGTAGCGCGGCGCCCCGCACCGGCGCCCGGGGTGCCCGGGGCGCGGTAGCGTCGGCAGGGTGGCGGCGTTGACCTGGGCCCCTTGGCGGTCGGCCATGGAGCTGGCCCTTTACGGCGAGGACGGCTTCTACCGGCGGGGCGAGCGGCCCGGCGAGCACTTCCGGACCTCGGTGAGCGCGTCGTCCCGGTTCGCGGCCGCGCTCGCCCGGCTGCTCGGCGAGGTGGACGCGGCGCTCGGCCGCCCCGAACGGCTGGACGTCGTGGACATCGGCGCGGGCTGCGCCGGGATCCTGCGGCATCTCCTCGCCCACGCGGACCCCGCCCTCGCCGGGCGGATCCGCCCGATCGCGGTCGAGGTCGCGCCCCGCCCGGACGGCCTGCCCGCAGCGATCACCTGGCGCGGCGCCCCGCCCGAGTCGATCACCGGCCTGGTGATCGCGAACGAGTGGCTCGACAACGTCCCGCTGGACGTCGTGGAGCAGACCTCGACCGGCCCCCGCCTGGTCGAGGTCCGCCGGACGTCCGGGGACGAGCGGCTCGGCCCGCCGCCGTCCCCCGAGGACCTGGACTGGATCGCGTCCTGGTGGCCGCTCGGCGAGCCCGGCGACCGCGCCGAGATCGGGCGTCCGCGCTGTGCCGCCTGGGCCTCCGTCATCGAACGCCTCGACACGGGCCTCGCCGTGGCCGTCGACTACGCGCACGCACGAGCGGCCCGTCCGCCCTATGGGACGCTCACCGGATATCGCGACGGAGCCACGGTCGCGCCCGTTCCGGACGGTTCGTGCGACATCACCGCGCACGTGGCCCTGGACGCCTGCGCGGCATCCGGCGACCGCGCGGGCGCGAGCGCGACCCTGCTGACCACCCAGCGGGACGCGCTGCGCGCCCTCGGCCTCACGGGCGCGCGTCCGCCGCTGGACCTCGCCCACCGCGACCCGCGCGCCTACCTCGTCGGCCTCCGCACCGCCGGCGAGGAGGCCGAACTCCTGGACGCGTCCGGCCTCGGCGGTTTCGGCTGGCTCGCCCAGACCGCCGGGATGCCGCTACCGCCGTCCCTGGCCGGGCTCGCGCCCGTGGCCCGCGTCCCGGCTCAGAGCTCGACCTTGAGGGACTCCAGCCCGCGCAGGATGTAGCCGGGCTTCCACCGCGGCTCCTCGATCAGCTTCAGCGCCGGCGCCGCGCGCAGGATCGCGCCGAGCGACTCGGCCATCTCGATGCGGGCGAGCGGCGCGCCCAGGCAGAAGTGGATGCCCAGGCCGAAGCTGATGTGCGGGTTCGGGTCGCGGCCCAGGTCCAGCGTGTCCGGGTCCGCGAAGACCTCGGGGTCGCGGTTCGCCGACGCGAACTGGAGGGCGACCTCCTGTCCGCGCGGGATCGTCACGCCGCCGACCTCGACGTCCTCGAGCACCCAGCGCTCGAACATCGGCGCGGGGCCGTCGTAGCGCATCAGCTCCTCGACCGCCGTCGGGACGAGCCCGTGGTCGGCGTGCAGCCGCTCCAGCTCCCCGGGGTTGCGGAACAGCGCCCACCAGCCGTTGCCGGTCGCGTTCACGGTCGCCTCGTGCCCCGCGTTCAGCAGCAGGACGCAGGTGCCGATCAGCTCGTCCTCGGTGAGCCGGTCGCCCTCGTCGGCGACGCGCGCGAGCGCCGAGATCAGGTCGTCGCGCGGCTCGGCTGCGCGCGCCCGCGCGAGTCCGCGCAGGTAGTCGGAGAACTCGTTCGCGGCGCGGACGGCCTTGCGCTGCACCTCGTCCGGCGGGTTGAGCTCGTACATCCCGCAGATGTCCGCCGACCAGGGACGCAGCAGCCCCCGGTCCTCGGCCGGGACGCCCAGCATCTCGGCGATCACGGTCACCGGCAGCGGCTCGGCCAGGTCGGCGAGCAGGTCGCCGCCGCCGCGCGCGACGAGGTCGGCGGCGAGCCCCTCGGCCAGGCCGCGGATCGTCGGCCGCAGGCCCTCGACCATCCGGGCCGTGAACGCCTTGGACACCAGGCGCCGCAGCCGCGTGTGCGTCGGCGGCTCGACGTCCAGCATCCCGGCGCGGACCAGGTCCCAGAACGGCTTCAGGAAGTCCGACTCGGCCTGCTGGCCGAACTCCTCGTGCGTTCCGGTGTGCAGGTAGGACCGGCCGAGGCGGCGGTCCCGCAGCAGCGCGTCCACGTCGGCGTAGCGGCTGACCACCCACTGGCCGGTCGCCTCGTCGAAGAAGACGGGACGCTCCGCCCGCAGCCGCTCGAACACCGGATACGGGTCCGCGACGAACTCCGCCGACCACGGGTCATAGGACATCTCACTCACGCTGGAACAATACGTCCAGTCCGGCGATGATCGCGCTGATCAGCGGGCCTGGTTCTGACGGGCCGCCCAGTGGGCCGTGTCACCGGACGCCGCGCGGGCGCTGCGGGCCCGCAGCGCGGTCGACTCGACGATCGCGCGCGCCTCCCCCAGATCCCGGTCGGCCGCCGCCACCTGGACGAGCCCGGGTGGCGCGTCCACATGGACGGTCGCGAGCCCCAGAAGCCGCTGCACCGGGTTCACCGTCAGCCGGACGCTCTGCGCGCGCGCATGAGCGATGATGTCCGTCCGGCGGCAGAGCCAGCCGTGCCTCGCGACGAAGATGACATCGTCGGTTCCGGCGCCGTCCGCCCGGTCCACGGTCATCCCCCGCTGGGAGGCGGGCAGCAGCGGGACGGCGTCGAAGTTCGTCCCCGGGAAGACCAGCGCGACCAGCTGCGCGACGACCGCCCTCGGCGCCGCCGGGAGCAGCGTGGACGACAGCGCCTGCCGCTCCCCCGCGTACCCCGCGACCGTGACGTCCAGCCGCGCCCAGCCCGGCCCGCGCCAGATGGACGGCTCGACCACGCTCACCGCCTGCACCCGTCCCGGCGGGACGGTCTGCATCCGCGTCTCCAGCAGCCCGTACCGCAGGCGGACGCCGTCCGGGGACACCGCGACCGTGAAGTTCGCGTACATCACCATCGGCGCGATCACCGCGCGGATCAGCCCGAGCAGCGCGGGCAGCGCCACCGCCAGCATCGCCAGCTCCCGGAAGGCGATCAGGAACACCAGCGAGAAGATCATCAGCAGGAACGTGGCGATCACCGGCAGCCGCAGCACGAGCCCGCCCAGCAGCGTCCCGAACGGCACCCGGTAGACCGGCCGCTCGGGCGCCTCCGGCGTGTGCCCCGGGAGCCCGGCCGCGCGCGCGAGCAGCTCGGCGCGCAGATCGCCCGCCGCCCTGCGTCCGAGGTAGCGGAACGGGATCTCGCTCTGCTCCCCGCCGGCCAGCTCGACCCGGACCTCGGCCAGCGAGAACACCCGCGTGACCAGCGGCCGGACGACGTCGATCGCCTGGATCCGCGACAGCGGGATCCGCCGGACGCGCCGCCGCAGCAGCCCGTTCTCGACGACCAGGTCGTCCCCCTCGATCCGGAACCGCAGCCCCAGCCAGCCCCACAGGCCCGCCGCGACCGCGCCGGCCCCGACGACCAGCGAGACGATCAGGAACCGGAGCAGCACCACCGGGCTGAACGACACCGCCGCGCCGTCGCTCGTCCGCGTCATCAGCAACGGGAACCCGAGCAGGACGAAGTAAACGATCATGATGGTGAACGCGCGCAGCGGCGCGGTCGCCCAGTGCACCCGGTGCGTCCCCACGGAGAACCGGACGGGCGGCGGAGGCGCGGGCGGCACGTACCGGTAGCCCGGCGCCGGATACACAGGCCCGGGATACATCTGCGGCGGCCCATAGGCCCTCTGCGGCGGATACCCCGGCGGAACCCCATACCCCGGCTGCGGCATCCCGTGCGGAGGCATGAACGTAGGCCGAACCCTGCCGTCCGGCACGGCCCCCTGCGGAGGCCCGAAACCAAGCCCCTGGGGGCCGGGAGCCAGGGGAACAGGAGGATGCCCCCCGAAAACCTGAGTTCCGGGCGGATTCGCTCCAGAAGGTTGCATCCCAGTGGCCTGATAACCGGAACCCGGAAAACCTGGCCCCTGCGAGCCGGGCATTGGAGGCCGGGGGGCACCGGAGATCTGAGGATCGGGAGCGGAGAACGCGTCCTGGGGAGCCCCGTCGGCGGGCGGCTCCTGGGGTGCGGTCACAGGCCCATGCTCCGTTCCTCGCCCTTGCGGGCGAGCCGGTCGCGGAGCAGGGCGGCCTCGGCGGCCGGAAGACCCGGGATCACCGCGTCCGTCGCCGCGGCGGCCGTGTGCAGCCGGACGGTCGAGAGACCCATCCAGCGCTCCAGCAGCCCCGCCGTGACGTCCACGAACTGCATCCGGCCGTACGGGACGACGATCAGGCGGCGCACGAACACCCCGCTCGTCACGATCAGGTCGTCGCCGCGTTCGGCGTACCCGTACGACCGGTACGCGATCTCGACCGCGACCCAGGACACGACGAGGACGGCCAGCACGCCCACGACCCACAGCAGCGCCGCGAGGGTCCCGCCACCGCGCCAGAGCAGGAACGCGCCGACCGCGGCGACCGGGATCGCGCGGACGAGCGCGGCGATCCGCCGATGCCACGGATAACGCGACGAGATCCGGGACCACACGAGCCCCGCGCCCGGCTCGAAGGCCTCCGCGGCCGGATACCCGGCCGCGCCCGCCTGCTGTTCCGCCACCGGATACACCACGCCACCTCCGGCACCCATCGAAGGCGTCCCACCCTGGGGAGGCCGTCCGCCGTACGCGCCCTCCCCGGACGGACCGGGAGGAGCACCCTGCACCTGCCCCGCGAACGGCGCACCCTGCGAACCGGGCGGGACGCCATACCCATTGACGTCGTGCGCATTGACGCCGTGCGCATTCTGCGCGGGCATCACATTGTGCCCGTTCCGCGCATCCGCCGCGTCCAGGACGATCGGGTCGGGGCCGGGCGGCGGCACGTCCCGGGGACCGGACGGTTCGCCGGATGTCGGCTGTTCGTGGTGGCTTGGGTTCATTGCCCCCTAGTCAACCGGAAAGAACACCCCCGCCGCGAGCCCGGCGGACACCCCGGCCACGGCCACGTCCGGCGCGTCCGGCTCCGGGACGTTCGGGCCCGGCGCGTTCGGGTCCGGCGCGTGGACGGCGGTCGTGGCACGATGAGGAACGTGACCACGCAGAGGACCGTCGGGATCGGTGCGGGGGCCAAGGAGCTGGCCACCGAGGACATGATCCTCAACATCGGCCCGCAGCATCCGTCCACGCACGGGGTCCTCCGCCTGCGCCTCACGCTGGACGGCGAGCGGATCGTCGCCGCCGAACCCGTCGTCGGGTACATGCACCGCGGCGCGGAGAAGCTGTTCGAGGTCCGCGACTTCCGGCAGATCATCGTGCTGGCGAACCGGCACGACTGGCTGTCGGCGTTCTCGTCCGAGCTCGGCGTCGTCCTCGCCGTCGAGCGGATGCTCGGCATGGAGGTCCCACGGCGCGCGGTCTGGGCGCGGACGCTCCTCGCCGAGCTGAACCGCGTCCTCAACCACCTGATGTTCCTCGGCTCCTACCCGCTCGAGATCGGCGCGATCACGCCGATCTTCTACGCGTTCCGTGAGCGCGAGACGCTCCAGCACGTGATGGAGGAGATCTCCGGCGGACGCATGCACTACATGTTCAACCGCGTCGGCGGCCTGAAGGAGGAGCTCCCCGCGGGCTGGACGACCCGGACCCGCACCGCCGTCGCGGACGTCCGCGCGCGGATGTCCGACCTCTCCGACCTGATCCTCGGCAACGAGATCTTCCGCGCCCGCACCCGCGGCGTCGGGACGATCACCCGCGAGCAGATCCTCCAGTACGGCGTGTCCGGCCCGATCGCGCGCGCCGCCGGCGTCGACTTCGACCTGCGCCGGGACGAGCCGTACCTCGCGTACGGCGAACTGCCCGTCCGCGTCGTGACCCGCACCGAGGGCGACTGCCTCGCCCGGTTCGAGTGCCTGCTCGACCAGGTGCACGTCTCGCTCGACCTCGCCGACGCCTGCCTCGACCGGCTCGCCGACCTTCCGCCCGGCCCGATCAACCAGCGCCTCCCGAAGGTCCTGAAGGTCCCCGAGGGCCACACCTACGCCTGGACGGAGAACCCGCTCGGCCTGAACGGCTACTTCCTCGTCTCCCGCGGCGAGAAGACGCCGTGGCGGCTGAAACTGCGCTCCGCCTCGTTCAACAACATCCAGGTCCTCGCCGAGCTCCTGCCTGGCTGCCTGATCGCGGACATGATCGCGATCCTCGGCTCGATGTTCTTCGTCGTGGGCGACATCGACAAATAGCCGAAGCGAACCGCCTTCCGATCCGCGCCGACATGGAACGACTCGGCTTCCAGACCACGGTCAACCGACAGCGGGCGCGATGGGACGTTGATCTCGTCTTCGGGGCGGGAGGGGTCAGGCGCGGGAGACACCGTGGTCGCGGTGGTCCTCGTTCGGGTCCTTGGGGACGCGGCAGGCGTACTCGAGGAAGTAGGCCGCGCCGACCAGGACGAGCGCAGCGAAGAAGGTGCCGACGCTGACGAAGAAGTCCTGGCGGGGGGTGGCCTTGTCGAGATTGTCGCCGAGGCTGAGCGCGAACCCGCCGAAGATCCCGCCGAGGACGGCGGCGGCGTGCGCGCTGGCCTTGCCGAGCGCGGCCATCCGGGCGGCGGAGATCGGCTCGACGGGCTTCAGGTTGCTGCCCGCCTTGCGGCGGATGCGGCGGAACAGGTTGACGCCGGTGAACGCCTCGCCGAGGGCGAGGAGCAGCAGCGTCGGGACGGCCGTCCAGGGCAGCACCGGCAGCGACACGTAGGCGGCGCGCAGCACCACCCAGGTGATCGCCGCGGGGACGACCACCAGGATGGCGAGCACAGCGGGACGGGACGGTCTCATGCAGGCGGCTGCAGGCTCAGGTCGTCACGGCGGCGCGCGGCGTCCTGGCCACCCGTGCGCATCGCGTCCGCGGCGAGGTCGCCGACCCGGCCGTGGCCGGGCAGCAGCACGTCGGGCTCGATGTCGGCCCACGGCACCAGCACGAACGCCCGCTGGTGCGCGCGCGGATGCGGGAGCGTGAGGTTCGGCTGGTCCATCTCGACGTCCCCGAAGATCACGATGTCGATGTCCAGGGTGCGCGGCCCCCAGCGGACCTCGCGGACGCGGCGCATCGAGTTCTCGATGTTGAGGACGCGCTCCAGCAGGTTCTCCGGTGGCAGCCGGGTGTCGGCGACCAGCACGATGTTCAGGTAGTCGCCCTGCTCGGGGAGATCCTCCCCGGGCGGCGCGAACGGCGCGGTCTCGTAGACCGGCGACAGGGCGACGAAGTCGAGACCGGGCGCGTCGAACAGCGCGTCGACGGCCTCCTGGATGTTGTCCAGGCGATCTCCGAGGTTGCTGCCCAGCGAGAGGACGACGCGGTGCGACACGAGCATGTGGCCGCCGGTGGCGGTCCGGTCGGGCATCGGGTCCGGACGGTGGTCGGACGCTGTCATGGGCGACTCCTCCTGATCCTCACGGCGACGTCCGTGAAGGGGTGCGGCACCGGAGCGGCGGGCTTGTGCACGGTGACGTCGGCCTCGGCGACGTGCGGGTCCTCCAGACAGATCTTCGCGAGCCGGTCGGCGAGCGTTTCGATCAGGTTGACGGGCTCGCCCTCCACCACGGCCACCAGCCTGCTCGCGAGTGATCCGTAGTCGACGGTAGCCGAGAGGTCGTCGCCCTCCGCGGCCGGGCGGGTGTCCAGCCCCAGTGACACGTCCACCACGAACTCCTGCCCCAGTTCACGCTCGGCGGGCAGGCATCCGTGCCGTCCGCGGGCGCGCAGCCCGCGCAGTTCGATCCGGTCCAGGCTCATTCTTCCTCTGCGGTGCTCAGAATGGGTGAACCGTGGTGGAGCAGCAGGCGCCAGTGTTCCCCGTCACGGACGAACACCTTGCTGGCGACGATGCTTCCCCCGGCGAGGAACCCCGTCTCGGTGTCCTCGTCGGCGGTCAGCACGTTCTCCTTGCAGGTCACCACGGCTTGGTCGCCGTGAACGTCGATCTCCACGTCGGTCAGGACGAACTGGATGTAGGACGTGTTCGCCATGATCAGCGCCCAGGAGCGCAGCACCTCGTCCCGGCCGCGCAGCATCGGCCAGCCCGGATGCACGCACACCAGCGACCCGGCGTGCTCGCCGTCCGCCCACACCCGCGACATCTGGTCCAGGTCGCCGACCTCGAACGCGGTGTAGAACTCGGCGTTCGCCTCTTCGACCGCCTTGACGGCCCGTGCGTCCTCGCTCACCCGCGCCCCACGCCATCCGCTCGTCCGGGCACGTCGTCGCCGCCCACGGAGAAGCTGCGCCCACCGCCCTCATGACCGTCGTCCGCCCCACCGTCGGGCACCCTGTGCCCACCCCCGGCGGGCCCGCCTTCCCCGGCCTCTTCCGCTTCACCAGAGCCCCCCGGCCCTCCAGCCCCCGAAGAGCCCGCATGCCCCCCATCCGGAGAACCCACGTGAGCACCACCCGAGGCGGCCGCGGAGGGATCGCCCGAGGCGGCCGTGGGTGTGGTGCTCGGACGGGTCGTGGCCGCGAAGCCGTTGGCGGCCGGGGCCGCGTGAGTGGTGGCCGGGGCCGCGTGGGCGGTGATCACGTCGGCCATGCGGACCGCGTCGGCGTTGGCGCGGACGCGGTGGACGCGGATGCACCAGGCGCCCGCGGCGGCGGCGAGCGCGGTGATCGCGACCGTGGCGTCGTCGCGCTCGCGGACCGGACGGGGCGTACCGTCCGGCGCGGCGAGGGCGCGGCCCACGAAACGTTTGCGGGACGCCCCGAACAGCACCGGGTAGCCGGTGCCGACCAGCGCGTCCATGTGCGCGAGGAGAGCCCAGTCGTGCTCGGCGTTCTTGGCGAACCCCAACCCCGGGTCAAGGACGATCAAGGACGGGTCGACGCCCTCGGCGAGCACCGCGTCCACCCGGCGCAGCAGCTCCTCGCGGACCTCGGCCACCACGTCGCCGTAGACGGCCTGATCGTTCATCCCGGCGCTGTGCCCGCGCCAGTGCATGACCACGTACGGCACCCCGGCCTGCGCGACCAGCCGGGGCATCGCCGGGTCGGCGAGCCCGCCGCTGACGTCGTTGACCAGCAGCGCCCCGGCCCCGACCGCGGCCTCCGCGACCTCGGCGCGCATGGTGTCGACGCTGACCGGGACCCCCGCCTCCGACAGCGCCCTGATCACCGGGACGACCCGCCGCAGCTCCTCCTCGCCGGAGACGCGCTGCGCGCCCGGCCGTGTGGACTCGCCGCCCACGTCGACCACGTCGGCGCCCTCGGCGACCAGGTCCAGCCCATGCCGGATCGCCTTGTCGGCGTCGAACCAGTCGCCCCCGTCCGAGAACGAGTCGGGGGTCACGTTCACCACGCCCATGACGAGGCATCGCCCTGGCTCGGGCAGCCCCGGAACGACGGCACTGGTCATGTCCCCAACCCTATGCCCTCTTCCGGACACTCCCCGACTCCCGCCCCAACCTGTGGATAACCCGAAAAGCGCCCGGTCTCCCAAGGGAAACCGGGCGCTCGGAGCAGGACGTTCCCCCCGCTTCCCGCCACCGAAAACAGCTCGGCCGACATGATCGTCGATCATGCCGGCCGGGCGGGCGCCCAGGCCCCCGAGAGGGCCGGGCGACGGTCTATCAGGCGGGACGGCCGAGGATGAGGCTCATCGCCTCGGCTCGGGTCTGCGCGTACTCGCGGAAGTCGCCGCGGACGGCCGAGGTGACCGTCTTCGCGCCGGGCTTGCGGACCCCGCGCATGGTCATGCAGAGATGCTCGGCCTCGATCACCACGATCACGCCGCGCGGCTCCAGGATCTTCATGATCGCGTCCGCGACCTGGCTGGTCAGCCGCTCCTGCACCTGCGGGCGCCGGGCGTACACGTCCACCAGCCGCGCGAGCTTCGACAGCCCGGTGATCTGGCCGGACTTGTTCGGGGTGTACCCCACGTGCGCGACGCCGTGGAACGGCACCAGGTGGTGCTCGCACGTGGAGTAGACCTCGATGTCCTTGACCAGGACCATCTCGTCGTGGTCGGCCTCGAAGATCTTGTTCAGCGCGTCCTCCGGACGCTGCCGGAGACCCGCGAACTGCTCGGCGTACGCGCGCGCGACGCGGCCCGGGGTGTCGCGGAGGCCGTCACGGTCGGGGTCCTCCCCGATCGCGAACAGGATCTCGCGGACGGCCCGCTCGATGCGGGCGTTGTCGAAGCCGGTGGCGCGGTCGGCCAGGCCCTCCTCCAACGGCGACTCGGCGTCGCCGTCGGCGGAGAACCCGGCCGGGAACTGCTCTTCGGACAAGACGATCAGCTCTCGCCCTGGTTCGGGTCGGACGGCTGCGCGACGTTGTCGGCCGCGCCCCCGCTCTGCCCGTTGTTCTGCGCCAGGTCGGACGGCACGTCCTGCGGGCCCATGAGCGCGAGCTCCTTGGGCGTCAGCACGGGCGGACGGTCCGACGGGAGGCGCTTGCCGTAGCCGGTGTAGGAGTTCTGGTGCGGCCGCTTCGCGATCGGGGCGAAGATCCGCAGCACCTCGTCCTTGGAGAGGGTCTCCTTCTCCATGAGGTTGACGACCAGGTCGTCCAGGACGTCCCGGTACTCGACCAGGATCTCCCAGGCGGTGTCGTGCGCGGTCTCGATGTACCGGCGCACCTCGTCGTCGATCGCGGACGCGATGTCCTCGGAGTAGTCGCGTTCGTGGCCCATGTCGCGCCCGAGGAAGACCTCGCCCTGGCCCGTGCCGAACTTGCGGGCGCCGAGGCGCTCGCTCATGCCGTACTCGGTCACCATGTTGCGCGCGATCGAGGTGGCCTTCTCGATGTCGTTGGCCGCGCCGGTGGTGGGCTCGTGGAACACCAGCTCCTCGGCCGTCCGGCCGCCCAGCAGCATCGCCAGCTGGTCGGTCATCTCGGACCGGGTGCTGAGGAACTTGTCCTCCATCGGAAGGGTCATCGTGTAGCCGAGGGCCCGGCCGCGCGGCAGGATCGTCACCTTGTGCACGGGGTCGGCGTTCGGCAGCGCGTGTGCCACGAGCGCGTGACCGCCCTCGTGGTAGGCGATGACCTTCTTCTCCTTCTCCGACATGACCCGGGTCTTGCGCTCCGGCCCGGCCATCACGCGGTCGATCGACTCCTCGAGGGTCTCCATGTCGATCAGCTTGCGGTCGAAGCGCGCGGTGAGCAGCGCACCCTCGTTGATGACGTTGGCCAGGTCGGCGCCGGTGAACCCGGGGGTGCGGCGCGCGATGACGTCGAGGTCGACGTCCGGGGCGAACGGCTTGCCGCGCCCGTGCACGCGCAGGATGCCCTTGCGGCCCTCGAGGTCGGGACGGTCGACGGTGACCTGCCGGTCGAACCGGCCCGGGCGCAGCAGCGCCGGGTCGAGGATGTCCGGGCGGTTGGTCGCGGCGATCAGGATGACGCCGCCCTTGACGTCGAAGCCGTCCATCTCGACGAGCAGCTGGTTCAGCGTCTGCTCGCGCTCGTCGTGGCCGCCGCCGAGGCCCGCGCCGCGGTGCCGGCCGACGGCGTCGATCTCGTCGATGAAGATGATCGACGGGGCGTTGGCCTTCGCCTGCTCGAACAGGTCGCGGACACGCGAGGCGCCGACACCGACGAACATCTCGACGAAGTCCGAGCCGGAGATCGAGTAGAAGGGCACGCCCGCCTCGCCCGCGACCGCGCGTGCGAGGAGCGTCTTTCCAGTGCCGGGCGGGCCGAACAGCAGCACGCCCTTGGGGATCTTCGCGCCGATGGCCTGGAACTTGGCCGGGTTCTGCAGGAAGTCCTTGATCTCGGTGAGCTCCTCCAGGGCCTCGTCGGCCCCGGCCACGTCGGCGAACGTGGTCTTCGGCGTGTCCTTGGTGATCAGTTTCGCCTTGGACTTGCCGAAGTTCATCACCCGGCTGCCGCCGCCCTGCATCTGGTTCATGATGAACAGGAAGATCAGCACGATGACCACGATGGGCAGCAGGCTGAACAGCAGGTTCAGAATGAAGCTCTGCTTGGGGACGTCGACGGTGTAGCCACCGGACAGAGAGCCGGAGTCGACCTGCTTCTGCAGCATGTTCTGCAGCTGGAGGCCCTGGCCGTCCACCCAGGACGCCTGCTGTCGCTTGTCACCGTCCTTGAGGGTGACCTCGATCCGCTGGTCCTTGTCAATGATCTTGGCGGACTTCACCTGCCCCGCGTTGATCTCCTGGACCACCTTGGAGGTGTCGACCTTCTCGAACGAGCGGCCGGGATTGACACCCCACATGACCAGGGCGACCAAGAGGCAGAACAGCAGGATCCACAGCAGCGGCCCGCGAAAATAGCGCTTCACGTCCATTTATCCGGTAACCCCTCCGGGCCCCGTCCCTCCTGACAGTTGCGATCCTCACCCGTTCCCGCGGGGACGGGCGCCCTCGCGAACCGGCTCCGAGCCGGGCGAGCGTCGCCGTTGGCGAATCCCGCCGGTGCGGTCACCCTCACATTCCCATGCCCGAAGGCTCGGGACACTGACGGTACACCGCGGAACACAGGGGACGCAGCCAGCGCCGATCCCCTGATCCGTTCGATATACCCGTCAACAAAGTCCACAACGTCCCGCGCGGCCCCGTTGTTCCAGACCGCCCGTCCGGCGGGTCAGCCCCCCGTGCCTCCGTAGACATGCGGGGCCAGCGTGCCGACGAACGGCAGATTCCGGTACTTCTCCGCGTAGTCCAGCCCATACCCGACGACGAATTCGTTCGGGATGTCGAAGCCGAGGTAGCGGCAGTCGATCTCGGTGCGCACGGCCTCCGGCTTGCGCAGCAGCGCGCAGATCTCCAGCGACGCGGGCCCGCGCGAGCGCAGGTTGCTGATCAGCCAGGACAGCGTGAGCCCGGAGTCGATGATGTCCTCGACGATCAGCACGTGCTTGTCGAGGATGTCGGTGTCGAGGTCCTTGAGGATCCGCACCACGCCGGACGACTTGGTGCCCGACCCGTAGGACGAGACCGCCATCCAGTCCATCGACGCGTGCGAGTGCAGCGTCCGGGCGAGGTCGGCCATGATCATCACGGCGCCCTTGAGCACGCCGACGAGCAGCAGGTCCTTGCCCGCGTAGTCGGCGTCGATCTGCGCGGCCAGCTCCCTGACCTTGGCCTGGAGGACGTCCTCCGGAATCAGCACCTTGGAAAGGTCGGCGCCCAGGTCCTTCTCGTCCACTACCCCACCCTCATCGAGACGGTCACCCTGCGTGCGCATGGTACGTGCGGGCACGCGACTGCGCGGCGTCACTCCCGGCCGAACAGCAGCCTGCCATACCGCCGGAACGCGCGGATCCCCCCGGGGAGATCGACGTGCCGCTGCCCGCGCCAGCCCGTGACCAGCCGGTCCACGTCATCAACGTGGACGGCCGCGAGCGTACCCGCTGGACTGCCCGCCTCGATCGCCGCGGTCCGCAGGACACGCGTGCGCACCGCCCGGTTCAGCCCTCCGAGAACGTCCACGGAGAGGCCGTCCTCCTCGGGCCCACGCGCGCGCCCGAGAGCCTCGACGGCAAGATCGTCCAGGGCGTCGGCGTCGTCGCGGAGAAGACGGGCCGTCCGCGCGAGGGCCTCGGCGACGCCGGGGCCGAGGGTGCGTTCCAGCGCGGGCAGTGCCTCCTGCCGGACGCGAACACGCGTGTAGGACGGGTCATCGTTGTGAGGGTCGTCCCAGGGTTCCAGCCCGAGAGCCTCGCACGCGCGGCGAGTGGTGGCACGGTCCAGTTCGAGCAGTGGCCGCTCGTAACGAACCTCACACTGTTCGTAATGATCCCGAGAGCGGACGAACGAGGACGGCATCCCGGCCAGGGAACGCGCCCCGGATCCGCGCGCGAGCCCGAGCAGAACCGTCTCGGCCTGATCGTCACGCGTGTGCCCGAGGAACACGGCCCCCGCGCGCAGCCGCCGCGCCGCCTGATCGAGCGCCTCGTACCGGGCGACACGTGCGGCGTTCTCAGGCCCGCCCTCGGTTCCGACCGTGACCGCGACCGAGCCCGCGGGGTCGAGCCCGAGCGACGCCATGGTCCGGACCATCCGCTCGGCGCGCTCGGCCGACCCGTCCTGCAAGCCATGGTCGACCGTCACGCCGCCCGCCGGACGCCTCGACCGCGGCGCCTCGAACGCGAGCGCCGCCGCGAGCGCCAGCGAATCGGCGCCGCCGCTGCACGCGACCAGCGTCATCGCACCCGGCGGCAGGCCGGCCAGCGCGCGCCGCACCGCCAGCCGCACCGCCGCCACCGCAGGATCAGGCCCCATGCGCAACCAGTACCACGCGCCTCCGACGTTTCCGCTCGCCCGCCCGGAGCCTCGCGCGACCGGGGGTCAGGCCTCGTTCGCCTCGGGCGGCGGAGCGTCCAGCGCGGCCGGGTCGAGGACGCGCCGCATCCACAGCGCGGGTTCCTTGATCTCGGCGTGCGTCGGGAGCGTCTCGGGCGACTCCCAGACCCGGTTGAACTGGTCCATACCGACCTCGGTCACGACCCGCCGGACGAACCGGGAGCCCTCCGCGTACTGCTTCATCTTCAGGTCGATGCCGAGCAGCCGCCGGATCGTCCGGTCCAGCCGCGAACCGCCCTCACGCCGTCCCTGGAACCGCTCGCGGATCTGCCGGACGGACGGCACGACCTCGGGCCCGACCGCGTCCATCACGTAGTCGCCATGCCCCTCGACCAGCGTCATCACGGCCGTGAGCCGGTCGAGGATCTCCCGCTGACCGGGCGTCTGGATCGCGTCGATGAGGTTGCCCTCGCCTCCGCGCACCGCGTCCGCCACCGCCTCGGCCGCGTCGCGCAGGCGGTCGAGCATCGCGCCGGGATCGAGGTCGGACGCCAGCAGGAACTCGGTCATCTGGTCCTGCACGTACGCGCGCAGCCAGGGGACGCCGGTGAACTGGGCGCGGTGCGTCTCCTCATGGAGGCACACCCAAAGGCGGAAATCACGCTTGTCCACCCCGAGCTCCTGCTCGACATAGACGATGTTGGGCGCGACCAGGGTGAGTCGTCCGGCAGGCGCCTCCCCGGACGGATCCGGCGGCAGGAACAGTTCGTACTGCCCGAGCACCCGTCCCGCCATGTACGCGAGGATCGCGCCGACCTGCATGCCCGTGACGCGCGAGCCGACGGCCTGCACCATCGTCCCGCCTGGCCCGCCGCTCAGCAGACCGGGGCTGCGCTGTTCGGCCATGCGCTCCATCAGCGGCTCCAGGACGACCCGGAAGCCGTCCACGTTCGCCCTGATCCAGCCCGGCCGGTCGACGACCGTCGCGGGCGCGGGATCGGCCTCGATCGGAAGCCCGGTGAAGTCCCGCACGTGCCCGTGCGCGATACGGGACAGCTCGCGCAGCTGGGCCACCACCTCACGGGCCTCGGCGGGCTCCACCTGGGGGCCGGGCCGGACGAGCCGGGTCCCTGTCTGCACCGCGACGTTCCAGTCAATCATTGAGGCGCTCATGTCCACCCACCGTACGTTCGCGATCCGGCGCCGGAGCGCCCTGCACGTCCCGTTCAACGAACAGCCGTTCCGGTTTATCTCCCCCACCCCGCAAACGCATAAGCGCACGCGCCCCGCGCGGGCATGGCCCCGATCCCACCCCCAGAAGCGCCCCCGCACAAAGCACTCACGCAGCCCCAGCCGCCCCACCGGAGCCAGCGGAGATCGCTCATGCGGGCGCGCGGGTGATCGGTCGTGCGCGCGAGTGGGTGAGGGTCAGCAGCCGCAGCCGGCGAGGATGGCGGCGAGCTGGTCGAGTTTGCCCGGGTCCACGGAGGTCTTGCCGTCACCGGCCATGAAGGCGAAGGCGAGCAGGCGCCCGTCGGCGTCGATGGCGAGCCCCGCGAGCGTGTTGACGCCCGACAGGGTGCCGGTCTTGGCCCTGACCACGCCCGCCCCGCCCACGCTGGCCGCGGTCGTGTAACGCGGCGGCGCGAGCGTCCCGGTGAATCCGGCGACCGGCATCCCCGTGATGGCCGAGCGCAGGTCGGGGCGCTGCGGGGACGCGGCGAGCGCCGCGATACGCGCGAGCGCGAGAGGCGTGATCCGGTTCCGGGTGGACAGGCCGCTGCCGTCCGAGACCTCCACGCCTTCAGTGATGCCAAGACCGGCAAGGGTCTCGCGGACGGCGCGCGAGCCGCCTTCGAACGACGCCGGCAGCCCCTTCTTGATGGCGACCTGTCGCGCCATGGCCTCCGCGACGTCGTTGTCGCTCTCGGTCATCGCGTGCTCGATGAGAGCCGAGATCGGAGGGGACTGCACCGCGCCGAGCTGCTGCGCGCTCGCGGCGGCCGTGGCGCGTCGTCCCGCCTTGGCCGAGACCCCGAAACGCTTCAGCAGCTTCGCGAACGCCTGAGCGGCCGCAACGGGCGGATCCGGGACGCGCGGCTGCGCGTGTGCGCCGGGCCCGTTGACACGCCCCTCGTCGACGGTCAGGGCCGTCAAGGGGGCGACCTCACCGTCCGGGATGTAGTTGGGCTTCCAGCCAGGGGCGATACGCGAGCCCTGATATGCGGACGCGTCGTAGTCGACCCGGACCCGCCGCACCCCCGCGCGCGTGAGCGCACCAGCGGTCTGCCTGGCCAGATCCACCAGGGACGCATAGGCCGGACGGCCCGTCCCAGGCTTCTGCGGCTGCGCGGTGAGCGTCGTGTCGCCGCCTCCGACGAGCACCACGCTGCTGCCCGCGCCGCGGACCGTCCGGGTGGTGATCCGGTGCTGCGGCCCCACAGCGGCGAGCGCCGCCACGGATGTGGCCAGCTTCGTGGTGGACGCGGGCGTGGCGGCATGGTCGGCCCGTTGCGCGAACAACGGCTGCCGCGTCGCCGCGTCGATCACGACGGCGTTGATCCTCGGACCGGGCTGGTTCAGCACCGCCGACAGCCGCGCCGCCAACGTGGACGGGTTCGGAGCGCGCGCGGCCAGGGGGTCGACCGCCCTCAGGCCGGCCGCGGTGGCCACCGGATCATGGGCCGCGACCGACGGCGGCTGTGGCGAAAGATGCCTGGCAGGTGTGAGTTTCACCACTGCGAACGCCGCGATCACCGCGAAAACATTGAGTAGGGCCAGTGTGCCCAAGGCGAGCGTCCGAGCACGTGCCACGACCGGGACGCCCCTCCCCAACTCAGCACTCACCAACGTGCGACATCCTTATAGTTGCGTCCTCGCCCGCGCGCGAGGACGCGCGCCACGATATAAGGGGCAGCGGTCCTCGCCGCCCTCCCGCCAGGGATCGGGCGCGCGAACCAGGGGCGACCCGGCCGTACGGCCGTCGCCGCCACAGCACGTACAGACTAAGACCGCGACCACGCGGGAAGCGGAGGACATCTTGGAATTCGACGTCACCATCGAGATTCCGCGGGGCAGCCGGAACAAGTACGAGGTGGACCACGAGTCCGGTCGCATCCGGCTCGACCGCATGCTTTTCACCTCGACGCAGTACCCGGCCGACTACGGGTTCATCGAGGACACCCTCGGCGAGGACGGCGACCCGCTGGACGCCCTGGTCATCCTCCAGGAGCCGACCTTCCCCGGCTGCCTGATCAAGTGCCGCGCGGTCGGCATGTTCCGGATGACGGACGAGGCCGGCGGCGACGACAAGGTCCTCTGCGTCCCGTCGACCGACCCGCGCATGGAGCACCTGCGCGACATCCACCACGTGCCGGAGTTCGACCGCCTGGAGATCCAGCACTTCTTCGAGGTCTACAAGGACCTCGAGCCCGGCAAGTCCGTCGAGGGCGCGAACTGGGTCGGCCGTGTCGAGGCCGAGGTCGAGGTCGAGCGCTCCCGCAAGCGTTTCGCCGACCTGGGCGGCCACTGACCTCCGGGGACGGATGACGCCGTCCCCGTCCCGCGTGGTCACGGCGTCATCCGGAGGGTCGGGTGGCGCCGATGAGGTCTCCGCGCCAGATCGAGGAGACCCGGACGCTGGATCCGGTGTAGGGGGCCTCCACCATGCGCCCCCTGCCGATGTAGATCCCGACATGGTGGATCGTGTCCGGATCCGCCTTGTTCCGGGCGAAGAAGACCAGGTCTCCCGACCTGAGCTGCCCGAGCGGCACGTGCGGGCCGGACGTCCACTGGGTGCCGGTCCAATGGTCGAGCCGCACGCCCGCCTTGTTCCAGGCGTACAGGGCCAGGCCCGAGCAGTCGAACCCGTGGATGTCCGCCCCCTGCTCGATTCCGTAGCTGGGGCCGCTCGAAGTGCCCCCGCCCCATGAGTACGGCGTCCCCAGCCACTTGAGCGCCGCGCGCGCGGCGACGCCCCCCATGCCGGATCCGGTCGCCAGGCCGACCGCCCCGGAGGTGCTCCGCCGCGCTCTGGCCGCGTCGGCCGCCTCAAGCGCGGCGGCACGCTGTCGCGCGAGGTCGGCCGCGCGTGCACGAGCCGTGCCGAGGCTCTGCTCCAGCTGCTTCTTCTGGCCGTTGATGCGCACCACAACGGCCTTCTGCTGCACCAGGAGCTTCTGTGCGCCGCTCTTGGCGTCGGCGGCCTGACGTGTGGCGGTCTGCTGGTCGCGATAGGCCTGCGCGGCCTGGCGCCGGAACACGTTCGCGACGATGCGGGACGCCTCGACCTTCTTGATGATGTCGGTACGCCTGCGCGCGAGGACCTCGACCATCCCCGCCCGGTCCATGAAGCCCTGCGGGCCGCCCTCCCCCGCGATGACCGCGGCCCAGGGTGAGTAGCCGGTGTTCTGCCGGTAGGCGTCAGCGGCGAACGACGCGAGCTGCCGCTGGGTGTCGGCATAGCGCTGCTGCGCCTCGGCCACCCGCTGCTGCGCCGCCTGGTACGCCTGCTGGGATCGCTCCAGCTTCACCTGCTCGCCGTTGTACCGCTCTACGGCGGCCTCGACGGCGACGGCGAGACGCTCCTGCTCACCGTCCGCCTGGGCGAGCTGCGCCTTGGCGCGTCCGACCGCTTCGGCCTTCTTTCGCACGTTGTCTTTGCTCTTGGCCACATCATCGGCGCTAGGAGACGGCTTCTGGACGACTCGACCGGCCACTATGGCGGCCTGGGCGGTCGTAGGGACGACGGTCAGACCGACCGCGATTCCGGTGGAGACGGCGACCAGCCGTAGGGCGACCCCGCGAGAGGCCAGGGCCGTGCCTGTGGCAGTGAACGCACCGTAGGCGGTCGCGCGTCGACGGGGTACCGGGGTGCGCATTGACTGAAACACGGTCCTCCCCTGCCGAAATTCACACTGAGCAAGAAGTAACTACTCACAGTAATTCGCTTGCGGCTCGATATGAACTTCCGCCGCGGCCCCATCAGCGTTCCCCTGCGACGCAGGAGGTCCATGAACCGGCGCGGCCATCCCGCCCGAACGGTCGACCGCCCCGTGCGCGGGCGGATGCGTGCAGGAAGCGGACGGACGCACCCAGGAATCGGAATCCGGCGCGTCTCGGAGGTTCGCGGCGCGTTCCCAGCAGACCCGGACTCTTCCGGCTCGTTATGCCGCCGTCATGGCGTTGTCGGCCTTGCCGAAGGCTCGCTCTCCGCAGGCACGGGGGGCGAAGGCGGTGACGAACTCGGCGGCGGGTCGGACGGCGGCTGCGAGCTCGGCGGCACGGGTGCGGACGGTACGGGAACGGGCGGCGGTGATGGCGGCGGCGCTTGGGCCGGTCCGGGCTCTTCGGGGGGCGGGACGACCGCGGCCTGCCTCTGCTCAGGCGGCGTCAGCAGGCCACCGTTGGCCCCCTTCGGGTTTTGGACTCGGCCGGGTTGGACCTGCCTCGTGCGCGCGGACGCGGTGGGCGAAACCGCCGAACCTGCGGCACCGAGCAGATACGTGGCCGACACCGGGGTCGCGCCATCGCGGCCGGCCAAACCACGCTCATCACGACCGTTGAGCTCAAGACCCCTGGACGGCAGCACCGTCGGACGCGCCCCTGTGCCGTCCGCCAGAGCATGCACACCGCGTCCGACCTGGCCGGTCAGCGCCATGTAGGCCACCAGGGTCCCTCCGGTGAGCACCATCAGCGTGGCCAGCGCAGCGGCGGCGAATCTCCCCGCGCGCACGCCGGGCCGCACCTCTGCCAGTGCAGGAGTGCCGGAAACTGTGGGCGTCGCCTCTGTCGCTGCGGGCATCTTGGAACGGAACGTGCGGCGCCTCGTCACACGCCGCGCGAACGCGGAACGCTGCGGCCAAATGGGGAAGCCATCGGCGGAGTAGTCCGCGACGCGTGTGGCGACGAACAGGCGATATCCGACCCGCTCGGAGTCGAGAAAGCCGTCGAGCACACGTTTTCGCATGTCGTCTGACAGCGGCGCCCACGGCAGCACCCGGAAAACCCTCGCCGCGGACACCGTGCGCGGTTTGAAGGCCGCGCACTCCTCGCACTCACCGGCGTGAAGGACGAGCCGCTCACGAAGCAGCGGTGTGAGCTCGCCACGTCGCGCGCGCAGGAGCCATCCGCGTTCGCCGCACCCGAAGGGTCCCTGGCCGGCCAGGATCTCCGCGACCAGCGCGGTCTCCAGATCCTCACCCGCGAGCTCGAGCTCCTCCTCGACCCGCTTGGCAGGCGCCCTCGTCACGCGCGCGATGTCGTCGAAGGCCAGCTCGTGTCGGACATGCAGGTCGAGGAGCTCGCGCTGCCTCCGCGACAGGGCAAGGACGGCCCGCCAGGCCAGAAGGCGCTGGTCGACGTCGTCCTGGTCATGGCTGGCGACGGGCAGATCCGGCATGCGGTCCTGCTCCGGCTCACGCCGATCGCACTCGAGCCGCGTGATGGCGTAGAGCCAGGGCCTGAAGAGCGCGGGGTCGCGCAACCTCTCGATCTGCGCCTCGGCCACAACGAGGGCGTCGCTGACAGCGGCCTGCGCTGCGTCCTGCTCACGCAGGCGCATCCAGGAGTAGGCGTAGAGCCGTTCGGCGTAGGCGTCGTATACCGCGGCAGGTGCGCCCGGGTCCCGCGCACGAAGCGCTTCGACCAGGAGACGGTCGTCCATAGGGAGAAAGCTAAAGGCTCCACCAGCCCTTCAACGCCGATTTCACGAGTTCGAGCACCTTCACCGAACGCACTCGACATTATTTGTTCGCATATTCGAGCTATGACTCTTTTGCATCGAATCGATGGCGCCTGCCACCTTCCGATTTCAGTGCACTGACCTGCCAAATCTCACCCGAATCGACAGATCGGACACCCTCATCAAAAGGGCTGGCGCCATGCGCCAACGCGATCATTTCACCGCGATCCATCACCCCATGGGCAGCACCTGAGCACCGACGGCAGCACGGACCGCCCCGACGGCGAGCCCGACCTGATTTGACAGTGTCATGATGACAGTGTCATCATCGGAGCGTGGATGAGACCTGGACGATCAGCGAACTGGCGGAACACGCAGCGGCCGCTCTGGCCGCCGACGGCGTTCCGCGGGTCAACGGACGCGTCCGCGATCTCCCCAACGAGCGGCTGATCCGCTGGTACACCAGCATCGGCCTGCTCGACCCGCCGCTCGGCCGCCGTGGCCGCACCGCCTTGTACGGCCCCCGGCACCTGCTCCAACTCCTCGCCGTCAAGCGACGCCAGGCCCTCGGCCGCTCGATCGCCGAGATCCAGGTCGAGCTGGCCGGGGCGCCCGACTCCCTGCTCCGCGACATCGCCGCCGACGACGGCGAGTCCGACGACCCCACCCAGACGGAGGCGTTCAAGGAGGCACGGCCGACCACGGAGGCGGCCGACGCCACTGACACCAACGGGGTCCGTGGCGTCCCACGTGACACTGTCGAAATCGATATCGCCCGTCCACGCGACGCCTTCTGGACCGTTCGGCCCAGCGCCCGGTTCCACCGGGAACCGACGCCGGAGGCGTCCCAGGTCGATGAGCCGACTCTCGTTCAGGGGGTCCGGCTCGCAGCCGGCGTCACCGTCATCGTCGAGACGCGACACCTGAGCGAGGACGACCTCGCCGCCATCGCGGAATCGGCCGCACCACTACTCGACACCCTCCGGCGCCGTGGCCTGCTCGAACCGGTCGGCGGCGGAGACTCCCCCCAACGGCACTCTCCCGGGAGGCACCAGTGACCGTGCGCATCACTCCACTCCCCGAACCCACCGCCCCTCCGTCTCCGGACGGCGGGCTGGGCGCGCTCCGCACCGAGAAGGGCAACCTGCCGCTCGACTCGGTCGACGTCCGCGTGGCCGTGAGCGGTCTCGCCGCGTCGGTCACCGTCGTGCAGGGGTTCCGCAACCCCTTCGACGTCCCGCTGGAGGCGACCTACGTCTTCCCGCTGCCCGACCGGGCGGCCGTCACCTCGCTGCGCATGGAGACCGCCGACCGTGTGGTCGACGGCGTCCTCAAGGAACGCGGGCAGGCCCGGCAGGAGTACGACGCGGCCCTCGCCTCGGGCCGCCGCGCCGCCATCGCCGAAGAAGACCGCCCTGACGTGTTCACCATGCGCGTCGGCAACATCCTGCCCGGCGAACGTGTGACGGTCCGGCTCGTCCTCACGCAGCCGCTCCCGTTCGAGTCCGTGTCCGTGTCCGGCGGCTCGAGGGGAGAGGCGACCTTCCGGTTCCCCCTCGTGGTCGCGCCGCGCTACATCCCCGGGACGTCCCTCGGCGACGAGGCCGCCGGGACGGGCGTCGCCGTCGACACCGACGCCGTTCCGGACGCGTCCCGCATCACCCCACCCGTCCTGCTGCCCGGTTTCCCGAACCCGGTCGCGCTCTCCCTCGCGGTCGACATCGATGCGGGCGCGCTACCGCTCACCGAGATCCGATCGGCCCTGCACGTCGTCGCGGAGGACACCGCCGACGGCCACACCACGGTGCGTCTGCACCCCGATGAGCGGCTGAACCGCGACTTCATCCTGCGCCTGGTGTTCGACACGCCCGCCATGGGCACCGCCTCTCTGACACTGACGCCGGACGCGGAGGGCGATGAGGGCGTCTTCAGCCTGACCGTGCTGCCGTCCGCCGAGAGCGGCCACGCGCGCCCGCGCGACGTGGTCCTGGTCCTTGACCGCTCGTTCAGCATGGACGGCTGGAAGATGGTCGCCGCCCGCCGGGCCGCCGCCCGCATCGTCGACACGTTCACTCCCGCCGACGGCTTCGCGGTCCTGTCGTTCGACAACCTCGTGGAGTCCCCGCCCGAGCTCGGCCCCGGCCTGTCCCCCGGCACCGACCGCAACCGGTTCCGCGCCGTCGAGCACCTGGCGACGCTGAGCGCCCGCGGTGGCACCGAGATGCTCGCCCCGCTCGAGCAGGCATGCGCCCTGCTGTCGCGATCCGATTCCGGACGCGACCGCGTCCTCGTCCTGGTGACGGACGGCCAGGTCGGCAACGAAGACCAGATTCTCGACCGCCTCCAGCGCAAGCTCCACGGCGTGCGCGTCCACACGGTCGGCATCGACCGGGCGGTGAACGCCGGGTTCCTCAATCGGCTCGCGTCCGTCGGCGGCGGCCGCTGCGAGCTGGTCGAGTCCGAAGACCGGCTCGACGAGGCGATGGAACGCGTCCACCACCGAGTGGGCACGCCCCTCATGACCGACCTGTCCCTGAGTCCGGACGGTCTCGACCTGCTCACCGACACGATCGCCCCGCATCGACTGGGCGCGATCTTCCCCGGGGTCCCCCTCGTCGTGACCGGACGCTTCCGGGGCGCTCCCACAGGTTCCCTCGCCCTCCACGGCAGGTCCCCGGACGGCTCCCCACGCGAACACCGCGCCCTCGGCCTGACGTCCGACGCGCCGATGGCGTCCGCCCTGTGGGCACGCGCCCACCTGCGCGACCTGGAAGACCGCTACGCCGTGAGCGGCTCAGCCGAACTCGAAGACCGCATCGTCAAGACATCGCTCCGGTTCAGCGTCCTCTGCCGCTTCACCGCGTTCGTGGCGATCGACAGCCAGGTCGTCACCGAAGGCCGGGCCCCGCACCAGGTGACGCAGCCCGTCGAGGTCCCCGACGGCTGGACCGACCCCACCTACCAAGGCGCCCCGGCGCCCTACGGCAGCGCCGCCCCCGCCTCCGCGAGCTACGGCGCCAGCGCCATCCCGCTCCACGCACCCGGGGCTCCAGCGGCCCCCAGCGGCCCTCCCGCACCAGCCCGCCCGCGCGCCAGGATCGCTGCTCCCTTGAGGGGCAGCAGCCGCCGCCCCGTCGGCGGAGGAGCCAGGCTCTCCAACCATGACGACATGGACGTGCCCGACTTCCTGAAGTCGGACTCGGCGTCCGCTCCGCACCCGCCGGCTCCCCCGAATCCCCCCAGCCCTAGCCGTCCCATGCCGCCTGAAGGCTCCGCCTCGTCCCCCGGACGGGCTCAGCCTCCGAACCGCCCCATCGCCCCCGCTCCACAGCGACGCCCCGCCCCCAACGGGGAACACTCCACCGGCGAAGCATCCGCCGAAGTCACCCGTCGTCTGAAGGCCGAACTCGACCAGATGCGATCGGTCCCCGAGGCAGACCGTTCGTCCCACCTCGGCACCCGACTCCTGCCCTTCCTGACCTGGCTGCTGTCCAGCGACCTCGTCCTGACCGCACCTGTCCGCGCGTCCCTGGCCGCCCTCGCACAGAAGGTCCGCGACCTCCGCGAACCGGCCAAGGAAGTCGCCCCACCCCGAGCCACCGAGGTCTGGCAACAGGCCATACACACCCTGGAGGACCTCACGTCCAACACCCCAACCTCCCGCGCCCCCTTCTGGAAGCGCCCGAAGTAGCCCACCAACCCGAGCCACCACGAGCACCAGGCAGCCCGCTGTTCAAGGCCCGCCTCCCCGATGACCCAACGCAGGGCCATCGGGGGTGCGAGCGATGCCAGTGCCCAACCGCTTGAGCCCGAGACCGCCAGCAGGGATCGGAGATCCACCACGGGCAACACCCCGCCGACAACCGCAGCAGCCGGACATGTGGACAACGTCGGTCTGGTGAATCTCCAAACAAGACCACCAGCTCGTGCGGTCGGCGGATCTTCAGGTGGGC
The DNA here is from genome assembly GCF_003696215.1 of Actinomadura harenae. Classification (GTDB taxonomy): domain Bacteria; phylum Actinomycetota; class Actinomycetes; order Streptosporangiales; family Streptosporangiaceae; genus Spirillospora; species Spirillospora harenae. The sequence goes on along the minus strand of NZ_RFFG01000014.1, from coordinate 77,329 downwards.
GCCACTGTGCGTGTCCTCCTGGGCTTCAGCGGGTGCCGTCCTGCGGATGACCGCCGGCCCCCACGGTGAGCCCGACCCCGGCGCACCGTGGGCCGTCAAGGCAGCACCGCCCTGGGTGAACCGGGGGCATCCAGGGGGGTGCCACGCTGGCTGCAGTGTCGGACAGGTGAGCGCCGTCCCGAAGGCAACCGTGACGGCCGCGGGTCCTGGAGGAGGAGCGGTGGCCAGCCGCAGGAGCTGAACGAGGCCGCAATCGCCGAGCGGCCCGTGCCGCGCCCGAAGCTCGCACATCCCAGGCCGCACACACCACGCCCCACGCCCCGTGCCGCACCTCGGAGCCCGCACGCCCCAGGCCCGGGCCCGGGCCCCACGGTCCGGGCCGTAGGCCTCAAACCACACCCCCCACGCCTCGCGGTCCGTGCCGCACGGTTCATGTCGCACGGCTCATGCCGCACGGCTCACGGCTCAGGACGGCATGTCGCGGCTCCAGCGCCGCCCCGCGCCTGCCTGTTCTTCCTGGACACGGCCCGCGAGCCGCCCGCGGGCTGGGAAGCGAGGCTTCAGCCCGCGCGGTCCCTTTGGGGTGCGCGGGCTGAAGGGCGGCCTCGTGGGTGCTGGTTGGGCGCTCTGGCCCCCGGGGCGGAGCGCCCGGGGGGAGTCAGGAGGTGGCGGTGGCTCGGGAGCGGGTCAGGGTGAGGAGGGGGATGAGGTTGAAGGCCAGGCCGACGATGGCGACGCCGGTGACCAGGTTGAGGCCGGGGGTGAAGGGGGCGAAGCCGGCGGCCGGGTGGGCGTCGCTCGTGACCAGGGCGGTGACGCCGGCGAGGACGAGGGCGGCGCCGACCTGGCCCGAGGTCTGGACGAGGCCGGAGGCGAGGCCCTGTTCGGAGTCGGCGATGCCGTCGGTGGCCTGGGCCATGATCGAGGAGAAGCCGAAGGCGAAGCCGCCGCCGAGCAGGATCATCGTCGGGAGGACGGTGAACGCGTACTGCGGGGTGTTCCCCGCGGTGGAGAGGAACCAGACGTAGCCGAGGGCGAGCGAGACCATCGAGCTGATGATCAGGCGTGAGGTGCCCCAGCGGTCGATCAGGCGCCCGACGAAGGGCGAGCCGAACGCGACGATGAGGCCGGCGGGCAGCAGGGCGAGCGCCATCTTCAGCGGCGACCAGTGCAGGACGTCCTGGAGGTAGAGGGTCATCATGAACTGGAAGCTCATGTAGGACCCGAACAGGGCGATGATGCTGACGTTCGCGCGGACGATGGTGCCGACGCGCAGGATGCCGAGCCGGATCAGCGGGTGCGCGACACGCCGCTCGGTGAGGACGAAGCCGACCAGCAGCGCGGCGGCGACGGCGATCGAGCCGAGGGTCAGCGGGTCCAGCCAGCCGCGCGCGGGCGCGGTGACGACGGTGTAGACGGCCAGCAGCATTCCGCCGGTGAGGGTGACCGCGCCGACCAGGTCGTGGCCGCCGTCGGCGGCGGGCTTGTCCCGCGGGATCAGGACGACGCCCACGGCTAGGGCGACGATCGCGAGCGGGACGGGGGTCAGGAACGTCCAGCGCCAGCCGACGCTGGTGAGCAGTCCGCCGAGGATCAGTCCGGACGAGTAGCCGCTCGCGCCGAACACGGAGAAGACCGACAGCGCCCGGTTGCGGGCGGGGCCCTCGTGGAAGGTGGTGGTCAGGATGGACAGGGCGGTCGGCGCGGTGAACGCGGCGGCCAGTCCCTTGACGAAGCGGGTCGCGACCAGCAGCGTCCCGTCGTTCACGAGGCCGCCGATCAGGGACGCGACGGCGAACACTCCGAGGGCGATCAGGAACACGCGTCGGCGGCCCAGCAGGTCGGCGGTGCGTCCGCCGAGCAGCAGGAGGCCGCCGTAACCGAGGACGTAGCCGTTGACGATCCACTGGAGCGAGGTGGTGGAGAGCCCGAGCTCGGTGCCGATGGACGGCAGCGCCACGCCCACCATCGACACGTCCAGCCCGTCGAGGAAGAGCACGGCGCACAGCACCGCGAGCACGCCCCACAGCCTGGGGGTCCAGCTCTGCTCGGCGGGCGCGGCCGGGGAGGCCGGCGATCCGGTCGCGGTCGCGGGGGAGGTTTCGGTGAGGGTCACGTCGGAGGACAGTACATGCACACGCATTGAATGTCCAAGCATTAATTTCTGACGAAATTAATTCGGATGCATCTGATGCGGGCGGCGGGTAGGATGCGCGGCATGGCACCCCACCCCGGGCTTGTCGACCAGTGGCGTTCGCTCGTGACCTGCTACAACACGGTCGCCTGCGCGCTCGACCGCGCGTTGAACGACGCCCACGGCCTGACCATGAGCGAGTTCGAGACGCTGGATCGCCTCGTGGAGGCCGGCGCTGAGAAGCGCCGCGTCCAGGAGATCGCAGCGGACATGTACCTGAGCCAGAGCGCCCTCTCCCGCACGATCGCCCGGCTGGAGAAGAGCGGCCTGGTCACACGCGGCATGTGCGAGTCGGACCGGCGCGGCGTCTTCGTCACGCTGACCTCCGAGGGCCGCAGCAGGCACGCCGCCGCCGTCGTCACCCACCGCGCGATCCTCGCCGAGCATCTGACTCCCGCGGACGACCCGTCCGTCCTGGACGACGCCGAACTGCTCGCCTAGGTGGGCACCGATCCCTCGCCCGCGGACGCGGCGGTCCCGCTCGACATCGGCGTCACGACGGTCATGAAGGTCGAGGCGGTCGCGCTGGCCGTCTTCCTCTCCGCGGTGTTCGGCTGGCTCGCGGTCGGCCTCGGGCGGGGTTACGGCCCTGCCGGATGGACGATCGGGACGGTCCTCTTCGCCGCCGTGGCCGGAACGCTGATCACGGCCGCCGTCAGGACGTTCCGGCATCGGGCCTGGCTGGAGGGCGACACGCTCGCCGTCCAGCAGGCGTTCAGCGTGCGCCGCTTCGACCTCGCGCGGGCGGACGTCCTGCTGCGCTGGGCCGAGGAGCAGGAGAACCCGCCCGGCCCGCGGACCGGCGTGATCGCGATGGTCGTCCGGACTCCGGGGCAGGGACGCGGGTTCCGGGTGCGGCTGCTCGACGCGCGCAACCGGCGGATCCCGTCCGCCCAGCTCCTCGCCCTCGCCGACGCGATCGCCGCACGGGACGGATCACCACAGGTCAGCGCGCTCAGTCTTCGCGAGGCGGCATCCGGCGCGGCCTGACCGTCCGGCGGACGGCGACCGCCGCCATCGCGACGACCGCGACCGGCGTCAGCCAGAACGCCCAGCGCTGGTCCAGGCTCATCAGCGCGCATCCGCACAGGGCCACGGCGACGCCGATCCCGACGACGCGGCTCTCGAGGGGATCGCCCTTCCGGAACGTCCAGAGTCCGGTTCCGAGCACGACCAGAACACCGATCGCGAGCGCGGCGAAGGCCGCCGCGAGGACGTGGTTCACCGGTCACCACCACCGATCGCGGGTCCGCCCGGCCAGAGAACAGCCAGGTCAGAGGGTGTGAGCGGGTCTCGGTAGGCGGCGCGGAGGACCGTCCGCCCCACCTGCGGATCGTCCGCCTCCGCGAGGTTCACGAACCAGTCGACACCCGCCGGATACGCCCACAGATACGACCGCAGCAGCGGATCCGCGCCCCGGTCGCTCAGCAGGTCGGCGATCGCCGCGTCCGTCGCCCAGGGCAGATCGCGCCGCGCCCGGGCGGCCAGCCCCTCGATCGGCTCCCCGTCGTTCAGCGCCAGATGCAGCCCGGCCCGGACGAGCTGGTTGTAATGATCGAACCGGACGCGCGTCCGCAGCATCGGATCGTCCGGCGCGGCGAACAGCGGCAGCACCTGGGCCAGCCCCTCCAGCAGGACCTGATGCGGCGCGTGGACGGACATGATCCGCACCCACGGCACGTCCTCCGCCGCGCACCGCGCCGACCAGCTGGCGCTCTGCAACCCGTGCCCGAGCACCTCGTGCAGCGCGAACTGCCTGGCCGCGACCGCGCTGAACGCGATGTTGCGCAGGTTCAGCCGCAGCCGGACGCGGCTCCCCGCGCCGTCCAGCCAGTACGCCCAGTAGGCGTCCACGTCGGCGCTCTCGATGCTCAGCTCGAACGGCGCGTCGCTGCCGGTCAGCCCGCGCACGACGTCCTCGAACTCGGCGGCGGCGGCCCTGATCGCGTCCGGTGCGTCGGCGTTCGGGAGGTGCCCCTCGACGGCCCGCAGCTCGCGCGCGCTGTCCGGCCCCCACGTCACGCCGATCTCGGCGAGCGCCTCGCGCGCGAGATCTCGCCGATGCGCGACGTACGCGTCCATCCAGCCGAGCGCTTCACATCCCTGGGTCGCCCGGACGTACTCCCGCAGCGGCAGCCGCTCCCCCAGCAGCGCCCCGGCGTAGGCGATGTCGGCGTCCAGCCGCGAGGCCGTCCAACCGGAGGCCTGTTCCCGCAGTTCGAGCAGCCGCTCTCGCAACGTCAGCCGGTCCCCGACCGGTTCGTCCCCACCGTCGGACGGCGCGCAGTCGAAATCCATGATCTCCGGAGCCCCGCGCGACACCTCGTACATGTGCCAGCCCCGAAGGAGCGCCTCAGCCTCGTCCCGCAACCCGTCCACCGAACGAGGCTACCGACAACCCCGCCCTCGTCCGCCACGCAAGGTCAGGGAAGAAGCCGCTGCCCCACCCTTCCGATAAGAACCCAAGGCAGGATCAAGGCGACGGCCGCCTGCGGCACGCGATATTCCGGCGCCAGAGGAATGGCGAGAATCGCCAGAGTGCCCGACAGCCCCATGACGATGAAGAGCATGCCCGTGAGGTTGTACGACGGATAGTCGCGGGCCCTGCGAACGCCCCAGATCAACAGGACGGCCGAAAGAAGCCCACTCGCCATCAACGCTCGGGCGACGGGGTTATCGGAAATGAACTGGATCACCGCCGTGAGGACGAACGAGACGACCAGCCCGTAGAGGACCGCCACCCGCACACTGGTCATCCAACGAGGCAGAGGCTCAGGGACGGCGGGCTGCGACGCCTCAGGAGGAGGAATGTCTTCTGGGTACGGATTCCAGGGAATCGTCGAAGGCGACTCCGGAGGTGCGGCGGACTCCGGAGGTGCGGCGGCCGGAACCGTCCCCCGGCCGCATGGATCGTGACGCGGCCCGCCGCTCTGGCGGATCTGCACAATGCCGATCACCCAGGTCGAGGCAAGGGAAGCAACCGCGATGCCGTTGGCGACCCAGTCCGTCACCCACTCAGTGTCGCCGCGCCGAAGCGGAACTGTCATCGCGTCGGAACGGTCTACCGTGGCCGCTCCGGGACACCGCTCCACCGGGCGTCCACCCACGCGGCGAGCCGCCGCCGACCCCGCCCCTGATCCCACCTTGTCCGACCTCACCGGCATCCTGTGCCACGTGACCAGCGAAGAAGAACTCGTGTTCGAGTCCGTTCGTGCGCGAGTGGAATCAGGCGACTACCTCGACGAGCGACTCGGGCCGCCTGGCATCGACACCGAGGGAGGCGGGGCGTTCCAGTACGCACCCGACGGACGACTTCAACGGATGTACTGGCGAGGGACACCCGAGTACAGCGAAGCCCACGCCGCCGGCCTCCTCGAACTCCTGCCGCCGTTGACACCCGCCTCAGAGGATGAGGTGAAGGAGTTCGAAGCCCACCTCGGCCGTCCCCTGCCCTCGCTGCTACGCCGCTGCTATCTCGAACTCGGTGATGGCGGCTTCGGGCCCGCCTACGGTCTTGAACCCCTACGCCCCATCCTTCGCGTCCTCCGCGAAGAGCATCCGGGTTGGCCCGAAGCGTGGCACCCCATGGCCAAGGTCCTGCTGCCGACCTGCAACTGGGGATGCGGCATCACCTCCTACGTCGACGTCAGCGACCCGGCCAACCGAATGTGGGCGATCGACCCGAACCCCGCCCCTCAGGACGACTTCGAAGTGAGCCTGTTCCCGCAACACTTCGGCCTCACCGAGTGGCTGCGTCGCTGGATCGACGGCACGCTCCACCAGCCATGGCTACTCCAAGACCCGAAAACCGGCGACTGGCGAGGCGCAACCGACGCCGAAACCGGGGCCGTTCTCGAAGAGCAGTACTGAGACCGTCCAACGGCCCGGCCCGGCCACGGCCGAGCTGATCAACGTGGGCTTCGTCCGCCACGACGGCTGATCACCGATCACCCCCCAAGCCCGGCGGGAGATTTAGCGATCACGCTTCGGGGCCGCACGTGCCTGATCAGGCCCGCGCCGACATCTCCGTCATGGAGACGTCCGCCCAGGTCATGAGCGGAGTCCCGGGGACAGCAAGAAGGCCCCTTCCGATGATCCGCCGACCCGGCCCAGTCTGTTCACCATCCGAAGATCGGCGGACGGCTTGTCGCCAAGGGCTACCGTGCCGATCATGGGCACGGACGACTGGTTGACCAGCACCCGAATCTCGTATGACACGGTCGCAGCCAACTACGCCGATCAGGTGCGCGGTGCCATCGCTGGGCATCAGTACCTTCGAGCGGCTCTCGCGCTGTTCGCTGACAGTGTGCGGGCGGCTGGTGGCGGTCCTGTGGCGGATGTCGGCTGCGGCCCGGGCCACGTGACCGCCCACCTACACGAACTCGGTCTAGACGCATTCGGCATCGACCTTTCACCTGGGATGATCGACGTGGCACGACGCGATCACCCGGGCCTTCGGTTCGACGTGGGTTCGATGACAGACCCGAATCTTCCGGACGCCTCGATTGCCGGCCTGCTCGCCTGGCAATCCTTGATCCACATCCCCAATGAACAGGCGCTGACCGTGTTCAGGCACTTCCACCGAGCATTGCGCCCAGGCGGACCGCTTCAACTCCTGTTCCATGTCGGCGACGGGTCTCAGTTGAAGACAGAGGGCTATGGCGGTCAGCCGATGAAGGTCCACGTCTACCGCCGTCAGCCTGACCAGGTGTCATCCTGGCTACGTGACACCGGATTCGAGGTCGAAGCTCAGATGCTGCTCAACCCGGGTGAGCATGCTTCACAAGCGCTCGTATTCGCCCGCAGGAGGCTTCACGCTTAGATCCCCGCAGGGCAAGGCGAACGGGCGACGCGGCGCGCCGGGACCGGACGGAACAGGCCGCCCGCCCCGGCGCGCCGGGGCGGGCAGCCGTCGACGGCCGCGTAGCGGGCGCCCTTGAAGCCGTAGAGAAAGTTCTCATCCGGCGCGGGCGTCACGGGTGTCACGTGGGTTAGGGCGTGAGGTTGCGGAGGGCTGTGCGGGTTTGGTCGGCGAGCCTGACGGCTGCGCGCGCACGTGATCAGGGTCGCCGAGGTCTCCGCCGCTGAGACGTTCGCCCGCGTCATGGGCGGGGCCGCGTAGGAGGGCCTGTTAGCAAGGGCGTTAGCAAAAGGCCCCCTTCCGAAGATCGGAAGGGGGCCTCTACCTGGGAGCCGCCTATCGGAATCGAACCGATGACCTATTCATTACGAGTGAGGTTCAGTCCTGCTCATCGGTCCCACCCACCCGGATCTACTATGCGCAATCGTCCGCGTGTGGCCGCATCCCTGCGCGTTCGTTGTCAGTCAGTTGGCCCGACCCCACCTGGCAACCTTGCCTCGCCAATTCTGCGTTCCCAGCCCTGGCCGGCCCCTTCGGGGCCGGCCTTTTCTTGTTTCTAGGCTGTCCCGCAGCCTTGGCCCAACGACGACCGGGTAGGTCCAGGCATAGCGGTCAGTGGAACTCACGCAGAGCGCCCACCTCGACCAGGTCAAGGTCCAGATCCCAAACGATCCCGCGATGGTCGCTGGCGTCGGTGGAGATGACCCGGTACCCGCTGATCGCAGGGACGAGGGCAGGAGTTGCATGGATCTGGTCGACGCGGATCCGACCGTGGGTGCCTGTCATCTGCAGGAGTTCGTCCCGCTCTTGAGGTGTGCTGGCGCGCTCGGCGGCGTGGGCAGCTACGTCGGTGAGGTCGCCACCCATGAGGACCTGGCCGACGATTCGGTTACCGCGCCACTCGTCGCCGGGCGAGGCGCGGGGCAGGCAGCGGGAGGCGCGGTTGTGCGGATGGATCTGTTCCCACGGTGGCTCGGGGTCGCCGAGCGGCATGTGGTTGATGTCGCCAGCTATGAGGCCGATGCCACCGGTCCGCCACACACGCTGGACGAGTTGTTGTGCTTCCTGCGCGGCGCTGGTCGCTGACGTCGGATCAAGGTGGGTGGAAATGACCGTGAGCGGCACTCCGTCGTCGCGGTCGAGCCCAATGTGAGCGCCGATGTAGCCGTGGTGGAGCTTTCTGCTGTATCGGACGTCGATGCCTTCAACGGTCAGCGATTGGCGCCAGGCGATCGCTGCGTTCAGGCAGCCCTCTGTGAAGCCTGTGGGCGACACCGCGATCCGCATGCCGAGATCGGTCTCCGCCTTCTCGCGCACCGCGTCGGACGCAAGCTCTGGCACCTCCTGCAGCAGGACCAGATCGGTGTCCAAGGCAAGAAGGTGTTCCACGTGAACCGGCCACCGCCCTTGGCTCCACGCGCCGTACTGGATGTTCTGGGACACGCATCGCAGTTGCACGAATTCCGCCTTCCCGCTGGTTCGTGATCGTATTCCGGGCGACAGTAGCCGCGGGCGGCGCTGGCGCGGGAGGCCCACCGCGAATGCCCGCTATCCGCGCGGCAGGGCGCTGCTGAGGGTCACAGCCATGTTCCACATCATGACCGCGCGCTCCAGCGCGGTCAGCCCGGTCACCTGCGTTCGCGCGACGCCTAGGGCGTCGTCCCGGCCCTGGGCGCTGATCTGCTGGCAGGCATGCAAAATTCGGGCGGCGGAGCGGCGGGTGATGGGGCTCGTGCCGGTCTCGTCCGGGATGGCGTCGGCGACGCTGGCTGGCTGGTGCTCAGCGCCAGCCTCCAGAGCCGCGTTGAGGTCCCACACTCCGGTCGGCGTCCCATCGTGCTCGAGAGGAAAGCCGATTGGCTCGACGCCCAGCGACGCGATCAGCACCAGCCACCATGCCAGCGTGTCCTCCACCATCTCGGCCGGAAATCGCTCCGCGAACGCCAGCGCGCGCCGCTGCAGCAGGTCGTACCACGCTCCCATCCCCGGGGCCAGGATCGCCGCCGAGGTCACCAGGTGCGGGTGAGCGCCGTCCGAATCATCGGTGAACGAGGCCAGCCAGCCCAGCGCAACGTTGAAGCGCCGGCCAACCGTCGGGAGCAGCCCACGAGCGTCGGTGCCGGTCAGCTCCCACAGCAGCTGCCACCTCGTCGGACCGGGCAGCTCCATCACCAGCTCGTCAAGCCGCCGGGCGTGCGCCGGATCGACCGACAACGTGAGCTCCCACAACTGTTTGACCAGCGGAACGCGCTCCTGGGCGATGACGGGCTTCTCGATCGGCGACAGTACCGCCATCAACCCGATCAGCTGACGCACCACCGGCGGGGAGTGAGGGCGATCGACCAGAGCGACAGATCTCATCAGCTCTTCTGGGCCGTCCAGTGCCGTGCTCAGCAACCGGGCCACCGTAGGCACCGGGCCATCCGCGTCAGCAGCAAGCATGCCACCGAACCTAAGGCAGCCAGGCAGACTGCGGGTAGTCACGCCCCACACCTGCGATCCAGCCGTGCCTTGATCCAGGCTGGCCACATTCGGCACGGTGCTGCGCGGCTCGCTCGTGCATTCGCGAGAGGTGCGAGGCGAATCCGCTGACGTGAGTTCTGCTGGCGAGGCATCAAGATCAAGCGGTTCACCAGGCCCCAGACGCCCCTTCCAACCTCGAAGGGCTCGTGGACGAGGCGATCCTGCGCGCCGGCGCGGGCCGGGCGAGCCCCCCGCGGAGCAGAAGATCTCCGTTAGGCATGAAGCATGGCAAGAGCGCTGAGCTCGCTGACTCGGACGGCCGTTGCAGCCTGGCAAGCCCCAGGACCTCGGGCTGCCTGCCGAGCCGGACCTAGACTGAGCGCACCAGTCTCCAATCAGGAAGGCTTCCCGGTTCATGGGCGACGTGACGGCGGGTGTCGAGTCCGCGATCCGAACCTGGATCGCGTCCGGCGAACTCGGTCCAGGGGACCGGTTGCCTTCAGAACGCGTTCTTGCCGAGCGGTTGGGGGCAGGGCGGACCACTATTCGCCAAGTGCTGGGCAAACTCGTCTCCGAGGACGTGCTCAGCGTCCGAAGAGGCAGCGGCTATTACGTGGCGTCGAGCAGGCGATTCGACAGTCAGAACAATCCGTTGGAGCCCTGGCGCTTGCACGGTGAGCGCACGGTCTACGACAACAGGTGGGTTCGGCTCAGCCTGGCGGACGTCGAGCCGCCGGGGGTCGACCGCTTTGAACACCACGTCGTCCACCTCCACCGTGTATCGATCGCGGTGGTGCTGGACGAGCGGGACCGCGTCCTGATGCTCTGGCGTTATCGCTTCGTTCCGAACAAATTCGGCTGGGAGCTCCCCGGCGGAATCGTGGACGAGGGTGAAGCTCCGAGGCAGACGGCATTGAGGGAAGTGGAAGAGGAAACGGGGTGGCGTCCGCGCACCCTGGAGCACCTCGTAACGTTCGAGCCGATGGTCGGGATGGTCGATTCGCCTCATGAGGTGTTCGTGGGGCGCGGCGCGGACAAGGTCGGGGAGCCGTCAGACGTTGAAGAGGCCGGCGAGGTTGCTTGGATCCCCTTGAGCGAGGTCCACCGCCTGATCCGGAAGGACGAGCTGTTGGGCTCGGGGACGCTCGTAGGGCTTCTTCACGTCATCGCCTATGGAGCTTGAGCCTCGGTTGGTCAGCTGACCGACTCGCCTAGCGTCGCGATCCGCCGCCGGTATCGAATCGACCCGGTGCGGTTGGCCAGGAGCTTGGCTTCCCGGACCTGCTGCGCGGCCTCCGCGTACTCGCTGCGGAACAGATGGGCCTGCGCTAGATCGCAGTGGATACCAGCGCGTGCGCGGACGAAGGTCGGGTCCATCGAGTCCAGGACAACGTACTGAGCTGCGACCGCTTCCTCGTCGCCGAGGAGGGTCAGGGTGTGTCCACGCCAGCGCTCGAAATGAACCGCGTTGAGGAAGACACTCGCCAGGTCAGGGTCGCGCGGCTCGTCTGTGTCGGGCATTGCCCTGGTCGCCCGGTCGAGCGCTTCGTGCGCTTTCGTGGGGTCGGAGGTGAGGGCCCGGAGCTCTGCCTCCGCGCAGGCGAGCCAGGCCCGGAGTCGCCCGGACATCTTGCTCCCGCCGATCCGTTGCGCCTCGACCACGAGATCAACTCCCAGGCCAGGCCGCCCTGCGTCCGCCAGGACAAATGCCTGCTCGCCCATCGCATGTGCGAGGTACAGGCTGTCCTCGGCCTCCTTTGCCGCCTGCTTCCCCTTCTCGTACTGCCTCCACGCGCGTTCGATCGCCCCGACGTCGAGCGCCTGCCATGCGGCGAGCGTGGCAGCCCCCGCCAGCTCCCGGGCGACCGGACGCCGAGCATCTGGCAGGACAGCGAATGTGAGGGCTTCCTCAAGCGCCCCCAGATGGGCGGTCATTTGATCGACGACGCTAAAAGTGCCGACCATGCGGTCCTGAGTGCGCAGAAGTTCGGTCTGGCTCGCGAACGTGGCGACCATCGACCGACTGACCGCATGTGCGGTATCGATGTGCCGGATGAGCTCCTCGTAGCCGTCTGCTTCCGCCGTCGGCTCGCGTTCGCCCAAGAGTTCCTCATCCGTCCATCCCAGGAGGGCTCTCAGGATGGTCCGGTATGGCTCAGAGACCCGGCGACGACCGTTCTCCCAGCCCGAGATGTAGGTCTTGAGGCTCGCGGAGTTGGCGATCACCAACTGGGGATGTCTCGCGACGTACCTCTCGATGTGGCCGAGAAGGTCGCTCTGTGACCACCCGCGGGCTTCGCGGGCCTGCTTCAACCCGAGTGACATGGTGACCGATCCAGGGGAAGGCGCGCTGTCCTCCGAGGATGCCGCAGCTCACACGCGCAGCAACAGGGGTTAACAGCCACCAGTTAACAGTGAACAGCTAGTCACCGTGTGCATCCACATCGTTCCCTGTCCATGCGGCTACGTCCGAGTCACTTGCCAAGTGGATCACTCTCAGCTCGTTGACAAGTGGTTCGAACCAGTTGCATGATTGGTGCGAACCAATCAGGAAGCTGGCGAACGCAGACGGACACACCGTCGCCAAGCGAACTTCCGGACAACTGAAGACGCGGTCCCGAGCGGGATGACGAATCACGAGGTCCCCGCCGTGGTCACCGCGATTGATCGTTCAAGAGTGCGGCGCTTGCGCCGTCCGGTCCGCATCAGGCCGTCCGCCGGTGCGGAGCGGAGGACACGAGACCGCTCAGCTCATCCTCGGCTTGATCACGGAGGTGCTTGTGAAGCACAACGGCCGTCCCCCGATCTCCGTCAGCGCCCTCCCCCTGAACCACGTGAACCTGCGCCGCCCTGACGGTGAGCGCCCCGACGGTGAGCGCACGATGATCGTCTGCCCGGACTGTGGGACCTGGGTGTCCCTCAAGCGGCACCTGGTGCTCCCCCACCGGATCAGCCGCTACACCGACAAGCAGATCCGCAACTTCGCCCTCGGTCGCCGTCCGGCCCCTGCCGCACGCCGACAGGAGCGGTGCCCCGGATCCGCGCAGCGGGTGATCACCGATCTGGCCTACGAGACCTGGCGTGCGCGGCTGGCCGAGGGAATCGCCGACGCCTCCACCCGGCGCAGCGCCCGGACCATGGTCAAGCCGACCCCGGCGCTCGCGCCGTCCCTGACGCAGATGGCCGCGGCACGACGTGATCGCGAGCGCGCCACGCGACCCTCGCGCGCCCGTGCCCTGGTCACAGCAGGCACCCCGACCAACGCCGTCTAGACCAAGTCCTTCCTCAGGCCCCACGCGAGCGCCCAGCCGAGCCCCGTCCTCACGGGGCGCTGGGCGCTCGCTGCTTCCCACCCGACGCCCTTGATGGGAGATCCCCATGTACGACCGCACCGTTTCGCGGTTGGTAGACCGCAACCTCGCTCACCAGCAGGTCCTCGACAAGCTCGTTGGGCGAGAGTCCATCCCGGCTGAGCCCGCCCGCGGATCGTGCCGTCCGCCGCTGCCGGTCTCGCCCTGCTGCTCCGCGCAGATGTCCGGTGGGCCCGTGGTGCTGTGGTGTGGTCAGTGCGGACACCAGGTCCACGGCTCCCACCTCGACCGAGAGGTCGCCGCGCCCGCGCAGGCCCCGGCCAGCGCCGATGGGCGGTGGACGCGATGAGGACCCGGACGTCCTGGAGCAAGCCCCGCAGCGTCCACGTTCCCGAGCCGGTCGGCTGGGAGCAACGGCCCTGCATCGACACCGGGGACGAGCTGTGGTTCGGCCCGGATGACGACGCCCCCCGAGAGACCCTCAAGGAGGCCCGGCGGCGGGTCCAGCTGGCCAAGCGGACCTGCGCCGAGTGCCCCCTGACGCTGCGGCGGCACTGCCTGGAGCAGGCGCTGAAGTTCCCGGCGGAGGAGCAGTACGGCGTGTGCGGCGGCCTGGACCACCACGAACGCCGTGCCCTCCTCAACGGCCGCGGCCGCTCCGCCGCCTGATAGCGATCCCCTATCTCCGTGAGGAACAACGCATGCCTGACTCCCCCGAACAGCAGATCACGCAGCTGGCCGTCCGTACTCTGCAGCTGGCCGCCGACATCCACGCCGCTTCGGCCCACCTTGAAGCCTCGGCCGACCGGTACGTCCGCGAGGCGCGGTACGACCTGTACGACGCTCACCAGGACGCCCTGGACACTGCCCGGCAGATGCTGGGCATCACGACGGCCTGGAGGGTGGCGGATGCCTCCCCGGGAGAGGGAGCGGCTGCCGCGTCCCCCGAACGGCACCTTCGTGGCCTGGCCGTCCGAGGTGTGGACCTCGCACGCGACATTTGCGTTCTCAGCGCCACGCTGAAGGCCGCCGACGAACGCGACCAGCAGGCGGGCTGGTGGCTCGCCGCAGCCGCCAACACCGCCCGCTGCATCCCTCGAGGGATTCTCCAGGCGGCGCTGATACTGCAGCGCATCGCCAGTGTCCCCGCCGACGCGTGCCGGATGGACATGCCCGTCTGCCCCGTCCACGGCGGGACCCTCGTCGAATCCGGGCGCCGCACCTGGTGCGAGGTGACCGGCTGCCCCCACGCCTGGGACTACTGCCGGTCGGACATCCCATGCCCCGCGCCGGTCACCCACCAGCTCGCCACCACCACCGGCCAGACCCGCCGGGTGTGCGCCGGCCACTCCATCACCGAACGCCGCCGCGGAGCGCACCCCACCCCGCTGGACGTCGCACGGCCGTAGCCGCCCCCGGCCTTCTCCTCCCTGCCGCCAGGACCTGATCAACCGCACAATCCATCCTCAGGAGGTCCGATGACCCGCCCCGACCACCACCTCACGTCCATCACCGACCAGCGTCCGCAGGCCACCATCCCCTCGACGCTCGCCCAGGCCTCTCGGGACGTCCCGCCGCTGGCGACGGCCTGGCGCGAGATCGAGGCCGAGGCCGGGGACGTGGCCGAGCTGCAGGAGCACGAGCTCCGCATGCGCCGCGTCCGCCTGGGCATCGGCGCGGCGTTCTTCACCGTCGGCGCGGGGATCACCGCGACCGCCCTGGCCTCGCTGCGCCCGGTCCCGCACCTTCCGGCCGTGACCGTCTCCGTCGTCCCCGCCGCAGTCGTCGCCGTCGCGGCGCTGGTCGGCTTGACCCGCCTGGCCCAGGACTTCACGATCCGCTTCACCGCCTCCTACCAGGTCACCCGGAACGGCTGGCGGGTGCGGGCGGCGCGGCGCTGGTACGCGCCGGGCTCCTACGTCCGCATGCGCAACGCGCCTGACGAGTTCGGCGCCGTCCTGAGCTGGGCCAACGATCCGGCCTGCGCCGAGCCGTGGGCGCTGATCCAGCCGAACGGGCAGGCCGCCCGCTTCGTCCCCCTCCACCAGGCCCAGCCGCTCCCGCCTCGAAGCCGCTGACCCGGCCCTTCTCGCACGCCCCGTTCGACGGCCCGCCGCCTCGCCACCAGGTTGAGACGGCGGGCCGTCCTCATGCAGATGGGAGCCCCATGAAGACGATCCCCCGATGCGCGCTGCCGATGGCGGCGCGCGAGTTCGAGTCTCTGGTCGCAGAAGTCAGGGACGTGTTGGACCGGTGCGGCGTCCCGGTCCACCTCGACCGTGACCGCGACCGGCTGGACGAGGCCTTGTGGGCCTTCATCCACCCCGACCTGGTCCACGGCGAGGAGGAGTAGCGCGGTGAAGTTCACCATCGACGCCAAGGCGTTCGCCGACACGATCGCGTGGATCGCGCGGGTCCTGCCCTCGCGCCCGCCGGTTCCGGTCCTGGCCGGGATCAAGGTCACCGCTACCGGAGGCGGTGTCGAGCTCGCCGGGTTCGACTACCAGGTGTCCGCTCGCGCCGACCTGGAGGCGGAGGTACATCAGGCTGGTGAGGCGCTGATGTCCGGGCGGCTGCTGAGCGACATCGCGCGCCTGCTCCCCGCTGGCCCTGTGCAGGTCGTGGTCGAGAACGCCACCTGCACCCTCACCACCCCCCACACCACCCACACCCTCCTGCTGATGCCCACGGAGGACTATCCATCCCTGCCCGAACCGCCCGCCGAGGCCGGCCGCATCGACGCCGCCGCCTTCACCACCGCCATCACCCAGGTCACAGTCGCAGCCGGACACGACCCAACGCTCCCGGTCTTGACCGGCGTCTGGATCGAGCTGGACTCGGAGAAGGTGATCTTCGCCGCGACCGACCGGTTCCGGTTGGCCGTCGCCGCTCAACCTTGGACGGTCACGGGCCAGCGAGGCGAGGACACTCTGCTGGTGCCCGCCGCGACCCTCGCGGACCTGGCCAAGCACCTGCCCGGCGGCGCCGACCAGCTCGCCCTCGGGATCACCCGCGACGGCGAGGCCAACCCCGTCGGCCTGTCGATCACAGCCGGACGGCGCGTCCTGCACACCAGCCTGGTCGACGCCAAATTCATCGCCTGGCGCAAGGTATTGGCCACCTCGCTCGTGTGGTCGGTGGTGACCGACACTCTGGCACTGGCCACGGCCGTCCGGCGGGTCGCGGTGGTCGCCGAACGCCTGGCCCCCGTCCGCCTCCACTGCGTCCCCGGCGACACCGGCCGCGACGACGGGAAGCTGGAGTTGCGGGCCTCCACCGGCGACGCCGCCTCGGCCCGCGAGACACTCTCCGCCCGCGTCGTCGCCGACCAGCCGATCGACATCGCCTTCAACCCGGGCTACCTGCTGGACGCCCTGACCACGACAGGGACGCCGCAAGTCTGCATGCGCGGCAGCACCGACAAGCCCGTCCTGTTGCTCTCCATGCCCACCGGCGCCTCCAGCGAGGACATCCCCGTGAGCCTGCCCGACGCAGGCGAACCCCTGCCCGGCCAGCACCGGCACCTGCTGATGCCCATCCGACTCACGGGATGACCTCAAGCTGCCACCGCCCGCTTCGCCATGCGGCCAAGCGGGCGGTGGCCGTCGGCCTACGCCGCTCAGTCATCGGCTCAGCCCTGGTCGAAGCCGTCAGCGGCCACGACCTGGAGCGCACCGCCTGAACCACTTCCCTTCTGGAGAGCTCCGTGGACTTCATCACCGCCCACGAGGTGTTTCGCCTCAACAACGCCGACGACCGGCTGCTGGCCTCTGACCGGGACAGCCGGTACGGGGCTTACCTGCGGGACCGGCCGCACATGTTCGTCACTTCCGACCCGGTGCCCTTCACGCAGTCGGCCTGGGAGATTGCTTGTGGGCCGATCATGTCCCCGCCCTACCTGGAGTGGCTGCCGGAGCGGATCCAGTCGGTCACCACCACAACCAGCGAGTACGACGGTTCGCTGATCGCCTGCGTGCAGATCGCCGTCCCTTGTCCGGCGCAGCTGCGGGCGTTGCCCGGCGTCCAGGGCTGGACCCGGGACAGCGCGTGGGGAGGCTCGCGCGGCTACAAGGCCCCCTACGACGACCGACTCGCCGACCGTCCGGCCCTGCTCACCAGTTCCTTGCTGATGGTGGCGATTCCGTCCGATCAGCTCCACCACCCGCAGGCCGGGGCCCTGCGTGTGGCAACGGTGGACGCGAAGGCGGCGGTGCGGCGGCTGGCCGAGCTGCTGGATGCTCATCTGGCCCCGATCTTGTCGGCTCTGGACCGGCGGGAGTCCTGGTGAGGATCCGCCTGACTGGCCTGCCCGAAGAACTGGACGCCGCCGTCGCTGAGCTGAGCACGGTGCTGCGGGTCGATGAGGTTTCCCGGCCCTACCCGGGCCGCAACTCGTCCCGGCTGGTCTCGCTCTACCTGGAGGCCCGCCTGTCCAAAGCCGCCTGCGCCTCTTCCGACACCCCCGACGACAAGAAAGCCCGGGACGCCGACACCGACAAGCGCTGACGTCCCGGGCACCCACTCCAACCGAATGGAAGGGGTCTGCTCATCATGACCGACCACATCCCCAACGGCCAGATCCTCTGGCCGAACGACGAGCGCGGCTACCGTCTGAACAGCCGGGTGCTGCCCGCCCAGGAGGCTGCCCGCGCGCTGGCCGAGGCACACCAGGAGATGCTGCTCCATCGTCCCGACTGGGCTCAGGGGCGCGCCGGGGTCGGTGCGGGCTTGGCGACGCTGGCGATCCAGCAGGAGCTGGCCGCCGTCCGCGCCGAGCTGCACACCGCGTCCGAGGCGCTGCAGGGCCTGGCCGCGGCGCTGACGACCGGAATCGACCGGCTGACCGCAGAGTTCCGCTTGGGCTGCGCCGAGATCGCCCAGCGGATTCCCGACGACATGACCGACCGGATCACCGATTCGGTCGCCGAGCTGCGTGACGAGCTGTGCACCGAGGTCGCCGAGGCCGGCGCCCTTCACCAGACGCATCAGGCCCGGCGCTCTTGGTGGCGTCCGTGGCGACCGGTGGACGGCGGTGACGACCAGTGAGCTGGGACGCCCGTTCCGAACGCATCACCGCGAAGGCCGTCGCTGACAAGGCCGCCGCCGAGGCCGAGGCCCTGCGTTCCCGCACCGCCATGGAGCGCGAGGCGGCACGTGCCGAGTTGGACGACCGGCGCAGCGCTGGCCGTCGCACCCGCCGGGCGGAGAGCCGTGCCGCTTTCGCGGGTGCCATCCGCCGGCGGGCCAGCCTGGCGTTGCCGGTGGTGGCGGTCGGATCTCCGGCGGTGTTGGCCTGGCGCGGCCAGGGGCAGTTCGCCGACACCCAGATGGGACTGGGACTGCTCTCGCCGCTGCTGCCGATCGCGATCGAGGGCAGCGTCCTGTACTGCGCCTACCTCGCTCATCAGGCCGTCGCCGCCCGCCTGCCCGCCGCCCGCTTCCGGGTGCTGAGCTGGCTGCTGGCGTTCGTCGCCGCCGGGATGAACTTCTGGCACGGCAGCACGGCGTCCGGCATGCAGGTCGGGGCTGCTCTCGCGGTCACCAGCCTGCTGTCGATCGTGTTGCTGGAGCTGACGATCGTGCTCCGCAAATCCCTGCAGGAGCAGGAGGTCTCCGGGCGGTCCGCGACCGAGATTCGGCGGCGGCTGATCCGCCGCCTGCGATACCCGCGGCTGAGCCTGTCGGCCGACGCACTGGCCGCAGCGCGCGGGCTGGACGCGGAGACCGCATGGCGTGCCGCGTGGGTCGAGCGGTACGGCCTGGGCCCCGAGGCGACCCGTTGGGACCGGCGCATCGCTCGCCGGATCCTGCGCTACGACCACCGCGCCGCCAAGCAGCTGGCGCGCGACACGGAGCTGACCATCGTCGACGGCCAGCTCGTCCCGGCCATCTGGTTCAACGACAACGACGGCACCACCCCCATGGCGCGGGGGGATGAGCAGCCGCTCGTGGACTCCTCCGCCTGGGACGACATCATCAGCCTCAACGTCCGAGAGCGGGCGCCCGGCATGATCGACGACATCGAGCGGTACCTGACGGAACAGGCCGACCGGCCCGGCGGGCCGCTCATGGAACTGCCGCCCGCCGCTGACGAGCGCACCACCGACCAGCGTGAACGGCACGCGGAACAGCGCTCTGACGAGCGCGGTGAAGAGCGCACGGGACGGCGGCGAGCCAAGCGTGAAGAGCGCCGCTCGTCGCATCGCAAGAGCGGCCGAGGTTCCGCTCGCCGCGCGCCGCAGGGCGCGTTCGAAGAGCGCCTGTCGGAGACCCGTCGGCTGATGGACGAGGCCGACAACCGGCTGTCCACCGCCGAACTCGCCGAGCGGCTGAACATCGGGCGATCCACCGCCCGCAACCTGCTGCGCAAGGTTCGTATCGAGCGTGGCCTGATCACCCCCATCCGGCGCGAGGACGGAGAAGCGTCATGACCATCCCCACCATTTCCACCGACGCCGTTCGCGCCGAGCTGGACCAGGCGCGGATCGACCTGCAGGTACTGCGGGAGCAGGAGGTGGCGCTGCGACAGACCGCCGAGAGCGAGCACGCCGCCCGCCGCAGGGCCGAGGCCGCCCGGGACGCGGCCGAGCTGGCGCGGGCCGAGACGCACATCGCCTTGGTGGGCGTGCTCGCGCACGCCCGGGCGGCCGTGGTGGCCGCCCGGCGCGGCTCCCCCGAGCCGCTGGCCTGGCTCACCGACGACCTCAACAAGTTCGGGCTGGCCCCGGACGACGACCCGGCCCTGACCTCGGCGCAGATCGCGGCGCAGCCGCTGGCGCTGCTGGTGACGATCGGAGGCGACCGGCCGTGATGACCTCGACCCGCTGGACAGACACCGCGGCCCGCGCCCTCCCGGCGCGGGCCGCGGTGTCTGCGGCGAGCATGCAGATCGTGCCCAGCTCCGGGCAGGCGCTCCACGTTGCTTTGACCGCTGCAGCGCTCACGGCTTTGGCCGCCGCGCTGGTGATGGCGGCGAGCTCGGGCTGCGCACGGCTGATGGCCTCGATGCGCGTCCCGGAGAACTGGCGCGACCACCCCAGGCAGTCGGCCGCCCGGCGGTGGGGCTGGGCGGTGACGTTGTGGCACGTCGCAGCGGTGCTGTGCACGCTGTGTGTGCTGGTGGGGGTGTGGTCGTGAGCGCCCTGATCATGACCGGCCGCGGCGGTCTGCCCGGCACCTTCGCCTCGACCGAGCGCGCGCGGCACCTCGTCGCCGACGCCCTGGCCGGCGCCCTGCCGGGCGAGGTCCTCGACGACGTGCTGCTGGCGGTCGGGGAACTGGCCGCCAACGCAGTCCGGCACACCGCCAGCGGGAAGCCAGGCGGAACGTTCGCCGTGGTCGCCGCCGTGAAGGACGGCCTGGTGCAGGTCGCGGTGATCGACCAGGGCGGCCCGACCTGCCCGGCCATCACCGCCGAGCCCGAGCTGTTCGCCCAGTCCGGACGCGGCCTGGCCATGCTCGCCGAGCTCGGCGAATGGGGCTGGACCGGCAACACCCGCGCCCGGCTCACCTGGTGGCGCCGCCCCCTCACCGCACCCGCGCCCCGGGCCGTTGCCGATGCGGAGGCCCGGTGATGGCCGGACGACGCCGCGCAGCGGGAAAGCCGCTGCTCAGCACCGTGAAAGCCGCCCGGGTCCGCGAACGCTACGCGGCGCGGTTCGCTCGAGCGGGCACGGTGAACGACCGGGTCTCGGCGGCGGCGGACTTCGTCCGCGCCGCGTTCGGCCCGGCCGCCGAGCCCGCCCAGGTCTCCCCTGTGGTGGCCGAGCTGCTGCAGGCCGCGGACCGGGTGTGGGCCGAGCGGCGCAGCGCCCAGGTGCAGGCCGATCTGGCCGCCGCCGACACCGGCAGTCGCCAGATCGCGATCGCGGCCCGCTACCTGCGGGCCGCGCTCGGCACGAGCCCATCCGGAAAGGCGACCGAGATCGCCGAGGCGACGGTGCAGCGCATGCGGCACGCCGCCGAGAACCAGATCGGAGGCCGGTGATGTTCGGCCGCGAACACAACCCAGTGCGGTGGAACGACCCGGTCGACGCACCGCCGCCGACCACCGACAGTCACTACCGAGCCGAGTCCACCCACGGACGGGTCGAGCGCGTATCCGCCCCGGCCGACCCGGACGGACCGCAGAGTGCACCGCAGAGTGCGGCCCGCACCGCGCACCCGCCCGGCGAGACGCTCAACGCGCCCAGGCGCACGTGCATGTGCGCGCACGCGCGCGAGGGTAGCGGATCAACCGCACAGTTGCCAGCGTGCCCTGTGCACCCGCTCGGCCCCCATCGGACCGCAGCACCAACACCGACGGACGACTCCGCTTCCACCACGAAACGTGACGACACGCCCGCGTCCGCCGCGGCTGCCGACACCCCCTCGGACGGGGCCCCCGCACCGCGCGAGGACCTCGACCACACCCCCGACCGGCCCGACATCGCAGACCAATGGCGGAGGGCACAGAAGCACGGCGCGGCAGCGCTGGCGTTCTGGACTCCGCCCGACATCTGGAGCCACGACCGGCCCTCCCTCGAACACGTCTGGGCCTATGCCGCCCGCGGCCCGTGGACGACCCCCTCGGGACCGCTGCGGTGGCTCGGCCGTGCCTATGCGATCCCTGCGGCCGTGCTGATCGGGCTGCTGTACGGGCTGGTGTGGGTCGTCGAACGGCCCTCCCGCCTGATCGCCGCGCTCGTGCTGCTGGCCGCGGCCGGCGCATGGCCACTGTGACCACTGCTCACCACAACGAAAGGAGGCCGACATGTCCAACGTCGGTCTGGTGGTGGCGCTGCCCGCTCTGCTGGTGCTGGTGGCGCTGAACAAGAAGCACAAGGGCAAGCCGAAGAACAAGCTCGCCAAGGCCGTCATCGCCGCCTTGGTGCTCCTGATGGCCTTCACCGTCGGCTGCGGGTTCGCCTACTCCTTCGTCGGCCGTTGGATCGCGTCAGGGGTGTCTGGACTCGCCCACCTGATCGGCGCGGGCGGCGGGCTGGCCATCGGCCTGACCGTGGTCGGGATCCTGTGGGCCACCGCGGACGTGATGTATGACCGCAAGGCCGACAAGGGCGCCCAGGGCTGGCTGATCTTCCTGCCGACGCTGCTGGCGCTGGTGGTCGGCGGGCAGCTCGGAGCCACCGGCGGCCAGGCCGTCGCGGTCTTCTTCGACCACGCGCACACCTTCCTCGCCCAGATGGGCGGCGCGTGATGGATCCGCTGACCGCGCTGGTGGTGGCGATGTGGATCGCGGGCCACTTCACCAAGAACGTCACACAGGACCTGACATGGAAAGCGCGCGGGGAAGACCCGCCGTCGTTCCGCCGCGAACAGGAGCGAAGGGCCAACGGCACCAACCGGCGGCCCTTCACCGAGCGCCGCGAGGCCCGCCGATTCTTCGTCAACGCCTGGGAGGACGCCTGGGAGAACGCCGACGCGCACCGAGCCCGCCGCCACGAGCAGCACGCCGACCGGCGCCGCGAGAGATGGGATCTGCAGGACCAGGTCGAAGGCGCCGAAAAGGACGGCCACGAACGCAACCGCGCGCTCGACGCCGCCGAGGACGCCGCATACGAACGCAACCAGCAGCTGCGCAACTGCCTGCGTTGCGGCGAGCTCCGCGACGTGGCCGAGCTCGCCGACATCGAAGTGAACGGCGTCCTACAGCCGCTATGCCCGCCGTGCGTGTACGCGGTGACCAAACCGGAATCGACCACCCAGCAGTTTCCCAAGTGCTGGCGCTGCGGCCGACTGACCTCCGCTCCGCGGGTCTATCACTGGCAGGGGGCGGACCGCATCGTGTGCCGCCCCTGCCTGCGCCACCTGCTGCAGCACAACAGCGTCGACGTCCCCCTGCCCGGCAACAACAGCACCCCCGGGGCTCGCTTCGCCAAGGAACCCGAGGCCGATGCCGAGCCCGGCCAGGCATCGAATCCGCCGCGTCCGGGGACCAGCGAGTTCTGCCCGCACTGCGTGGCCCGGGAGGGCTACAACGAGCAGGCGCAGCAAGCGATCATCCACGAGCCGCACTGCCCGCGAAACATTCGCGCCTCCCGGCCCGAGACACCCGCTCCTCAGGGGGTCCCCGCCGACCGGGCATCGAACCGGCCATGGCCAGGCACCAGCGAGCTCTGCCCGCACTGCGTGGCCCGGCAGCACGTAGGCCCGCAGGGGCGTTCGGCGATCGCCCACGAACCGCACTGCCCGCGAAACATCCCCGCCGTCCGACCGAAGACACCTGCCCCTCAGGGGGACTCCGCCCGGAACAACACCCACCAACCCGTTACCAGCGCCGATGCCGAGCCTGAACCGTCCAGGGAAGCCAAGCCGACGGAGCCGACCTCGGGTGCCGACACCAGCGAGAAGGAGGCCGACGATCCGCCTGTGCCGGGCACCTCCCGCACTTCTGACCAGAACGCGTCCGAGCCCGAGTCGGGAGAGGCGCAGGTCATCGAATTCAGCACGTGGCGGCGGGACCATCCCGCCGCCGACCACGGCACCACATCGACCACCAGCTCGGCCCCACTGGAGGGGACGACGACCGCCGCCGACGCGGCGGGAACCACGACGGAGGATTCCTTGAGCGCAGAGAGCCAGACCCTCAACGCGGCCATCACCTTCACCAACGGCATGGCCAACAGCGCCGGAGCAGCCCTGAACAACACCGAACTCTCGCTGACCGGACTGCGCGCCGGTGGCGTGACCGGTGACGCGCTCGCCGCGCTGGAGCTGGCCATGGAGGCGATGCAGCAGGCCCAGGCCGCCTACCAGCGCGCCAACACGGTCCTGGTCGGCCACCTGTCCGTCCGTGAGGCCTACGAGGCCAACCAGGGCGCCGGTAACCGCGAGTACGTCACCCAGGACTGACCCCCGGCTTCCGAGCCTGGGCGCGTGGAGCGCCCGGGGCGCCCACACCACCGCCGCGCGCCCCGTGCACGGCGGCCGGTGTGGGCGTCCCAGGTCTTCCACCCGCAACACCGCCCACGCCGACCCCGGCGAGCGACGACAACCAACACGAGGAGAACCGGTGAAGACCGCACGCCGAGCCAGCGCGGCACCCCGCAAACCCAACCCGCCAGACCGCGACACCGCACAGCCGGAAGCCGGTGCAGAACGGCCCGGCCGACTCTCGGCCGAGGGCCTGTTCGGCTCGGCACGTACCGACCTCACCGCCACCATCACGCTGACCTGGCGGCAGTGGATGCCGCACGCCCTCGCCGCCACAGTGGCCGGCACCGGGTTGGCTCTCCAGGCCATCACCGCGTCCGGGGCGGCGTCTCCGACCGAGACCGCGACGGTCGCCGCCGCGGTCACAATCCCAGCCGCCGTCCGCGCCTCGCAGCTGATGCGGCGGCGCCACCCTCGCTGGGCCCGCCGCACCCTGATCGCCGGACTCGGCATCGCCGCCTGGCTCACCACCGCGCCTTGGGGCGTCGGCCACGACCAACTCGCCGTCCTCGCCGGGCTTGAGATGGCGCTGGCCGCCCGCTGGTGGCAGATCCACCGCATCCCCCACCCGCCCAACTCCGACGACAGCGACATCGCACCGGACGCGGACGAGCCCGTGACGGAGCTGACCGACGACGACCTGTCGCCCTTCGCGCGGCAGATCAGCCTGCTCTGGGAGGAGCAAGTGGCGGTCAAGACCGGGCCCGCACCAAACTCCGAACTCCTCCTGCCCACCCCGACCCGCCACGGCTACGAGTGGAAGCTGAAGCTGGCCCCTGGCCAGCAGACCTACCCCGAGATCCTCAACCAGGTGGCGCGGATCGCCTCCGGGGTCGACGTCGGCGTCACCGACGTGATGATCGAGAAGCACCGCGAGCACCGATCCCCCTCCTGGTGCCGGTTGCAGATCCTGGAGAACTCGCCCATCGAGGGCAACGTCGACTTCACCGGACCGCGCCGCCTGGACACCCTCGACGGCGAACCCGGCTACGGCATCCTGCAGCTGGGGCCCTATGCCGACGGTGAAGGCGAGGCACCCTGGCGGCTGTACACGCCCGGCTCGATGTGGAGCGGCGTGGTCATCGGCGACAGCGGCATCGGCAAATCGCGAGTGACGGAGAACATCGTCATCTCAGCCGTGTCCCGCGGCGACACCGAGTACTGGTACATCGACCCCAACCGCGGCGGCTCCAGTCCGGCCCTGGCCGATCACGCCGACTGGTTCGCCACCGCCGACGACGCCGACGACGTCCTCGAGGCAGTGCTGTGCATCATCGACGCCCGCGCCGAGGAGAACGCCGTGATGCGGCTGACCGGATTCACCCCTTCACCCGACCGGCCCGGCCTCCTGGTCGTGATCGACGAATGCCACCGAATCTTCACCCAGGACAAGGCCCCCGAATGGGCCCGCGTCGCCCGTGAAGGCCGCAAGGTCGGCGTATCCCTGCTCCCCGCCTCCCAGTACGCGGGGATCATCACCTTCGGCAACAACGAGCCCCTGCGGCAGAGCGTGATGGCCGGAAACTCCATCGCCATGCGCGTCACCAGCAAGTCCGGCAAGGGCCTGATGGCCGGCCTGGAAGTCGACCCGCTCACCCTGCCCGAACTGCCCGGCTACGGCTACACCATGCGCTCGGAGAAGCTCGGCGGGCGCACCGCGCCGTTCCGCAACCGCAACACCACCCCCGGCGGCGACGCCGAGGCCCCCGCCCGGTGGCTGGCGATGCAGCCCCGTCCAGGCCTGGACACCCTGACCGTCACCGCGACCCTGGCAGCCGGAACCGCCTACAGGGACCGGCACGCCGTCGACGAGAGCGGCCGGTCCGCATCAGCCCGCCGGGTGGAGCAGCTGCGCGCCGGGCACCTGCCCGACGACTTCCTCAACGGCGCCAGCCCCAACGACACCAGCGGCCACCAGGCCATGCCGTCCGTCATGGCCCAGGTCATCACCTTCCCCACCTTCACGCCCGTCGCCGCAGCGCCCAAAGCAGCTGAGCCCGCCGTGGGGCAGCCGACCCCAGCCCGACAGCCCGTCGGCCTCAGCGACTCCCAGCAGGCCGTGTGGGCGGCCGTCGCCGCCGGATTCGACCAGCCCAAGGAGATCGGCGAGCGCGTCGGCCTGTCACCTCGCCAAACCCAGGCCCTGCTCCGCCAACTCCTCGAGGACGGCCACCTCACCCAACCCAAGTACGGCAGATACCGGACCGCGTCATAGCCCTCACGGAAGGAGCACCACCCGATGCAGTTCACCCGAACCCGCCGCGCCACCTCGGCGCCCGTCAGCGAGCGGCCGCCGTTCGTCCTCCCGACCACGTCCGCCATGCCCGTCCAGCCCGCGACCATCACCCCACGGCTGCGCGACAGGGTGCTGGACTGGGCCTCCCGCATCACCGCCGACACCGCCGACGAGGCCGAGGTCCTCGCGCACGCCGAGGCCATCCTGGAGTACCTGGAACTGGCCGACACCAGCGACGACCTGGACATCCGCGTGGACGCACTCGCCCGGGCCAGCATCAACCGCGGCTATCCCCACGACGGCGACACCATCGCCTTCCTGAGCTACGCCGGCTACCTGTACGGCTTCCTCGCCGACGCCCAGGACCCCACCTTCAGCCCGTGCGACATCGGCTCCGATCCCTGGCGGCGGATCGAGAGCACCGGGCCCAAGCGCGACTAGCCCCCGGCTACCCCAACGCCCCCACGGACGGGGCCTGGCCAACGCGATCCACCGCGCCCGCCAGGCCCCGTCCCCCTTTTGCCCAGCAAGGATCCGCATGCCTTCACCGGTGACCATCACGCTCCAGCCCACTTCACCGCCCGCCACCCGCAGCCCCGGCGCCCCAGCGCCGGACCACCCCTCGAGCACCGCCCTCGTCGGGGTGCTCGTGCTCGCGCTGATCGCCCTGTTCGTCGCCTGGCGGGCCAGCCTGGGCACCCATCCCTGGACCCGCTGCCCCAAATGCAAGGGCGACCCCCGCTCCTACCACCCGGTGTTCGGCCGCCACTTCGCGCTCTGCCCGCACTGCAACGGATCCGGCCGCGTCCTGCGCAAAGGCGCGCCACCGCAGTAGCCCCGCCTGCCCGCTCGCCCCGGAGGAGACCACGATCATGTCCACTCGTTCCCTGACCGCCTCCCGGCCTGGCCCGGTCCTGCTGACGGTGCACCTGCCGCACGGCGCCATCCAGACTCGAACCGACCCCACGATCACCACCGCCGAGGTCACCATCACCGGCACGGGCGACGCCCCCTTCGCCGAGGCCGTCCGCGACTCCGTCATGACCTTCGATCCCGAAACCAACTCGCTGATCGTGCGGGTCCCCGAACTCCCCGGCGGCACGCAGACCGTCGTCACCACCGGCGGCGGGTTCATCCATGTGTCCCAGAACATCGGCACCGTCCCCCGCGGAGCCACCGTGACCGGCCTGTCGTTCGACGGCGTCATCAGCTCCGGAAGCGGCAACATCATCGTCAACGGCGTGAACGTGGGAGCTGGCAACGGAACCACCGGGACCATCACCGTCACCGCACGGCTACCGGAGTCCTCCGGCGTGGTGGCCTTCACCGACAGCGCCGACCTCACCTGCGAGGGCACCAACGAAGGCGTGAAGTTCGAGTCCCGCTCCGGCAGCCTCGACGCCGACCGCACCCGCTCCCTGATCGCCCAGACCCGCTCCGGCCAGATCCGCGCCGAGGTCGCCGAGCACGTCACAGCGCACAGCGCCTCCGGGGCGGTTCGCATCGGCCAGACGATCGACGTTCTGGCCGAAACCGCCTCCGGCGCCATCGACATCCGCAGCTACCACAACGCCGGCACCAACGGCGCTGCGGCCCTGGAGTCCCGCTCCGGCAGCATCGCCCTCACCGCCACCGGCCCTGGCACCGTCCGGGCCCACACCTCCACCGGCGGGATCGACATCGCCGCCGCTCCCGGCTTCCCCGCAGACCGGCTGACCGTCCGGGCCGACAGCCGCACTGGACGAGTCCGCACCCCGCACCACCGGACCAGCCGCCGCTGACAAAGCGTTCACTCACCACGAAAGGGAACCCGTGACCAAGTCGTCCTCGGTGGACCGCATCGCGGCCGCCGTCCGGGCAGGCCAGCTCGACCTCGCCCGGACGCTCTTCGAGCGCGCCTATGCCGCCGCGACCACCGACAACGCCCGAACGGCCCTCCTGGCCGACCTGGCCCGGACCGTGACGATCCCAAGAGACGCCATCCTCGTCGCCCACATGACCCGCACCACCCACAACCCGGTGTGGACCACCTATGGATGGCGATGCGGCCCCTGCCACCGGCGCTGGGTCGCTGGCACGGGCGCTCCCGCCGTCGGCAACGGCTACAAGACCTCGAAGGGCGCGCTGAAGGGTGCCCGCACCCACGCCGATCGCCACCCCGGCATCCAGATCATCACCGAAGGGTGACCACACCCCGCGCCACCCGCCCCTACCGCCGAAGCCGCCACTGACGTCCACGCGGTGGGCGCTCTCCAGCGACACCGTCGAGCAGCAAGGGAGCAACATGCTTCACGCCACCTCGTCCCGTCCCGATCCCGACCAGATGGCCCGGCTCGCCGAGGACATCACCGACCGGCTGCGCGAGCACTTCCCCCTCGAGGGGGAAGGCGTCCGCCAGGCGCTCGCCCTGGCTGAGGAGGCCGGCGAGTTCCTGGCCGCCTACCGGCGCTGGAGCGGCCGCGCCCGCCGCGCCGGAACGCTCGACGACGTCGCCGCCGAACTCGCCGACGTCCTCATCACCACCTACGTCACCGCGCGCGTCCTCGGCATCCCCCTCGGCCATATCCCCGAGCTCCTGCCGGACGACGACCCCGACCTGCCCGTCATACGCCTGTTCCGGCTCGCCGCATGGTTCCTCGACAGCTACGTCAACAACGACGGCAAGGGCGCCGAGGTCTACCTGACATCCATCGCAACCGCCGCGCAGGACGCCGCGACCACCATCGGCATCGACCTGTGCGCGGCCGTCGACGCCAAAGTCCAGATCCTGTACGCCCGCGGCTGGCGCGACCCGCGCTGACCGCATCTGATCCGCACCCGCACGCGCACGCCCGGACGGCCCCGCGCCGTCCGGGCTTTTCTTCGCCCGGCCAGACCACATCCGTCACACGTGCCGCGAGTTCGCCGCCTCTGTGACTAGTCACAGACCCAAAACGCGCCCGCGCGTATGACTGCGTCACCACGGTCGACGAGCCCGACTTGGCACCCTCGTTGATCTTGTGCAACATTGGGCGCAGCGGCACAGGTGTGCCCAAGTAGCCCCGCCCGGCGCATCGCCGACAGCGGGGCTTTGCTGTTCCTCGGCACACTCGGCAGCGCGCTCCCGCTCCCACAGGGAGCGCTCCTCTCCTCGAGGAGCGCGCTCCAGTCCGCGCACTCTCCGCGCCAAGCACCGCGAGAGCGTCTAGGGGCCGATTTCGGCCTCCGAGCGGCATCTCAGGTTTCCGCAGGTCAGGCAGCTGCGGCAAGGGGTTGGCAAGGGTGCGTCAAGGGTCCCGCTCCTCACCGGGAGCGAGATCTGTCGACGTATCTGAGGGCGCTCCTGACCGGTGAGGAGCGCTCCTGCGACCGGCGAAGTATCGCTCCTCGGGCGAGAGGACATCGGCCCAGCACGCACCACCCGTTGATGTGATCCACTTCACTCCTTACTCCCCGGTGTTCCTGTCACCTTCCGGGGCGCCGGTGGACCTGCACGGGATATGGGCAACAGAACTCCCGGAGCCGGTCGGCTCCGCCTCGTCCACCCGTCCTCTCCTCCCGAACCGCCGGATGGTGACGCCGCCGCCGGTACCGGGGGCGATACCGCCCGCGCTACCGCTGCCGGTACCGGTCGCGGTGCCGCCCGCGTTTCCCGCGAACACTCTGTTTCCGCTGGTCAACCCGCGCGTGGCAAGGGTGGCGACAGCGCTGACTACCTTCTCGATCCTGTGATCAGGTCGATCAGTCTCGCGGGGGCGGGGATGTTGGAGGCGCTGTATGTGTGCCGTCTGGCTACCGCCGAGCATCTGCGGCTGCTGGTCACCCCCACCACCGCGTCCAGCCGCTACGTCCGCGCCGAGCTCGGCAAGCTAGCGCGCGCCGGGCTTGTGAACGCGGTCCAGCTACGCGGCCGCACCCGAACCAAGGTGTGGTTCCTGACCCGCGCCGGAGCAGCAGCGGCCGAGGCGAGCCCGGCCATCACCGCGAGGCCTCACCGGATGTCGGCCGCATTGGCGGCCGGTCCGCTGCAGTTTCACGCCCTGGCGGTCGCCGACGTTCTGATGACCCTGCACGCCTATCGGCATGCCTCGGTGCTGGACTGCCAGGTGGAGGTCTCCCACGGCCAGGGCAACGCCCAGGACCCGACCGGATCGTCCAGCCGATCGATGGTCATCACCGACGCGGTCATCCGTCCCCAGCCCAGCGCGGTCGAGGGCGGGGTGCCACCGGTGCTGTTCGTCGAGCTGGACCGGGCGACCACCAGCTCGCACCGGCTGGCCGACAAGCTGCACGCCTACGACCGATACCGGCAGCACCGCCACGCGGCATCCCGCGCCAGCAGCCCGTCCAGCTGGCAGACCCGGTACCCCTCCAGCGAATACACCTTCCCCCCGGTGCTGGTGGTCATCACCGGCCCGCCCGAGCGCGCTGGCCGCCGGATGGACCTGGTGTGGAACCAGCTGAAGCAGGCCCGGCGCGGCCTGCTCTCCGGCCTGGACAGCGGAGAGGTCGCGGTGGCCGGGGTGTCGCACGCGGTCCTGCTGAGTCACCTCGCCCGCCCCGGTGGCCTGACCGCGCCGATCTGGACCCCGCTGAACCCGCACGCCCCGGCCACCCCGGTCACCCTGCCCAACCTGCACGCAGCGGCCCGGCCGCCCAAGCGCACCTGACCGAGCGCACCTGACCGTCATCACTCACCCCGCACGCGCGAGAAGCCCCCAGGTGCGGGGGGCTTCTCGCGGCACACCCGGCACGAAGGGTCGCTTATGAGCACACGTGATCACGACGGTGACGACCGTCCCCGAGACCAGAACGACGACCCCAGCGACCCCGGCTCCACCGACCACCAGGACCCGTCGGCCGAGGCCAAGGTGCGGCGGCCGACCAAGCACGACCGGGCCCTGACCCTGCTGACCGAGCACCTGCAGCTGCGGCGCAGCGAGTACGGCTGGCCGTATGCCCGGGGTGGGGACCGGTTGTTCCGGTTCGACCGCGCGGGCCGCAACGAGCTGTACGCCGAGGCCCGGCACCTGTGGCGCAAGGCCAACGAGGACACGCCGCCCGACGAGCGCACGCTCCGGCAGGTCGTGGCCGACCTGCAGCGCACTGCGCAGGACGCCGCCGTCGACGACGCTGCCGCGACCGAGTGGCTGGGCGAACACGGTGTGGAGGCTCCCCCGGACGAGTCCGACCACGAGGGCGGCCTGGCTGCCCTGCTGGAACTGCCCGGCGCCCCAGTCGACGGCGACTACGTCATCCCCGATCCCTACACCGTCGCTCCGGATGCGATCTGGCGGTGGCGGATCGACGGTCCGCCCGAACGCGTCGCTTGGGGCCCGGTCCTGGCCACCAAGGTCTTCACCGACCCCGACGGCGAGGAACTGGTCGAGCTGGCCTGGTGGCACCGCCACCGCTGGCGGATCGCCACCGTCCCCCGCGCCATCGCCAAGAGCGGCCGGATGCTCGTCCGCGAGCTCGGCAACCGCGGGCTCCCGATCACCGAGGCCGACGCCAAGTCGGCCGAACGGTTCCTGGCGGCCGTCGAGACCGCCAACACCGACACCATCCAGGAGGTCACCATCGCACGCGCGCTCGGCTGGCAGGCCGACGGCACCTTCGTCGCCGCAAGCGGCCATCCCTACGAGGTCCACGGCATCGAACACCAGCTGCAGCGGGCCCTGGAGGCCCACCGCGAGCATGGCTCGCTGACCGGCTGGCAGACCGCCGTCAAGGCGGCACAGCGCTACCCGTCGGTCGCCGCGGCCATCTACGCCGGGCTCGCCGCCCCGCTGCTGGAGGTCCTCGGGATCAGCTCCTTCACCCTCAACCTCGCCGGGACCTCCACCGGCGGCAAGACCACCGCCGCCCAAGGCGGCCTGTCCTGCTGGGCCGACCCGGACGAGGCCGGTGGCGCCATCACCAGCTGGTCGGCGACCAAGACCGCCCACCAGGCCCGCCTGGCCCTCGCGGGCAACGGCACCCCGCTGCTGTTCGACGACACCCAGACCGCTGGGAAGCCCGAGATCGTCAGCGACATGCTGTACCAGGTCACCCAGAACCAGGGGAAAGGCCGCATGGGTGAGTGGCGCTCCTACCGGTGGCGCACCATCCTGCTGTCCACCGGCGAACGCTCCGCCCTGTCGTTCGCCACCCACCAGGGCATCTCCGCCCGCGTCCTGGACCTGGCCGGATCCCCGTTCGGACACAGCGAGCGTTCCGGGCCCGACGCCCAGGCCTTCCGCGAGGGCGTCACCGCCAACTACGGCCTGGCCGGCCCCGCGTTCGTCGAGCGGCTCCGCAGCTACCTGGGCACCCACGGCCCCGACAAGCTCCTGGCTCGGCACGCCGAACTCACCGAACTGCACCGCCAGGACGCCACCAGCATCGCTCGCCGCCGCGCCCCGCTCGTCGCCGTGATCCGGCTGGCCGCCGAACTCGCCCACTACTTCGAGATCGTGCCGTTCCCGTCCCTCCCCGACACCACCTGGCGGACCTTGTTCGTCGCCGACGACCCCCGCGACAACCGTGCCCAGCTCGCCCTGGAGGTCATCAAGGAGTACATCGCCAGCTTCAGCGACCGGCTCTACGAGTCCGGGCGAACCGCGCCCCCTGGGGGATGGATCGGCACCCGGACCGAGATCGGAGACGACAAGAACGCCATCGCGCTCCTCCCCCAGCGGGTCCGCGAAGCGCTCAGCAATGCCGGATACGAACTCGACGCCGTCCTGCAGGGCTGGCGCGAGGCCAAGGCCCTGCACGAGCACCCGCCCGGGTCCAAGCAGCGGCCCGTCTACCAGATCGCCCGCCGCATCGGCGGGTCCAAGCCCCGTTGCTTCGCCTTCCGCGGCGAGCTGTTCAGCGACGACGAGTAGACATCCCTCCCCGTTCGCCCTGTGAGGCCCGGCCGAGGCGCGTACCCCGCGTACCCACACCTACAAGAACTCATATTTACCCAGGTCATACCTGGAATGAGGTGGGTACGCGGGCCGGGTACGCACCGGGTACGCACCGCGCCCCACCCCGGATCTGGGTACGCACCCCGGCCGAGCCCGGGTACGCACCGCGCGTACCCACCATCTCCGCAGCTCAGGACATGTTTTTGGGGTGGGTACGCGCCGCCCGGATACACACCCCCCTCTAGCACGGAAAAGAGTGGGGGATGTCTCGGGTCCTTCACCCGGGCGGCCCGCGCTTCCCAGATTTCTCCGGCGGGGCTGTCACCTTCACCGGCCCGCGCCCACCTGCTGTCTGTGACCCCACCCAACCGTCCAGAAGGAACGGAGTCTTGATGGCCGTCACCAACCCGACCAGCTTCCGGCCCGTCCGGCTCGCCCTGGACCTGGCCGCGATCGGCTGGCACGTGTTCCCCCTGTCTCCCGGCAACAAGCGCCCCCTGGCCAACTGCCTGGACTGCCAGGACAACCCGCACTGCGCGGATGACGACTACGCCGCCTGCCTCTGCCTGCCCGACGGGCAGTGGTGCCACGGCGTCCGAGCCGCCACCACCGACCCCGACCGCATCACCACCTGGTGGCGACGCGCACCCAATGCCGTCCCCGCCGTCGCCGCCGGACCGTCCGGCCTCGTCCTGATCGACCTCGACACCCACTCCGACCAACCACCCGGCAACCCCGCCCACGACCTGCTGCCCGGCATCCCCCTCGTCGACAACCAGGTGCCCGGCGGCTTCGACAGCGTCCGGAACGGCATCGACGCCATGCACCTGCTGGCCCGCATCCGCGGCGGCCCCCGCCCCTGGCCAAGCGGCCCCGACCACCAACCCGTCAGCGTCCACACCCCGTCCGGCGGACGCCACCTCTGGTACCGCGCCCCGGACGGCCACCTCCACCAGGCCCTGTCCGCCCTCGGCTGGCAGATCGACATCAAAGCCGGATGGTCCTACGGCATCGCCCCCGGCGCCACCACCAACTCCGGCACCTACACCATCCACGGCGGAACCCCAGGCGCCCCCGGCCATATGCCCGACTGGCTCCTCGATGAAGTCCACCGCGTCGCAGGCCCCAAGCCCGCACCAGCACCACCCGCCGTCATCCCCGCGGCCCCCGGCCAGGGCAACGCCGCCGGCTACGTCCGAACCGTCCTCGACCGCGGGACCGCCGAACTCGCGTCCCTCACCGACGGACGCAAAGCCGCCCTCTCCGCCCTGGCCTACAAAGTCGGCGGCCTCCTGACCTGGGCCGGACTCACCCCCACCGACGTCGAAGACCACCTCATCCACGCGGGCCTGGCCAGCGGACTCCCCGACCGCCAAGCCCGCCGCATCGTCCACCGCGCCCTCACCAACGGCCTCACGCGCCCGCTCCCCGCCCCGCGCGACCGCCGCACCGCCTGAACCGCCTGAACACCTGACCGAACAACCAGCAGACCGTGGACGGCCCCGGCGAGACGCCGGCAAGCAGACCCCGCCGGGGCCGCCACCTCCCCAAAGGAAGGCGCTCACAGCATGTCGAAGATGCCAATGAAGGAAGCCCCGAATCAGGAGAAGGCCCTGTACACCGTTGAAGAAACCTGCAAGATCCTTTCCTTCGGGAAGACGGTCATCTACGAGGAGATCCGCTCCGGTCGTCTTCGGTCGGTGGGACGGCACAAGCGTCGCCGGATCCCCGCGTCGGCGATCGCCGAGTACGTCGAGCTCCTCGAGGCAGAGTCCGCCTGATGGCCACCGAGAGCCCGGGTCAGCCCGAAGAAGAGAAGAAGCGCCGCCGTCCCCGCGGGGACGGCGGGCTCTGGTGGAACGAGCGTCGCCAGCGCTGGATTGCCGAGGTCACGACCGGCTACACCCCGTCCGGCAAGCGCAAGGTCACTACGGCGAGCGACAGGAGCAAGAGCAAGGCGCTCAAGAAGCTGCAGCAGAAGCTTCGCGACCGAGACGACGGCCTGCCCAGTGAGGACGGCCGGTACACCGTCGCCCAGACGGTCAAGGACTGGCTGGATCACGGCCTGGCCAACCGTTCCCCGGAAACGCGGGTCAAGTGCTCGGGCCTGGCGGAGAACCACATCATCCCGTTCCTCGGGGCACGAAAGCTCGCCGAACTGACCGCCGACGAGGTGGACGATTGGCTGGCTGATCGAGCTCGACGTCTCAGCACCGACAGCCTGCGCCAGGTCCGGTCCATCCTTCTGCGATCAATCACGCGAGCACAGAAGCGCGACAAGGTGAAGCGGAACGTCGTGCAGCTCTGCGACGTCCCCCCAGGCCTCGACGGTCGACCGTCGAAGTCGCTGACGATCAAGCAGGCGTCAGCCCTGATCGAGGCAGCGGAAGGCACCGCGATGTACTGCTACATCGTGCTCTCACTGTTGACTGGGATCCGCACCGAAGAGCTGCGCGCGCTGACCTGGGCATACGTGGTGACC
The DNA here is from genome assembly GCF_003696215.1 of Actinomadura harenae. Classification (GTDB taxonomy): domain Bacteria; phylum Actinomycetota; class Actinomycetes; order Streptosporangiales; family Streptosporangiaceae; genus Spirillospora; species Spirillospora harenae. Next base: position 41,975 of record NZ_RFFG01000014.1, on the reverse strand, counting down.
TACGTTCCGAGCCGTCGCGAATGGGTCTCCGTCGCCGAGGCCGGCTGGGATCAGGAACAGTTCGCTATCTACGTCTGGCGGTCGGTGCGCGCCGGTGGCAAGACGAAGACCAAGAAGTCGCGCCGCTCCCTCGCGCTTCCCCGCCGGTGCGTCGATGCCCTTCGGTACCACCAGGCACTGCAGAGGGACCAGCAGAAGGAAGCGGGTGCCAAATGGCAGGAGCACGGGCTGGTCATCGCCTCGCGCGTGGGGACACGCAGGAACGCGAACAACATCATCCGTTCCTTCCGTGCAGTGCTCGCCCGGGTCCCGGAGCTGACAGCCGAGGATTGGACTCCGCGGGAGCTGCGTCATAGCTTCGTGTCGATCTTGTCCGCAGCGGGGGTGTCGATCGAAGAGATCTCACGGCTGGCGGGTCACAAGAGCACGGAGATCACCGAAACGGTGTACTGGCACCAGCTCCGCCCGACTCTCCTGGCTGGAGCCGAGGCCATGGACAGCGTCTTCCCCGTGATCGACGAGGGAGCCTAGTCCCGCAGTTGGTCCGACAAAGACACAAAGAGGCCCCTTCCGATGATCGGAAGGGGCCTCTGAGCTGGAGCCGCCTATCGGAATCGAACCGATGACCTATTCATTACGAGTGAATCGCTCTGCCGACTGAGCTAAGGCGGCGTGCCGTAGAGGAGTCTAGCGCCTTCCCGGGGGTGTGTGGGAATCAGCGGCAGACGGTGCCCTTCTTGGGCGGGGTTCCGGTGACCAGGTAGTCGTCCGTCGCGTTGGTGATGCACTGGTTGCCCTGGAGGTAGGCGGTGTGGCCGTCGCCGTCCAGGGTGAGGAGGGTGCCGGAGGAGAGCTGGGTGGCGAGGCCCTGGGCCCACTTGTAGGGGGTGGCGGGGTCGCGGAGGGTGCCGATGACCAGGATCGGCGGGGCGCCCTTGGCGGTGACGGCCTGGGGCCGCTGCTTGGTCTGGACGGGCCAGTAGACGCAGGGGAGGCCGCCCCAGACGACGAAGGGGCCGAAGCGGGGGGCGATCCGAGCGGCCTGGTCGGCGGCCTTCTTGAAGGTCGCGACGTCCGGCGGGTTGGGCTTGTCGAGGCAGTTGACGGCCATGTTGGCGTCGGTCTGGTTGCTGTAGGTGCCGTCCGGTTTGCGTTCGACCATCTGGTCGGCGAGCGTGAGGAGGAGGGTGCCGTCGCCGCGGGTGAGGGCGGCGGAGAGGGCCTGGCGGAGGAAGGGCCAGGTCTCCTTGGCGTAGAGGGCGGTCGCGACGCCCATGGTCGCCCAGGACTCGGTGACCTGGCGGGAGTCGCGGGTGTTGCGGAGCGGGGTCTTGTCGGTCTGGCGGAGCAGGTCGCCGACCTTCGCGACGGCGGCGTCCTGCGTGGCGCCGAGGGGGCAGCCGCCCTGCCGGACGCAGTCGGCGGCGAAGGCGCTGAGCGCGGTCTCGAAGCCCTTGGCCTGCTCGACCAGCATGTCCGTGGACGAGGTGCGCGGGTCGATCGCGCCGTCCAGGACGAAGGCGCGGATCTTGGTGGGGAACTGGGCCGCGTAGTCGGCGCCGAGGTAGGTGCCGTAGGACGCGCCGTAGTAGGAGATCTTCTGGTCGCCGAGGGCGGCGCGGATGACGTCCATGTCGTGGGCGGCGTCGACGGTGCCGACGTGGGGCAGTTCGGTGCCGGCCTTGGTGCGGCAGGCGTCCGCGAACTGCTTGCTCTCGGACGCGAAGGCGTTGACCTCCTGCGCGTCGTCGGGGGACGCGTCGGCGGCGAAGAAGCGGTCGAGCTGCGGGGCCGTCATGCAGCGGACGGGCGCGCTCTGGCCGACGCCGCGGGGGTCGAAGCCGACGATGTCGAAGCGCTGCCGCAGCTTGTCGCCGAAGCTGCGGCCGGCCTGCTTGACGAAGTCCACCCCCGATCCGCCGGGACCGCCCGGGTTCGTCAGGAGGGATCCGATCCGGTGGGCCTTGTCCTCGGCGGGCAGTCTGATCAGGGCGAGCTTGATCTCCTTTTGGGACGGCTTGGCATAGTCGAGAGGCACGCGGACGCTCGTGCACTCCATGCCGCCGCCGCAGGACGTCCAGCCCGGCTTCTGGTTGTAAAAGGCCTCCAGGCCGGGCGGGGCCTCCCGCTGGGACGCCGAGGCGCCGCCACCGCCGCCACCGCTGTCGCATCCGGTGGCGACCGTCAGCGTCAGCGCGGCGATCGCGCTCGTCCACCTCACTGCCCGCACGTGATCTCCCCGTGGTCGCGGTTCGTACACCGCCGCCCACGCTACGGGTACGGGCACCGATGGGGCCAGCGACGTCCCGGCGAAATAGCCAGGGGCGCCACGCTGTTGCGCCGAACATGAGTGCAGAAGGCACGCAACGGACGCGAGTACGCATCGAACAGAGCAGCCGGCGGGTCCGGGCGTTCCTGGACGGGCACGTGGTGGCGGACACCGTCCGCCCGGTGCTGGTCTGGGAGGGCACCCACTATCTGGCCTACTACGTCCCGGTGGAGGACGTCCGGGCCGAACTCGTCGAGAACGGGCCGGGCCGGCGGTCGCCGAGCCGGGGCGACGCCACGTCCTACACCGTGAAGGTCGGCGACACCGAGGCCAAGGACGCGGCGCTCCGCTACCCGGACTCGCCCGTCGAGGAGCTGCGCGGCCTCGTCCGGCTGGACTGGGACGCCATGGACGCGTGGTTCGAGGAGGACCAGGAGATCTTCGTCCATCCGCGCAGCCCGCACCACCGTGTGGACGTCCTGCCGAGCTCCCGGCGGGTCCGCGTGGAGGTGGACGGGGTGACCGTGGCCGAGTCCGGCAGTCCGCGGATGCTGTTCGAGACGGGGCTTCCGGTCCGGTACTACCTGCCGAAGACGCATGTCCGGATGGACCTGCTCGAGCACACCGACACCGCGACCGGCTGCCCGTACAAGGGGACGGCCGAGTACTGGTCGGTGCGCGTCGGCGACACCGTCCACAAGGACTTCGCCTGGTCGTACCCGACGCCGCTGCCCGAGAGCCGCGACATCGCCGGGTTCGTCAGCTTCTACAACGAGAAGGTGGACGTCTACGTGGACGGCGTCCTCCAGGAACGCCCATAGGGCGCGCGGGTCAGGAGCAGCGGGCGGACGCCGTCGAGATCTCCCTATTCGTCTGACTCGGCGGCGTCGTCGCCGCCGCTGGACACCCCTGGGTGCGGCGCCGGGGTTGGAAGTTCGGCGGGGCTGGGGGTCGGGCTCGCCGCGGGCTCAGGCGTGTTCTCGTGATGTTCTGAGTCGTCGGCGGTGGTGCCGTAGGCCTCGTCGTGTTGACGGCGCGGGGAGCAGACCGAGGCGGACGAGCAGGAGCAGCGGCCGCCGCTCGTCAGCCGGACGGTGACCGTGTCGGACGGAACGTTCCGTCCGACGACCTGCCCGCCGCCCTCCGGCGTCTCGACGCGCGAACCGAGCCGGGGCATGCGCTCGTGCGCCTGCACGTAGAGCGGGTGCTCGTATTTCAGGCAGCACATCAGCCGTCCACAGGCTCCGGCTATGCGGAGCGGGTTGACGGGAAGGTCCTGCTCCTTCGCCATACGGACGGAGACCGGTTCGAAGTCCTTGAGGAAGGTCGCGCAGCACAGGTCGCGTCCGCAGGGGCCGATCCCGCCCTGGAGGCGCGCCTCGTCGCGGGGCCCGACCTGGCGCAGCTCCACGCGCGCGCGGATGTTGCGGGCCAGATCGCGGACCAGCGCCCGGAAGTCCACCCGGTGCGGCGCGGAGAAGTAGATCTTGAAGACGTTCTCGGTGTCGAGGAAGTCCACCCCGATCACCTTCATCGGGAGCTCGTGCTTGCGGATCAGCCGTTTGGCGATCGCGCGCCCCTCCGCCCTGCGGCGGCGGTTCTCGTCGTCCCGGGTCAGGTGCTCCTCGCCCGCGATCCCGGCGCAGACCGGCAGGCCGCCGATCTCCTCCGACACCCACTGCGGCGCCCACACGCACTCGGCCACCTCGGGCCCGGAGTCGGTGGGGACGAGCACCCTGTCCCCCACCTTGGGCTCGTGCGGCCCTGGATCGAGGTAGTAGAGCCGTCCGTATCTGGTGAAGCTGACGGCCATCACCATGCCCACGGTTTCGCTCCGTTCGCCCGGTTCCGTGATCCACACCCTATGTCGTCCGGACCCCGGACGGTGTGAGGGGAATCACCCGGCTCGCGGGGTCACCAGGCGACGTCGGAGAGATCGTCCGCGGGGACGGGGGTGCGCTCGTCGGGGCCGTACAGGCTGCCGTCGTCCCCGGAGAGGAGGAGGTGGCCGCCGGAGCTGTCGGCGTCCAGGCGGCGGACCCCGCCCTTGCCCGCATGCTCCCAGAGGACGCGTCCGGGGCGTCCGGTGGCGGTGGAGTACTGCTGGAGGGCCACCCTGGAGGACGACTCGACGCCCGCCACGACCGTCCGGCCGTCCGGGCTGAGGACGACGGCCTGCGTCCCGGCGGGCAGCCGCAGCACCGTCTTGCTGAGCTTCAGGCCACCGGCCGTGGTGAGGGTCCTGACCTGCGGCGCGGCGGCGGGGACCTGGGCGCCGGCGGCGCCGCGGGCGGCCTTGCGCGGCTGCGGGATCCACAGGAAGGACAGATTGTGGCCGGTCCATGCCAGGCTGCTGATCCGGGCCGCGGACTTGGCCTTCCACGTCGTGCGCGTCCCGGACTTGATGGAGACGACGTCCACGGTGCCCACGCTCCCGGCCCGGTACGTCACGTAGGCGATGTTCGCGCCGTCCGGTGTGACCGCCATGTCCGAGGACGCGGTGGACACGCCCGGCACCACCGCGCGCGGGATGTCGACGAGCGCCGAGGGACGGCCGTCCTTCCCGAGGTCGAGCCGGTGGAACGTGACCTTGCGAAGCGCGTAGGACGCGACGACATAGGAGTTCCCGGGGCCCGCCGCGATGCGCTGGAAACGGCGTCCGGCCGGGGCCGCCACGGAGAGGCCGACGTCACGCCCGGTCTTCACGTCCCGGACGACCAGCGCGTCCCCGCCCCTCCGCACGCCGACGACGAAGCGCGGCTTGCCCGTGCTCCTCGCCGTCGCCGCCGTCGCGTTCGCCGTGGCCTTCTTCTTGTGCGACCACGGATGCCGATGGACGGTGTCGACGCCCGCCCCGATCACGAGCGCGCCGACCACGGCCACTCCGACCGGGACCGCGTTCCGCCAGGCCGCACCCAGCCGCGTGTCCGATTTCCCGCCAGCCATGCGTACTCCGCCCGCCGCCTTCCGCGGCCTTCGTCGACGACTCTGCTCTCCCCCGACAAGGGGCCATGATTACGGATTTGACGGATTCGCGCGACACTGAAGGCTTCCTGAACACTCCATCTCACCCACGGGCCTAGCTCGCGCTAGTCACCCTCAGTGATCATTCGCTCCACCTCGCCCACAGCCAGTCAGATCCGGCCGCCCGACCGCCGAACGACGGCCCCGACGGGCACCAGGACGCCATCTCCCCGCACCCCATCCGAGACGAATCCGAGACCTCCGCACGGCCCCGCCAGGCTTGAACCGAAACCTCTGCGGGGCCTGTCCGAAACGGATCCGAGGCATCCACGCGCCCCCGCGAGATCCTCGTCCGGGCGGACGTGGGCTTCGTCTGGCGGCCGTCCCGGATGCGAGAGCTCCGCCCGCGGCGGGCCGTGCGGGGTCCGGCGCCCGTCCGGACGGATCAGCGGACGGTGAGGGCGGCGCGGTACAACCTCCACGCATGGCTCGCCCCGAGGTCCCGGAGATTCGTCACACGCTGCCCGAGCAGCGCCTCCAGGTGCCCGCGTTCTCCGGCCGGCCGCCGGTCATCGCCTGGTCAGCGGTCCTTCAGGGCGGCGCGGACCTCGTCGAGCAGCCCGGGAACGGCGGCCTCGACCAGCTCCAGGACGTGGTCGAAGTCGGCGCGTCCGCCGTAGTACGGGTCCGGGACGTCCAGGTCGGCTCCGGCGGACGGGTCGAACTCGCGCAGCAACCGGACCCGCGCGGCGGCCTCGCCGTCCGGGGCCATGCCGCGAAGGTCCGAGAGATGCCCCTCGTCCAGCGCGATGATCAGGTCGTACCGGCCGAACCAGCCCGGCTCGAACTGCCGCGCGACGTGGGCGGACGGGTATCCGGCCCGGCGCAGCGCGGCGAACGTCCGGGAGTCGGCGCGGTCGCCCGCGTGCCAGCCGCCCGTCCCGGAACTGTCGACCTCGACGTCCAGGCCCTCCTCGTCCACATGCCGCCGGAAGACCGCCTCGGCCATCGGAGAGCGGCAGATGTTCCCGGTGCACACGAACGTCACGCGATAGGACATCCCCCCATCCTGCCCGCCCCCACCCCCACCCGCGCCGCACCGGACGTCCGGGGGGGTGGGCGTGTGGGGTGTCAGGGGCGTCCGCTGTGGGGGAAATTTCCGCGCGGCGCGGAGGGCGGCCCGTCTACGCTGCGAAGATCACTTCAGGCCACGGAGGTCACCGGTTTCATGGAATTCCTCTGCTACCACCGCGACCGGGTCGGCTCGCTGCCGCTGCGTGACGCGATCAACGAGGAGCACTGGTCCTACATGGACCGGTTCGCCAAGGAGTTGATCGCGCGCGGCCCGGTCTTCGACTCCGCGATCGAGGACTCGCTCTTCGGCAGCGTCCACATCGTGGACCTCCCCGACCCCGCCGCCGCGCGCGCGTTCGCCTTCGATGAGCCCAACTACCAGGCCGGCGCCTACCGTGACGTGCTGCTCCGCCGCTGGCACAACAGCCTGGGACGCACGATGTGGGAGTTCCCCGGCGACCGCTCCACCGGCGAGTACTTCTTCGTCCTCGGTCTCGGCGAGGGTGAGCCCGCCGACACCGACCTCCCGGCCGACCAGGACGACCTGGTCGCCTTCGGGCCCCTCTACTCCGACGACGGCACCACCTGGGTCGGCACCGCGGCCCTCGTCCGCGCCACCGGCAAGGCCGCCGCGCGCGCCGTCCTCACCGCGGACCGCTACGCCGAGATCGAGGTCAACTCCTGGACGTTCGGCGGCCGCCGCTAGGGAGTGCCTGACCGCCGCGCAGTAGGGCAGGTGGCTTCGAGACACACCCTAGTTCGCGGTGCGAAGGGCGAGGGTGAGGGCCTCGACCGCCAGCAGGGGGTTGACGTTGGCGCCCAGGCTCTCGCGGCACGCCATGATCGCGTCGAGGCGGCGGAGGGTGGCCTCCGGGGTGCCGTTCCTCGCGGTGGAGCGGAGCTCCGGGTCGAGCTCGGTGTTGACGAGCTCGGAGGACGCGCCCATCTGGAGGGTCAGGACGTCGCGGTAGTAGGACGCCAGGTCGAGGAGCGCGCGGTCCAGGGAGTCGCGCTTGAGGCGGGTGGCGCGGGACTTCTGCTTGTCCTCCAGGTCCTTCAGGGCTCCGGCGGTGCCGCGGGGCATGCGCCCCTTGGCGCTCTCGCCCAGGGCCTGCCGGAGCGTGGCGGTCTCGGACTCGTTGAGCTCCTCGGTGGTCGCCTTCGCCTCGGCCTCGGCCGCCTTGACCAGGGACTCCGCGGCCATCACCGCGGGGCCCACGCCGGTCAGGCGGCGCGGGATCGCCAGGACGTCCGCGCGGCGCCTGCGGGCGTCGGCGTCGGTCGCGAGCCGCCGGGCCCGGCTGATGTGGCCCTGCGCGGCGCGCGCGGCGATCTCGGCCGTCGTGCGGTCGACGCCGTCCCGCAGCACCAGGACGTCGGTCACGGCGGAGACCGGGGGGGTGCGGAGGGTGACCACACGGCAGCGTGACCGGATGGTCATGAGCATGTCCTCCGGGGACGGCGTGCACAGCAGCCACACCGTCCGCGGCGGGGGCTCCTCGATCGCCTTCAGCAGCGCGTTGGCGGCGGCCTCGGTGGCACGGTCGGCGTCCTCGAACAGGACGACCTGCCAGCGCCCCACGCTCGGCGACGACGAGGCCCGCAGCACCAGCTCGCGGGTCTCCTTCACCCCGAAGGAGAGCCCGGACGGGCGGATGATCTCGACGTCCGCGTGGGTGCCCTGAAGCACCTGGTGACAGGACGCGCAGTGCCCGCACCCGCGCGGCGTCTCGGCGCACTGCAGCGCCGCCGCGAACGCCCGCGCGGCGGTGGACCGCCCCGAGCCGGGCGGGCCCGTGAACAGCCACGCGTGCGCCATCTTGCCGCCGCCCGGCGACCGTCCCGCACCGGGCGCGGCCTCCCCGGACGCCGTCACGGCCGACCGCAGCTGCGCGATCACCGGATCCTGCCCCACCAGGTCGTCCCACACGCTCATGCACAGAAGGCTACGGCCTCACCTCCCCTCACGGCGCCGTCCCGCTCCATGCCCCTCGACACCACCCTGCCCGCGGACGCGGCCCCCCGCGACGTTACCCACAGGCTGTGGATAACTCTCGGGAGATATGGGTGAGCAGACAGGCGGGCCGTGGGCAGGGGAAAGGGCCCCTGGGGCGCCAGGAGGGTGGGACGAGGCGGGAGGGGCCTAGTCGGTGATGGCGGGGAAGGTGCTGGTGGCGTCCTCGGTGGAGGCCGGGACGGGGTCGGGGAGGATGTCGCGGATGCGGTCCCGGACCTCGCGGCGGATCTCGGCCTCGGGACGGCTCGCGTCGAGGACGAGGTAGCGGTCCGGCTCGGCCTCGGCGAGGGCGCGGAAGCCGGAGAGGACGCGCTCGTGGAACTCGCGGGGCTCGGACTCGATGCGGTCGGCCGGGCTGGAGAGGCGGTTCAGGCCCTTCTCCGGGGGGAGTTCGAGCAGGACGGTCAGGTCCGGAACGAGGCCGCCGGTGCCCCAGGCGTTCACGGCGGCGATCTCCTCGACCGGCTGCTGGCGGCCGAACCCCTGGTAGGCGAGGGTCGAGTCGACGAACCGGTCGCTGACGACGATCGCGCCGCGCTCAAGGGCGGGCTGGATGACGTTGGCGACGTGGTCGGCGCGGTCGGCGGCGTAGAGGAGGGTCTCGGCGCGGGACGACAGGCCGGTGGTCTCGCGGTCCAGGAGGAGGGCGCGCAGGCGCATGCCGGTCTTGGTGGCGCCGGGCTCACGGGTGGTGACGACCTCGTAGCCGTGTTCGCGCAGCCAGATCGCCGCCAGCCGGGACTGGGTGGTCTTGCCCGCTCCCTCGCCGCCCTCGAAGACGATGAAGACGCCGCGCTCACGGGTGCGGCGCGGGGCCGCGGCCGGGGCGGCGGACGGCGGGACGTACACCTCGCCGCGCAGCGCCGCCGCGAGGTCCGGGACGAGCGGGATCCCCGTCCGCTCGTCCAGCAGGCGGTAGGCGATCAGGCCCGCGACCAGGGCGATCACGGCGGTGATCAGCAGCGCGGCGGACGAGCCGGGGAAGTCCCGGCCGACGTGCCGCCCGCCGATCGCGCCCGCGGCGAGCGGGGCGGCGATCGCCGCGACGACCAGGGTGAGGACGGTCCCGGTGCGGACGCGCAGCGGGTTGTCGGTGACGACGGCCTCGGCGGACGCCCAGGCCATGCCGGCGGCGACGCCGAGGAAGCCCGCGACGAACACGACGACGACGAGGTTCAGCCCGACCGCGATCACGGCCAGGAGCAGCGCTGACGCGATCGAGGAGAGGCCGAGGAGGCGGCGGCGGCTGAACGGGCGCAGCACGCGCGGCCCCGCGACCAGGCCGCAGGCCAGGCCCGCGGCGAGCGTGCAGAGGATCATCCCGTAGCCGGGGTCGCCGCCGTGCAGGGCGCCCGTGTGGACGCGGGCGACGGCGAGCAGCGCGCCCACGGGGAGCGCGGACGCGGCGACCGCGAACCGCAGCCCCCGGATTCCGGACGGCCCGAGCCGCCGGAACAGCGCGACCGGAGCGTCCGGAACGGGTCCGTCCGCGCCGGGGAGCCCGCCGACGACCGACGTCACGATCGCCGACAGGGCGAAGACGACGGCGGCGACGTACAGCGCGAGGTGCACGCGGTCGTCGGAGTTCAGCAGCTTGTCCGCGAGCAGCGAGGTCAGGACGAACACGAGCGCGGCCACCGGCGCGACGCCGAAGACGGCCCGCGCCATGCGCCGCGCCGCGTGATCCGTGGACGCCGTGTCCCCCACGTCCCCCGCGTCCCCGGCGTCCGCCGCCCGAGCCGCGGACGATCCGCCGGTCACGACCGGAAGGTCGACGCGGGTCCGCCCGTCGACGACCTCGTACGCGGCCGTCCGGTCGGCCGCCCCGCCCGCGTAGGGCTGCCCCTCACCAGCGGATCCGCCCGTGTGGGGCTGTGCTCCGCCGGCGGATCCGGACACGAAGGACCGCGTCCGGTCGGTGGCGGCGTCCGTGGCGTCGTCCGTGTGGGGTTGCGTTCCGTTGGGAGGTGCGCCCGCTTCGGTGCGCGTGCCGCGGGGGGCTTGGGGCTTGCGGGGGGCGTCCTCGGTGAGGGGCCAGGCCAGGGCGCGGGCGGACGAGGAGGCGGCGGCCCCCCACAGGACGCCCAGGAAGGAGACCAGGACCGTCGCGACGGACGTCCAGATCAGCGGACGCAGCGACGTGATCAGCAGGTCGGCCATCGGGACCGACAGGACCAGGACGGCCCGGAGCGCGTCCGCGAACAGGAGCGTCGAGCGGCGGTCGAGACGTGCGGCCAGGGCCGCCGCGGCGCCCGGAAGGAGCAGCACCGGCAGCAGCCAGAGCAACAAAACGATCTCAACCGCGTGAGCGCGCCCGGCGAAGGAGGTGTCGGTCGACGCGGCGTACCCCATCGCGGTCAGCGCGGGCAGCGTCAGCCAGTGTCCGAGCCCGGACACGCCGAGGGCCGTCCGGAGGCGCCGGAACGCCACCGGCGGGGCTCCGGCAGCGAAAGCGCTGGTCGGAGGCCCCGCCGGGTGAGCTGACGTGGCGGCCCCCGACCGCGGCGATGATGCGGCGTCCGACGAGCCGGGAACACGCGAACTGGTCATAGCGGTCAGGGTATCGGCGTGCTCACCCTGAGGAGCTCGACTTGGCCGACGAACGCTTCCGCGTCGTGGCGCTCTTCGCCGCCGTCTTCTTGGCGGGCTTGGCGGCGGCCTTCTTCTTGCCGCCGCCCGAGGCGACCTTCTCGCGGCGTTCGGCGAGCAGCTCGGCGGCGCGCTGGATCGTGATCGACTCGACCTCGTCGCCCTTGCGCAGCGACGCGTTCGTCTCACCGTCGGTCACGTACGGGCCGAACCGGCCCTCCTTGACCACCACGGGCTTGCCGCTGGCCGGGTCGTCGCCGAGCTCGCGGAGCGGCGCGGCGGCCGCGGCGCGCCCGCGTCCACGGGCCTTGGGCTGGGCGAACAGCTCCTTGGCCTGCTCGAGGGTGACCGTGAACAGGTCGTCCTCGGAGCCGAGCGACCGGCTGTCGGTGCCCCGCTTGATGTACGGGCCGAAACGTCCGTTCTGCGCGGTGACGGGCTCGCCCTCGAGCTCGCCGAGGGTGCGCGGCAGCGACAGCAGCTTCAGCGCGTCCTCGAGCGTGATCGTGTCGAGCGCCATCGTCTTGAACAGCGACGACGTACGCGGCTTCGGCGCCTCCGCGGCCTTCTTGGGGCGCTTCTTCTTCTCGCCCTCCGCGGCGGGGGCCGGAGCCGGGGGCTCCGGGATGATCTCGGTGACGTACGGCCCGAACCGTCCCGACTTGGCGACGATCGTGTGGCCGGTCTCCGGGTCGGCGCCGAGCTCGCGGTCGCCGGACGGCTGCGCGAACAGCTCCTCGGCCTTCTCCGCGGTCAGCTCGTCGGGCGCGATGTCCTCGGGGATGTTGACGCGCGCGCCGTCCCGGTCCAGGTAGGGCCCGTAGCGGCCGACCCGGATCATGATGTCGGTGCCCCGGATCGGGAAGGACGAGATGCCCTTGGCGTCGATGTCGCCGATGTCGCCGACGAGGTCCTTCAGGCCCTCGCTGCCCTGGTCGCCGTCCCCGAAGTAGAACCGGGTGAGCCAGCGGACGCGCTCGGCCTCGCCGCGCGCGATCTCGTCGAGACCGTCCTCCATGTGCGCGGTGAAGTCGTAGTCGACCAGGTTGCCGAAGTGCTGCTCCAGCAGGTTGACCACGGCGAACGCCAGGAAGGACGGCACCAGCGCCGTGCCCTTCTTGAACACGTAGCCGCGGTCGAGGATCGTCCCGATGATCGAGGCGTAGGTGGACGGCCGCCCGATCTCGCGGTCCTCCAGCTCCTTGACCAGCGACGCCTCGGTGTAGCGGGCGGGCGGACGGGTCGAGTGGCCCTCGGCGGCCAGGGCCAGGGCCGACAGCGGGTCGCCCTGGGCGAGCGCCGGCAGGCGTCGCTCCTGGTCGTCGCGGTCGGTGGACGGGTCGTCCGCGCCCTCGACGTAGGCCTTCAGGAAGCCGTGGAACGTGATCGTCTTGCCGGTCGTGCCGAACTCGGCGACCTCGTTCGCGGTGGACGTGCCCGTGACCCGCACCGACACCGACTGGCCCGCCGCGTCCTTCATCTGGGACGCGATCGTGCGCTTCCAGATCAGCTCGTACAGCCGGAACTGGTCGCCGGACAGACCGGTCTCACCCGGCGTGCGGAAACTCTCACCGGCCGGGCGGATCGCCTCGTGCGCCTCCTGCGCGTTCTTCACCTTCGAGGTGTAGACGCGCGGACGGTCCGGGACGTACTCGCCGCCGAACAGCGTCGCGGCCTGCCGCCGGGCGGCGCTGATCGCGGTCTCGGACAGCGTGATCGAGTCGGTTCGCATATAGGTGATGAAGCCGTTCTCGTACAGCTTCTGCGCGACCGACATCGTGTACTTGGCGGAGAACCCCAGCTTGCGGCTGGCCTCCTGCTGCAGCGTCGTCGTCCGGAACGGCGGGTACGGCTTGCGCGTGTACGGCTTGGACTCGACGGACTTGACCTCGAAGGGCCGTCCGGTGAGCCGTCCCGCCAGGCCGCGCGCGTTCGTCTCGTCCAGGTGCAGGACGTCGCGGGTCTTCAGCCTGCCGTCGGACGCGAAGTCGCGGCCCTGCGCGACGCGCTTGCCGTCGACGGCGACCAGCCCGGCCTTGAACACGTGCGGATCGGCGGGCCCGCCGGTGTCGAACTCGGCCTGGATGTCCCAGTAGTGCGCGGGGACGAACGCGATGCGCTCCCGCTCCCGCTCGACGACCAGCCGCGTCGCCACGGACTGCACCCGGCCCGCCGACAGCTTCGGCATGACCTTCTTCCACAGGACCGGGCTGACCTCGTAGCCGTACAGCCGGTCGAGGATGCGCCGGGTCTCCTGGGCGTCCACGAGGCGCAGGTTCAGCTCGCGCGGGTTCGCCGCGGCCTGCCGGATCGCGTCCTTGGTGATCTCGTTGAAGGTCATCCGGTGCACGGGGACCTTCGGCTTCAGCACCTCCTGGAGGTGCCAGGCGATCGCCTCGCCCTCCCGGTCCTCGTCCGTCGCGAGGAAGAGCTCGTCGGCCTCTTCCAGGAGCTTCTTGAGCTTGGCGACCTGTGTCCGCTTGTCGGCATTGACCACGTACAAGGGCTCGAAGTCGTGATCGACGTTCACGCCGAGCTTGGCCCAGGACTCGCCCTTGTACCTGGCGGGCACCTCGGAGGCGCTCCCGGGCAGGTCCCGGATATGGCCGATACTGGACTCCACGACGTAGCCACGGCCCAGGTACCCGGCGATCGTCTTCGCCTTCGCAGGCGACTCGACGATCACCAGGCGGGTGCCACCATCGGCCCCGGACCGGCCACCCTTCGCAGTGCCGTTCTTGGCTGGCACAGTCGCTCCAACCTCGCTGTCTGGTCTCTTCTCACCGCCGTTGCGACGGCTTCGCCACAACGCTTCCCGACGACGCTTCCATGCCGGAGGGACCCCGCCGCTCATTCCCGCCCGGGAAACCCCCGCCACCCCACGGCCGCCGTGAAACTCCCACAGGATGACACGTCACCGCCGGGGCTGCGGACAAGGGCCGCCACCGAAGCCGTCACCGGCGGGCCGTCCTCCGGACACCGTCGGGTCATAATGAGGGCAATGGTGGAGTACACCTACCTCGTCCTTCGACTGCCGCGCGGCACCACCCGTGACACCGCCCGGCAGATCCTCACCGAGCGCGCCGAACACGGCGGCTGGGAGCTCGACCGGCTGCGCCTCTACCCCGACGGTAGCCGCCGGATCCAGCTGCGTCGCAAGATCATTCGCCAGGTGCGCACCCTGTAGCCTTCCGACCGACCCTTGTTTCCGCAGGTCAGACGGCTCACATTCGGACGCCGCACCCTTTGAGCCCCTCTGCGCACTCCGTCCGGAGCGTAGCACTAAGTACGAATCCTTTGACGCCCGGTAATCATAATCGCGTCCGCCCCCGTTCATCGCGTCTCCCGCGCCCGCTCTCCCGTTCGGCACGCCATCGGCGAGCACGTCTCCCTACCCGGACGAGTCTCTCCGCGTATCGGGACGACAAAACCGTCCGCGTTCGACCTCACTCTCCATCCGGGCATATCAACCCCACCCGGCGGCCAGTCCTTCCGGGCGAGGCGGGCCCGGACGGAAGAGGAGACGTTTGTTGAACAGGGCTTTGCCCGCCCCAGACCGCGCCTCCGGAACGGGCAAAGCGTCTGTGAGGTCCGGAGGCGGGCCGCTCGCCCGAGAGGCCGACCCTCGGGAAGCGGCCCGTCCGGACGCGGTCCTGGACGGGAGCCCCGGCCCCGTCCAGGACCGGTCAGGCCCGGCGGAAGAGGCGGACCCGGCGGCCCAGCGCCAGCGCGCCGGACAGCGCCGTCAGCACCGCGGCGGCGCCCAGGACCCAGGCCGAGTCCGAGTGCGTGCCGCTGGTGGCGGACTCCTCGGCGGCGGTCCTCTGGACGCGTCCCAGGTCCATGACGCGGCCGAGGCCGGCGCCCTGGGTCAGGTCCTTGACCGGGGCCTTGTCGGTCAGGCCGCCGACCTGCGGGGTGTGCAGGGTGCCGGACACCGGCAGCGCCACCGGAGCGGTGGGCAGTCCGCGGGTCAGCCCGCCGACCCGCGGAACGGCCGTCCCGGACGGAACGGCCGTCCCGGACGGCGCGGACGGCATGCGCGCGGCGCCCAGCGGCAGCCGCGCGGGCAGCTGACCCGTCTGGACGGGAAGCTGCGACAGCCCCGGGACGGACGGCACCGGAGCACCCGTGGCGCGGCGGCTCCGCGACAGCGGCGTCCCGAGCGAGGCCGGAGCGGCGGGCACCCGCGACAGCCCCGGAACCGCCGCCAGGCGCGACGCTCCCGGCAGCCTGGAGGCGAGCGGCAGGCCGGAGGCGAGCCCCGAGGTGAGCGGCAGGTCCGACTTCGCGGTCAGCCCCGAGATCAGCGGCACGTTGGAGACGAGCGGCAGGCCGTCCACCAGCGGGAGTCCGGGGGGAAGCGGCAGGCCCGACCTGGTCCGCAGCGCGGACGCGGCGGGCAGGCTCGAGGCGGGACGGATCCCCGGCGCGGTGGGCAGGCCCGACGTGGGACGGAGCCCGGACGCCGGCGGAAGGCCGGACAGGCCGCCCGTCAGCGGAAGCTTCGGCAGGCCGGACAGGGCCGAGCCCGGGGCGCCCGGCAGGACACCCGAGCCGAGGCCGCCGCCCTTGCCCAGCAGCCCCTTGCCCAGCAGGCCCTTGCCGAGGCCGCCCTTGAGGGCCTTGCCCAGCGGGCCGCCGTTCTGCACGCCGTGCGTGGGGACGGGACGGAGCGCGTCGGTGTTCCGCCGGGCGTACGGGGTGTAGCCGCCGCCGATGCCGTCCGCGCAACCGGGCTTGGTGTACGCGGCGACGGCGGCGTCGTTGCCGCAGACGTCGACCGGGGACGACGCCGGAGCGTTCGCCTGGTTGCCGACCCGGGTGTGCGCGCCCGAGCCGCGCGACCCGAACACCTTGAGGGTGCCGTGGCATCCGGCGGTCGCCTCGCCGAGGATGGCGACGGCGTTGCCGCAGACCGTCACGGGCGCGGTGATCGGCAGGTTCACCTGGTTCCCGGCCAGCACGCCGCCCTTCCCGGACGTGTGCTGGTCGCCGCCCGAACTGCTGCGGACGTGGGCGCCGCCCGCGCAGTGCGCGCCCGCCTGGCCGAGCAGGCCGACCGTGTTGCCGCAGATGCTGACCGGCGCGGAGATCGGCGCGTTCAGCTGGTTCCCGCCGAGGACGCTGCCGTCGCCGCTGGTCGTCTGCCGTCCGGATCCGTGGCCGCCGTTCCGGACGGACGCCCCGCCGTGGCACTTGGCGTCGGCGTTCCCGACGCTGTCGCCGCAGGCGCTGATCGGCAGGCTGATCGGGGCGTCCGCCTGGTTGCCGCCGCCCACGCTGCCGTTCCCGGACGTCCGCTGCCCGGTTCCGGTGCGGCCACCGTTCTTGACGACCGCGCCGCCCCTGCATCCGGCCGTGGCCTCGCCGAGGAGGCCGACCGCGTCACCGCAGACGTCGATCGGCGCGGAGATCGGCGCGTGGGCCTGGTTGCCCGCGAGGACGCCGCCCCTCCCGCTGGTCTTCTGCCCGTCCGCGCCACCGTTGCGGACGGACGCGCCGCCGACGCACCCCGCCTCCGCCTTCCCGAGGATCGCGATCGCGTTGCCGCACACGTCCACGGGGGCGGAGATCGGCGCGTTGATCTGGTTGCCGGAGCCGACGCCGCCGACACCGGACGTGCTCTGCCCACCGCCGTCCCGACCGCGCTCGCCGTGCCCGCCACCCTTGCCACCGTGACCGCCGTGGCCACCCTTGCCACCGTGACCGCCCTTGCCACCGTGACCGCCGTGGTGGTCCTTGCCTTCGTGGCCGCCCTGGTGGCCGTGTCCGCCGTCCGTGCCGTTGTGGACGGTCGCGCCGCCCTTGCAGCCCGCGTCCGCGACGCCGAGGATCGCCACGGCGTTGCCGCAGGCGTCGATCGGCGCGGAGACCGGCGCGTTGATCTGGTTGCCGCCGAGCACGCTGCCGGTTCCGTTGCTGGTGTCGGCCAGCGCCGCGTTGGGGATGACACTGGCGCCCAGTGCCACAAAGCTCGCCGTGAGGGCGGCGGCACGAGCGGTACCCATGGCCCACGTTCGCATGATGCTCCGTTTCGGGGATCTTCGTTGATGAAGTCGAACCGCGTCGCGCGTGATGCGAGGTGCGCGTGATGCGTCGCGGGTGGTGCGTCTCCCGGGGGACCGTCCGCCTGTCGTCGGGCCGTCGTCCGGTCCGCGGGTTCGGACCGGCGGGACGGGGCGTCCGCGGCCGCCGGGAGGGCAGGCGTGCGGAACACTCGTCCTGGCCGGACGGTCGGTGTCGGTTCCTTGGGATCTGTCGGGATCGGCGGCGTCCGGGCGGGCTCACGCCCACGTCGGGGACGCGTCGCTCGATCGGGGGGTGACGTGCCGCGCGCGGCGGCCACGTCCCGGCGCGGCCCGAGCCGCTCGGGCCGGGCGCCGGAGATCAGTGATCAGTCAGGGGCGAACGAGGGCTCGTCCGCCGCGCCGCGCACGGCCGGCGGGACCTCGTTCAGGACCCGGAGAAGCACCGCGCCCGGACGGCGGGGCGTCCAGGAACGGCGGAGGAGAACGCCGCCGAACCCGCCGAACAGGACGGGACCGGCCGCCGGCGCCGATGCCCCGGTGGCCTGCGCGGGAGCGGGGGCCACCGGCGTGACCGGCGTGTTCGCGCCACGATGAACCGTCCGCGTGACACTCCGGCGGACATGGGCGCGCGTGATCTTGAGGTCGGCACCGGCCGCCGTCCGTCGCGTGAGCGTGCTCGTGCGTGCGACGGCGTCCCCGGATCCGGCCGAAACCGTCCGGCCGAGACGTGCCGTCGTCAGCTCCTCAGCGCCCGGACGGGTGACGTCGACACCGGAGGTGCCGCGCTCCTCCGGAGGGTCCTGAGCAGGCGGAACGGACGGACGCGAGGCCGGCGTGACACTGAGCGCCGGGTGGCCGGGCAGCGGAACGGGCGTCCCGCCGCGCGGCGCGGTGGCGAGCGCCGCGGGGACCGGAGGCCGGTCCCCGAGCACCGCCGAGGCGCCCCGGACGATCCCGTCGGGGGCGTGCAGCAGGCCGCCGGGCGCGGCGGCCGCCGGAGCGACCGTCGTTCCCCGCGACGGCGCGGAGTCGGCGAAGGCCTGGGCGGCCCCGCCGATCAGCCAGCCCGCCGCGACGAGGCCGGCCAGCAGGAGGAGCCTGTGGACCGCCCGGTGGACGACCGCGCGGCGCAGCACGGCGGTGACCGCCGACGTCCGCGCCGCGATGTGGTCCACGAGCTCCTCCTGCCAGGGTCACCCCGTCCGCCACACGACTGCCGGACGGCGTCAAGAGCGGGTCAAGCCACTCTCTACGGAAGGTGACCGTAGCACCACGGAGCGCGCGGACGGAGGCATTTCCCGCCCTTCCGCAGGAATTCTCAGGAGCGATCAAGGAAGTCGTCGAGAACGCGCACGCCGAAGCGCAGTCCGTCGACCGGAACGCGCTCGTCGACACCATGGAACATTCCGGAAAAGTCCAATTCCGGGGGAAGTCGGAGCGGCGCGAAGCCGTAGCAGCGCATGCCGAGCCGCGCGAACGCCTTGGCGTCCGTCCCGCCGCTCAGGCAGTACGGGACGGGCAGGGCTCCCGGGTCCTCCGAGGTCAGGGCCGCCTCCATGGCCGCGACCAGGGCCCCCTCGTACTCGGTCTCGACGGCGTGGTCGTGATGCACGAATTCGCGGCGGACGTCCGGTCCGAGCAATTCGTCCACGGTCGCGAAGAAATCATCCTCGTAACCGGGAAGGAATCGCCCGTCCACCTGAGCGGTCGCGGCCTGCGGAATGACGTTCACCTTGTATCCGGCGTCCAGCCGGGTGGGATTCAGGGTGTGCCGCAGCGTCGCGCCGATCATCCGCGCCAGCGGCCCGATCTCCGTGAGGCACCGCTCCGGGTTCTCCGGGTCGAACTCCACCCCGTACGCCAGGCACGCCCGCTCCAGGAACGCCCGGACGGTCTTGGTGAGCCGGATCGGGAACTCGTGGCGTCCGAGGCGTCCGACGGCCTCCGCCACGGCCGTGACCGCGTTGTCCGGATGCACCATGGACCCGTGACCGGCCGTCCCCTCGGCGGTCAGCCGCATCCACGCGATGCCCTTCTCCGCCGTCTCGATCAGGTACATGCGCTTGTCACCGGGCACGGTCAGGCTGAACCCGCCGACCTCCCCGACCGCCTCGCTGCACCCCGCGAACAGCTCCGGATGCTCCTTGACCAGCCACTGCGCGCCCCACGTCCCGCCGGCCTCCTCGTCCGCGAGGAAGGCCAGCACCACGTCCCGCGGCGGCCGCCGCCCCTCCCGCAGCCGCTGCCGGACGACCGCGAGCATCATCGCGTCCATGTCCTTCATGTCCACGGCCCCGCGGCCCCAGACGCAGCCGTCCGCGATCTCCCCGCCGAACGGGTCGCGCGTCCAGTCCTCCGCCCGCGCCGGGACGACGTCGAGGTGCCCGTGGAGCAGCAGCGCGTCCCGGGACGGGTCCTCGCCCTCGATCCGCGCGACGACACTCGTCCGCCCGGGATGCGACTCGAACACCTGAGGCCGCAGACCGACCTCCTCGAGCTGCCCGACGACGTACTCCGCCGCCTCCCGCTCCCCCGGCCCCGAGTGATCACCCGGATTGCTCGTGTCGATCCGGATCAACTCCTGGCAGATCCGGACGACCTCGTCCTCGGCACCCGGCAGACCCACGACAACCACCCTCATCCGTCCTCGCGCCTACCCGACCATGGTGCCCCGTCGATCGACTTCGCCGCGACTCCCGACCTTTGGTACAGTGAAGCCCGCCGCTGCAGCCAAGAGCTGCGGCGCCACACCGGTCCGGGTGGCGGAATAGGCAGACGCGCTAGCTTGAGGTGCTAGTGCCCTTTACGGGGCATGGGGGTTCAAGTCCCCCCTCGGACACAGCAAGG
Source organism: Actinomadura harenae (assembly GCF_003696215.1). Lineage (GTDB taxonomy): Bacteria > Actinomycetota > Actinomycetes > Streptosporangiales > Streptosporangiaceae > Spirillospora > Spirillospora harenae. The sequence continues at coordinate 22,183 of NZ_RFFG01000014.1, read as the reverse complement.
CCCCATCAAGGGGTGTGGGCCCGATTCGGGCCGGTCGAAAGATCGGTTGGGATCGGGCCTTCTGCGTTGTCGGGTGTCGGCGAGCGTCCGGGTGGCGGCGTCGTGGGCGGTGGTCATGCGGCGAGTTCGGTGTGGAAGTCCCGGGCGTGCTGGACGGTGAGGACACGTTCGAGCCCGGTGACGTGAAGCAGTGCGGTGACCTGCGGGCCTGGGGCGGCCAGGCACAGGGTGACGCCGAGCCCGGCGGCACGGCGTTGGATGCCGGCCAGCACGGCCAGCCCTGTTACGTCGGCGGACGCCACCTCGCTCAGGTCGAGGATCAGCAGGCGGGCGCTGTGGCGCAACGCACTGATCAGGTGCTCGCGCAGCGCCGGGGCCGCGGCGGCGTCCAGGGCGCCCGACAACCCGACGATGGTGTGGCCGGGACGCCGGTAAGCGGGCATTCGCACCTCGTCGAGGCGTCGTGGGTCTGAGATGGTGAGGGCGGCCGGCAGGCCGGGGGTGTGCGGGTGGCCGGCGGGGTGGGACGCCGGTTCCATCGCGGCCTCGGCTTCGGCGCGGGCAGTGGAGACCGGGACGGTGAGCAGGTCGACGCGCCTTCCGTCAGCGTGGATCGCCGTGAGCAGCCCGGCGGGAAGGGAGTCGAACCAGCTCAGCCGCACCACCCGGGTGTCGGCCGGGCCGTCGATCCACAGCCGCCGTGGCCGGCCGTCCCAGTCGCCCACCCGGAGCAGGACGTGGGTGATGGGACTGTGGTCGTCGATGGGGCCGTGGTCCTGCAGGGCCAGGACCAGCGCCGGAAGCTCCGCGACGGGGTCGGCCGAGCGGGGCCACCAGGCGCCGTCGAGCGCCGTCCGCGGCGAGCCGGGAGAGGCCGCGGGGTGCAGCCGCAGCCGCAGGGTCGGGAGTGGCGCCTTGCTGATCATCGTGCGGCGTTCGGCGGCGATCCGCATGGCCGGCACCTTCTCTTGCGTTCGCCTGACACGGCGAGCCGACGTGACCGGACAATCTCAGACCGAGGATGTCGCCGTCGCCGGGAGATTTCACTTTACTCGGGAATTCATTAATTTCCGGAAATCTGGAAAATTATTTTCGCGGCGCTGCCGGGGTCGGCTGACCTGGGGCGAAGCGGGTGACGGAGGGTTTACAGCCCCCCGGGGGCGGAGGTACCCGATGATCCAGATGGCCGACATCCGGGAATGGCGCACGAGCGCCGTCCTCGACTCAGGCGGCCACAAAATCGGCACACTGGAGTCCGTCTACGTCGACACCAGCACCGACGACGTCCTACCCGCCCAGGACGAGGAGGTCGTCTTCCGGCACTACGGCCTGCGCTACGAGCCGGGCGCGGGCGGTGAGCGCCGGCTCGTCCGCCGCTGAACGCCCGGAACCCGACCGAAGGAGTGAGGGCGCGTGATGGTCTTCGTCCTCGTGGTGGTCATCGCCGCGCTGATACTGGGCATCGTCGGCATCCTCGTCCACGGCCTGTTCTCCCTGCTGGTCATCGGCGTCATCCTGCTCATCGCCGATCTGGCGTTCCTCGCCGTGCGCGCGACCAGGCGCGAACGACCGCTCCGCTGACACCCCCGCGAGCCTCGGCCCACCGGTCAGTTTCGGCTCTGGCAGGCATCGCCGGCGATTGAGCGCCTTGTGCGGGTGGTGGCGTCCCCTTTCTTACACAGATCACGTATGTGAGGGTCCGGTATCAACCGGCCCTCACTAGCTCTTTCCGGAGTTGGACATACGTGTGCATCGCGTGTGTTTTAGGTGTCAGGTGGGCGGGGTGGGGGTGGTTTACAGGCTGACAACACTGGGCTTCTTGTGGACAGCTCGGGCGATCGGCGAGCATGAGGGCCGCCTCGGGCAAAACGTCTGGCCACCGGTGGTCTCGTGGCCGCCGGCCTCCTGTTCGCTCCCCTCGTCGTCGCCCGCACCGTGCGTCGGTGGGTTCGCGGTCTGGATGACGGCCCAGGGCCGATCCCCTGGCTCCAGAGAACCGAAAGGGAACAGCATGAAGCTGCTCGGCAAGACCCTGACCGCGGCCGCCGCCGTGGCCGCGCTCGGTGGGAGCGTCCTCGCCACCGCGGGGCCCGCGTCCGCGGCCGCGCGTGACGGGAAGTGCGACACCGGCGAGTTCTGCCTGTACTACAACAGCGGTGAGAAGGGGTCGCTCTCCGACTTCACCGGGTCGGTCAGCAACTACGGTGCCAAGCAGCCGGGTTGCTACGACTTCAAGAGCGCCGGCGCGGGCAAGGGCAAGTGCGTCAAGAACTCCGCGGCCTCGGCCTGGAACCGCAGCAAGAAGACCGTGCGCGTCTACTTCAACAGCAGCTACGGCGGCCGGTACCAGGACTTCAAGCCGGGCGCGAAGGGCAACCTGAACTCCGGGCTGAAGAACCAGAACGCCTCGCACCTGTTCCTCGGCTCGACGAGCGGCGGGCAGACGCCGCGCAACGACTACGACCACAACGCGCGGGGCTTCGCGCAGAACAACTGCACGGCGTTCGCCGCCTACCGGATCGCGAGCCGGCTCGGGGTCCGCAGCTTCAACAACCACTGGAAGACGACCTGGGGCAACGCCGGCATGTGGGACAACGCCGCGCGCCGGGTCGGCGTGAAGGTCGACAAGACGCCGAAGGTCGGCGCGATCGCCGTCAACGACGTGCACAAGGTCGGCCACGTCGCCTACGTGAACAAGGTCTACGCGGACGGGTCGTTCGACGTCGAAGAGTACAACTGGAACACCCCGCTGCACTACGGCACGCGTCACCACCTGCGCGTGAGCAACGCCCAGTCGGCGTTCCAGTGGATGCTCCACTTCTGATCGCCTGAGCCCGGTTCCCCGTCGTGAAATGAGCGGCGCGGCGGGGGACCGTCAGTGTTCAGGTGAAGTACCCGGTTTGTTCCGGTTCGCTTCGCCAGGGCGGAACCGGTGCCCGTCAGGGTCGCCGACGGACGTCGTGGGACGTCCGGTGATCGCGTGACGGGCTCCGAGGTTCGCGCGCCTGGATGAGGTGGGCTGGTCGATGCGGATCAGAGGACTTTCGCTGCGCGTTTCGGTCGCGGGGGCGGCGCTGGCGGCCGGGGGCGGGCTCGCGATGGCGACGCCGGCGCAGGCCAAGCCGTCGTTCTGCGGGCACGACCAGCGCGCGACGCCGTACGCGCGCTACCTGTGCGCCAAGCCCGGCGACCTGCTGGACGTGCGGATCGGGGACGTCAAGCCGACGCAGCCGTCCCTCGGGTACGACGAGGTCTACTACAAGCTCGGGCGCTACACGCTGGGCAAGGACGCGGTCAACAAGAAGTTCGACGACTGGTGCGAGGCGGACGGGCGGGTCGCGGCGGCGAGCGTGAAGCCGGGGGCACGGCTGGACGATCCGTCCTCGTTCACCTGCCAGCTTCCGGTCGGGCGCGAGACGGCCGACAGCGTCGCGGCGATGAAGACGGTCGTCATCGGCCCGGGTGGACGCCCGTACCTGACGGACGGGCACCACACGCTGACGTCGTTCGCCGAGACGCCGGACGGCGGGCTCGACATGCACGTCCGGCTGCGGGTGCTGGGCAACCTCAGCACGCTGACCCGGAACCGGTTCTGGGCGGAGATGGCCTCGAACAAGTGGGACTACCTGCGGGACCCCGAGGGCCGTCCGGTCAAGGTGAACAAGCTGCCGGACAGCGTCGGCCTGTCGAACTTCCAGGACGACAAGTACCGCAGCCTCCTCTACTTCGGCCGCGACATCGGCTACACGCAGAACAGCGTCCCGTTCCAGGAGTTCTACTGGGGCGGCTGGGTCCGGGACGAGAAGCCGATCGACCTGTCCTCGTGGAACGCGAACGACCTGGCCAGCTACCTGGGGACCGTCAAGGCGCTGACGCGGAAGATGACGGCGCTGCCGAAGAGCACGGTGGTGGGTGACGGGTTCACGGCCGGGCAGCTCGGCGCGCTCGACCAGTGGAACGCCGGGGCGCCCGAGGGCAAGGGCGAGTTCGACAAGCTCGGCAAGCCCTACGACGCGTCCAAGCCCGGCAAGCTCGCCTACGCGCTGGAGTACAAGCGCGTGCACGGCCTGGGCTGACGCCCTGCCCGCGTTGCCCGGATCGGTGATGTCGGCCGATCCGGGCGGCGGGTCATTTCAGTTGGCGGGGTGGAAGTCGTAGGGCTGGTCGTCGTAGACCTTGTAGACGCAGTCGGCGCCTTGCAGGCACTTGCCGGCGCAAGCGGCTTGTGGGTGCAGCCGGCCAGGCCCTCACAGGGGAGCCACCGGCCGCCGTGGAGCGGCACGTAGACCGCCTTGTCGGCCGATGGCTTCGGCGCGGGGGACGACGCCGGCCGGGCGGCCGCTTCGGAGGCGGTGAGGACGAGACCGCCGACCGCCGCCGCGACCAGGAGATGGCGCACGCGCTTCATAGACGCTCCTTTATCCGGACTGCGGTCCGCTCAGCGTGAGCGGACCGTGGTCCGGATGCCCCCGGGGGGCCCCGCTCGGTGACGGAGTGTGATCGACCTTGTACTCTCGTGTTCGATCATGTGGCCGTCGAGGGCGTCGCGCGGCACCATCGGCCAGCGGTGGTCTCACCGCTCGGCACCGGTGCCGCGACGCCGGCCCGCGAGGAACGGAGGGGCCATGCCGCCCACGGACGCCGCAGCAGGTGCCGGACACCCCGGCGACGGAGAGATCGAGAAGCTCCGGCGACGGGTCGCCGAGCTGGAGGGACGGCCGCCCCGCCATCGCATGCGGGCCTTCGGTTCCGCGTCGCTCATCGTCGTCGCCTGTGTGCTCGCGATGTTGTCCGTGATCTCGGTGTGGGCCAGTGACGAGATCACCGACACCGGGCGGTTCGTCGCCACCATGGGGCCGCTCGCCAAGAACCGGGACGTGCAGGCCGCCGTCACCCACCGTGTGACCACGGCGGTGGAGCAGCAGATCGACGTGAACTCGGTGGTGAACCAGTTGTCCGCCGCGGCCACCGAACGCGGCGTGCCGCCGAGGACCGCGACCCTGATCAGCACGCTCCGCGGGCCGATCGGCAACGGCCTGACCAGCCTGATCAGCACCGTGGCCGACCGGGTCGTGTCCAGCGACGCCTTCGCCACCATCTGGACCAAAGTGATCACCGCCGCGCACGCCGCCGTGGCCAAGGCGCTGACCGGGCAGGGCGGCGGCGCCGTCAAGCTGAACGACGGCAAGGTCGCCGTCGACGTCGGACCCGCCGTCCAGCAGGTCAAGACCCAGCTGGTGGACTCCGGATTCGGCCTGGCCTCCAACATCCCCGCCGTCCACACCGACTTCACCGTCTTCGACTCCCCCGCCCTGGCGAAGGTGAAGACGGCCTTCCGGCTGCTCCAGATCCTGGGCAACTGGCTTCCCGTCATCGCCCTGCTCTTCGCCGCCGGGGGCATCTACCTGGCCAAGGACCGGCGCAAGGCGCTGATCGGCACGGCGATCGGGTTCGCCGTGGCGATGCTGATCCTCGGCATCGCCCTCGTCGTCTTCCGCTCCTTCTTCCTCGACCAGCTGCCCGCCGACGTGAACTCCGGCGCGGCCGGGGCCGTGTACGACGCCCTCGTGCAGTTCCTGCGGCAGACCGTGCGGTCCGTGGGCGCGCTGGCGGTGCTGGTCGGCCTGAGCGCGTACTTCACCGGCCCGTCCCACGTCGCCACCACTGTGCGGACGGCGTGCAGCACCGGCATCGGCGGCATCCGTTCGGTGGCCGAGTCGGCGGGGTTCCGGGCGGGTCCGGTGGAGGAGTTCGTGCGTCGCCACAAGCGGTGGATCGGCATCGGGATCCTGGCGGTCGCGGTGGTGGCCTTCCTCCTGTGGAACCACCCCACGGGACTGGTGGTCTTCTGGTTCGCGGTGGTCATCGGGTTCGCCTTCGCCGTCCGGGAGTTCCTGGCACCCTCCCCTGGCCTGGCCTCCGACGCGCGCCCCTCGGAGTCCGGCGGCGCGGCGGCACAGGCCGGGTGAGCACAGGCGTTCTCGACGGCCTGATCCGGTCAGCGGCAGGGGCGCTTTGGCGTTGTGGCGGACGATCTCCGTGGGCGATCATCTAGCGGGTTTTCTCCCTTGGAACGCGTCCCCCTGAGGAGCTTGATGAAGCGTCGCTGGATCACGGCCGTGTCCTGCCTCGGTGCCGCCGTCGCCGTCACCGTCCCCGGTTCGGCGCAGGCCGCGACCGTGAAGGGCACTGCCACCAAGACCGTTCACAACTGGAGCCGTCTCTCCTACCAGGGGCCGAAGGGGTCTTACTACCTGTCCAGCAGTTCGTTCGACTGCCGGCTTTCTCCGAGCTTCGCCCAGGGCGGGTGGGGGAAGCGCGAGAGCAAGGGGATCAAGGGCGTCAAGAATGGGACCCTTGCTGGGCGAGATGTCTTTGTTGATGGTTTTGAGTACAACAACTATTCGGGTGCTTGGAAGAAGAATCGCCTTGATGCCGACACCGTTCGGGTGTGGAAGCAGATGGCGAACCCGGGCTATATCAAGTCGGTGTTCCTGGGGGCGCGCGGGTGGCATCGCGTGAGCGCTCATCATCTGCGCATCAAGGGGTCGATGGCCAAGCTCGGGCCCTACGCGGCCTGGGACCTGCACTATGCCAAGCACATGTTCGACGGCAGCGGCATCAAGGCGCTGACGATCGACCTCTACACCGACTCACACGGGCGGCTTTCGAAGCTCGTGTTCGTTGGACGGGCCGGGGCCGCGTCGTTCAAGGCCGAGGACGGGTGGAACGCCTACGACAAGCCGGTGAGGATCGTCGCTCCGCGCTGAGCGGGTCGGAGGAATAGGGATCTGGTCGGGGTTCTCCCTGGCCAGGTCCTTTTTGTATTTCAGCGGGTTCCGGCGAAGGAGCGGCCGAAGAACTCGATTTCGGAGATGCCCACCTGGACGTTCGGTCCGGCGCCGTAGGCGGCCTCGAGGGTCAGGCGGATCCTGGTGACCTTGTGGGCGCGCAGGGGGAGTTTCTGGGGGCCCGCCGCGTCGTCCAGGCGGAGGGTCCTGGTGAGGATCCGGCCGTCGGACGAGGTGATCCGCGCGGCGATGATCTGGGGACGGCCCTGGCGGGCGTACTGGTCGGGCTGCTTGGAGACGCCCGGCGTGATGATGACGTTCAGGAGGTCGGTGGGCTGGCCGAAGGTCGCCTCCAGGAACTGGCCCGCGCCGCTGCCGCCGTAGCCGTCGCCCCACCAGGTGTCGGCGAGGCCGTCGAAGGCCATCCGGGGACCGTGGCTGGGGTCGGAGTGGGACGCCTTGGAGTCGCTCACGGAGACCGGGACGCGCTTGGCGAAGTGGTCGTACACGCCGTTCACGGCGTCGTCGGCGTAGGCCGCGCCGAAGCCCACGGCGGTGAGGCCCAGGGCCGCGGCGATGGTCGTGAACAGGACGCGGTTCAGGCCGCGGCGCAGGCGGGGGCGTTCGCCCGCCCAGGGAGCCTCGGAGTTGTCGGGGCGGAGGATCCGCCGCCACCAGGAGCGGGTGCGCGGGCCGGACGGGTCGGCGGACACCAGGCTCATCGCGCACTTGCGGCAGAAGTGCCGTTCGCGCGGGTTGGCGGTGTCGCACCAGGGGCAGATCACGCCGCCGACGACGGCCCTCTCCTCGGCCTGCCTGACCTGCGGGCGCGCCTGCTCGGGACGGCCGGGGAGGACGGGCGCGACCTGCGGGTTCGGCGGAGGCCCCGGCTGCTGGTCCGCCACGGGGACCAGGAGGCGGCGGGCACGTTCGGCCGGGTCCTCCGGGGGCGCGGCGGGGGGCGCCGTCTCGGACGGGGCGCGGAGCGTCGCACTGTTCGGGGCGGGGAGGTCCCCGGCGTCCGGTGAGGGAAGGGTCGCGCTGTTCGGGGTGGCGGGGGCGCTGGAGTGGGGTCGCTCCGGGGGTGCGTGGGACGGTGCGGGAAGGGGGGTTTCTGGGGTGGGGGCGCGTGGGGGGTCGGGGAGGCTGGGCGGGGTCGACGGGGGCGGGGTGGCCGGGGCGGGCTTCTCCCAGTCCAGGACGGCGCCGCAGATGTCGCAGAACGAGCCGGACTGGCCTGGGGCTCCGCAGTCGGGGCAGGCGTCCTTGGGGGTCATGGGGTTTCCTCGTTCCGGGCGGTCCACATGCCCGTCGGGGCGGTGTCCGCGAGGACGTGGACCTGGTAGGGCATGTGGGCGGGACGGGCGGCGGCGACCAGGTCGTCCAGGCGCCGGGTGTCGATCGCGGACGGGTCCTTCACGCGCAGGACGACCTCCAGCCGGGGTTCCGGGGAGCCGGGGAAGTCGCCCAGGGGGCGGGGCGACCAGGACGCGCCGCCGCTCTCGGTGATCTCCGGTTCCACGCCGAAGGCCAGCCGGACGGCGGCGGCGAGGCCCCGGCGGGTGCCGCGCAGGCGGTGCAGCGAGGCGGCGGTGGACACCACGCTCCGGGCCTGCCACTCGGGTTCGTCGCCGCGGAGTTCCGCGCCGACCCAGCCGCCCAGCCAGGTGACGAAGTCCGGCGGGGCGAGGGACGGGGAGAGGTAGGCGTCCAGGCAGTCCAGGACGGAGAGGACCGGCGCGAAGACCTCGTCCAGCCCGGCGGTGAAGCGCTGGGCCAGGTCGTCGTCGGCGAAGACGGCGGGGAGGTGGTCGCCGAGGGCGTAGGGGGTGCCGAGGCCGTCGATGCCGCCCCTCACAGCGCGCCGCCCCTCACCGCTTGCCGCCGAGGACGCGGACCTTGTGGTCGTGGGAGAACAGGAGCGCGGCCGCCGACAGGTCGATGCGGTCCACGGCGTCGCCGCGCTTGCCGGTGAGGGGGTCGGCGGCGTGCAGGCGGACCTCGTCGACCAGTTCGACGCCCGGGACGCGCTGCAGGACGGCGAAGACCTCGCCGGACTGGAGCGGGCGGCCGAAGGGCCAGCCGCGTCCGTCGGCGCCGCCGGTGAGCGGGTCGAGGTGGGCGTAGAGGGCCTCGAGGGCGGCGGTGCGGACCTTCTCGGCGTCGGCGGCGCCGAAGGCGTGCAGGGTCGCGACGACGGTGACGCCCTGGTAGAAGGGCGGGCCGACGCTGAGGCGGATGCCGATGGGACGGCGGTCGTCGAGGTAGCGGGTGATGCGGCCGAGCAGGTCGTCGCCGGGGACGAGCTGCTCGAAGCGGAGGCGTCCGCCGGGGTCGGGGACGGCCTGCGGGACGACCAGGACGCGCACCGCGCCCACGCCCGCGTCGTCCACGGGGAGGCAGCGGAGGCGGGCCGCCTCGGGGGCGGCGCGGCGGGCGAGCTCCTCGTAGTCGCGGGGGGTGACGGCGCGGTCCTGGGCGCGGAGGGTGATGGGGGCGCGGCGGCGGGCCTCGTCCAGGGTCTCGGGGTCGACGCCGCCGCGCGCGGCCTCGCGGTTGACGACGCGCGCGACGTACGGGATCGAGCTGCGCAGAACGCGGAGGGCTCCGCGCGCGACGTTGCCGGACTGTCCGCCGCCGGTGCGGTAGGAGCGGGCGCGGAGGGTGGCGCCCTTGTCGGGGACGGCGCCGTACTGGCGCAGGCCGCCGTCCGCGAGCCGGACGGCGGGGCCGAAGCCGACCTCGCCGGTGGCCGGGTCGAGGCGCGCGTGCCGGTCGTGGGGGCCGGACGCGGCGAAGTCCCCGACGATGTCCCAGGTCTCCCAGCCCTCGCCCGAGGACGTCTCGAGGACGAGGGGCGGGTCGCCGTTCACGACGGGGGTCCGTGCCAGGTGGAAGCGCTGTCCGGGGACGCCCGCCGATTCCCCCAGCACCTCGTCGGTGACCGGTTCGGCGTGGATCGCCCGGGTCGTCCCGCCAAGGGTGGCGGCCTCGGCGGCGCGGACGGTCGGGGACACCGAGTAGAACGGCTGGCCGGGTTCGGGTGCGAGGACGCGGCAGCGCAGCCAGCCCGCCTCGTGCGCGCCCGCGCGTGACATGACATGCCCGTCCGGGACGTGCAGGACGATCTCGCCAGGACGGTTCAGGCCGCCCGTCCCGTCGCTGTCGAGTTCGCAGGCGCGCCAGCCCGAGGACGTCCACGCCTCCCAGACGAGGGGCGGCTGGCGGGGGTCGACGCCGACGCCGTCGACGCGGCTGTCGAGGCGCAGGAGGACGGCGCAGGACGGCACCGCGGCGGAGAGGCCGAAGGCCAGGACGTCGCCGGGACGCGGCGAGGCGGAGAAGCAGTCGACGTCCCGCGCCTCGATCAGGTCGGCGGTGCGGTCGGTCAGCGGGCCGCCCTCGTGCTGGACGCCGAGCCGGTCGAGCTCGCAGGAGACCAGGTCGAGGGCGTCCTCGGTGGCGAAGACGGTCGCCTCCTCGGTCTCGGTGCGCTGCGTCGCGACCTCGGTGGACGCCGGGATCGTGACGGTCCGGTCCTGCGGCGCCGACAGCCAGAACGTCACGTCCGTGCGCGCGGTGGACGGCGGCAGGAGGGTGATGCCGAGCAGGTCCAGGAACGCCAGGTAGTTCTTGTCCGGGACGCGGTTGAGCCGGTAGACGAGCTGGTCGGCCATGTGCGCGACGGCCTCGATCAGCGTCACGCCCGGGTCGGACACGTTGTGGTCGGTCCACTCGGGGGCGCGCCGCTGGATGTACCGCTTGGCGTCGTCGACGAACTGCTGGAAGCGGCGGTCGTCGAGGTTCGGGGAGGGGAGGGCCATCAGCTCGCCTCCTCCAGCTCGCCGGCGGCCTCGGGCCCGTCGTCGTGCCTGGGGATCACGTAGAAGGGGAAGACCAGGTTGCGCGGGTTGTTGGTGCCGCGGATCCTGTACCGGACGTCGATGTACAGCACGCCCGCGTCGCCGGAGTCGGCGGTGACCTCGACGTCCTCGACGTCCACGCGCGGTTCCCAGCGGTCCAGGCTGGTGCGCACCTCGTAGGCGATGCGGCCCGCCGTCTCCTCGTTGACCGGGGCGAACACCATGTCGTGGACGGCGCACCCGAACTCGGGGCGGGTCGGGCGCTCGCCCGGCGCCGTCGCGAGCACCAGGCGCATCGCCTCCTCGATCTCCCGCTCCCCCGTCACCAGCGCGATGCCGCCCGAGGCGTTGACGCGCATCGGGAATCCCCAGCCCGCGCCGACGAACTGCTCCCCCATCGTTTCCTTTCCGTCCCTTGCCGTTGTGCCGCTTCTCCGGCGGTCGTGCTGCTGATCAGGCGGTCGTGCCACTCAGCGGGCGGTGTGCCGCCGGTCAGGCGGGGATGACCATGACGGGCATCTCGTCCTGCGTGATCACGCCCATGACGTTGACCTTGCCCTGCACCTCGACCATCCCGGTGATCTTGACGAGGGCGGCCTCCATGCTCAGCTCCGCGCCCTTGATGTCCACCTGGCCGGAGCCGGTGATCGTGACCTGCGCGCCGCCCTTGATGTCGACCCGGGTGGCGCCGTCGATGTTCACGTCCGTGCCGCCCTTGATGTTCACGCCGCGCGCGCCGGTCACGTCGACCGACCCGTCGCTGTGGACGGTGACCTTGGTGCCGCGCTCGTTCAGCTCGACCCGCATGCTGTCGTCGCCGCTGGAGACCGTGACGCCGCGTTCGGCGGGCGCGTCGAGCAGCTCGATCCGCTGGCCGGTGCGCGACGCGAACGCCCGCCAGTTGACCTTGCCGCCGGTGCCGACGAGCGGCGTCCGCTCGTAGGCGGGCAGCCGGTCCACACCGTTGTAGAGGCCGCCGACGACGTACGGGTGGTCGAGCGCGCCGCGGTCGAACGCGACGAGCACCTCGTCGTCCACCTCGGGCATGATCAGCGACCCGCCGCGGCGTCCGCCGTACTGGACGACACGCGCCCAGTCGCTCACGTACTTGTCGTCCAGCCAGGGGAAACGCAGCCGGACGCGGCCCTGCTTCAACGGGTCCTGGACGTCGGTGACGATCGCGATCGCGACGCCCGGCAGGCGCGGCGCGGACGGCACGCCGCCCGACGCGAGCCCGAACAGCGACCGGTGCTGGCGTCCGGTGACGGTCACCTGCGTCTCGTACCGCTCACCGCCCGAGAACACGTGCCGGACGGTGCTGACCGTGTACTTGCCCTCGAACGGCTTGCCGATCCCGTTCAGCGCGACCGGCAGCCCCGGACGCAGCTTCGGATCGCCGCGGACCACGGCCTCCACCTCGGCGAACGCCGAACTGACGTCCGCCGCGAGCGCGTCCGCCGCGCCGGCGACCTCGGCCTGCCGGTCGTACGGCACGTTCGTCTCGACGAGCCGGGCCTGGCCGAACGGGCCGATCGCCTGCCCGCCGGTCACGCCGATCTTCAGCTCGGGGTTGGTCGTCGCCGGGGAACGGGAGGTCAGCGGCTGCTTGCCCGCCACGTCCCAGCCCCGGACCTCGACCTCCTTCACCTGGTCGGACGCCGTGACCCCGGTCCGGACGCGCAGCAGGTTCACGCCGAACTCCAGCACGTGGTGGCTCTGCCGCGCATGCGTCCCCGCGCCGGGCGCACCCGACGCGTCCTCGGGTCTGACGAACCGGAACCTGCCCTTGTCGTCGAACGACACCTCGGCGTCGTTCTCCTGCGCGAGGCGGGTGAGGAAGTCCCAGTCGGTCACGTTCGGCTGCGTGATCAGCTCGTAGACCGTGCTCGTCGAGTCGATCCTCCCGATGGACAGGCCGTTGCGGGACGCGAGACGGCGCGCGATGTCGGACGCCGTCATGTTCACGTAGCCCTCGACGCGGCGGTTCCGGAGGAGGCGGTGGCCGGGGTCGTGGCCCCGGATGACGCTGTACTTGCCGGTGCCGTCGCAGTCGGCCTCCAGGGCCGTGACCTCGCCGGTGAACAGCGGGGTCCCGCCGTCCCGGCCGACCGCCAGCGCGCGCAGCACCACCTTCGAGCCGATCTTCACGCCCAGCCGTCCGAGCACCTTCTGGTGCGGGTCGCGGAAGGTGAGCTGGAACGCGGCGGGCACGTTCACCGACGCGTCCACCCAGCCGTCCACCAGCAGCGGCTTCACGGTCGCCGGCAGCGGCGCGCCGTCGATGGCGACGGCCAGCAGGTTGGTGTAGGTCCCCTCGGACACCGGTTCTCAGCCCTCCAAAAGGGTCAGACGTGGAGTTCGTCGGCGGCGGGCAGCAGCAGCTCGCGGCCGGGCGGCAGCCGCATCGGGTCGTCCAGGTCGTTGGCCTCGGCGATGATCCGCCAGGCGGTCGCGTCGCCGTACTCGCGCCAGGCGAGCGACGCGAGGCTGTCTCCCGCGACGACCCGGTGCACCCGGCGCGCCGACAACGCGCCGGACGTCGGGTTCTGCCCGGCCGTCGCGTGCGGGATCTCCTCCAGCGAGATCCGGCAGGTCGCCCGGATCGGCTCGCCCGTCGCGTCGAACAGCGTGTACGACGCCGCGGCCTGCCGGACGTACGCGACGAACCGGACGGTGCTGAACTTGCCCCACTCGAGGATCACCCACGGCGGCGACGGCCGGTCCGGCAGGCTCGACGGGACGACCTTCAGGCAGGAGAACAGCGCCTCCACCGCCGTCCGGACCCGCGAGTCGCCCGGCTTGTCCGAGCAGTCGAGGAACATCTCCAGGTCGAGACTCTGCTGGTCGGTGCCGAGGAACTCCGGGCGGCCCGCCTCCCTCGACGCGACGGTCGGGGTGTAGCGCCACTGCGCCGACCGCGAGATCTCCAGCTGCGCCGGATTGAACTGGAACGCGATCTTCTTCAGCGTCCCGCCCGGCGTCGTGGAGTCCCCGGCGGGCGGCTCATGGATGCTGAGCGTCGCCTTGACGTGGCTCGTCCGGCCCCCGCCCGCCATCACGCGCCCCCGGATCCGGTGAAACCGTGGTGGGCCAGCTCCAGGACCTCGGTCGCGACCGCGTTCGCCGCCGGATCGAGCGTCGGGCCGGTCCAGGTCACGGGCAGGACGTCCAGGAGCCCCCAGCGCGCGACCAGCTCTCCGTTCGCGCGGAGCGCCTCGATCTGCGCGGTGGGCCGCCGGATCCCGGTCGAGACCGAGGAGATCCAGGTCATGACCTTGACCGTGTTCTCGTTGATCGGACGGGTCAGCCGGATGTTGGAATGCCGCACCCGCGTCGGCAGCTGCCACACGTGGCCGTTGTTGCCGCCCTCCTCGCGCAACTCCACGTCCACCTGCGCGGCGAGGCCGTCACAGCCGTTCCAGTCGCCGAGGGACTCCCCGTCGATGGTGAGCCGGAAGAACAGGCTCGATCCCGGATCCTTCGTGGTGCTCATCCGGCTCTCCTTTCCGTGGTTCGGCTCGTGGTCTCAGCGGCGGGGGTCACGGAGCCTCCCGACGCGTTCGCGGTCCAGGCGCAGTTCGGTCCTGAGCAGCCGGGACAGCGGGCCGACGAGCCTGCGCGCCAGATCGTCCAGGTCGGGCTCGGGCGCTCTCCGGTCCCGGTCGTTGCTCTCGCGCGTCCGGCGGGAGGGGGTGGAGGACGGCGGGGGTGATGTGACGTGCCGTCCTCCGCCGGGTCCGCCACCGCCGTTGGGGCCATTCGGGCCGTTCGGGCCCTTCGGGCCGTTCGACGTGGTGCGTTGTGCGATCGGGGCGGGCTGGGGGTTGTGAGTCCGAGTCGGTGTTGGAGACGGGGACTGGATCGGGAACGTCCGCTGGAGGGGTGTGGCCTTCGGGGCGGGTTGGGGCGTCCGGACCACGGGCATGGGCGGCGCGGTTGTGGTGGGGGCCGGGCTGCTGTTGGGGTGGGTCTCGGCGGGTGGCAGGTGGCCGAGGCCTCTCGTGGTGGCTGCCGCGCCCAGGATTGGGGTGCTCCGCTGGAGGGGGACGGCCCTCCTGGCGGTTGGACGCCGGGTGGGGGGCGCGGTGGCGCTCATGGGCGTCGTCGCTGGTCCGCTGGATGCTGCTTCGGTGGTGTCGTGTCGTCCGGTCGAAGTGACCTCGGTGTCCTGGAGCGGAGTGCGGGCGACCGGATCGACGGGCGTCCGCTGAGTCGGCCGACGCACCGCGACGATGGGCAGCGCGACGGCCGCCGCCACTGTGCCGAGGGGAGCCGTCCGCGCTGGGGGCCGTGTCGTTCCCTCGCCGCCGCCGGTCGGACGGGCGGCGACGGCGACGGCGACGGTTCTCCCGCCGTCCGCCGGATCCGGATCGGGCGCGGGCTTGTGCTTTGGTGTCCTTGCGGGAGGGGCTTTCGGGTCGCTGCGGGCCTCTGACGTGCTGCGTTGCACTGGGAGCGGGGCGTCGCCGACCGGATTCGCCGTCGTTTCGGGCGAGACATCGCCCTTGCCTGAGGGCTTGGGGGCGGCACGCTGCACGGGAGTCGGGATCGGGATCGGGTTCTCGGACGTCCTGCCTATGGGCAGAGCCGCGGGCGGGGTGCTCCGCAGCGGAGCACCCAGTCCCGAGCGCGCAGGCGTGGTCCGCGACGGGGCGCTAGGGGCGGCGGACGGAGGGACCGCGGTCTGCGGCGCTTCGTGCAACGGAGCCCCCAGTCCGGCCCGACTCGGCGTCTCCGTCCCGCCAGAAACCACAGGCAACCCGGAGGACGAACCCCCAAATTTGGGTGCGAGCCTCTGAACTGGTGCAGGCATGGGACCGGACGGAGGCGAGGGCACCGCCTTCGGTGCTGACTCTGGCGCTGGCGCGGGCACGCTCCGGGACGCTGACCTGGGTGAAGGCACCGACGGGCGCGTGGTCTCGGGCGTGGACGCGGACCTTTGCACGGGTGCGGGTGCGGGCGCGGAGGGGAACGGCGACGCGGACGGGGGCTGGGGCGCGTTCGGCTTGGTGGGCGCACCTGTGCGCGGAGTACGCACTGGGCGGCCACCGGAATCCGCTCCCCCAGGCGGCGCGGACGGCTTCGGCGCGACGGGCGTGTCCGTTCGCAGAGCGTGCGCTGGCACGCCGCCGGGAGGCGCATTGACGGAGGGCGCGGACGGAAGCGTGGGTCGGGTCGGCGCGGACGGCACGTTCGTGCGCGGAGTTGTCGCTGACCTGGTGTTGGGAGACGCGCCGTCGAAGGACGAGTTCGAGGAAGTGGACGAACTCGGCGTGCTGGGCGGACTCGTCCGTGAAGTGCGCTCTGCGCCACCGCTGGATCGTGCGCTGCTGGAGGTCGTAGACGAAGGCGCGTACGCGGGCGGTGGTGTGGGCGCGCTGGGAGGCGTGAACGAGGTCGGCGCGGCAGGAGTCGCCGGGCGCAAGGCGCCCGCTTGGCCGTCACTTGACGGGGAAGGCGACAGCGTCGGCGTCGGCGTCGATGGCGGCTTCGGTGGCGGCGTCGGCTTTGGTGGTGCGGGAGCGGGCGTGCCGGACTCCGGACGGGCGCGCGGGGTGGTCGGCTGACCGCCGGAGGAGGGCGTGGACGCTGGTGGAGGCATGGCGCTCTTCGGCGCTTCTCGCAGCGGAGCGCCGAGGCGGGAACGGCGTGGGCTCGTCCTGCCGGCGGGTTCGCGGACGACCTGAGCCGGGCCCGGAGCGGTGGGTGCGGGTGTCTCGCTCGTGGCCTGGGGTGGTGCGGGCTTGGCGGACGCATTCGGGGCCGCTATCCGCTGGATCGGCTCGGCGGGCTCAGGCTCGGAAGAGGTCCGAGGTCGTCCGGGATCCGCCTGGCTGGACGGCTCGGCGGCGGCGGCGCCTGTGGGGCCGCTCCGTCCAGGTGTCCTCGCGGCCGTGGCGGGCCGGACCCTGCGGGCTGGGAGCGGGCTCACCCGTGCGGCGGTCAGTGGCGGGCGTCCCGTCGCGGCCCGCTGCACCGGACGGGCCACGACCAGCGGCAACGCGCCCGGAGCCCCGGCTCCCCGTCCGCGACCAGAACCGGATGCCGCCGATGACGGCGAAGGCCCGGACACAGGCGCGGCTCCAGACGTAGACGCGGATGCGTGCCCGGTGCCGAACGCTGAAGCGGTGGAGCGCGCGGGCGCGGATGCGGTGGCGGGGCCCGATCCGTGCGTCTGCGAAGAGGTGAACCCGGCGCCGGACACAGGCGCAGCCGTTGGCGCGGAGGAAGTGCCGGGCGCGGGCGCGGTCGTTGGTGCGGGCGCGGCGCCAGACGCGGAGGTGGCGCCGGACGCGGTGCCGCGTGCGGGCGCAGTGCCGCGTGCGGGCGTGGGCGCGCTGGTGGGCGCGGTGGAGGGTGGGGGCGGGGTGGTGGGGGGCAGGGGCGGGGTGGGTGCTGATGGGGAGCCGGAGGCCGGGGTGGGGGTGCGGGAGATCGGGGTGGTGGGGGTTCGGCGGAGGGGGACGGCGGGGCCCTGGGACGGGCGGGGGCGGGTGGGGGGCAGGGGGTCGGGCGGGTCTGCGGGGCGGGGGGTCGCGCGGACGACCGGGAGGCCGGAGCCCTGGGCGCCCAGGGCCCGGGGGGCGACGGCCGGGTGCGGCATGCCCTGGGCCAGGCCGGACGTGGGTTCGGGGCGGACGAGACGGGCGATGTCCCCGGACATCGACGGACGCTGCCAGGTGGGCAGGGTCAGGCCGAAGCCGGGGTTCGCGACCGTCTGGATCGGACGGGCCGGAGCGGGAGCGGGCAGGCTCGTCCATCCCGGTTCCGCCGCTTCACGTGCCGGGGCGGGCGAGGCGGCGGGCGCCGTCGCGGAGGGGTCCTTGGGCGTGGGGCGGCGGAAGGGGTTGCGGAGGGGCATGTCAGGTCTCCGTGGCGGACGCGGCGTTCGCGCGGTTCACGAAGGTGGCGATGTTCGTGACGTAGCGGCGCCGGTCCGGGTGTTCCAGGTCGAGGATCTCGTTCCGCGACCAGTGGAAGTGGTAGGCGATGTACGCGACCTCCTCGTGCAGCCGGTCGGGCGCGTACGTCACGATTCCCCCAGGCGGCTCCCGCCGAGTTCCACCTCGAAGGGCTCGTCGCAGGACGGGCAGGTGACCTCGGCGCGGGTGTGCCCCTCGGCGTTGATCTGCCGGTAGAAGTCCTGGAGGAACGCCAGGTCGGAGGCGAACATGTTCTCCACCGTCCCGTCGTGGACCATCGGGAGCGTGCCCAGCCGGGTGATGACCCGGCCGAGCAGCACGACCGACAGGTACGGCGGGTTCTCGCGGACCCGGACGTCCTGGAGCGGGACGAGTTCGTCGCGGGCGGTGGCGAGCCGCATCGCGCCGCGCCGGTGGACGGTGCCGTTCTCGTCCACGTATCCGCGCGGGAGTTCGAACTCGAACTCGGTGCGGAGCGGGGCCTCGGCGGGGGCCGCGGCCGCCGCCGGGGATTCGGCGGCGGACGACGGCGACGGCTGGTGCGGCGTCCCGGGGACGACGGGTGCGGAACGGCGCATTACTCGATCGTCAGTTCTTCGAAGGTGATGGTGACGGACTCGGTGAGCGCCGCGTTGCCGCCCGCCTCCAGCTGGCTGGCCTCGATCTTGCTGCACCAGGCGTTGCGCATGTGGTACCGCTTGACCGGGTTGTTCTGGTAGTCCATCACGATGATGCTGGCGTTCTTGCGCGCCGAGCCCATGTTGCCCTTGATGGAGTCCTTGATCCACGTGGTGAACGCGGGGCTCTCGGTCTGGCCGCGGACGACCGTGCACTCGCCGGCCTGCGCGACGCCGGGCATCTTCTTGGTGACGGGCTTGCCCTGCGCGGAGTTCTGCTTGAACTCGATGACGTCCTGCGCGTAGGTGAGTCCGGTGACGCTCTGGAGGTACTCCACCATCACGCCGTCGATCTGAAGGCCGAAGTTGTGCGACGCAACGGCGTCGCCGCCCTGGAAGGCCATGGTTCCTCTTTCGGGTCAAGCGGGTCGGGAAGGTCCTGTCGGCACCGTGGGACGGCGGTCTACTCCTCGAGGTCGCCGCCGCCGGAGATCTGCGCGAGGCGGAACACGACGAACTCGGCGGGCTTGACGGGGGCGACGCCGATCTCGCAGACGACGCGTCCGAGGTCGACCGACTCGGGCGGGTTGGTCTCGGAGTCGCACTTGACGTAGAACGCCTCCTCGGGGCTGGACCCGAACAGCGCGCCGTCCCGCCACTCGGTGACCAGGAACGCGGAGATGTTGCGGCGGATCCGCGCCCACAGCGCCTCGTCGTTCGGCTCGAACACCACCCATTGGGTGCCGATCAGGATCGACTCCTCCAGGTAGTTGAAGTACCGGCGGACGTTCAGGTAGCGCCAGGCGGGGTCGGACGCGAGCGTCCGGGCGCCCCAGACGCGGACGCCGCGTCCGGGGAAGGCGCGGATGCAGTTGACGCCGATCGGGTTGAGCAGATCCTGCTCGCCCTTGGTGATCTGGAGGCCGAGGTCCACGGCGCCGCGGACGACCTCGTTCGCCGGGGCCTTGTGGACGCCGCGCTCGGCGTCGCTGCGCGCCCAGATCCCGGCCATGTGCCCGGACGGCGGGACCATCGCGGCCTTGCCGGTGGACGGGTCGAACGCCTTGATCCACGGGTAGTACAGGGCGGCGTAGCGCGAGTCGTACCCGGCCTCGTCCATGCGCCACTCGCGGATCTGCTTGGCGTTCATCCCGGGCGGCGGGTCGATGATCGCGACGCGGTCGCCCATCAGCTCGCAGTGCGCGATCATGCCGAGCTGGACGGCCTTGACGCCCTCCATGTCGAGGGCGCCGCGCTCGTAGGCGCTCATCAGGTCGGGGCAGGAGACCATGGTGACGGCGTCGAGGGCCTCCAGGCCGCCGAAGCCGGTGCGGTCGGCGGTGTCGCCGAGGTAGTGCTCGGGGGTGACGGTGCCGCCCTCGCCGACCGGCGCGGCGGGCGCGGCCGGGCGGGCCAGTTCGACGGACTGGTTCTCGGGGCGGGCGAGCTGCCCGGCGCCGGCGGCCTCGGTGACCGTGATGAGCCTGGACCGCTCCTTGACCTGCGTGACGATGTAGGCGCGGGTGTTCTTGCGGGTGGAGACGTGGAAGTTCTCCACGATGGAGCCGTCCACCTTGACGATCAGGCGGAACCGGTCGTCGGCGGCGGGCTTGTCGCCGTCCTTGCCGGCGTCCTTCGGGTCGGCCTTCGGGTCGGCCTTCGCGTCGGCGCCGGAGTCGGCGTCGGCGATCTCCACGGTGATCTCGCCGGCGGACGCGGCGGCGGGCAGCGCCGTGACGTGGAACCCGCCGAGGCGCGCGGGCCGCGCCGCGGCGATCGCCTTCGGCGCGCCCTGCGCGACGCTCTCGCCTCCGGCCGGGGCGCCGCCGACGCGGATGACGTAGCAGGTGGTGCCGCCGTTGTTGAAGAACCCGTACACCGAGTGCGCGAGGTAGTAGCCGTCGGTGAAGTCGCCGAACGCGGCGACGTACTGCGACCAGTTGGTGACCAGCACCGGCTCGTTCAGCGGTCCCTCGGGCGCGAAACCGACGAACGCCGCCACGGAGGTGCCGACCCCTTCGATCGGCCGTGACCCGCTGGCCACTTCCTCGACGTAGACGCCCGGCGACAGGTACGAAGGCATACTCGGCTACTCCCCCGAAAGGACGGTCGGCTGACCACTCGACCCTGCCGGTCCGTCCCGCTGCCCGAAACGTCCGGACGGCTTGCTTCCGGGGCAATCCTCCGTGCCCGTTCGGCCAGCCGTCCGCAGGGCCGCTCCGGCCGGCCGCGCGCGGGTCGGGGGCTAGCCGGAGTGGGGGGCGTGTTCGCAGGTGCCGGTGGGCGCGGACGGTGCGGCGGCGGCGTTCTCGGCGTCGCGTTCGCCGAGTTCCGTCGCGAACCAGCGGCGGACCTGGGCCGACAGACGGGCGCGGGCGGCGCCCTTGGGGTCGTAGTAGGCCGCGTACGCCTCGGCGAACCACTCGTCCGGGGTCGAGAACTGGTAGTTCGACACGGCGTTGGCGCGGGCCGCGGTCTCGTAGGACACCCAGGCGTCGTAGTGGTCGACGTGGTAGATCCGGCCGCCGACCTCCAGGTCCGCGCGACCGCCGTCGTTGAACATCCACGGCTGCTTCAGGGCCTTGCGGACGAATGTGACGACCTGGCCGCGCCGCTCCTCGTCCAGGCCGCACCCGGCGAAGTGCTCGTCGAGGTTCGCGGCGCTCCTGCGCAGCTCCTTGGGGTCGAGCGACGTCCCGTCGGCGAACGCCGCCGGGGCGAACCGGAACCGGGCGGCGAGCGCGGCGACGATGCCCGCGCGATACTCCTCACGCCATCCGCCGAACTCGGGACGGGGGCTGAGGTGCAGCGCCCAGCCGACCTTCCGGTCGACCGAGTGGCCGATCTCGTGGCGCAGCGTCCACTTGACCAGGTTGCCGTTGGCCAGCACGTCGGACGCTCCGCCCATCACGTGGCGGTCCGTGCCGGGCATCATGACGCCGAGCTTCTCGCCCATGGTCAGGCCGTCGTAGCCGAGCGCCGCGCCCATGTCCATCAGCCCACGCTGGGCGCGCGACCCGCGGTTGAGCGAGGTGTACATGAAGGCGGGCATCCCGAAGGGTCTCTCCATCCCGATCCGCCGGCCGCGCGCCTCGTAGGCGCTGGCCTGCCCGAGCCCGCCGCCCATCCGGATCGAGCGGAGGTACGGGTTCCCGCGGACGTGGTCCTCGGGCAGTTCGCCCAGCACCTTGTCGATCTCGTAGAGCATGGAGTGGCTCATGCGCGGGCCGCCCGCGACCGAGCCGATGTCGATGCCGTGCTTCTCGGTGAGCTCGCGTTCGCGCTCGTCCGCGCCCTCGTTGGCCAGCCAGCCCGCGACGCCGTGCCCTCCGGCTCCGGGGGAGAACTTCATCCGCTGGACGGCTCCGCCTCCGCTTCTGGAAGCGGAGGCGGATTCTTCCTCTTCGGCACGCTGGACGGCCTTTCCGCTCATCGCGCGGACGGCGTTCGCCTCGGCTTCGCGTTCGAAGCGGTCGGACGGGTCGCTGACCTTGAGGCCGTCGCCCACGTCCGTCCCGGCCACGGGGCCCGAGCGCTGCTGGATGACGTGGGTCAGCTCGTGCGCGAGCATCCGCTTCCCGGACGTGGAGCCCGCGTCGTAGCGGCCGCGCTGGAACACGATGTGCGAGCCCGAGGTGAACGCGTGCGCGTCGACCGACGCGGCCGCCTTGTGGCCCACGCCGTCGGTGTGGACGCGGACGTCGGAGAAGTCGGCGCCGAGGCGTCCCTCCATCTCCTGCCGGACGTCCGCCGACAAGGGGTGTCCCGGGGAGCTCAGCGCCTGGTGCACCGCCGACCGCTGGACGGCGTGCCCGCACGAGGCGTCGTGGACGTGCCGCTCCTCCTCGGCGGACCTGGAGATCGCCGCGTTGCCCGCGAGCCGCTGCAACCGGCGCAGCTGCGGCGCGGACATCCCCGCCGGACCCCGGGCGCGGAACAGCGCCGCCGCGGCGCCGGTCGCGGCACGGCGCTCGGCGCGGGGGGCCGGG
>NZ_RFFG01000139.1 GCF_003696215.1 Actinomadura harenae | reverse complement strand
GGGGCGTCGCCGGCGGTCTCGGCGCGGCGGAGGCGGGCGGCGGCCTCCAGCGCGCGGGCCACGGCGAGGCGTTCCGGGCCGTCCGGGCGGACGAGGGCGGGCGCCATGCACACCAGCCAGGAGATCGCCGCCCCGGCGAGCCCGAGCGCCACGTGGACGGGCACGTCCGCGAGCCGCTGCGGGACGAACGCGCAGCTGGAGGCCACGAAGGTGAAGATCACGTTGCCCGGGGGTCCGAGCCGGGCGGCGTCGGAGGCGAACTTGTGCCCGGCGGCGAGCAGGGCGGCGACCGCGACGCGGATCGCCACGTCCTCGGTCAGGGCGGCGGTGGCGAGCGCGACCGCGAGGCTCACCAGCATCAGCGCCGCGACGCGGGCGAGCGTGAGGGCGCGGGCGGCGTAGGGGCGGCCGTGGGCGTAGAGCGCGACGAGCGAGCCCGCCGAGGTGTAGAGCGCGAGGTCGAGGCGGCCGAACGCGAGCAGGGTCAGGTTCGGGATCGCCGCGGCGATCACCGCGCTCAGCGCCGCGTGGTACCAGGTGTCCGAGCCCCGGCCGAGCCGCAGCACCCCGCGTACGGGCAGCGGGCGCACCAGCGCTCCCCGCCCCGTTCCAGCCCCGTCCGTCACGATCCCCCTCAAACCTTCACAAGTATTTCACTTGTAAAATATCAGACGGACGGGGGTGCTATCGGCACAGGGTGGATTAGGCTTACCTAACCAGACGGAAAAGCGGAGGGCGCATGGCAACCGAACCGAAGACGGCGGAGCGCGAACGCAGGGGCGGCCGGAAGACGCACCGCGGGATCGTGCTGCGCACCGAACGGCTCACCCCGCACATGGTCCGGGTCGTCCTCGGCGGCGACGGACTGGCGGAGTTCGAGGCGGGCGAGTACACCGACCACTACGTGAAGCTGATGTTCGGGCGGCCCGGCGTCGCCTACCCCGAGCCGTTCGACCTGGAGCGGATCCGGGCCGAGTTCCCGCGCGACCAGTGGCCGACCACGCGCACCTACACCGTCCGCTCCTGGGACCCCGAGACCCGCGAGCTGGCCGTCGACTTCGTGATCCACGGCGAGGAGGGCCTCGCGGGCCCCTGGGCGGACGCGGCCAAGCCCGGCGACGCGATCTCCTTCATGGGCCCCGGCGGCAAGTACGCGCCCGGCGCCGACGCCGACTGGCACCTGTTCGCCGGGGACGAGAGCTCCCTGCCCGCCATCGCGGCGGCGCTGGAGCGCGTCCCGTCCGGCGTGCCCGCCCTCGTCTTCGTCGAGGTCCAGGACGCGTCGGAGGAGCAGGAGCTGTCCACCTCCGCCGACGCGAGGATCATCTGGCTGCACCGCGGCGACCGCCCGGTCGGCGAGGCCCTGGTCGAGGCCGTCCGGGCGCTGGACCTCCCCGCCGGACGCGTCCAGGCGTTCGTCCACGGCGAGGCCGGGTTCGTCAAGGAGCTGCGGCGCTACCTGCGGGTCGAGCGGACGCTGCCCATGGACCTGATGTCGATCTCCGGCTACTGGCGGGTCGGCCGCGACGAGGACGGCTGGCAGGCCGGCAAGCGCGTCTGGAACCAGCAGGTCCAGCAGGAGGAGGAGCAGGCCCTCTCCTCCTGATCCGGCTCCTCCCGATCAGGGCCCTGGGAGGTCAGGACGCCGCCTCGGCCTCCGGCTCCCCGTCCGTCTCCAGGACGCCCGGCCCGGGGTCGTCGTCGGCGAACCCGGGCAGCCAGCGGAGCGCCTCGTCCCGGAACCGGCCCTCGGCCTCCAGCTGGCACAGCACGCCGCCGCAGCCCGCCATCGCCCGCCACACCGCGAGGTACTGCGGCGGCAGCCGGAGCTGCCGCGCGATGCTCCCCGGACGCATGTCCGTGGCCATCGCGAGGCTCCGGCCGGTCTCCCGGCGCAGCCACTCCCGCGTGTACTGGAAGGTCTCCTGGGTGAACGGCGTCGCGTGCGGGACGACCAGGTCGGCGAACCGCTCCGGGTCGACGTCGGCGTCCGGGGCGAGGAAGCCCTCGGCGATGGCGCTCTCGACCATCTCCTCAGGGTCGCCGCCGGTGCCGATCGCCACCATCCGGCCGAGCGACCAGAGCAGCTCGTCCGACACGCGCGCCGCGCCGCCGAAGTCCATGACGCCGAGCCGGCCGTCGTCGAGCAGCCGGAAGTTGCCCGGGTGCGGGTCGATGTGGATCAGCCCGCAGCGGGACGGCCCGGACAGCAGGAACCGGAACAGCAGCAGCCCGGCCCGGTCACGCTCCTCCTTCGTCCCGGACGCGATGACCTTCGACAGCGGCGTGCCCTCGAGCCACTCGGTGACCAGGACGTTCCCGGACTGCGCGACGACGGCGGGGACGACGAAGTCGGGGTCGCCGGCGTAGCCGTCGTGGAAGGCCGTCTGGGAGGCGGCCTCGTCGACGTAGTCCAGCTCCTTCTCCAGGCGGCGGCGCAGGTCGGCGATCACCGGCTTGACCTCGACGCCGGGGAACAGCGGGTTGATCAGGCGGCTGAGCCGGGAGATCTGGTTGAAGTCGCTCATCAGCGCCGCGCCCGCGCCCGGGTACTGCACCTTGACCGCGACGGTCCGGCCGTCCTCCCAGACGGCCTTGTGGACCTGCCCGATCGACGCCGCCGCGGCGGGCCTGTCGTCGAACGAGGAGAACCGGTCGCGCCAGTCCGGGCCGAGCCCCTGCGCCAGGACCTTGTGCGTGGTCGCGGCGGGCATCGGCGGGGCGGCCTCCTGGAGCCGGGTGAGGCTGGCGCGGAACGGCGACGCCAGCTCGTCCGGCAGGCCCGCCTCGAAGATCGACAGCAGCTGGCCGACCTTCATCGCGCCGCCCTTGAGCTCGCCGAGCACCGCGAACAGCTGCTCGGCGGTGCGGCGCTGGACCTCCAGCGCGACCGCCTCGGCGGGTTTGCCCAGCGTCCGCTTGCCCAGGCCGAGCGCGGTGCGGCCGGCGAAGCCGAGGGGCAGGCTCGCCAGCTTGGCGGTGCGGGTCACCGCACGCCGGGGGATGTCGCTCACGTCGCGGACCGTCCTCACTCCCGTAGGGAATCCCTCCCCATTTTTCCCCTCTTGGCCCGAAAACGTCATACCGCCGGGGAAAGATCGCCCGGGACGTTTCAGCGGCCCGGCCTGACCAGCGGGAACGCGATCGTCTCCCGGATCGACCGCCCGGTGAGCGCGATGAGGAGCCGGTCGACGCCCATGCCCATGCCGCCCGCCGGGGGCATGCCGTACTCCAGGGCGCGCAGGAAGTCCTCGTCCAGCTCCATCGCCTCGGGGTCGCCGCCCGCCGCGAGCAGCGACTGCTCGGTCAGCCGCTGCCGCTGCAGGATCGGGTCGATCAGCTCGGAGTAGGCCGTGCCGAGCTCCATGCCGAAGACGATCAGGTCCCACTTCTCGGCGAGCCGCTGGTCCTTGCGGTGCGGACGGGTCAGCGGCGACGTCTCCGCCGGGAAGTCGCGGACGAACGTCGGGGCCTTGAGGTGGTCCTCGACGAGCGCCTCGTACAGCTCCTGGACGATCCGCCCCTGCCCCCACTCGGGGTCGACCTCCAGGCCCGCGCGCGCCGCCCGCCGGACGACGTCCGGGCGCGGCGTGTCGGTCGTGATCTCCTCGCCCAGCGCCCGCGACACCGAGCCGTACACGGTGATCTGGTTCCACGGCCCGGCCAGGTCGTACTCCACGCCGTCCCGGACGACCACGGTGGTGCCGAGCGCGGCGCGCGTGCCCGCCAGCACCAGCTCGCGGGTCAGCTCGGCCATCGTGTCGTAGTCGCCGTACGGCTCGTACGCCTCCAGCATCGTGAACTCGGGGTTGTGGGTGGCGTCCACGCCCTCGTTCCGGAAGTCGCGGCCCATCTCGAAGACCTTGCCGAGCCCGCCGACCAGCAGCCGCTTCAGGTACAGCTCCGGCGCGATCCGCAGGTAGAGCCGCATGTTGTAGGCGTTGATCCGGGTGGTGAACGGACGCGCCGTCGCACCGCCGTGGATCGGCTGGAGGATCGGCGTCTCGACCTCCAGGTAGCCGCGCCCCCGCAGCACGTCCCGGACGGCGCAGACCGCGTCGCCGCGCATCCGCAGCATCTTCCGCGACTCGTCGTTGACGATCAGGTCGACGGCCTTGTGCCGGACCCGCGCCTCGGGGTCGGCGAGCCCGGCGCGCTTGTCCGGCAGCGGGTGCAGGCACTTGGCGGTCAGCTTCCAGCCGGACGCCAGCACCGACAGCTCGCCCGTCCGGGTCGTCATGACCTCGCCGGTCACGCCGACCTGGTCGCCGAGGTCGATCAGCGACTTCCATCGGCGCAGGGAGTCGCCGCCGAGCACGTTCGCGGCCAGCATGACCTGGATGTCGCCCGACTCGTCCCGCAGCTTGGCGAAGACCAGCCCGCCGTGGTCGCGTTCGAGCATGACCCGCCCGGCGATCGCGGCGGTGTCCCCGGTGGAGGTGTCGGCGGCGAGGCCGCCGTACCGCGCGCGCAGATCGGCGGCGAGACCGGTGCGGTCGAAGCCCAGCGGGTAGGCCTCGACGCCCGCCGCCTCGATCCGCGCGAGCTTGTCGTGCCGGACGCGCTCCTGCTCCGACAGCCTCCGGCGCGGCGTCCGGTCCTTCTCGGCGGCCTCCTCCAGCCGCGTGATCTCGGCGACCAGGTCGGGGCTCGGCGCGGCGTTCGCGGCGCGGTCCAGGCGGCGGCGCGACAGGCTCGGCAGGAACCCCTCGGCGCGGGCGTAGCCGAAGCCGAGATGGATCAGGCCGCCCGCGCCGGAGCTGAAGCACACGTACCGCGGGACCCACTCGGGGTGGTACTTGGCGTTGGACAGGTACAGCGACTCCAGCTGCCAGAACCGGGACGCGAACGACAGCACCCGGTAGGCGGCGCGGACGAGCGGCCCCGCGCCGATCTGCGAGCCGCGCTCGAACACCGAGCGCAGCATCGCGAAGTTCAGCGAGATCCGGCCCGCCCCGACCGACCCGGCCTGCTCGATCAGCCGCACGACCATGAACTCGTTCAGCCCGTTCTCGGCGGCCCGGTCGCGGCGCATCAGGTCCAGCGACAGGCCCGTCCGGCCCCACGGGACGAACGACAGCAGCCCGCGCAGCCGTCCCTCGGAGTCGAAGGCCTCGACCATCACGCAGTCGCCGTCGGTGGGGTCGCCGAGCCGTCCGAGCGCCATCGAGAAGCCGCGTTCGGTCTCGCCCTCGCGCCACTGGTCGGCGCGCTGCACGATCCCGGCCATCTCGGCCGGGGAGATCTGCGCGTGCCGCCGGATCCGCACGGTGTACCCGGCGCGCTCCACCCGGCGGACGGCCTGCCGGACCTGCCGCATCTCCCGGCCCTCGAGGTTGAACTCGGCCACCTCGATGATCGCCTCGTCGCCGAGCTCCAGCACGCTCAGGCCGTGCCGCCGGTACTCGACGGCGGCACGCTCGCCGACGCTGACCGCGCCGGGCGTCCAGGAGTGCCGGCGGCACTCGGCCAGCCACTCCTCGATGGCCTGCCCCCACGACTCGGGGTCGCCGAGCGGGTCGCCGCTGGCCAGGCAGACCGAGCCCTGCGCCCGGTAGGCGATGCCCGCCTTGCCGTTCGGGGCGACGATGAAGTCCTTGTCGCGGCGCAGCGCGAAGTAGCCGAGCGAGTCCTCGTCGCCGTAGCGCAGCAGCAGTTCGCGGGCGCGGAGCTCCTCGCCGGGGCTGAGCACCGCGTCGCCGCGCGAGGGCCGGAACAGCGCCCACACCGTCGCGACGAGCAGCCCGCTGCCGAGGACGCCCAGGATGAGGTCGACCCAGCCGGGGACGTCCACGTCCATGGTGTGGCCGGTGACCCGGGCGCCGAGGATGGTCTGGAGGGCGGCGTAGAGCGGCTGGGTCCAGAACCCGCCCCGGGGGTTGCGGTCGGTCAGCGACACCAGCAGCGTGCCGATGACCCCGCTGACCAGCACCATCGCACCGCCGACCCGCCAGGCCAGGCGGAGGTTGGCGCGGTCGGGCAGAGCGGAGAACTCGTGCCGCGCGGCCCACACCGCGACCAGCGCGAACGCGTAGCAGACGGGGGCGATGTAGTCGCCGAGGCCGAGCGGGACGTCCGGGTCGGGCGCGATGGTGAACACCACCGAGACCGTGAGGTAGAGCAGGAAGAACAGGCCGAGCAGGACCAGCGTCATGCGCCAGGCCGACTTCTTGCGCCGCCGCACCCCGGTCGCGAGCAGGAGCATCAGCAGACCCCAGGTCATGCTGGGCACCCAGGCGAAGTAGCCGATCCAGCGCAGCAGCCAGATGGCGTCCAGGTCCTCGATGAGGCCCGCGGACAGCCAGGACAGGACCGACACGGCACCCGACAACATCAGGTACCACGACAGTCCGGTCGGAACAGCCCGGATCACAGCTCTGGCGCGCACTCGTCCCCCGACACGATTTCTTCCCGTCGGCCCGTCCCGAACGGGCCTGCGGGTTAGCGTACCCGCGCGCCCTCGGCCTCGGCCCGCGGGCCCGCGACGTGCGCCGACCTCGCCGTCCGGTACAGCGGGGCCAGCGCCAGCAGCACGATCGCCAGCAGGCTGGTGACGACGATCCCGTCCAGCCAGTAGTGGTTGGCGGTGCTGACCACCACGAGGACGGTCAGGACGGGGTGGGCCAGCCAGAGCCAGCGCCAGCGCGTCCGGCAGGCGACGATCAGACCGACCGCCACGATGATCGCCCAGCCGATGTGCAGGGACGGCATCGCCGCGTACTGGTTGGCGACGGTGTCGCTCTGCGGCGCGCCGTACACCGACGGCCCGTACTTGGCCGCGGTGTCGATCAGGCCCGTGAACGTCAGCATGCGCGGGGGCGCGAGCGGCACGGTCAGGTGCAGGGCGAGCCCGGCGGCGGTCAGCGCGACCACGACCCAGCGCACCCACCGGTAGTAGGCGGGCCGCCGCAGGTACATGAACAGCAGGAACGCGGCGGTCGCCGGGAAGTGCACGTAGGCGTAGTAGGAGTTCGCGGTCTCGATCAGGGCGTGGCTCTTGAGCAGGCCGTCCTGGACGTTCAGCTCACTGGGCAGGTGCAGCCAGCGTTCGATGTCCCAGACGTCGCGGGCGTTGCGGAACGCCTCGGTGACGCGGTCGTTGGCCGCCAGGCGGCCCGCCTTGTAGATGCCGAAGAGCACCGCGATCAGCAGCAGTTCGCGGAGGGCCCGGGGGCGGGACGCGGCGAACCGCGCCCTGCGGGGGGCGGGCGCGGCGTCCTGTCCGCCCGGGGTCGCCGGTGCGGCCGGGGCTTCCGGGGTGTCCGAGCCCGCCGGGGCGTCGGGGGCGGCGGGGCGGGTGTCCGGGGAGGAGGCGGGCGACGGCTCCGCGTCCGTCCCGGGCTCACGGCGCGGCGAGGGGACGCGCCGCCAGACCGGCTGCTGGAGGAGGTTCATGGGTCCGGGCTTCCTTGGGGGTGGGCGGAAAAGGGGGGAGAGCGAGGGCCGCCGCCTCGGATCACGAGGCGGCGGCCCTGGGTCAACTGCCGGAGGACGGTCCCGGAACGCCGGGGAGTCCGGGGGCGCCGGCGGATCCGCCGTCCCGGCCTCCGGCTCCGGCGCCGGACGTGACGGGCCGGCGCGAGCCGCCGTCACCGTCGCGGTCTCCATCGCCGTCGTGGTCGCCGTCACTGTCGTGGTCGTCGCCGAGGTGGTGGCGGAGCTTCTCGCCCTCGACGTCCACGGAGGGCAGGAGCCGGTCCAGCCAGCGCGGCAGCCACCAGGCGACCTTGCCGAACAGCGCCATCACGGCGGGCACGACGGTCATCCGGACGACGAAGGCGTCGAAGAACACCCCGGCCGCCAGGGCGAAGCCCATCAGCTTGATCATCGACTGGTCGTCGCTGATGAACCCGGCGAACACGGCCATCATGATCACCGCGGCGGCGGCGACCACGCGTGCGCCGTGCCGGAACCCGGCGACGACGGCGTCCTTCGGGGCGGCGCCGTGCACGTACTCCTCGCGCATCCGGGTGACCAGGAACACCTGGTAGTCCATGGCGAGGCCGAACACCACGCCGATCATGAAGATCGGCATCAGGCTCATGATCGGCCCGGTGGTGTCCACGCCGATCAGCGACGCGCCCCAGCCCTTCTGGAACACCGCCACCACCGCGCCGAACGTGGCCGCGACGGTGAGCAGGAAGCCCAGGGTCGCCTTCAGCGGCACCAGGACCGACCGGAACACCAGCATGAGCAGGACGAACGCGAGCCCGACGACCAGCGCGAGGTAGGGCGGGAGGGCACCGGACATCTTCGCCGAGATGTCGATCCCGATCGCGGTCTGGCCGGTGACCATGGCCTCCGCGCCGGTCCGCGCCTGCAGCGCGTCGCCCTTGTCGCGGATGGCCGAGACCAGGTCCTCGGTCGCCTTGGTGCTCGGGCCGCTCTTCGGCACCACGGTCAGCAGCGCGGTGTCGCGCGCCTGGTTGGGCACCGGCGGGGTGACGGTCGCGACGTCCGGCATGCCCTTCAGCTGCCCGGAGAACTCGCCCGCGGCCCTGGTGACGTCCCCGGATCCGTGGACGACGACCATCAGCGGCCCGTTGAAGCCGGGGCCGAAGCCCTCGGACACCATCTCGTACGCCTTGTACTGCGTGCTGGACGGCGACGACGACTCCTCGCCCGGCATGCCGAGCCGCAGGTCGAGCGCCGGGAGCGCGAGCGCGCCGAGGGCGGCGACCGCCACCACCAGCACCGCCACGGGGCGGCGGACGACGAACCGCGCCCAGCGCTCCCCCGCCGCGGTCCTGCCGGGCTTCGGCCCGCCGCGCAGGCCGGGGATCCGGCCGCCGACGACGCGGCGCCCGGCGAAGCCGAGCATCGCGGGCAGCAGGCTGAGCGCGATCAGCACGGCGACGATCACCGAGAACCCGGCGGCGACGCCCATCTCGGTGAGGATGGGGATGCCGACGACGCCGAGGCCGACCAGCGCGATCACGACGGTGAGGCCCGCGAAGACCACGGCCGACCCGGCGGTGCCGACGGCGCGTCCGGCCGCCTCCTCACCGGATCTGCCCTCGGCGAGCTCGTGCCGGTACCGGGAGGTGATGAACAGGGCGTAGTCGATCGCGACGGCCAGGCCGAGCATCAGCGCCAGCGTGGACGTCATCGAGCTCATGTCGATCAGGCCGGTCGCGGCGGTGATGCCGCTCAGCGCGATCGCCACGCCGATGATCGCGTTCAGCAGCGGCAGCCCCGCGGCCACCAGCGAGCCGAGCGTGATGACCAGGACGACGGCGGCGATGGCGAGGCCGATGAGCTCCGCCGCGCCCTGCTCGGGCATGCCCTGCGTGGCGCTGCCGCCCATCTCGACGGTCAGGCCGGCGGAGCGTCCCGCGTCGGCGGCGTGGTCGAGGGCGTCCCGCGAGGACTGCTTCACGTCCACGGGGGTGACCTTGTAGGTGACCTGGGCGAGCGCGGTGCGCTGGTCCTGGGAGAGCGCCTGCGCCTGGTAGGGGTCGACGACCGAGCCGACCTGCGGCGCGGTGCGCAGCTTCCCGACGACCTCCTCGACGGACGCCTTCGTGCCGGGTTCGACGAGGGTGTGGCCGGCGGGCGCGCGGATGACGATCCGCGCGGTCGCGCCGTCCGCCGACGCCTGCGGCATCTTGTCCTTGAGCAGGTCGATGGCCCGCTGGGCCTCGGTGCCGGGGATGGAGAAGTCGCTGGACGTGGGGCCCTTGAGGGTGGCCGCGCCGACCCCGAACAGGACGAGCAGCCCGATCCAGATCAGGGCGATGAGTCCACGCCGTCGGTAGGAGAACCGGCCGAGCCGGTAGAGCAAGGTTGCCAAGAGAGGAGATCCCATTCGGTGCCGGGCGCGCCGGGGGGCGCTCCGGTCTTCACGGACGGTGCACGGTCGATGACCCGGCGACGGACTGGTCGTCGGGCTTCTCAGGGGTGGTCCGCCGAAGGGGGGTGTCCGGCCGGGGCAGGGCGGCGCGCCCCGGCCGGAAGCGGGTCATCCGGACGGGTCGGCCAAGGCCGCCGCGTACGGGGCGGGGCGAGGGGCGGGCACGGGCAGGCCGGCGCGGAACTGGGCCAGGGCGGAGTCGACCAGCCCGGGCAGGTCCCCGTCACCGCCGCCGCCCGCCCAGAGGCTGACGACGACGCGCATCGTCATGCCCAGGACGCCGGCGACCAGGTGGGGATAAAGGTCGCGGGCGGGGTCGGTGCCGGTGCGGGCGGCGATCAGCGCCGCCGCCTCCGCCTGCATCTCGCCGAGTCCGCACAGCTGGGACGCGACGAGCGAGGGGTCGGTCTGGACGATCCGCAGCAGCGCGACCGTCTCCTCCATCCGCTCGGGCGGCGTGACCACCTCGTGCAGGACCGCGCGGACCGAGTCCCACACGGGCTCGTCCGCGGGCCGTCCGGCCAGGAGGGTGAGGACCGCCCGCGCCCCGTCGGTCAACGGGGCGACGATCGCCTCCTCCTTGCCGGGAAAGTAGTTGTGGAAGGTGCGGGTCGACACGCCCGCCGAGGCGGCGATCGCGTCGACGGTGACGCCCTCCACTCCGTGCTCGAGCGCCAGCCGCATCGCGGCGCGGCTCAGCGCGTCGCGGGTCGCGGCCTTCTTGCGCTCGCGCAGGCCCATCTCCACCGTCATGCCCACGACTCTAGACTTCTTTGCAGGCTCTGCAAAATTGCAGAGCCTGAAATCTTGCGTGACGTGCAGCACACGGGGCGCGGGCCGGTCAGAACGTGAGGGGCGGGCTCTCCTTCCCGTTGCCCTGGTAGATGCCCTGGTAGCTGAACTTCGGCAGCACCCGGTAGTCGCCGTGCGCGGGGACGGTGGACATCTCGAACGTGCAGGTCAGCGTGGTACAGGGCGCGGAGGTCCAGGTGCCGGCGTTGGTCTGGTCGGCGGCCCGCTTGAGGACCAGGATCACCTGCATCTGGTTGGCGGCGATCAGCTTCGGGTCGTTGCGGGACGCCACGGGGTCCAGGATCCCACGCATGACCACCGAGTGACCGTCGAAGCGGATGCACGCCGTCAGGTAGTGCTGCCTGGCGTCGGCCTCCCCACGCGGACCGCACATCCAGCCGGTGGGCTGCCGCGCGTTCCCGCCGTCACCGCTGCCGCCCGCCCCGGGGCCGGAGCCCTTCGTCGGCGCTCCCGAGGAGGGCGAGGTGCCCGGCGAGTCGCCCGGCGACGCCGACCCCGAGCCGGACGCCGACGGCGTCGCCCCGGGCGACTTCTTCTTCCCCTTGCCGGACGGCGCCGCCGAGCCGTTCGGCTTCCCGGCCAGGAGGTTCCCCCGGGACGCCTCGGCCGCCGCCTTGGCCTGCCCGTCCTTGGAGCCGCCGCCCCCGCTGGTGAGGGCGAGCGTGACCCCCGTGGCGGTGACGGCGGCCACGACGGCCGCGCCCACGCCGATGAGCGTGCCGCGCCGGGGCCCGCCGCTCTTCCGGGGCACGGCGACCGTGCCGTCCGGGCCGGGGATCCCGCCCTGGTTCATTCCGGCCGCGCCCTGCGGCACGAACATGCCCTGCGGCAGCGAGGTGCCGTGCGGGAGCGACGCGCCGTGCGGCAAGGACGACCCGTTCGGCAGGGACGCGCCGTTCGGCAGCGAGGCGCCCTGGGGCAGCGACGCGTTCGGGAGCGAGGCACCGTTCGGAAGCGACGCGCCGTGCGGGAGTGAGGCACCGTGCGGGAGTGAGGCACCGTGCGGGAGGGTTCCGCCCTGCGTCGCGGACGGCTTCTGCACCGAACCGGCCGGAACGGTGATCGCGAACCGGCCCTGGTGGTTCGCGCGGGCGTACTCGATCAGGCGCCGTCCCAGGTCGTAGGCGCCGATGCGGGCCATCGGCTGCTTCTCGAGGCTCTGCTCGAGCAGCGTCCACAGCTCGGGGGGCAGGCCGGGCAGCGGGGGCGGCGGGACGTGGAGGTGCTCGTGCAGGACGGCCGAGATGCTGCTGCCGCCGAACGGCTGGCGTCCGGCGAGCAGCTCGTACAGGGTGACGCCCGCGGCGTACACGTCGGCGGGCGGGCCTGGCTCGTGGCCCTCCAGCACCTCGGGCGCCATGTAGCGGGGCGTTCCGACGATGTTGCCGGTGGCGGTGAGGTCGTCGCCGGACGCGATCCGGGCGACGCCGAAGTCGGCGAGCCGCACCGGCGACTCCGGCGAGGTGTGGTCGAGCAGCACGTTGGCCGGCTTGAGGTCGCGGTGGACCAGTCCCGCCTCGTGCACCGCGACGAGGGCCGCGCAGACGTGGCCGACCAGCCAGGCGGCCTCGGCGGTCGGCAGCGCTCCCCCGCGCCGCCCCCGGTACTCGCCGAGGTCCTCGCCGGTCACCAGGTCCATGACCAGGGCGAGCCGGTCGCCCTCCACGACCAGGTCGTGCACGGTCACCACGTTCGGGTGCCGGACCCGCAGCAGCGCCGTGCGCTCCCGGACGAACCGGGTCACCGACGCCGGGTCGGCGGCCAGCTCCGGCCGCAGCACCTTGACCGCGCGCTCCTCACCGGTCACGCGGTCCAGCGCCCGCCACACCACGCCCATGCCGCCCTGGCCGATCATGCCGACCAGCGTGTAACGGCTCCCGAGCGCCGCGCCGCCTGCGTCCATCCTGCCTTACCCCCATACTGTGAAGATCACGTCATTATGGCGGTGACCGGTCACTTCAGCGGCAGTCCGGCGTAGTTTTCGGCAAGGGAGGCCATGGCGGGCGCTGATCCTGCCACGTACTCCAGGTGCGCCCGCTGCAGCCGCCGGGCGAACGCGTCGGACTCCGGGTCGGCGTGCAGCAGGGTCGTCATCCAGTACGAGAAGTGCTCGGCCCGCCAGACCCGGCTCAGGCACGTCGCCGAGTACGCGTCCAGGAGCGCCTCCGAACCGGAGGCGTACCGCTCGGTCAGCGCGCGGGCGAGGATCGTCACGTCCGACACCGCGAGGTTGAGGCCCTTGGCGCCGGTCGGCGGGACGATGTGCGCGGAGTCCCCGGCGAGGAACAGCCGGTCGTGCCGCATCGGCTCGGCGACGAAGCTGCGCATCGGCGTCACCGACCGGTCGGTGATCGGGCCGGGCGTCAGCTCCCAGCCGTCCGGGGTGCCGAACCGGACGGCGAGCTCGTCCCAGATCCGCGCGTCGGACCATGCGGCGAGGTCCTCGTCCGGCGCGACCTGGAGGTAGAGGCGGCTGACGGACGGCGAGCGCAGGCTGTGCAGCGCGAAGCCGCGCTCGTGGTGGGCGTAGATCAGCTCGTCGGTGGACGGCGCGACGTCGGCGAGGACGCCGAGCCAGGCGAACGGGTAGTCGCGGGCGAACGTCCGGACGTCCGGGACGGCGCGGCGGCTGACGCCGTGGAAGCCGTCGCAGCCCGCGATGTAGTCGGCCGTCAGCTCATGGGCCGCGCCGTCCTGCCGGAAGGTGACCGTCCCGGTGGACGGGTCGACCGCGAGCACCTCGGCCTCGTACCGGACGTCGCCGCCGTCCGCGAGCCGCAGCGCGGCCAGGTCCTTGACGATCTCGGTCTGGGCGTAGACGGTGACGGTCCGGCCGGTGAGGTCGGTGATCGGGATCCGGTGGCCCTCGCCGCCGAACCGCAGCTCGATGCCGTGGTGGACCAGGCCCTCCCGGTCGAGCCGCTCGCCGGCGCCGCTCTCGCGCAGCACGTCGGTGGTGCCCTGTTCGAGCATCCCGGCGCGCTGCCGCCGCTCGACGTAGGCGCGGTCGCGGCTCTCCAGCACCACCGACGCGACGCCCTGCCGGTGCAGCAGGTGGGACAGCAGCAGACCCGCCGGTCCGCCGCCGACGATCGCGACCTGCGTGCGCATGGGATCCTCCTTGGTCCGGCCGTCCCGCCCCGGGGGCGGCGGACGGCCCTCTGCCCCGGGGACGGGTCCCCGGGGGTCGGTCGGTGGGTTTGGCGGGTGCGTGTTCGGCCGGTGGGGACCGGTCAGTCCATGTCCGGACCCGGCGCGGGACCCGACGCCGGGTCGGGGCCGGTCGCGAAACCGGGGCCGCTCGCGAAACCGGGGGTGTCCGGCGTGAAGGCGGCGTCCTCGCGGAGCGCGGCGGTGCCCGCGTCCCAGTGGACGGCGAGGTCGCGGGACAGCGCGCGCGCCGCCGTCGCGAGGGGCGGCAGGAGGCGGCGCGGGTCCGCGCCGCGCGAGCGCGCGACCAGGGACAACGCGGCCACGACCGCCCCGTCCCGGTCCCGGACGGGCACGCCGACCGAGAACGCCCCGGCGGTCATCTCGTCCCGGGTCGTGGCGTAGCCCCGGCGGCGCGTGGCGGCCAGGTCGCGGCGCAGCGCCTCCGGATCGGTGAGCGTGGCGGACGTGTGCCGGGTCAGCGGCTCGGCGAGGACGGCCTCGCGCACGGCGGCGGGCGCGTACGCCAGCAGCACCTTGCCCGCGCCGGTCGCGTGCAGCGGCAGGTCGGAGCCGACCCGCGTCACGACCGGCACCGAGCGGCGGCCGCGCAGCCGCTCCACGAACAGCGCCCGGCCGCCGCCCAGCACGGCGAGCTGGACGTTGTCGTGCGTCGCCTCGTACAGGTCCTCCATGTGCGGCAGCGCCAGCTCGCGCAGCCCGGTGACGGCCGGGGCGCGGCTGCCGATCCGCCACAGCCGGGTGCCGATGCGGTAGGTGCCGTCGTCCGGGGTCCGCTCCAGGAACCCGCCCGCGGTCAGCTCGCCGACCAGGCGGTGCCCCGTGGACGGCGGCAGCCCGGCCCGGCGGCAGATCTCGCTCAGCGTGAGCCGGACGTCCCCGGGCGCGAAGGCGTCCAGGATTCCCATGACCTTGCCCGCCGCCGTCAGCGGACGCTGTGCCCCCACGCCCTACTCCCGCTCGTCGATCTCGGACAGGACCCGCTGCGCGACGGCGAACGCCGAGTTCGCGGCGGGCACCCCGCAGTAGATCGCGGTCTGCAACAGGACCTCCTTGATCTCGTCGCGGGTGAGGCCGTTGCGCAGCGCGGCCCGGACGTGCATGGCCAGCTCGTCGTGGTGGCCGCCCGCGACCATCGCGGTGAGGGTGACGCAGCTGCGGGTCCTGCGGTCGAGACCCGGGCGGTTCCAGATCTCGCCCCACGCGTAGCGGGTGATGAGGTCCTGGAAGTCGGCGGTGAAGCCGGTCGTCCGGGCGACCGCGCGGTCGACGTGCGCGTCGCCCAGGACCTCGCGGCGGGTCGTCATCCCGTCGGCGCGCCGCCGCTCGTCGGTGCGCGGCCCGTCGGCGTGCGACCCGTCGTCACGCCGCTCGTCGTCGCGCGGCTCGTCGTCGTGCCGCTGGTCGTCGCCGGTCACTCGGCGGTCCCCTTCCAGGTGCGGTGGAGATGGTGCAGGAGCGCGTCGGTGACGGCCCCGGGCTGCTCGGCGTTAGCGAGGTGCGCGGCGTGGTCGACGACCGTGAGCACCGAGTCGGGGATGTGCTCCGCGAGGACGTCGGCGTGCCCGCGCGGCGGGGTCGGCAGGTCCTGCGCGCCCGCGACGACCAGCGTCGGCGCGGTGATCCGGTCGAGCCGTCCGGTGAGGTCGTGGCCCGCGAGCGCGTCGCAGCAGGCCGCGTAGCCGTCGGGGGCCGCCGTCCGGTTCATCGCGACGAACGGTTCGGCGGCGGCGGGCGGGAACTCCGGCGTGAACCAGCGGGACGGCGCCGACGTGGCGACCCTCTCGACACCCTCGCGGCGCACCAGCGCGGCCCGCTCGCGCCACGGGCCGGGCTCGCCGAACCTCGGGGACGTGCAGAGCAGCGCGAGGCTGGCGACCCGTTCCGGCGCGCGCAGCGCGGCCGTCATCGCGACGGCCCCGCCGAGTGAGACCCCGGCGACCGCCGCGCGGGCCGCGCCCGCCCGGTCGAGCAGGCCGATCACGGCGTCCGCGAGGTCGGCGACGCCGAACGGTCCGTCCGGGACGGGCGCGCCGCCGTGGCCGGGCAGCTCGTAGCGCAGGACGCGCCAGTGCCGGACGAGCGCCGGGAGCTGCGGGTCCCACAGCGCGGACGTCGTGCCGAGCGACGGCCCGAGGACGACGAGCGGGGCGTCGTCCGGGCCGTCCAGGCGGTGGACGAGTTTCACGGGAGGCTCTTCCTGTACTCGGTGAGGGCGCGGTCGACCAGGGCGCCCGCCGCGCGGACGTCGGTGGCGGCGTCGCGCCCGGGGAGCAGCGCGGCGAGGTCGTCCAGGTGGGCGCGCATGCGTTCGGGGCGCACCTCGAGGCCGTCGAGCAGCTCGGCCGTGGTCTCCGCCGCGCCGCCGGTGAGCCGCAGGCACTCGCGGAGCGGCTGCCATTCGGCGTGCCACTCTCCCGCCGGGCGCTCGTGCGCGGCGGCCTGCGCCGCCAGCAGCACCTGGACCTGCGCGGGGACCTGGAGCGCCGCCGACCGGACGAGCGTCGCGAGCGCCGGGTTCCGCTTGTGCGGCATCGCCGACGACCCGCCCCGGCCCGGCCCGGCGGGTTCGGCGAGCTCGTCGACCTCGCTCTGCGCGAGCAGCGTGACGTCCGTCGCGATCTTGCCGAGCGCCCCGGTGACCAGCGCGGACGCGGCTCCGAGGTCGGCGACCGGGGTGCGCCGGGTGTGCCAGGGCAGGACGGCCCGGTCGAGGCCGAGCTCGTCGGCGAACGCGTCGGCCAGCGCGGGGCCGTCCGCGCCGAAGGCGGCGAGCGTGCCGACCGCGCCGCCGAGCTGGACGGGCAGCGCGACCGAGGCCAGCCGGCCGCGTCCGTCGAGGCAGCCGAGCAGCCACTGCGCGGCCTTGAGCCCGAACGTCGTCGGGAGCGCCTGCCGGGACAGCGTCCGGCCCGGCATCGGCGTGTCCCGGTGCCGTTCGGCGAGCCCGGCGAGCAGCGCGAGGACGCGGTCGAGCGTCCCGGTGATCTCCCGCCGGGCGCGCGCGGCGACCAGCATCGCGGCGGTGTCCATGACGTCCTGGCTGGTCGCGCCCCGGTGGACGTGCCGTCCGGCGTCTCCGGCGAGGGCGCGCAGGTCGGCGACCAGCGGGACGACGGGGTTGCCCGCGCCGCGGGCCCGGCGGGCGAGCCCGGCGGGGTCGGGCCGCGCGGCGCGGGCGGCCTGGGTGATCGCGTCCGCGGCGTCCGCCGGGACGAG
>NZ_RFFG01000138.1 GCF_003696215.1 Actinomadura harenae | reverse complement strand
GGACCGGACGATGACCGCGGCGGCGTCGAGGGCGGCGGCCCGTTCGACGAGCGCCGCGACGGGCCCGGCGCCGTGCACGCCGACGCCGAGGACGACGGCGCCGGGGAGCCGGGCGGGCTCGTCGTGGGGGTCGTGGATGAGGACGCCGCCGACCGGGCGCGCCGGGTCCGGGTCCCCGGCCGCGACCTCGACGAGGGTGGATCCCAGGTCGGTGAGGATACGGCCGAGGACGGCGGCGGGCGGCGTGGTCATCCCCTCAACGTAGGCGATCTTCCCTGGTCGCCCGCGCGGCGGCCCCGCCGATCAGGCGGCGATCCACTCGGTGGCGACGGTGACCTCGGCGAGCCGGGCGGGGTCGGGCAGGACGCCGAGGCCGGGTCCGGTCGGCACGCGCAGGTGGCCGTCCTCGAGGACGAACGGCTCGGTGATGTCGGTCCTGTAGTAGCGGTCGGACGCGGAGGTGTCGCCGGGGAGGGTGAAGCCCGGCAGCGCGGCGAGGGCGACGTTCGCGGCGCGGCCGAGTCCGCTCTCGAGCATGCCGCCGCACCAGACGGGGACGCCGTGCGCGGCGCAGACGTCGTGGATCCGGCGGGCCTCGAGGTAGCCGCCGACGCGTCCGGGTTTGATGTTGACGATCGAGCAGGCGCCGAGGGCGATCGCGTCGGCGGCCGACCGGGCGGACACGATCGACTCGTCCAGGCAGATCGGGGTGCGGACGGCGGCGGCGAGGACGGCGTGGCCGCGCACGTCCTCCTCGTCGAGGGGCTGCTCGATGAGGAGGAGCCCGTAGTCGTCCAGCCGGGCCAGGTGGGCGGCGTCGGCGACGGTGTAGGCGGTGTTGGCGTCGACCTGGAGCGGGACCGCGTCGCCGAAGCGCTCGCGGACGGCCGCGACGGGCTCGACGTCCCAGCCGGGCTCGATCTTCAGCTTGATCCGCCGGTACCCCTGGGCGAGGTAGCCGTCGACGGCGTCCAGGAGCGCGGGGATCGAGTCCATGATCCCGACAGAGACCCCGGCCGGGACCCGGTCGGCGGTCGCGCCGAGCCAGGCGCCGAAGGACAGCGACCGGGCGCGGAGCCAGGCGTCCAGGACGGCCGTCTCCAGCGCGGCCTTGGCCATGCGATGGCCCTTGATGTGGGCGAGCGCCGGTGCCACGGCCCACGGATCGAGGTCGGGACGGGCCGTCAGGGCGGGGATCAGGTGGCGGCGGAGCACGTCGACCGCGCCGTCGGTGTACTCGGAGGAGTAGACGGGGTCGGCCATGGTGACGCACTCGCCGTACCCCTCGCCGTCGCCGGTCTCGACCCTGACCAGCAGGATCTCCCGGGCGGTCTGCGTTCCGAACGAGGTGCGGAACGGCGCGACCAGCGGCATCGCGATCCGGCGCAGTTCGACTCCGGCGAGCTTCATCGGGGGTCCCCTTCGTTGCGTTCGAGCACGTACCGGCCGTCCCGGGTGAAGCCGGTGACGGTCGCCCCCTCGGCCATCAGGCCGCCGAGGACGTCGCGGACGGCGTGCCGCCACTCCCGGGCGGTCTCGGGAGCGGAGACCCGCATGGCCTCCACGTCGGACGGGACCCGGACGAGGACGGTCGGTCCGTCGAGGCGTCCGGCGGCCGGGGTCCCGTCGGGTTCGGCGTCGAGCCCGACGACCGGGCGCGGGCCCGCGTCCGGAAGGTCCGGGCGGTGCGGGCGGCCCTCGCAGGCGGCGGTCGCGCGCGGTCCCGTCAGGTCCCAGTGGACGAGGAGGCGGTCGGTCGGCTCGCCCTGGTTCACCTCGTCCCGCATCGCGCCGTAGAAGTCGGGCAGGTACTCGGCCGGGGCCGCGCCGAGTTTCGCCAGGTTGAAGTAGGCGTTGCGGGCGATCAGCGGATCGAACGTCCAGCTCACCCTGGTGATGCCCCGGTCCAGGGACCAGGCGCGCTGGTGCAGCTTGAGGGCGTGGCCGGCGCCGCCTCCCCGGGTGGGGCCCTCGAGTCCGGCGATGTGGGAGTGGAGTCCGTCGGCGGCGAGCAGGCCGACGCAGGTCCCGGTCATCCGCCCGCCGGTGTACACCCCGACGACGTAGCCGCCGATGTGCTCGATCACGCGGATGAACTCGGGGGTGATGAGCGA
Organism: Actinomadura harenae; assembly: GCF_003696215.1. Classification (GTDB taxonomy): domain Bacteria; phylum Actinomycetota; class Actinomycetes; order Streptosporangiales; family Streptosporangiaceae; genus Spirillospora; species Spirillospora harenae. The sequence goes on along the minus strand of NZ_RFFG01000138.1, from coordinate 15,116 downwards.
GCTCCCGGCCGGGGGACGCCACACCCGGTCGATCAGCGCGGACGCCTCGGCCAGGTCGCGGAGGTCGGTCAGCTCCCTGATGTCGACGCCCGCGGCGTCCGCGGCCCGCTCGGCGGCGCGGCCCGCGGCCCGCCGCACGGCGTCGGCGACCTCTGTGGCGGCCGCCGGGCCGGTCTCGGGTCGGTGGGTCATTCCGGTTCGCCCTTCGATGTCGTCAGGTCGCGGACGAGCGCCGCGAGCAGCGCGGTCCGGCGCGGCAGCTCGGCGACGATCACGTGTTCGTGGTCGGCGTGTGCGCCGCCGCCGACCGCTCCGAGGCCGTCCAGGGTGGGCGTGCCGGCCCCGGCGGTGAGGTTCCCGTCGGAGCCGCCGCCCACGGCGACGCCCCGCAGGGGCCCGAGGCCGAGCTCCTCGTTCAGGCGGGACGCCAGGGCGAACAGCCCCGCCGACGACTCCTCCTGGAGCGGCGGGCGGTCGGGGCCGCCGGTCACCTCGAGTCGCGCGCCGGGCAGCGCGGGACACAGCGCGCGCAGCGCCGCGTCGACCCGGTCCTGTTCGGCGGACGTGACGGCGCGGACGTCCACCAGCAGGACGGCCTCGTCCGGGACGGTGTTGCGGGTCGTCCCGGACGAGGCGACCGTCGGCGTCACCGAGGTGCCCGCCGCCGGGTCGGCGAGCGCCGCGACGGCCTGCACCTGGTGGGCCAGCTCGACGGTGGCGTTCACGCCGCGGTGCGGTTCGAGCCCGGCGTGTGCCGCCTTCCCGACGATGCGCAGGTCGTAGGTGGACACGCCCTTCCGAGCGGTCTTCAGCGCGCCGCGTTCGCTCGCCTCCAGCACCAGGGCGGACGAGACCCGGCGGGCCTCCGCCTCGACCAGGGCGCGGGAGGTGCGGGATCCGGTCTCCTCGTCGCTGGTGGCGAGCACGCTCACGCCGTCCAGGTCGTCCAGGAGGGCCAGGGCGTGGAAGATCTGGACGAGCCCGGCCTTCATGTCGAAGCAGCCGGGGCCGGTCATCCGCCCGCCGGTCACGGCGAACGGGTGGGTGGCGAGCGCGCCGACGGGCCAGACGGTGTCGAAGTGGCCGAGCAGCAGCACCCGGTCGCCCGCGCCGAACCGCCAGCGCAGGTGCGGCCGTCCGCCGGCCTCCAGCCATTCGGGGTCGGATCCGGTCAGGCGCGCGCCCAGCTCGGCGACCTTCTGGGCGCAGCGGCGCACGGCCGCCACGTCCGCGGTGGGCGACTCGACGCGCACCAGGTCCCCGATGTCGGCGACCATCTCGTCCGTCCGGGCCTCCGCCTCCGCGTACAGGTTCGGCACGGGCGCGTGCGGGTGCGGCGTCGCCGCGTTACGGTCCGTCATCAGCCCACCTTGGGCGTCGCGCGAATGCCGTGGTGGACGTACGGGGTGCCGTCGTCGAGCTCGTAGAACGTCACCGGGAACCAGCCGCGCATGCCGGGCCGCCGGACGACGAAGACCCCCGGCTCCAGCGGCAGCAGCGGCTCCTCCTGGCACCGCTCGGACTCGGAGAGCATCGCGGCCAGCTCCCCGGTCGCCGTGGACCGCAGGACCAGGCCGCCGTCCCGTTCGAACACCTCCATGCGGGTCGACGCGCGCTCGTAGACGCCCACGTGACGCGACGGGTCGTCCGGGACGTGTGTCTCGGAGGGCTCGGGCGGCGCGGGCACGTCGACCCCGGCGAGGTCGGAGAAGATCTCGCCGTAGAGGTCCTGGAAGAGGCTCCTGGTGTCGCCGCCGTTGGTGAGCAGGCAGACCGCGAGCCCCGCGTCGGGCAGCACCCGCAGGAAGGCGCTCTGGCCGATGGTGTTGCCGTCGTGGCCGTACAGGCGGCGTCCGGACCAGCCCATCAGGATCCAGCCCAGCCCCCACGCGTCGCCCAGGGTGCGGGTGTCGGGCAGGGCGACCTGCGGCGTCCGCATCGCCTGCGCGGCGTCCGCCGAGAGCAGGCGCGCGCCGCCGGGGGTCAGGCCGTCGTCGAGGTGGAGACGGGCGAAGGTCAGGACGTCGCGGGGCGTGGAGCAGATCAGGCCCGCCGGTCCGGTCGAGCGCATGAGCGTCCAGTGCGGCGCGACGGCGGGCGGGTCGCCCATGTGCCCGGCGGCGGCGCGGTGGCGCAGGACGTCCTCCGGAAGCGTCGCGGTGTGGGTGAGGCCGAGCGGCTCGTAGAGGCGTTCGCGCATCAGCCGGTCCCACTGCACGCCGGTGACCTGTTCGAGGACGCGGCCCGCCAGGGTGAATCCGGCGTTGCAGTAGGACATGGTCGCGCCGACCGGGTGGTTGGCGGCGGCCTCGGCGAGGAGCGCGGCGTAGCGTTCGAGGCAGTCGTCGCCGCGTCCGGTGTCGACGAAGAAGTCGCCGTCGATCCCGCTGGTGTGGGTGAGCAGGTGCCGCAGGGTGACCCGCCCGGTCAGCTCCGGGGTGCCGAGCCGCAGGCCCGGCAGCGTCTCGGCGACGGGGACGTCCAGGTCCAGGACGCCCTCGTCGACGAGCGCCATCGCGACGGTGGCCGTCCAGACCTTGGAGATCGAGCCGATCTGCCACAGCGTGTCGGTGGTGGCCTCGATCCGCGCGCCGACGTTGGCCAGGCCCGTGGCGGCCTCGGTGATCTCGCCGCCGGCCAGGATGCCCAGGCTCGCGCCGGGCACGCCGTGCTCGGCGGCCAGGGCGCTCAACCGCCCGGCCCAGTGCGCGGCATCGACGGCGCCGGGCGCCACTCTCTCGTTGAACGGAATGTCAGTCACGGTCGCCTCCCAGGTGTTCGGTGACCCAGCCGACGAGACGGCGGGAGTAGTCGGCCCGGTGCGAGGGCCGTCCGGTGAGCAGGAACATGTGGTCGCCGCCCGGATACCGGACGAGGCGGACCGGCACGCCGCGCGAGCGCAGCGCGTGGAACCACTGCTCGGCCTGGCCGACCGGGCAGCGGTCGTCGGCCTCGCCGTGCAGGATCAGCGTCGGGACGCGCACCGCGTCGGCGTGCGTCAGCGGGGACAGCGCGGCGAGCCGGTCCCGCGGGCCGATCTCGGAGTCGATCAGGTCCTGCCCCACGTCGGACGTTCCGGCCATCGAGACCAGGTCGGTGACGACGCCGCCCGGGACCGCGACCCGGAACACCCGGCTGCGCGCCGACAGCCAGCACGTGAGGTACCCGCCGTAGCTGTAGCCGGTCAGCGCGATGCGGTCGGGATCGGCCAGGCCCTCGTCGACCAGGGCCTGGACGGGTTCCAGGACGTCCCGCTCGTCGCCCTCGCCCCACGCGCCGAGCGCGGCGGTGTAGAACGCCTCGCCGTAGCCGTCGCTGCCGCGGATGTTGAGCGCCAGGATCGTCCAGCCGCGGGCGGCGAGCTCGTGGTGGTAGAGGTGGACGGAGTCGGCGTGCGGCGCCCAGGCGTTGTGCGGGCCACCGTGGACGTCCACCAGCAGGGGGCCGCCGGGGGGCGCGGCGGGGTCCCGGATGAGGAAGCCGTGCACGCGGGTGCCGTCGGAGATCGTGAACTCCCGTTCGGTGATCTCCGGGAGGTCGACGCCGGGCAGGGAGTCGGCGGTGTGCCGGGTGAGGCGGGTCGTCCGGTCGGTGGCGAGGTCGAGGAGCTCGATCTCGGCGAAGCGGGTGGCGTCGGCGACCAGCACGGCCGCCCGGCCCGTCCCGGCGGCGACCGAGCAGGCCGCGACGCCGGTCCCGGCGGGCAGCGGGACCTCGGCGATCCCGGCGTCCCCGAGCCGGTACAGGCGGGTGACGCCGCGGTCGCGGGCGCAGAAGAGCAGCCCGCCGGCGTCCTTTCCGGTGAACTGCGGGAGCGCCCCCGGATAGCCCGGCATGCCCGGCATCACGTTCCGGTCGAGCGCGGCGGTCAGCACGGTGCCGGACGACCCGTCCAGCGGCTGGCGGACGAGATTCAGGTGCCCGGCGCGGACGGTGTCCTGCCCGACAACCAGCAGGGCCTCACCGTCCGGGAACCAGCCGACGGACGCGGTCACACCCTCGGTGTTCCCGAGCACGCGCAGGTCGACGCCGTCCAGATCCGTCACACAGGCGACCAGCGCGCCGGTCACGTCGGCCCGGTCGCCGACCGAGGCGGGGAACGCCAGCCGGGTCCCTTCGGGCGACCAGGCGGGCTGCCCCGCGCGGTGCACCCCGTGCCGCACGGAGTCGGTGATCCGCGTGGTCTCGCCCGTCGCGACGTCCACCACGAACAGCGCGGTGGGAACGTTCCCGAGCAGCCCGTGCCCGTCGGCCTTGTAGCCGAGCCGGTCGACCTGGACGGGCGCGTCCGGGTCGGGCCGGTCGGCGGGGGCCGCGAACGCGATGCGGGCGCCGTCCGGGGACCAGACCGGGACGCCCGCGTCCCGGTCGGTCAGCGGAACGGCCTCGCCCCCGTCGGCGGGCAGCAGGTGGATCCGGCCCGCGCGCAGGAACGCCAGCGTCGCACCGTCCGGGGACCAGCGCGGCGCCAGGTCGGCGGGGCCGCGCGTCAGCGGACGCGGCGCCCCGCCGTCCGCGCGGACCTCCCACAGCGCGCTCTCCGCCCGGTCGAGCTCGGCGTCCTGCGTGGTCAGCGTGTAGACGACCCGCTCCCCGCCCGGTGCCAGGGCGGGATCGCCGGGCAACGCGAGCAGGTAGAGATCGTCGATGGCCAGGGGTCGGTGCACAGGGCCTCCTCAACACATCCGCTTCGTCCGCCGCCCATGGGCTGAACGGTAGGCACCCTCCGGCGGCCCCGATTCGTGCGGCCGCACGAAAATCCTGCCCGTTCCCTGTGTCGGGCACCGAAGCCGCCCCGCTCCCACCCCCGGCATACTCGCGGCAAACACGAAGGGAGCGGTCTTGGACGTCTACATCTCGGTGGATATGGAAGGCATCGCCGGCATCGCCACGGTGGACCAGATCGTGCGCGGAGGGCACAACTACCCCCGCTCGCAGGAGCTGATGACCGCCGAGGCCAACGCCGCGATCGCCGGCGCGTTCGACGCGGGCGCCGACACGGTCGTGGTCAACGACAGCCACGGCACGATGGACAACTTCCTCCAGGACGCCCTGGACGAGCGTGCCCGCCTGGTCACCGGCTCCCCCAAGGCCCAGTGCATGGCCCACGGCCTGGACGGACGCCACGCCGTGGCCCTGTTCGTCGGCTATCACGCGCCGGGCGGCTGTCCCGGCGTCCTCGCCCACAGCTTCTCGTCGTTCTTCACCTGGCTGCGCCTCAACGACGAGATCGTCTCCGAGGCCGAGGTCAACGCGCTGCTGGCCGCCGAGCACGGCGTCCCCGTCGGCCTGGTCACCGGCGACGACCAGATCTGCGCCCTCGCCGAGCGCGTCTTCCCCGGCGTGGTCACCGCCACGGTGAAGACCGCCGAGGGCTACACCGCCGCCGACAGCCTGCACCCCCGGCGCGCCCAGGCGCTCATCCGCGAGGCCGCCACCGCGGCCGTCGGGAACGCCCCGTCGCTGCGTCCCGTCCCCCTGCCGGAGCGCCTGGTCGTGACCGCCGGGTTCCAGATCCCCACGGCCGCCGAGTACGCCGCCGACGTCCCCGGCGCCGAGCGCGTCGACGAGTACACCGTGTCCTGCGAGGTCCCCGACCTCCGTTCGCTGATGGGCCTCATCGGCGTCTGGTACAGCACCGCCGCCCTGGCCGCCCGCACCCGTCTCGCTCTCATTGACCGACGCTGACCGACGCTGACCGCCCGTCCGCGCGCGCCGATCGGTCCCGGCACGGGGCGTTTTCGAGGCAGATGCGAAAGTGGCGCACGTCACACGATCAATACTTAACCTCTTGCGTAAACAACGCATCTAACGTCTCGTCCACCAAGACGAGACAGGAGTTGCTGATGCGACGCAAGCTCATCCTCACCGCGGGCGTTCTCGCGACCGCCGGGGCGGTCACGCTGGGCACCGCCGGGGCGGCCTCGGCGAAGTCCAGCTTCACGCTGAAGGCCGGCCACAAGACCGTCCACCCCCGCAGCACCGTGGCGTTCCAGCTGCGGGCGGCCTCCGACTCCGCCGGGGTGCACCTCAGCGGACTGCGGTTCTGCCTCGAGCGCTCGGCCGGCAAGGCGAAGTTCACGACCGTGAAGTGCACGACGCTAAGCCACTGGAACCGCAAGGACGAGGCGCAGATCTACACCATCGCCTACAACGTGGGCGCGAAGAAGGGCGCCTACACCTTCCGCGGCAGCGTCCAGTCCAAGGACAGCCACAACCACTGGCGCCACCCCTACAAGAGCAACACGGTCCTGCTGCACGTCAAGTGACCGGCCGAACGAGCACTGACGCGCGTGTCGTAGGACGGCAGGGGAACGCCCCTCCGCCACGCGCCATGTGAGGCCACACAGGGGACGGCCCCGGCGGTGACACACCGCCGGGGCCGTCTCATGTTCGCGTGATCACCTTCGGTCAGCTGGTCGGGGCCCCTCTGTTACTCGGATGGGCCTTCGGTGCCAAGGGATGGACGCGTGGATTGGCCGCCGCGCCCAGCACCTTCGTGTCGAAGGCCATGTTGACCACCATGCCGGCGAAGCCCTTGGACATGAAGGTCAGGACCTTCGGGTCGTTGTTGGCGAGGTTGTCGCACCAGCGGAACGGGTTGTCGACGCATCCGCCGTCGCTGCTCGGGATGGTCCCCTCGAAGTTCCCCAGGGTCCCGCCGAACATGTCGACGTCCGACTGGAGCTTGCAGCAGTCCTGACCGGTCAGGACGCCGCTCGCGGGGACCCCGGCGAGGTTGAACTGCTCCGCGTCCGTCCCGATCGGGGAGAACAGGATCTGCTTCTTCCCGATGGAGTTGAAGTAGTTGATCCCCACGTCCCGGGCGACCTTCGACGGCTCGTACACCTGCGGCGGGAACTGCGTCGAGACCACGCGGGTGAACAGGTCGACGCCCGCCGGGTCGAGCACGCCGACCACGTAGTTCGGCGTCGCGGTGACGTCCGCGTCGAGGTCGTAGCCGATCTTGCCCAGCTCGGTCGGGCTCAGGTTGTTGACGTAATACGACGAGCCGAGCTCGCCCAGTTCCTCGCCGCCGAACCAGATGAACCGCAGCTTGTTGCGCGGTGTGACCTTGCGCATCAGCTGGGCGACGTTGAGGATCGTCGCGGACCCGGAGGCGTTGTCGAGCATCCCGGCGCCGTAGATCGCGTCGAGGTGCGCGTCGACGACCACGGTGTGGTTCGGGTCGCCGCCCTTGGAGTCGGCGATCACGTTGTAGTCGTCGGCGTTGGGGTCGACCTTCGCCTGGATGTCGAGGTTGAGCTTCGGCAGCGCCGTGTTGTTCTGGACGGCCTGGTTGTACTGGTCGAGCAGGTCACTGCCCGTCTGGAACGCGGTGAACGCCACCGGGATCGTCGGGACGATCCGGTTGCCGTCGGCGTCGGTGAGGCTGCCGGAGATCACGCCCGTCCGCCCCGGGTTGCCCTCGTTGAAGACGACCACTCCGGACGCGCCGGCCGCCTGCGCGTTCAGGACCTTGACGCCGTAGTTGCACCCGCCGCGCTGGATGAGCGCGACGCGCCCGGCCTGGAAGCCGCTGAAGTCGGACGCCTTGCACCCGCTGGTCGAGCTGGGCGTCGGCGACGGCGGGAGGACCATGCCGCCCGCGGGTTGGAGCTCCGCGTTCGCCGTCCCGGTGCTCTGGCCGGGGTTCCAGTCGGTGACCACGGTGTAGTCGTGCGGCGTCGGCGACACCGAACGGAACGTCGGGATGCCCTTGTAGGCGAAGTAGAAGAACTTGTACTTCTGGATCGTGACGTCGTAGCCGGCCTGGCGCATCAGCTTGGCGACGTAGTCCACCGACGCCTTGTACCCCGGCTCCCCGGAGTTGCGCGACGCGTGCCCGTCAGGCCCCGGGTTCGCGTCGGCGATGGCCTGGAACGCCTTCATGTGGCGCCACAGGTCCTCGGTCCGGACGCACTCCACCAGCTTGCGCGCCGTGTCGTTGACCCGGTTGGCGCATCCGGCCGAGCTCGGCCCCTGATCGGCTTTCACGACCGTGGGCGCGGCCCCGGCCGGCGCGGTGGCGACCGCCGCGACGAGCGCGGCACCCGCCCCCAGAACCATGAATGGACGCGACAACCAACGATGTCGACGTGACATGCGACAGCTCCCCTCGCACACCAATGACATTCGGCAAGAGACCGAACGAGGATCACTGTCGCACACCTCCCGCCTCATGAGAACCATTCACCAATAAAGTGACCTTCTCCGGCCAGAACCCCACAAATTACAAATGTAGATCACCGTCCACTTCCTTTTCCGAAACCATTCCACTTCCTCCGCCGGCACCCGAATGACGGGAGGCCAGGCACCCACGATCCGTCGGGCGACCTCGCGTTTCTCGCCCGCCCGTCCGAAGCGGGGCCGGACATCGGGCCGCCCGCGACGCCCGTCCCCCGCGACGGAGGGATGGCCTAATTCGGCCAGTGGTCAGGGCGGCTCGGCCGAACCTGATCAGGGCGGCCGACGGTCGTAGTAAGGAGAAGTGGCAGAGATTTCGGGTTCGCGTGGCCCGGCGGCACGGGGTGGCGAAATGCTGAGGATTCATTTCACCGGTGACGATCTTCCGCGGACGCGGCTGGCGGCGGGGCCGGACGCGATGTGGGAAGGACTGCTCAGCCTGTACCGGCTGCGGCGCCCCCAGGGTGCGGCGGTGTTCGGACGGTGGCGGCGACGCGTCGGACCGAAGGTCCCCGACTCGGCGCGCATGCTGACCGACCTGGTGCCGTCCGCCGGCTACGCCGTCGACTTCCTCACGCCCGTCACCACCTCGGGGACGTTACGGGACGGCGTGGAGGCCCTGCGCGGCACCCGCCGCACCCGGTTGCGCGGCGACCTCGCGGAGCTGGCCGCGCGGCACCCGGGCCGTCCCGTCCCCGGCTGGGTCGCGGAACTGGCCGCGGGACGGACGGAGACGGTCGCCAAGATGGCCGACGCCGTGACCGAGTACGCCGAGGTGTGCCTGACGCCCGACTGGGACCGGATCGACGCCGAGGTCCGGCACGACCTGGCCCTGCGGACCAGGGCGCACGCCGAGGGCGGCTGGCCGAAGGTGCTGGGCGGGATCCATCCGTCGGCGCGGTGGAGCTACCCGGTGCTGGAACTGGACTACCCCGCCGACCACGACATCGTCCTCGACGGACGCGGGCTGGTGCTCCAGCCGTCCGTCTTCTGCTGGGGCGCCCCGGTCACCCTGCTCGACCCCGAACTGCCACCGGTCCTGACGTACCCGGTCGCCGACGAGGCCCGATGGCCGGTGAGCCCGTCCCCCGCGTCCAGGGAGAAGGCCGTCGCCGCGCTCCTCGGCCGGACGCGGGCCAGGGTGCTGGTGACGATCGCCGTGGGCGCCTGCAACACCACGCAACTGGCCCGGCGCGCCGCGATCCCCGTGCCGACCGCCAGCCATCAGGCCAGGGTGCTCCGCGAGGCGCGCCTCATCACCACCCGTCGCGAGGGCAACCAGGTCCTCCACACCCTCACGCCCCTGGGCGCCGCCCTGCTGAACGGAACCGTCGCCCCACCAGCCGATCCCCTCTGACGCGGGAACGCCGTCTGGGCCCCGGCCTACCCGGAATGGGGGATTCAGGCCCCCGTCCACCGGGCGCCCAACCCCACTGGCCGAAGCTCCCGAAAGGCGAAGGATTCAAAGCGTCCCCCCACACACATCGATGGGAAACGCGATGAACCTCTCTCTCGCCCGCCGCCTTACCGGAATCACCGGACTCGCCGCCGCGGTGGCCCTTCTCCTGGAAGTCCCGCTGTATTTCGTCTACTCCGGCGCACCGCCCGCGTCGAACGTCCTGAGCCGACTGCTCATCGGAGTCCTGGCGCTCGGGTTCGTGCTCACTTTCGCGATGTCCTTCCGGGAGTTCGTCGCCCAGGCCAGTCCGGAGAACGCCTGGATCGGCCGCCTCGCCGGCGGCGCGGGCCTCGCCTACGGCGTCGTCACGCTCGTCTCGTCCGGGCTGGAGGCCGGGGCGGTGATCGCGTCCGACCATCCGATCGATCCCACCATCACGGTCGACGGCACCTACATCCTCTACGGGACGATCGGCCGGATGCTCCTCGCGATGTTCCTGGGATCGGTCGGTTACGCCATCCTCCGAACGTCCGTCCTGCCGCGCTGGGCGGGCCTGCTCACCTGCGGCCTGGCCCTGGTCAACCTGGCCTTCATGCCGTCCCTGTTCTTCGGCAACACACCCGCGCACTTCTACGCCGCCAACGGCTGGGGCACCACCGCCCTCATGGGCGCGCTCTTCAGCTGGTGGCTCCTCGGCACGGCGATCGCCCTCCTCCGCCGCCCGAAGCCCGCGACCACCTGACCCCGCCCCCACAACAAAGCGCCCCGCCATCTCAGCGGGGCGCTTTCGCGCATGCGTGGCTGGAAAGCCGGGTTCAGCGGGTGCGGCCGCTGGCGGGGGTCGGGGTTTGGAAGAGGGCGGCGATGTCGTCGACGAAGACAGTCAGGGCGGTCAGGAGGCCTGCGGTGACCACGGCCAGGATGATGCCGGGGACCTCGCCGGGGACGCCGTCCCCGACGGTGAACGCCACGACCGCGCCCAGGACGGCCGCCGCCAGCAGGATCACGTTGCGGGCGATGTGCCAGCCGCTCATCGGGACCTCGCTGGAACCGAAGCACGCGCACTTCACGGTCGTCCCGCGCGCGACGACGATCGTCGGCACGGCCGTCAGCCCGACGCAGAACAGCGCCGCGGCGACGAACCCGGCGGTGACGGTGGCGGGCACGGCCAGCAGCAGCGTGATGAGGAGTTCGGCCGCCGGGACGAGCCAGGCCAGCGGACGCCGCGACCACGCCGGGATGAACTCGAAGCCCTTCAGGGAGGCGGCGAAGACACCGGGTGAGCGCAACTTGCCCACGGCCGCGAGCGTCATCACCAACGCCAGGGTGAGGCGGCAGGCCAGCGATGCGTAAAGCACGGATGCTCCTGGGTGAGAAGGGGCCGGTGGCTTTCGAACGTCCTGGCCGGGGTCGGGTCAGGACGTCCTCCGGGCCGGGTTCGCAGCCACTCGTTTCATGATCACCCAGAAGGGGCCCGGCCGCAATGGTGGATTCAGCCGCCCTCTTCGGGGCCGTTCAGAACCGCGTGGCGGCGTCCGTCTCAGGTGGTGCCGTCGCCGGCGGCGGCGATGACGCGGGTGAGCGTCCGGTGCAGGTCCTGGAGTTCCTCGACGCTCATGCCCAGGCGCTCCATCATCGTGGCGGGGATGCTCTCCGCCCGCTCGCGCAGGGCCTGACCGGCGGGCGTGACCGTGACGGCCAGCAGGCGCTCGTCCCGGACGTCCCGCTCGCGGCGGATGAGCCCGGCGGCCTCGAGCCGCTTGAGCAGCGGCGACAGCGTGCCCGGGTCGAGCTGGAGCAGGCGGCTGAGCTCCTTGATCGACAGCTGCCGGTGCTCCCAGAGCGCCAGCATCACCAGGTACTGCGGATGGGTCAGCCCCATCGGCTCCAGGATCGGCCGGTAGTGCGCGAGGACGCTCCGCGAGGCCACGACCAGGGCGAAGCAGACCTGGTTCTCCAGGGCCAGCGGGTTGGGGATGTCGCGCAGATCACCGGCCACGATTCCTCCTGAGACGCGGTTGTGGGGTAGAAAGATAGTACTGCAACGTTTTGTACACCAAACATTTGCGCGTCAACCGAGACCCGGACGGTCCGCGGGACGCGCCCCGCCCCGCCGGCGCCGTCACCCCGGACCGCCGCCCAGCGCCCTGAGGAGAATGGATGTCCCTCAAGCGACCGTCCTTCCTGCCGTCCCTGGACGAACTGGAGAACCAGGCGCTCAAGCGCTCCGCCGCACCGGCCGAGGCGGGCTCCCAGTTCGACCACCCCACCGCCAAGAAGCTCTTCTGGGCCGTCGGCATCCTCACCGTCATCGCGCACGTCGTCGGCGGGATCATCTTCGCCATCCTCGGCTTCTGAGCCACCGCCCTCCCGCAGGGCGGTTCCCCAGGCCGGCGCCGCACCTCGGATCCGCCATCCCGACGTGCGACGCCGGCCTCCCGCCGTCCGGCGCGTCCGCCATGATGTGCCCATGTGGGAGAAGACCTCCAAACGACGGGACCACCGGCCGGACGCGGACGCCGCGGACCTTGAGGCACAGGTCATCGCGTTCGGAGAATCGCTGCAAGCGCACACCGCCACCCCCGACGACGCGAAGTCCCGGCGGGACCTGAGCAGAGCCCTCGACGCATACGACGCGGCCACCAAGGCACTCGACGGCACCCCCGACGCAGAACGGACACTGCGGGCACTGCACACCGGACGACAGGCCCTCGACCGCCTGAACGCGCGACTGACCGGACGCCCACGACCACAACAGCTGCCTCTGTGCTTCTTCGACGCCCGCCACGGCCCGGCGACCACCCACGCCCGCTGGGGATCGTCCAACGGCAGGCCGATAACGATCGCGGTCTGCGCCGCCGATGCCCTCCACCTCAAGGAAGGGCGCGCGCCGCACATGTCGCGGACCGTCCAGGAGGCGTTCGCGTCAGAGCTGCCAGGCGGCAGCACGACATCCCACCAGGTCGAACTCCCTCGGGAGCGCCCGAGGGTGCTGATCGTCCGCACCGAACGTCCCGCGCGGGTCGAGCTGCGGTTCGAGAACAAGGACAGGCGCAGTTCCCGCTTCTACGCGCTCGGCGGCGGCCCGGATCCGGTCGTCGCACGCGTCCCCGCCCCAGGAACGCGCCGCACCCTGAGGTTCACCGCGACCTTCCCCGATGGCGAAGCCGCAGCATGGACGGTCAGCGCCGAGCCCGCCCACACCATTCCGAACGTGGACGACGACGGACGGCGAGGAGACGGGTCCGACGTCATCCGCTTCGAAGGCACAGCGGAAGCCTGGATTCTCCGGCATCGCGGGCGCGGACAGGTCGCACTGGAGGCCCTGGACGACGACCTGGCCTTCGTGGCGAGCGTCGCGTCCGGCGACGGGGACGTGGACCTGGAGTTCCGCTCCCCCGGACCGGGCTACTACCAACTACGCGCCCACGGAACCTGGCTACTCCACCCCGATAGATCCTGACGCACCGGCATGCTAGGTTCCGAATCTGATTCGGTATCGACGTGGAGGCGGCCGTGGCAGGCGATGTGTGGAGCACTCCCGAGCGGACGGCCCTGCGGGCGATGGTGCGCGACTTCACCGAACGCGAGGTCCTCCCCCACCTGGACGGATGGGAGGAGGCCGGCGAACTGCCGCGCTCGCTGCACCGGACGGCGGCCAAGGCGGGCCTGCTGGGGATCGGCTTCCCCGAGGACGCCGGAGGCCAGGGCGGGTCGGTCCTCGACGCGCTGATCGTCGCCGAGGAGATGATCCAGGCGGGGGCATCCGGCGGACTGGTGGCGTCCCTCTTCACGCACGGGATCGCGCTCCCGCACATCGTGGCGTCCGGCGACCGGAACCTGATCGAACGATTCGCCATACCGACCCTCGCAGGCGAGACGATCGGCGCACTGGGCATCACCGAACCGGACGCCGGATCGGACGTCGCGGGCCTGCGCACGACGGCCGTCCGGGACGGCGACTCCTACATCGTGAACGGCTCGAAGCTGTACATCACGTCCGGCGTCCGAGCCGACTTCGTGACCACCGCCGTCCGCACAGGCGGGCCAGGCTTCGGCGGCATTTCCCTCCTGGTCATCGAGAAGGGCACCCCCGGCTTCGCCGTCTCGCGGTCCCTGCGGAAGATGGGCTGGCTCTGCTCCGACACGGCCGAGCTCTCCTTCACCGACGCCCGGGTACCGGTCGGGAACCTCGTCGGACCGGAGAACAGCGGCTTCGTCCAGATCGTCCAGAACTTCGTGGCCGAGCGCCTCTCCCTCGCAGTCCAGGCATACGCCCACGCACAGCGCTGCCTCGACCTCACCCTGAACTGGGTACGCGACCGCGAAACCTTCGGCCGCCCGCTGTCCTCACGCCAACTCGTCCGCCACAAGGTCGCCGAAATGGCACGCCAGGTGGACGTCGCCCGCGTCTACACCCGCCACGTCGCCGAACGGCACGTGTCGGGCGAGGACGTCTTCACCGAAATGGCCTTCGCCAAGAACACCGCCGTCCAGGCATGCGAGACCGTCGTCAACGAGGCCGTCCAACTCCACGGCGGCATGGGCTACCTCCGCGAGTCCGAAGTAGAACGCCACTACCGCGACATCCGCATCCTGGGAATCGGCGGCGGCACCACCGAAATCATGACCGAAATAGCCGCCAAACGCCTCGGCCTCTAACCCAGATTGCCAGTCGCCAATGCCACACGAAGTGATCGTGGAGCACAGCGACTCACCTCGGAGCCGACTGCCGATACCGAACACAGCAACCCGATACGTACACCTCACCCGAACACCCGCGCAGGCAAGCTCGAGAGTCACTTCAAAGGTGACGACCCACTTGGGGTCGTTGCGACCGGCAACTCGACGCCGATCCGCGACGCCGTCGCCGCCGGGCTTCAACGGTGACGACCCGCTTGGGGTCGTTGCGACTCGGCTCCCACGCGTGGGACAGGACGTCGACCATGAGGCTTCAACGGTGACGACCCGCTTGGGGTCGTTGCGACCTGTATCTGAGCTGCGATGATTACGGAACGCAATGGTCCCGCAGGGCTCAGCGTGATCCACTATGGAGTTATGTCCGATTCTCGCTTGGGAACCTCCCAGGGATTCTGTGGGCGCTTGAGGTTCCGAGGCAAAGCTGGGGTGCACCTGCGGGTTGTCAACGCTGGCTCTCGCTGCTCCCTGAGGGGCTCGGGTAGGTGACGGCTACCCGGTGCTTGATCGTTGGCGCAAGGTCATGGGGCCGATGCTGCGCCTGCCTGTGTCACGGAGAGCCTGGGGCGCGGCCCCTCAAGGACAGTCCTGGCTCGTTGTCATGTCAACTGGTCACATCCGAAGGCCTGACTCCCGCCATGGAGGTTCATAGTCCGGTGGTACGGAACGGCGTCCCTTGCACGGGATGGCACTCGTTCGGTGATGCTAAGGGTTGTCCCGTAACGGTCGGGTGCTGTGCGCGATGATCTTGGTGTGGAGCGGGTGTTCTGTGCGGATGACCAGGTGTGGGTGCCGACGTTCACGGGGTTGTCGGTTCGGCAGTTCCGTCGTC
>NZ_RFFG01000137.1 GCF_003696215.1 Actinomadura harenae | reverse complement strand
GCGGACCCGGCGGTCGGCGCTGGCCAGGGCCGTCACCGGCCTCGCCCGCCTGTCCGGGTCGGACGGCGTCGTCCACGGGACGGGCGGCACGGTGGACGCGGCGCGCAGCGCCGACGTCGCCACCGCGCGCCTCGCCGCCGGGCTGAACGCCGACGGCGTCGTCCGCGCCCTGGGAACGCTGCTGCGCCCGGACGGCGGCATGGCCAAGCCGGGCGGCACGGCCAGCGACGTTCCCACGAGCATCGCCGCGGCCCCCGGAGTGTCCGGACGGTCGTGGCTGACGGCCCAGAACTCGCCGGTCGGCCTGTCGATCCAGCAGGTCGCCGCGCTGTCCCCGGCCGGGTCCGGTTCCGGCTGGCGGACGTCGACCTGGCTGATGGCCTCCGGAGCCGCCGCGCTCGCCGCCTTCCTCACGGGCGGGGGCGTGTACCTCGTCGTCCGCCGCAGGAGGTCCAGGCGGCCGCGGGGCAGCGGCCCCTCACCCGAGGCCCCCGTTGCCGTCCCCGCGGAGCTCGCCTCCGTGGCCGCACCCTCCGGTGTGCCTTCCCCGCCCTCGCCACCTGGCGCATCGTCCACCGCTCACATCATCACCACGCCGCCGTCCGACGCACCGGGCGGCGACTCACCGAAGGGGAACCCCCAGTCATGAGATCCGTGATCGCGGCCGCCGGCGGCCTGACCCTGCTGCTCGTCTGCGTCCCGGCGGCGCAGGCCGCTGCGGCCCCTGCCGCCGCGCCGCGAGTGGCGGCCGCCTACGACGGGATCTGCACGGGCGCCGACGCGCTCACCGGCGTCACCGTCGTCATCGACTTCCAGGAACTGAACGGCAACGGCGGCACGCCCGCGCCGACGCTCACCAAGTGCTCCCCGAACCCGACGCCCGGCGCGCAGCGGACCGGCATCCAGGCCCTCCAGGACGCCGGGATCGCCGTCACCGGCGCCGCGCAATGGGGACTGGCGTTCGTGTGCCGGCTCAACGGCCGCCCCTCGGCCACCGAGAGCATCCCGATCACCGGGAACCCCGGCTACAAGGAGGCGTGCGTCATCACCCCGCCCGGGGCGGCCTACTGGTCGTACTGGAACGCCGACGGCTCCGGGAACTCCTGGACCTACAGCAGCTACGGCGCGGCGAACCGCAACGTCGTGCCGGGCGGGTTCGAGGGCTGGTCGTTCTCGCTGAACCGGGGCGTCGACACCAACCCGGCGCCGCGTGTGACGCCCCGCAACCCGGCCGTCCAGCCGGGACGCCCGTCGGTGAGCCTGTCGGTGAACGACCTGGACCGCACGATCAACCTGGGGGAGAGCACCACGCTGACCTGGACGTCCAACCAGGCGACGGGCCTGACCGCGAGCGCGGTGTCGCCCGCGTCCGGCGGCGGCTCCTGGTCGGGGACGCTGGCCGTCCCCGGCGGCACCAAGTCGATCACGCCGACCGCGAGGGGCACCTACACCTACAAGATCTCGGCGACCGGGACCGCGGGCACCGCGACCTCGACCGCGACGCTCACCGTCAAGTGAGCGTGTCCCCGGCGCGCCGGGCGGGCGCCGTCACCGCCGCGGCCGCGCTCGCGGCCGCGGCGGTGACGGCCGCCCCGGACGCCTACGCGATCGATCCGTCGAAGGGCCGTCCCGGGTTCTGCGCGTCCGGCACCGGGGTCACGGTCGTGGTCGACTTCCAGGCGCTCGGCGGCACCACCATCGTCCGCTGCGATCCGCAGGCGGGGCGTGGCACCGGGCTGGACGCGCTGAAGAACGCGGGGTTCCAGATCGCGGGCGTGCAGCGCTGGGGTGAGGCGTTCATCTGCCGGATCGAGAACCGCCCGTCGGCGGTCGAGAAGATCCCGATCAAGGGGAACTCCGGCTACCGGGAGGCGTGCGTGGACACCCCGCCCGCCTCCGGGTACTGGTCGTACTGGCACGCGGGCAACAACTGCGCCTGGGAGTACAGCCAGTGGGGCGTGAAGAACCGCGACTTCGTCCAGGGCGGGTTCGAGGGCTGGTCGTTCTCCCTCAACGCGACCGCCGACACCAATCCGAAGCCGCGGGTCGCGGCGGTGCGTCCGGGCACCGCCGGGCAGCCGTGCAACGCGCCGGACGAACCGCCGCCGAGCGGCGACGACCCGAACGAGCGCCAGCCGAACACGCGGAACGGACCCGGTGCGCAGCCGGGCGGCACGGACCCGGGCGGCGGCTCGAACGGGAACACCGGGAACGGCGGCGGCACGGGAGGCGGTCAGGGCGGCGGAGGAGGAGGCGGTGACGACCCGGTGACGCGTGGCGGGAAGCTCCCGCCGCCCCGTCCGCGCGACGGCTCGACGGCCGACGACCCGGCCCGCAACGTCGCCTTCAGCGGCGGCGAGAACCAGCCGGACGTCGACGACGTCCTGAAGAAGCAGTCCGGCGCGAGCGACTACGCCCCGTGGGCCGCGGGCGGGGCCGCCGTCGCGCTGGCCGCCGCGTCCTGGGCGGTCGCGCGCCGCCGCAGGCGCGCGAGGGACGCATGACGGCACGGCCCGCCGCCCGCATGGCGGCGTACTTCCTCCCCCGGGACCTGCATCCGGCCGCGTGGTGGGTGTGGACGCTGGGCCTGGCCGTGGCGGCGAGCCGCACCACGAACCCGTGGCTGCTGCTGACGATCCTCGCCGTCGTCTGCCACGTCGTGGTGGCCCGCCGTCCGGACGCGCCGTGGGCGATGGCGTTCCGCGTGTACGTCGTGCTCGGCGTCGTGATCGTCTCCGGGCGCGTCCTGTTCCGGCTGGTCTTCGGCGGCGCCGAGGGATCGACGGTGATCCTGCGGCTGCCGGAGATCCCGCTGCCCGCGTGGGCGGCGGGCATCCGCCTGTTCGGGGACGTGTCGGCCGAGTCGCTGCTCGGCGGCCTCTACGACGGGCTGCGGCTGGCGACCATGGTGATCTGCCTGGGCGCGGGCAACGCCCTGGCCAACCCCAAGCGGCTGCTGAAGGCGATGCCCCCGGCGCTGTACGAGATCGGCACCGCCGTGGTCGTCGCACTGTCGGTGTTCCCGCAGCTCGCCGAGAGCGTGCTGCGGGTCCGGCGGGCGCGGAGGCTGCGCGGCGGGATGGGCGGCGGCGGCAGGTACCGCGCGCTGCGGACGGTGGTGATCCCCGTCCTGGAGGACGCCCTGGAGCGGTCGATGCACCTGGCGGCGTCGATGGACGTGCGCGGATACGGGCGCGCCGGGGCCGTCCCCGCCCGCGCCCGCGCCGCCACCGGCCTGCTGATGATCGCCGGACTGAGCGGGCTGTGCGTCGGCGTGTACGCCACCCTCGACGGCTCGACACCGCGCTACCTGGCGTTCCCCGTGCTGACCGGCGGGGTCCTGGTGGCGCTGACCGGGTTCTGGTTCGCCGGACGCCGCGTCCGCCGCACCCGCTACCGCCCGGACCGCTGGGGGCTCGCCGAGATCCTCGTCGCGGCCTGCGGCGTCGCCGTCGCCGCCGCGCTGTTCGCGACGTCCAGCGTGGACCCGACCAACCTCAACCCGTCGCTGACGGACCTGTCGTGGCCGATGCTGTCCTGGACGCCGCTGCTCGGCGTGCTGGCCGGTGTCCTGCCCGCCCACCTCACCCCGCGTCCCGAGCCCACCGTCCCCGGGCCCACCGCTTCCGGGCCCACTGCCACCGTCCCCGGGCGCGAGCCGCCCGCCGTCGAGAAGGCCCACGCATGATCCGTCTGAAGGACGTCGGCTTCTGGTACCACGGGCAGGCGGATCCCGTCCTGACCGGGGTGGACCTGACCGTCGGCGAGGGCGAGCTGGTGCTGGTCGCGGGCCGCACCGGCGCCGGGAAGTCCACGTTGCTGGGCCTGCTCAACGGGCTGGTCCCGCACTTCACCGGCGGTCACCTGGAAGGCACCGTCGAGGTCGGCGGCCTCACCACCGGCACGCGTCCTCCCCGCGAGTTCGCGCACCTGGTCGGCATGGTCGGGCAGGACCCCCTCGCGGGGTTCGTGACCGACACCGTCGAGGAGGAACTCGCCTACGGCATGGAGCAGCTCGGGCTGCGCCCGCAGGTGATGCGCCGCCGCGTCGAGGAGACCCTGGACCTGCTCGGCATCGCCGACCTGCGACGACGCGCGCTGCGGACGCTGTCCGGCGGGCAGCAGCAGCGGGTGGCGATCGGGTCGGTGCTGACCGTCCACCCGCAGGTGCTCGTGCTGGACGAGCCCACCTCGGCGCTCGACCCCACGGCGGCCGAGGAGGTGCTGGCGACACTCGCTCGGCTGGTGGAGGACCTCGGCACGACGGTGGTCATGGCGGAACACCGGATGGAACGCGTCATCCCGTTCGCCGACCGGATGCTCTACGTCCGAGGCGATGGAGGCGTCGCCGACGGGGCTCCGCCCGACGTGCTCCGGGACATGCCGATCGCCCCGCCCATCGTCGCGCTCGGCCGCCTGGCGGGCTGGGATCCGCTGCCGATGTCGGTGCGCGACGCCCGCCGCCGTGCCCGGCCCCTGCGCGAGGCACTGGCGTCCCGGCCACGGCGGGCCGATCCCGTGCCCGGCGAGACGCTTCTGCGCGGCGAAGGCGTCGTCGTGCGCTACGGGCCGGCCGTCGCGGTCCGCGGAGTCGACCTCGACCTGCGCGCGGGCGGAGTCCTGGCGCTGATGGGCCGCAACGGATCGGGCAAGTCGTCCCTGCTGTGGGCGTTGCAGGGCTCCGGCCCCCGGCAGGGCGGCACGGTGGACGTCGCCGGCGCCGACCCCAAGCGGCTGCCGGACGGCGAGGCGCGCAAACGCGTCGGGCTCGTCCCGCAGAGCGCCGGTGACCTGCTCTATCTCGAACACGTCGCCGACGAGTGCCGCGCCGCCGACCTCGAGTCGGGCGTGCCCGCCGGTTCCTGCCGGGAGCTGCTCGACCGGATCGCGCCCGGCATCGACCCGGCCGCGCATCCGCGCGACCTGTCGGAGGGGCAGCGCCTGGCGCTGGTGCTGGCCGTCCAGCTCACCGCCTCGCCGCGGGTCATGCTGCTGGACGAGCCGACCCGCGGCCTGGACTACGACGCCAAGACCGCGCTCGCGGCGGCGATCGGGGGCCTGACCGCCGAGGGCCGGGCCGTCGTCGTCGCCACCCACGACGTGGAGTTCGTCGCCGCCGTCGCCGACCGCGTCGCCGTCATGGCCGAAGGAGAGATCGTCTCGGACGGCCCCGCCGCCGACGTGCTCGGCGGATCCCCGGCCTTCGCCCCGCAGACCGCGAAGATCCTCGGCCCCGGCTGGCTCACCGTCGCCGACGTCGACGCCGCGCTGCCCGAGGCCGTCCGATGAGCGCGCGCGGTGAGGGCGCGGCCGCGCCGCGACGGCGCGTGTGGGGACGGGCCGACCAGGCCGTCCGGCTCGGGCCGCGGTCGGCGGTGGTGCTCACGCTCGCCTCGGCGGCCGGACTGATGATGTTCGTCTGGCCGCTGCTGGTCCGGGTGCAGCCGCAGAGCATGCAGCACGGACCCGACGCGCCCTTCGTCTTCGTCGGCATCCTGCCCGTGGTGATCATCGTGGTCCTGGCCGAGCTGACCGAGGGGGGCATGGACTCCAAGGCCCTGGCGATGCTGGGCGTCCTGTCGGCGGTGAACGCGGCGCTCCGGCCGCTCGGCGCGGGCACCGCCGGCATCGAGACGGTGTTCTTCATGCTCGTGCTCGCCGGACGGGTCTTCGGCGCCGGCTTCGGCTTCGCGCTCGGCTGCACGTCCCTGTTCGCGTCGGCGCTGCTGACCGCGGGGGTGGGGCCGTGGCTGCCGTTCCAGATGATGTGCTCGGCGTGGATCGGCATGGGCGCGGGCCTGCTGCCGCGCCGGATCACGGGCAAGGCCGAGATCGCCATGCTGGTCGCCTACGGCATCGTCGTGGCCTACCTGTTCGGCTTCCTGATGAACCTGTGGTTCTGGCCGTTCATCACCGGCGCCGAGGTCCCGTACTACCACGGGCACCTCTCCTACGTGCCGGGCGCGCCCCTCTGGGACAACCTCCGGAGGTTCACGGTGTTCACCCTGCTGACGTCCACCGCCGGGTGGGACACCGGCCGTGCCATCACCAACTCCATCGCCATCGTCGTCCTCGGTCCCGCCGTGCTGACGACGCTGCGCCGCGCGTCCCGCAAAGCCTCCTACGGCGTGGCCCCGACCTTCGGCCCGGCCACGGCGGCCCGCGCCGAACGCGCCGCGGGCCGCCGTGGCCCGCGACGCGTCCCGGGGGGACCGTCAGCGCGCGGGGGCGATGCCGTGGCGGTGGGCGATGATGACGAGGTGGACGCGGTCCCGGGCCTGGAGTTTGGCGAGGAGGCGGCTGACGTGGGTCTTGGTCGTGCCCTCGGTGATGTGCAGGCGCGCCCCGATCTCGGAGTTGGTGTGGCCCGCCGCGATGAGGGTGAGGACGTCGAGCTCCCGGCCGGTGATGCCCAGGCGGTCCGCGGACGGCGCGGGCGGACGGGCGGTGAAGGCGTCGATGAGGCGGCGGGTGACGGTCGGGGCGAGGAGCGCGTCCCCGCGGACGACGGCCCGGATCCCGGCCAGCAGGTCGTCCGGTGAGACGTCCTTGAGGACGAAGCCGCCCGCCCCCGCGCGCAGCGCCTCGTAGACGTAGGCGTCGATGTCGAAGGTGGTGAGGACGAGGACCTTCGCCGAGGTGGTGGACGTGACCTCGCGGGTGGCCGCGATGCCGTCCATGACGGGCATGCGGACGTCCATGAGCACCACGTCCGGCCGGTGGGGGCGGGCGGCCTGCACGGCCTCGCGGCCGTTCGCGGCCTCGGCCACGACGGTGAACCCCTCGGCGGCGCGGATGATCCCGGCGAATCCGGCGCGCACGAGGGTCTGGTCGTCGGCGACCACGACCCGGACGGTCACCGCGCGTCCCCGGTGAGCGGCAGGACGGCCCGGACCAGGAAGCCGCCGCCCTCGGCGGGCCCCGCCTCGACGCGGCCGCCGTGGAGGGCGGCGCGCTCGGCGATCCCGGCGAGCCCGTGGCCTTCACCCGTGTGCCCGGACGGCCCCGGGCCGTCGTCGCGGACCGCGATCGTCAGGACCTCGGCGGTCCGGGTGACGGCGGCGTTCGCGGTGGCCGACCCCGCGTGTCTCACGACGTTGGTCAGCGCCTCCTGGACGATGCGGTAGGCGGCCAGGGCCACGCCGGGCGGCAGGTCGCCGGTGTCGCCGGTGACCGTGAGGTCGACGCGGACGCCCGCCCGCCCGATCCGGTCGGCCAGCGGCCCGAGGTCGGCGAGCCCCGGCGCGGGCGGCGCGACGCCGTCGTCGGCGGTCGTGCGCAGGACCGCCAGCAGGCCGCGCAGTTCCCGGAGCGAGTCGTGGCTGACCTGCCGGATGTTGTCCAGCGCCTCGGCGGCCAGGGCGGGGTCCTTGTCGATCACGAACCGGCCGTATCCGGACTGGACGCCCACGACGCTCATGCTGTGCGCGATCACGTCGTGGACCTCCCGGGCGACGCGCAGCCGCTGCTGCGTCAGCTCACCGTGCAGCAGCGCGGCCTGGTGGCGGCGGAGCTCGGCGGCGTACGTCCGGTTGCGGTGGACGAGCCGCCCCGTCACCGCCGCCACCGACACGGCGAACGCGCAGACCACGGCGCCCTGCTGGAGATCGGACGAGCCGAGCGGCGCCGTCAGGAGCGCCGAGCCGAGCGTGAGCCCGAACGCGGCGGCGGCCCAGCGCAGCGGCCGCGTGGCGGAGATCTGGTAGACGAGCAGGGTGGCGGCCACGACCATGGCCGTCCCGGCGGGGACGGCGAGCGCGTATCGTCCGGCCACCGTGACGAGCAGCGTCCAGCCGCACCAGAGCGCGGCGGCCCCGGCGGACGGACGCGGACGGCGCAGCACGAGCCCGGCGCAGGCCGTCACCACGGCGAGGACGGCGAGGGCGGACATCAGCGGCGACGGCCGGGGGAACCCGAGGTGATGAGGGTTGTAGGCGCCGTACAGGTGCGCCATGGCCCGGAGCACGATCGCGCCGAGCACGACGGCGACGGCGCCGTCGATCGCGACCCAGTGCCAGGGCCGCAGCCGCTTGCCCAGCGGCGGACGCGGGCCGCCGAGGGCGAGCCGGTGGGGCGGCCGTTCGTCATGCATCTCCCCAAAGTAGGACGAGGACGGCGTCCGCCGCGTCCTCCCACGGTCATACATCCGTGGGCGGATTCCCCGGGGCCGAGACACCTCCGCGGCCAGACGCGCGGGCGTGGCGGGCGGCGCCAGCCTGGACGGCATGATCGAAACCCACGAGCTCACCAAGCGCTACGGGTCCACGACCGCCGTGGACCGGTTGTCGTTGGTGGTCAAGCCCGGCCGGGTGACCGGCTTCCTCGGTCCGAACGGATCGGGGAAGTCCACCACCCTGCGCATGATCCTCGGCCTCGCCCATCCGACCGGCGGTCACGCCCTGGTCGGCGGCCGTCCCTACTCCGAACTCCGGCGTCCGCTGCACGAGGTGGGCGCGATGCTCGACCCGGGCGCGGTGCATCCCGGGCGCACCGCGCGCGACCACCTGCGGTCGATCGCCCTCACCACCGGGATCTCCGCCGCCCGGGTCGGCGCGGTCCTGGAGCTGACCGGGCTCACGCCGGTCGCCCGCCGCCGCGTGGGCGGCTTCTCCCTCGGCATGCGCCAGCGGCTCGGCATCGCCGCCGCGCTGCTCGGCGACCCGCCGGCCGTCATCCTGGACGAACCGGTCAACGGCCTGGACCCGGAGGGGATCCAGTGGATCCGGAACCTGCTGCGGGGGATGGCGGCCGAGGGGAGGGCCGTGCTGGTCAGCAGCCACCTGATGACCGAGATGGAGCAGACCGCCGACCACCTGATCGTGATCGGCCGGGGACGGCTGATCGCCGACACCGGCATGGCCGAGTTCGTGCGCGGCGCGTCGCGCACCGACGTCCTCGTCCGCGTGGACGACCCCGGACGGCTGGCGTCCGTCCTGGTCGGGGCCGGAGGGGACGTGGCGTCCGAGGCGGACGGCGCGCTGGCGGTGCGCGGCCTGGCCCCGCGCCGGATCGGCGACCTCGCGGCCCGGGCGGACGTGGCCGTCCACGAGCTCGCGGTCCGCCGCGCGACGCTGGAACAGGCGTACTTCGAGGCGACCGAGAACGCGGTGGAGTACCGGGCCGGCGACGGAGGGCGGCGATGATGCGCGGGGCGATGGCGTCGGAGTGGCTGAAGCTCCGGTCGGTGAACTCGATGCGGGTCACGCTGCCGCTGGCGTGCGCGGCGTCGTTCGTGCTCGCGGTGGCGCCGTTCGCGAGCGACCCCGCCCGGTCGGCGATGAGCGCCGCGCAGCTGGCCCGCTACGACGCGGCGGGCTACTGCTACAGCGGCGGGTTCCTGATCGTCGTGCTGGCCGTCGGGGTGCTCGGGACGCTGAGCGCGACGTCCGAGTACGGCAGCGGGCTGATCGGCACGACCTTCCTCGCCGTGCCGCGCCGCCGCGCCGTCCTCGCGGCCAAGGCGGCCGTCGTCGGAGGCGCGGCGCTGCTGGTGGGGCTCGTGCTCTCGCTGGCGACGTTCCTCACCGCGCAGCGGATGCTGGCGGGCAAGCACCTCGCCGTCGGCCTCGGCGATCCGGGCGCGGCGCGCGCCGTCGCCGGCGCGGGGGCGTTCCTGGCGGTGACCGCGCTCGCCGGGCTGGCGATCGGCATCGTCCTGCGGCGCGCGACGGCCGCCACGGCCGCCTTCCTCGGACTGTACGTCGGCGCGAACCTGGTCACCGGGGCCCTCGGCGGCGCGGCCGACGCGGCCGGGCGCTGGACGCCGCTGCAGATCCTCAAGGGCCTGACCAGTACACGAGGCGCCTCCGCTGCCCTGCCGGGGCCCACGGCGGCCGCCCTCGAATGCCTGGCCTACCTGGTCGTCCTCCTCGGACTCGCCGCGCTGGTCATCGGCCGCCGGGACGTCTGACCGGAACCCCGGGCCCCACACGAGCGTCCCGGCGGGCGGCCTTCGGCAGGCCCGCCGGGACGCGTCGGCCTCAGGAGATCTTCGGGGTGGCGCGGTCGATCAGCGGCGTGAGGTCGAGGCCCGCCGGGAGCGTGCCGAACGCGATGCCCCAGTCGCCGGAGAGGCGGGTGGCGCAGAACGCGTCCGCGACGGCCGGGTGGCCGTGCCGGACGAGCAGGGACCCCTGGAGGATCAGCGCGAGCTGCTCGGCGATGCGCCGCGCGCGCAGCTCGATCGTGCCGAGGTCGGTGAGCGCGTCCTTGGCGCGGCGGACGGCGTCGTCCAGGCGGGCGTCGGCGCCCGCGGCGAGGCCGACCTCGGTGAAGAACGCCTCGACGGTCTCGGGCTCCTTCGCCATCGCGCGCAGGATGTCCAGCGCCGCGACGTTGCCCGAGCCCTCCCAGATGGAGTTGAGGGGGCTCTCGCGGAACAGGCGCGGCATGCCGGAGTCCTCGACGTAGCCGTTGCCGCCGAGGCACTCGAGGGACTCGGCGGCGTGCGACGGCCAGCGCTTGCAGACCCAGTACTTGCTGACGGCGAGCGCGAGGCGCTTGAAGGCGGTCTCGGACGCGTCGCCGCGGACGGACCGGTCGGTGGCCCCGGCGAGTCGGGTCATCAGGACGGTCGCGGCCTCCGACTCCAGCGACAGGTCCGCCAGGACGTTGCGCATGAGGGCGTGCTCGGAGAGGTACCTGCCGAACGTCCGGCGGTGCGCGGCGTGGTGGGCGGCCATGGTGACGCCCGCGCGCATCCCGGACGCCGCGCCGATGACGCAGTCCAGGCGGGTCATGTTGACCATCTCGATGATGGTCCGGACGCCGCGTCCCTCCTCGCCGACGCGGTAGGCGACGGCGTTCTCGTACTCGATCTCGGACGAGGCGTTGGACTTGTTGCCCAGCTTGTCCTTCAGCCGCATGAGGCGGAGCGGGTTGAGCGTGCCGTCCGGCAGGACGCGGGGGACGAGGAAGCAGGTCACGCCCGCGTCGGTCTGCGCGAGGGTGAGGAACAGGTCGCACATCGGGGCGCTGGTGAACCACTTGTGCCCGACGAGCGTGTAGGTGCCGTCCGGGTGGAGGGTGGCGCGGGTGGTGTTCGCGCGGACGTCCGACCCGCCCTGCTTCTCGGTCATCGACATGCCCGCGAGCAGGGCGTTCTTGCCGAGCGGGGCGCGCAGGCCGTAGTCGTACTCGGTCTTGGCGAGCAGCGGCTCGTACTGGGCGGCGAGCTCGGGGGACTGCCGCAGCGCCGGGACGGACGCGTAGGTCATGGAGATCGGGCAGCCGTGCCCGGCGTCGACCCGCCACACGTAGAACTTGGCGGCGCGGGCGACGTGCGCGCCGGGACGGTCGTCCGCCCAGGGCGTGCCGTGGAGGCCGTGGGTGACGGCGACGTTCATCAGCTCGTGCCAGGACGGGTGGTACTCGATCTCGTCCACGCGGTGGCCGTAGCGGTCGTGGGTGCGCAGGACGGGCGGGTTCTCGTTGGCGAGCCGCCCCCACTCCTGGGCCCGCTCGGTGCCGCCGAGGACGCCGAGCTCGTGGACCTCGGGGGCGGCCCAGGCGGCCCCCTCGCGGGCGAGGCCGTCGAGCAGCGCGGGATCCTCCGCGACGTCGTGCCCGATCAGCGGGGGGACCTGGTTGAACACCTCGTGGGTCGGCACGGCGGGCTCCTCACGGACGGCGGTGGTGGACGGGCGGCCCCGGACGGCTCCGGGCGGCTCCGGACGGGCCGTGAGCGGTCGCCCCACCTTCGACCTTACATAATCGATACATGTGCAGGGAAGGTGTAGCACGCGTCCGGATCCTCCCCGAGGGCGGGACGGATCTCGTCCCCCCGGTGGATTGTTCGGCGGTTCCGGGGGCATAACGTCGGAAGCATGAGTCAGCCCACCCCGCAGCCGGCGCGGACTCCCGCCACCCCGCCCTCCGAGCGGCCCCCGGACCGCCGTCCGGACCCGCGTCCGGACCCGGGGATCCGTGCCTCGGACGCCGAGCGCGAGGCGGTGGTCGAACGTCTCCGCGTCGCCTCCGTCGAGGGCCGGCTGACGTTCGGGGAGCTGGCCGAGCGCACCGAGGCCGCCTACGCGGCGGTCACCCGCGGCGCCCTCGAGGAGGTCGTCGCCGATCTTCCCGGCATGGGCGCGCCGCGCGCCGAGCCCGCCCCGCTGCTGAAGACCCGCCGGTTCAGCGCCGTCCTCGGCGACGTGACCGAGCGGATCGTCGGGCGCGTCGACGAGGAGCTGGAGATCCTGGCCGTCCTCGGCGACGTCAAGGTGGACCTGCGCGCCGCCCACGTGCCGACCGGAGCGGTCAGCGTCGTGGCGAACGCGGTCCTCGGGGACGTCACGGTGATCGTCCCGGCCGGGGCGCTGGTGGAGCTGACCGGGCACGCCGTCCTCGGCGACCGCCGGGTGTCGGCGCGCGAGGCCCCGGCGGGCCCGCACATCCCGGTCGTCCGGATCCGGGCGAACGCCTACCTCGGCGACATCAAGATCGTCGACCAGGAGCCCGCCCCCTGGTGGTAGCGGCCCGCCCGGCCCGCCTGCCCGACCGTCCTGCCCGTCCGCCCGTTCGGCCCCTCCCGTGGTGGGAGGGGCCGGAGGGGTGATCAGGCGGCGTTCTTGCGGTGGTAGGCGACGCGCGCGCCGAGCCAGCCGAAGTAGGCGGCCACGCCGACCAGCCCGGCCTTGCGGGTCCGCCTCGTGGTGAGCGCGGCGCCGAGGGCGAGCTCGGTCGCGCCGTTCCGCTTGATCCAGGTCGCGGTGTCCTTCGGGAAACCGGCCCGCGAGATCGGCTCGAACATCTTGGGCGCGGCGAAGTGGGCGGCGCCCGTGGCGGCCAGCGCGATTCCGGCCTTGCGGAGCAGAGCCATGGGGGGACGTCCTCTCATCGGGTGAACTCGTAGTCGTCGAGGTCGAAGGTGCGGGATCGGCGCCAAACGTACAGACCGGACTGGGGACGGATGTACGGCGCCTCCCCGCGTCGGTCGAAGTAGTAGCTGTTGGACCGGGCGCAGCTCGGCTGGGCGAGGATCGTCCCGCGCATCCGGCGGCGCATGTCGGCGGTGAACGCGTCGTGCGGGGCGGGCCGCACCGCGACCCGCCGCGCCCGCCGCCGCCGCGCCTCCGCCAGTACCCGGACGATGTGCGTCGTCCCGGCCTCGATGATCGAGAACCAGGACGCGCCGGTGACCGTGTACGGGCCGTTCATCATCCAGAAGTTCGGGACGAACGGCACCGAGAGGCCCTCGTAGGCGTGGTAGCGCTCGCGGTCCCAGTGCTCGCCCAGCTCGACGCCGCCGAGCCCGACGACCGGGAACGGCGGCGTCGCGCCCCGTTCCAGGATCTTGAACCCGGTCGCCAGGACGAGGGTGTCGGCGGGCCGCTCCGTGCCGTCCCGGGTGACGATCCCGGACGCCGTGACGCGCGCGATCGGGTCGGTGACCAGCTCGACGTCCTTCCTGGTGAACGCCGGGAAGTAGCGGTTGGAGAACGACGGCCGCTTGCATCCGAAGCCGTAGCGCGGGGTCAGCGCGCGCCGCGTCGCGCGGTCCGGGACCTGCCGCCGCAGGTGCGCGCGGCAGAGCAGCTCCGCCGCGCGCACGAGGAAAGGCGCCTTGCTGTAGTGGACGATCCCGAGCACCATCACCACCTCGGACGCCGCCGTCGTCACCAGCCGGACGAGCCGCTGCACGGGCGGCAGTGCCCGGAACAGCCGCCGGACGGCGCGCGGGATCTCGAAGTCGACCTTCGGGAAGACCCAGATCGGCGTCCGCTGGTAGACGTCCAGGTGCGCGGCCCGCTCGGCGATCTCGGGGATCACCTGCAGCCCGGACGCGCCCGTCCCGACCACCGCGACGCGCTCGCCGCGCAGGTCGTGCCCATGGTCCCAGCGCGCCGTGTGGACGATCCTGCCCGCGAAGTCGGCCAGCCCGGGGATGTCAGGGTCTTTCGGCTGGTCGAGAGGCCCGACCGCGCACACCAGGAACCGCGCGTCCAGCTCGCCGTCCGAGGTCTCGCCGCCTGAGGTGGTGATGCGCCACCGGTGCGCGTCCTCGTCGAAGACGGCCCGCTCGACGCGGGTGTTCAGGCGCAGGTGCGGGCGCAGGCCGTACTCGGTTGCGCAGTGCTCGGCGTACGCGCGCACCTCCTCGCCCGGCGCGAACGCCCGTGACCAGGACGGATTCGGCTCGAACGAGTAGCTGTAGGTCGCGGACGGGATGTCGACGGCCACGCCCGGATAGGTGTTGTGCCGCCAGACGCCGCCGACGCTCTCCGCCGCGTCCAGGATCACGAAGTCGCGGATCCCGCGCCGCAGCAACTGGATCCCCACGCACAGCCCCGAGAACCCGGCCCCGACGACCACGATCTCAGGCATTCCGCGCCTCCGGGGCGGTACGCCGCCGGGACGCCTGCTGTGCCACGCGCTCGTCGTGGGCGCCGCGCGCGCCGAAGGTCTGCCGGTAGGCGCGGTCGCCGTCCATCAGCCTGCGGAAGACGCGGACGGCCGCCTCGGGCGCGACCGCGAGCGCCGGTTCGACGACCGCGAGCCAGCCCGGGACGGCGTACTCGGCCCGCCGCGACACGCAGCTCCGGACGATCGCCTCGGCGACCCGGTCCGGATCGATCGTCGGCAGCCCGCCACCGAGCCGGACGCCCTCGGTCAGCCCCGTCCGGACGGCGGTCGGCAGGACGGCGCTGACGCTGACCCCGTGCGGCGCCATCTCCTCCCGCACGGACGCCGTCAGCCCGACCGCCGCGTACTTGCTGGCGTTGTAGACGGCCATGCCGGGCAGCGGCAGTTTCCCGGCGAGCGAGCAGACGTTGACGACGTGGCCGCGTCCGCGCGCGACCATCCCGGGCAGGACGACCCGCATCCCGTTGACCAGGCCGCGCACGTTGACGTCCATCGTGGTCGCGCTGACCTCGTCCGGCTCGTCCAGGAAGGGGCCGAGCGGCATCACCCCGGCGTTGTTGACCAGCACGTCCACCGGGCCGGCGGCCTCGCGCACGGCCTCGGCGAACGCGGCGAACGAGGCGCGGTCGGTGACGTCCACGCGTCCCGCGTAGGCGATCTCACCGGCGTGCCCGGCGTGCCCGGCGTGCCCGGCGTGCCCGGCGTGCCCGGCGAGCGCGGACGAGAGTTCGGCGGCGGTGCGGGCGACGGCGTCCGCGTCGAGGTCGCCGACGGCCACGCGGGCGCCGCGTTCGGCGAGCAGGCGCGCGGTCTCGCGGCCGATGCCGCGCGCGCCGCCGGTGACGAGGGCGACGGCTCCGGGCCGCGCCACGGGGGGATAGCGCATGGGGGCTCCTTAACTCGGATACCGAAGGTATTTGAGTGTTGGATGCGGCGTCAATAGCACTCTCCGGGGTCGCGCCCGGGCCCGTACACTGCACGGCATGGCACGAGAGAGCGGCCCGACCAGGGCGGAGCGGCAGGCGCGCACCCGCGAGCTCCTGGTCGCCACGGCCCGCCGCCTGTTCCTGCGGGACGGCTACCACGCCACGACGCTCGACCGGGTCGCCGAGGCGGCGGGCTTCTCCAAGGGGGCCGTCTACTCCAACTTCGCCACCAAGGACGAGCTCTGCCAGACCGTCATCGACGAGGTCCGCGCGGAGCAGGTCGGCGCTGTCGTCGAGGCGATCGGCGGCGAGGGCTCCCCGGCCGACCGGCTCGCCGTCTTCGACGCCTGGGCCGAGCGGACGATCGGCGACCCCGGCTGGACGCTCCTGGAGGCCGAGTTCGCGATCCACGCCACCCGCCGCGACCCCGCGCTCCGCGCGCGCGTCGCCGAAGGCGGGCGGCACTGGGTGCGGGCGCTCGCCGGGCTCGTCGAGGAGGAGGCCCGGCGGCGCGGGACGGTCCTGCCCCTCCCGCCGGAGGAGCTGGCGGAAGCCCTGCTCAGCCTGGGCATCGGCCTCGGACTCCGGCGCGCCGTGGACCCGGGGCTCTCCCCGCACGCCCTCACCGACGTCATCCGCCTCGTCCTCCAGCCCTGAGCGCCGGCCGGCGCGTGGAGGTCCGCGCATGCCCGGCGTAAAGGATCACTTCACCCGCCGCTAACGATCGCTCGGGCATGCTGAGGCGAATTCAGTAGACTTGTAGGGAACTTTCAGACTCGTCTCATGCGTCCCCTACACAGCGACCGGGAACGCGGAGAGCGGCATGAAGGCCAGCAGAGTCATGTCCGGCAGGGCGAGGACGACCATCGTGACGGCGGGGGCGGTCACGGCGGTCGGCGCGGCGGTGACGCTCGCGGTCGCGCTCGGCACGGGTTCGGCGGGAACGTCCGCACGGGCCCGTGCCGGGCTGGACGCGAGCGAGGCCGCGCGGGTCCCGTCCGCCCGGGTGCTCGGCCGGTACACGCTGCCGTCCGGCGGTGAGGAGCCCGCCCACCTGACGGGCCTGGCCGCCGCGAACGGCACGGTGTGGGTCACCGGAACGCAGGGCCCGATCGGCAAGGACGGGACGCCGACCGGCCTCGTCCTGCGCTACCAGGGCGGACGCCTGGCCAGGCTGGACGCGCCGCTCGCGCGCGGCCGCAGCGAGGGCGGGGACGTGGCGGCGACGGGCGACCGGGCCTGGGTCCTGGCGTCCGACCAGAACGCCTCGCCGCTGCTCAGCACCGACGGCCGCACCTGGAGGCGCGACGACCGTCCGTCCCACGGAGGCCTCGGCGCCTACGGGATCGCCGCCACCGGCGACCGCGACGTGTGGATCGAGGCGGCCGGGTCCGGCGCGGGCGGCGCGAAGGAGGTCCCGGCCCTCCTGCACTACGACGGCACCTCCTGGCACCGGAAGGACCGGGGCGTCGGCGGCGACCGCAGGCTCGGCCTCTTCGGCATCACGGCCCGCGCCTCGGACGACGTGTGGGTCGCCGGGGAGCGCTCGCTCGGCGGCGCGAACCAGAACGCCACCCCGTTCCTCGCCCACTGGGACGGCCGCGCCTGGCGCCGCGAGGGCACGCCCGTCCGCCTCGGCTTCGTCCGCTCCGTCGCACCGCTGAGCGGCACGGACGTGTGGGCGGCCGGCGGCACCGGATGCTCCTGCTCGTCCGCCGCCGGGCCGCTCGTGCTGCACTACGACGGCCGGTCCTGGCGCCGGGCCGCGGCGACCGGCCTCCGGCGGGCGCTCGCCTCGGTCGTCCAGGACGGCCACGGCGGCCTCTGGGCGGCCGACGACGGCGGACGCGTCGTCCACTTCGACGGCCACCGCTGGCGGGCCGCCGCCCTCCCGGGCAAGGCCGCCGCCACCGCCGTCGCCCGCGACCCGCGCACCGGCCGCGTCTACGCGATCGCCGACGAGCCGGAACAGAACGCCAAGGTCACGACCGTCCTCCTGACCCTGTCCTAATGGGAGCTGCCGGGTCGGGTTGTGATGCCAGACTCGGTGCCTGGTAGCCGCCGGCGAGTGAACACTCTCGTGTCCAGGACCTGGAGTCCTTGGGTCAGATCGTGTCCTCGCTGGTGG
>NZ_RFFG01000136.1 GCF_003696215.1 Actinomadura harenae | reverse complement strand
GGAGCGGACGGCGGCGGCGCGGACGGCGCGGCGGGCGGGGCCGGGAGCTCGGGCAGGTCTCCCGGGAGCAGGAGGTCCGGCCGGCCGTCCGCCGAGAGCCAGGTCGGCGGCGGCAGCGCGGAACCGTCGCCGTCGGGCTGCGCCGGCGGCTCGCCGTTCGGGTTCTCGGCCGGGGGCGTGGTTGTCACACTCATCTCCTGGTCCGCGCGAGGCCGGTCGGCTGCGTCCGGTCAGAGGGGATCATATCTGGACGTCTTGCTCTGAAGACGGCGCGCGCGGCTACCCGGCGCGCTGCTGGCCGCTCATCCACTTCAGCAGGTCGGGCGTCAGCCGCTGGAACGTCCGCAGGTTGTGGCCGCCGTCCTTCGGGAACAGCGTCGTGAGCCGCAGCGGCGGTTTCGCGAGCGCCGCGTACCGCTGCGCCTGGTCGAAGTCGGGGCCCTGCTCCGTCTGCGCGAGCAGGACGGCGACGGGCGGCGGCGGCAGGTGCTCGAGCCGCCAGATGAGGTCGTTCTCGTCCCGGACCTGCCTGCTGCCGCCGTACAGGTCCCCGGTCGTCGGATCCTGGACGGACCGCAGGTACCCGCCGAGCGACGCGGCCGCGCCGAACCGGTCCGAGTGCCGGGCGGCGAGCTTGACCGCGCAGTAGCCGCCGGTGGACTGGCCGATGACGCCCCAGCCGTGCGGGGCCGCGGCCGTCCGGTAGGTGGCGGCCACCGCCTGCGGGACGTCCTGGGAGAAGAAGGTCTCGACCTGCGGGCCCGCGGGGACGTCGGTGCACTCGGTGTCGCGCGGCGGCACCACGGTCGCCTTCATGATCACGTAGATGGTCGGCTGGACGGACCCGTTCGCCATGGCCGTGGACGCGTCGCGCAGCAGCCCCTGCCGCTTGATGATGCCGCGCGGGTCGCCCGGGTATCCGGCGAGCACGAGCGACACCGGGAACCGCCTGTCCTTCGCGGCCGGGTCGAAGTACTGGCGCGGCAGGTAGACGAACGCGTGCGCCTCGATGCCGGTCCGGACGCCCTCGACCGTGACGTCCTCCAGCCGGCCGTCGACCATGCCCGGTCGCAGCCCGGAGCCGGCGCCCAGCGGGGAGACCTTGCGGACGAGCGGCCGGATCGCCGCG
Organism: Actinomadura harenae; assembly: GCF_003696215.1. Classification (GTDB taxonomy): domain Bacteria; phylum Actinomycetota; class Actinomycetes; order Streptosporangiales; family Streptosporangiaceae; genus Spirillospora; species Spirillospora harenae. Next base: position 16,505 of record NZ_RFFG01000136.1, on the reverse strand, counting down.
GGCCCGGAGACGCTCGCGCCCCGGAACTGCCCGGTGCCGCTCGTGGTCCCGAACAGGTCCGACCAGCTCACGAAGAAGAGGAAGTTGGCGTTCACCCCGGCCGCGACCGCGAGGATCAGCGTGACCTGGCTCGCCGTGACGAGCCCGAGCCGCACGGCGATCGGGACCGGGCCGCGGCCTCCGGCGCGGGGGAGCAGCCAGACGGCCAGACCGGTCACCCCCACCGCCGCAAGGATCAGCAGAGCGATCAGCCAGCCGCTCGTCGGTCCCACACCGCCTCCGTCCAGGTCCGGGGCCGGGTTCCGGGGGTCGGTTCCGGGGTCGGGTCCCAGGTCCAGGTTCTCAAAAGCCCCATTCGCCACACCGGGGCCGATTGGCTAGTTTGCCGTAGGTTGTCATGCGGAGCCTCAAAGATCCCCTCGCGCCGTCCCGGCGGGTCACCGACCGCCCACTCGCCGTCCTGGCACTGGGCGCGCTGGTCAGTGCCCTGATCGCGCTCGTCGGCGTGGCCGTGTCCTGGGGCGGCGAGACGCCGAAGCAGCCCCGGCGCGTCACGTCCTCTCCGGCCTCCCCGGCGCCCACGGCGGCGCCCGCGCCCGGCCCGCCGACCAGGCCGCTGATCGACTCGAACTTCCCCGACCCGTCGGTGATCAAGGCGCCGGACGCCTACCACGCCTTCGCCACCAACGACGGCGGCCGCAACGTGCCCACGGCCACGGCGCCGTCCGCGACGGGCCCGTGGACGCGCACCGGCGCCGACGCGCTCCCGGCCCTGCCCGCCTGGGCCGAGGGCGGACGCACCTGGGCCCCGGACGTGTCCGCCCGCGCGGACGGCTCCTACCTGCTGTACTTCACCGCGCAGGAACGGACGTCCGGCAAGCAGTGCCTGGGAGTGGCGGTCTCGACGTCCGTCGCGGGCCCCTACACGCCCGCCAGCGACAGCCCGCTCGTCTGCCGGGCGGGACGCGACACGATCGACCCCGCCGCGTTCGTCGACGCCGACGGCACCCGCTACCTGCTCTACAAGCAGGAGGGCGCGGCGCGCGATCCCGGCGGCCTCTGGGTGCAGCGCCTCACCGAGGACGGGCTGTCCGGCGCGGGCACGGCCACCCGCGTCCTGACCAAGAGCACCGCCGAGCCGGAGCTCGTGGAGGCGCCCGCGCTCGTCCGGCGGGACGGCAAGTACGTCCTGTTCTACGCGGCGGGCGTGTTCCACAGCAGCGAGTACCAGACCCGGTACGCGATCGCCTCGTCCATCACCGGCCCCTACACGCGCGGCACCCGCGCGCTCCTGACGACGACCGGTTACCGGGGGCAGATCACCGGTCCGGGAGGCGCGGACGTGGTGCACGACGACACCGACTCCCACCTCGTCTTCCACGGCATCCTCCGGGCGCCGGGCGCGAACCCGCTCGTCCGCGCCATGTACATGGCGGACCTCGGCTGGGCGAACGGCACTCCGGTCGTCCGGGGCAGCGCCGTCCGCTACGAGGCGGAGTCGGGCCGCCTGGGCGGCGTGGCCGTCAAGCGCAAGGTCTCCGGGGCCTCGGGTGGCACGACCGTCGGCACGTTCGACAACCCCGGCAAGTACGTGGAACTGGACGTCTACGCCCCCACGGCGGGCGAGTACGAGGCCCGCGTCGGTTACGCGAACCGCGGGTCGGGACCCGCCGCGCTCTCCGCACTGGTCAACGGCGCGTCCCCCGCGCCCTTCGCGCTCCCCGCCGACCCCGCGCACCGCTTCCACGACGCCACGGCGTCCCTCACCCTGCGGACGGGCTGGAACGTCGTCCGCCTCGCCGCCCCGGCCGGGTCCGCCGACCTCGACTGGCTCGAGATCTCCTGACGGCGGCTCAGCGCGGGCTCAGCATGAGGGCTCAGCGCGCGGGAGGCCCGGACCTCTTGTCGGCCTGCCACATGCCCCCGGCCTCGGCGACGTCGCCGTCGAAGATCTTGTGGCCCTGGCGGAGCATGACGCCGCGGTGGCAGAGGTCGACGAGCATCGGGATGTCGTGCGCGACGATGACCATCGTGCGGCCCTCGTCGCGGAGCTCGCGGATGCGGCCGATGCACTTCTCGCGGAACGGCGGGTCGCCGACGGCGAGGACCTCGTCGATGAGGAAGATGTCCGGCTCGGTGTGCGCGGCGATCGAGAACGCCAGCCGCATGAACATGCCGGACGAGTAGAACTTGACCTCGGTGTCGAGGAAGCGCTCGACACCGGAGAACTCGACGATCGCGTCGAACTTCCGGCCGATCTCCGCCTCGTCCATGCCGAGGATCGCGCCGTTGAGGAAGACGTTCTCGCGTCCGGTCAGCTCGGGGTGCAGGCCCGCGCCGACGTCCAGCAGGCCCGCGACGCGGCCGCGCACGCGGACGGTCCCGACGTCCGGCGACATGACGCCGGAGATCAGCTTGAGCAGCGTCGACTTGCCGGAGCCGTTCAGGCCCATCAGGGCGACGGTCTCGCCGCGCGTGACGGTCAGGCTCACGTCGTGCAGGGCGTCGAAGGTCTCCGACAGCGCCTGGCGGCGGGCCAGCCGGACGGTGATGTCCTTGATCGAGCGGGCGTGCCGGAGCGTGAACCGTTTGCTCACGCCGTCGACGACGACCGCCGGAGGGCCGTCCGGGATCCGCTTGCCTTCGGAGAGGCCGGAGAGGGACGTCATCTCACATCTCCTGCGCGAAGCGCTTCTGGAGGCGCGCGAACACGCCCTCGCCGATGAAGAAGACCATGAAGGCGAGGCCCAGCGCCGAGACCGTCCGGGCCGTGAGGCCGGGCAGCGGCGGGATGCGGCCGTCGCTGAGCGGCCCCCAGAACCCGCGGTGGAACAGCTCGACGGCCGCGACCAGCGGGTTCAGCTGCCAGATCTGGAGCACCCAGACCGGGGCGTGCTCGCGGACGTGCGTCCACGGGTAGACCATCGGGACCGTCCACGACACCGTGATCATCACGATGTCCACGACCTGCTCGACGTCGTGGAAGAACACCGTCGCGGCGGCGCAGAGCAGCCCGAGGCCGAGGGCGAACAGGACGACGATCAGCAGCCCCAGCGCCGCCCCCGCCAGCCCGGGGAGCGTCGGGCGCCAGCCGTAGCTCAGCGACCCCGCCACCAGGATCGCCAGCGCGGGCAGGAAGTGGACGAGCGACACCAGCAGCGACGCCGACGGGAAGAGCTCCCGCGGCAGGTACACCTTCCGCACCAGGGGCGCGTTGTGGAGCACCGACCGCGTCGCGGACTGGAGCGTCTCGGTGAACAGCGTGACCAGGACCAGGCCCGAGAACAGGTAGATCGGGAAGTCCTTGATGACCTTGTCCATGCCCATGAACACGCCGACGACGAAGTAGAACACGCCGAAGTTCACGGCCGGCCGGACGTACGACCAGCCCAGCCCGAGCAGCGACCCCTTGTACCGGGCCTTCAGCTCGCGCCGCAGCAGCAGCTTCAGGAGGTAGCGGTGGTGCACCACCTCCATCAGGCCGCCGGCGCCCGCCGGGCTGCGCAGCTCGGGGTCCGCGACCGGCCCGGCCCTCTCCGGACCCGGCCGGAACGGCTCCGGACGGGCCATGAGGGACGGCTCGGTGCTCGGACCCGCGCTCTGCGAGGCCGTCGTCATGAGCGCGCGCGGCCTTCCCCGGCCGAGCCCGTATGGCCGTCCCCGGACGCGCCCGCGGCGTCGCCCGCGACACTGCTCGCGGAACCGCTCCCGGCACCGTCGGCGGCAGTGGCCTCGGCGCGGGCGCTGAAGGTCTCGCGCCAGCTCTCCGGCGAGGTCAGCGTGGGCTGCGCCGCCTTGTAGGCGGCGACGAGCCTCGGCCACTCCTGGTACAGCCGGGCGTGCAGGGCCGTCGTCCGCTTCAGGATCGACCGGTAGCGGGCGGGGTCGCGCCGGTACCAGGCCGTGCCCGTGCCGTCCGCGGCGGACACGAGGGCGCTGTCGAACCGGGACAGCCGCCACCAGTGCATGTCGATGTGCGGGACGACGGTCTGCGGGTGCTCGGCGGCGTCCGTCCGCAGCGGGCGCAGGTGCCGCAGGCCGCTGGTCAGCGCCGTCTGGAACATGTCCCGGCGGCTGGACGGCGACGCGGCCTCCCGGCCCCGGCGCGGCGGACGCCGCCGGACCACCGGGAACTCCTCGGGGTCCGGACGGTACGCCGCGTCCGGGAACCGGCGCCGCAGGTCGCGGATCTCGCCGAGCTTGGTCGGCAGCGTGGCGTGCATGTGCGCGGGCCCGGACAGGACGTCCTCGATCGCCGACAGCATCAGCTCGGCGGCCGAGTACTGCATCGACAGCGCGTGCTTGACGGAGACGAACAGGCTCTCCTTGAGCAGGTTGCCGCCCCGGTCGTAGGGGGAGTGCAGCAGCGCCGACACCAGCCGGTTCCGCTCGTGGTAGTACGCCTGCCAGTCGACGGTGTCGTCCTTGTCGTGCCACGGGACGTGCCAGACGGCGACGCCGGGCAGGGACACCGTCGGGAACCCGGCGGCGCGGGCGCGGACGCCGTACTCCGCGTCGTCCCACTTGATGAACATCGGCATGGAGAGGCCGACCTCGCGGATCACCGAGGTCGGGATCAGGCACATCCACCAGCCGTTGTAGTCGACGTCGATGCGGCGGTGCAGCCAGTGCGTCTCGCGCATCCGGTGGAAGCCGAAGTCGTGGCCGTGGAAGGTGTGCTGCGCGGGCCCCCAGAACCACCGGTACGCCGCGAGCGTCTCGCCGTACGCGTGCAGGACGGACCGGTCGTACAGGCTGAACATGTGCCCGCCGACGATCGTCGGGCGGCGGGCCAGGTCGGCGAACGCCACCGCGCGCAGGATGCTCTCCGGCTCGGTGACGACGTCGTCGTCCAGCAGCAGGACGTAGTCGGACGACCCGGCGCGGACGGTCTCGTCCATCGCGCGGGCGAAGCCGCCGGAGCCGCCGAGGTTCGCCTGGTCGATGACGCGCAGCCGGTCGCCGAGCGCCTGTTCGGCGGCGGCGAAGTCGGGGTGGTCCTCGACGCGCCGGGTGCCCTGGTCGATGACGAGGATCTCGTCGAGGCCCTCGAGCAGCTCGGTGGCCTCGCCGAGCGCGGCGAGCTGCCTCACGCAGAAGTCGGGACGGTCGAACGTGGTGATCCCGATGGTCGTCCGGCCGCGCGGGCGGTCCGTCGCGACGCACCATTCGGCGCCCTCGAGGACGGCCGGGCGCTCCCCGGCGGCGAGCTCGAGCCAGTACCAGCCGCCGTCGACGAACGGCTTGAGCGGCAGGGTGAAGGTGTGCTCGGCGGTCTCGGCCGACCGGGCGCGGTCGACCTCCAGCCGCTGCGCGTGGCCCTTGGAGTTGGACCGGTAGACCAGGATCGTCGCGTCGCCGCGGACGCGGACGCGGAGCACGACCTCCTCGGCGTCCGTCCAGCGCCGCCAGTACGCGGCGGGGAAGGCGTTGAAGTAGGTGAGGAACGACACGCGGCGCCCGGCGGGGACGACCACGCGGCGGCGGTCACCGTCGTCCTCGCGGTCGGCGCCGTCCCAGTGCGCTCCGTACTCGGAGTCCTCGCCCGGGGCGGACCCGGCGGCGGTGAGACCGGCGTCCGTGTCGGCGCCGGGCGCGGACAAGCGGAGGTCGCCCTCCAGGTAGAGCCGCCGGATGTCCTGGTCGTCGTCCATCGGCATGACGACCCGGTGCACCACCCGCAGGTCGGTCGTCGTCTCGGCGGTCATCGTTCTTCCGTCCCTCCGGCCGTGAGCGGCGCGCCCTGCGTGAAGTGCGGGCGGAGCCGGTTGTCGAACATACTCAGGGCGCTCGCGATGGCCATGTGCATGTCGAGGTACTGGTAGGTGCCGAGCCGTCCGCCGAACAGCACGGAGTGCCCGGCGGTCTCGGCCGCGGCGAGCGCCCGGTAGCGGAGCAGCCGGGCGCGGTCGGCGGGTGTGTTGATCGGGTAGTACGGCTCGTCGCCGCGTTCCGCGAAGCGCGAGAACTCGCGCATGATGACCGTCCGGTCGGACGGGTGGTGGGCGCGCTCGGGGTGGAAGTGCCGGAACTCGTGGACCCGCGTGTAGGGGACGTCCTCGTCGGCGTAGTTCATGACGGCGGTGCCCTGGTGGTCGCCGGTCGGGCGGACCTCCGTCTCGAAGTCGAGCGTCCGCCAGCCGAGGTCGCCCTCGGCGTAGTCGAAGTAGCGGTCGAGCGGGCCGGTGTAGACGACGGGCACGTCGCCCCGGACCTCGTCCCGCAGGGAGAGGAAGTCGGTGGCGAGCCGGACCTCGATGTTGGGATGGTCGGCCATCCGTTCCAGCCAGGCGGTGTAGCCGTCGACCGGCAGGCCCTCGTGGGTGTCGTTGAAGTACCGGTCGTCGAAGGTGTACCGGACGGGCAGCCTCGTGATGATCTCCGCAGGGAGGTCGCGCGGGTCGGTCTGCCACTGCTTGGCGGTGTAGCCCCGGATGAACGCCTCGTAGAGGGGCCGTCCGATGAGCGAGACCGCCCGGTCCTCCAGGTTGGCGACCTCGGTGACCTCGGCGGCCTGCTCGGCGATCAGGGCGCGCGCCTCGTCCGGGGTGAAGGCGCGGCCGAAGTAGGCGCAGATCGTGCCGAGGTTGATCGGCATCGGGTAGACCTTGCCCTTGAAGGTGGTCAGCACCCGGTGCCGGTAGCCGGTGAAGGCCGTGAACCGGTTCGCGTACTCCCAGACCCGCTCGTTGGACGTGTGGAACAGGTGCGCCCCGTAGCGGTGGATCTCGATGCCCGTCTCCGGCTCGGGCTCGCTGTAGGCGTTGCCGCCGACATGGTCGCGGCGCTCGACGATGAGGACGCGCAGCCCGAGTTCGGCGGCGCAGCGCTCGGCGATGGTCAGCCCGAAGAGGCCGGAGCCGGCGACGATGAGGTCAACGTTCACGTGGGAGCACCCCGGGAGGACGGAGGGAGGACGAGGGGGACGAGGGGCCGAGCGGGACGGACAGGACGGCAACAACGGGCGAAGCGGGACGCTTGTGGTGATTGCGTCGATAAGATACCCGTCATGCGGCCGGTGGTCTTCCTGCACGTGGGTGCGCCCAAGAGCGGGACGACCTACCTCCAGAACGTTCTCTGGGCGAACCGGGACGCCCTCCGGGAACAGGGCGTGCTGTACCCGGGGGCCGATCCGGCGGCGCACGTCCGGGCCGCGTTCGACCTGCGCGGGGCCTTCTTCGACGGCGACCGCGACCCCCATGTCGAGGGCGCCTGGTCCCGGCTGGTGGACGAGATCCGCGACTGGTCCGGCGGAGTCGCGATCATTTCCCAGGAACTGTTCGGCGCCGCATTTCCCGATCACGTTCAGCGGGCATTCAGCGATTTGTCCTTCGCGGATATCCGGCTCCTCTGCACCGCGCGCGATCTCGCCCGGCAGATCCCCGCGCACTGGCAGGAGGACGTCAAGAACCGGATGTCCCTGACGTTCGCGGAGTACGTCGAGGGCCTCGGCGAGCCGGACGTGCCACGCGGCGTGTCCTGGCAGTGGATCCGCGAGTTCTGGCGCACCCAGGACCTGCCCGGGATGCTGCGGCGCTGGGGCGCGGGCGCCGAGGTCCCGGCCGGGGACGTGCGCGTCGTGACCGTCCCGCCGTCCGGGGCCGCGCCCGACCTGCTGTTCCGCCGCTTCTGCGAGGCGACCGGGATCGACGCCTCCCGCTGCGACACCTCCGGGGTGTTCGGGAACCCGTCCCTCGGACGGGCCGAGACCGCGTTCGTCCGCCGCCTGAACGAGGTGACGCGGGACGAGGTCTCGTGGGCGGTCCACGACAACTTCGTCAAGCACCGGCTGGCGCAGGACCTGCTCGTCCGGCGACCGGGCGCGACCCGGATCAGGCTGCCCGAACGCTTCCTGCCGTGGACCCGGGAACGGTCCGAGGGCATGGTCGCCGAACTGCGGGCGGCCGGGTACCGCGTCGCGGGCGACCTCGCCGACCTCGTCCCGACCGTCTCGGGCGACGGGACGTCCGACCCCGACCTCGTCCCGGCGGAGCAGGTGCTCGACGTGGCGCTCGACTCGGTCGCCGAGCTGCTGCGCACCCTGCTCGACCGGGAGGCCGCGGGCGCCGAGCCGGTCGAGCTCGGCGACCTGCGCGGCGACGTGGCCCGGATGAACAGCGACGCCGCGCACCTGCTCGCGGTCTCGACCCCGTTCGGGACGGTCGCGGCGGCCCCGGTCAAGTGGGCCGTGCGGGGCATGAGCGAACGCAACGCATCGGTCATGCGCGCCCGCGTGGCCTACTGGCACTACGTCGAGAGACGCCGCGAACGCCGCGGACAGGAGAGGTGAAGACGACGGCGATGGGGACGGGCAAGAGAGTCTTTCTGCATGTCGGCGCACCGCTGCTCGGCGCGGACGGGGCCCAGGAGGCCCTGTGGCACGCGTCCGGGCGGCTGGCCCGCGGCGGCGTCGGCTACCCGCTGCACGCCCCGGGCGACATGTTCGCGGCGACCATGGACCTGCGCGACATGGACTGGGGCGGACGGCGCGACCCCGCCTGGACGGGCATGTGGGAGAAGGTCGCGTCCCGGGCCCGGGACTGGACCGGCGACCGCGTGCTGCTGTCCCACGAGCTGCTCGCCGGGGCCACCGCGGAGCAGGCGGCCCGCGCCGTCGCGTCCCTGGGCGACGCCGACGTGCACGTGGTGTTCACCGCGCGCGACCTCGCCCGGCAGCTCGCCGCCGACTGGTCCGAGCACCTCCGGCACCAGCACACCGTGACGTTCGACCGGTTCGTGGACGATCTGGTCGAGCTCGGCATCGGCGCGCCGGAGCCGTTCGGCCCGATGTTCTGGGGGCTGCACGACCCCGTCCACGCCCTGCGGGCCTGGGCGTCCGCCGTGCCCGCCGCGAACGTCCACGTGGTCACCGCGCCGCACGGCGGGGACGGCGTCCCTGAGCTGTGGCGCCGGTTCATGGCGCTGACCGGCGTCGACCCCGAGTGGTGCGACCTGGCCGCCCTGCCGGAGCAGCGTCCGCTCGGCCGCGTCGAGGCCGAGCTGGTGCGGCTGGTCAACGGGCGGCTGCGGGGCGCGCTCGGCGGGGCGTACGAGCGGCTCGTCCGGCAGCACGTGGCGGGCGAGATCCTGCGCGGACGGCCGGACGCCCGCGAGATCGTCGTCCCGGAACGCCACCACGCCTGGCTCGCCGACCGCTCGCGGCGGCTCGTCGACGACCTGGCCGGCGCCGGATACGCCGTCGTCGGCGACCTCGCCGACCTGCTCCCCGACCTGCCGTCCGAGGCCGGTGCCGGGGGCGCCGGGACGCCGGAGGCGGCGCCGTCCGCCGACGAGCTGACCGACGCGGCGCTCGTGGTGATCGAGGCGGTGCTGCGCGACCTCGCCCGGGTCGAGGAGCGGCGGCAGATCGGCGACCTGAGCGTCGAGCTCGCGAAGGTCCGCGACCAGCTCGCGGAGCTGACCGCGCTCGCGCCGGACCGTCCGTCGCCGCTGCGGCGTGCGGCCCAGCGCATGGCCCGCGACCGCGAGCAGCGCGACCAGTGACCGCGACCAGGGGGGACGGCCCGCGCGTCGCCGCCGTGGTGGTGACCTTCCGGCGCCGGGAGAAGCTCGAGCGGGCCCTGACGGCCGTCTTCACTCAAACGCGGCGGCCGGACGCCGTCATCGTCGTCGACAACGCCTCGCATGACGGCACGGTCGAGTTCGTCCGCCGGGAGTTCGGCGACGCCGAGCTCGTGGAGCTGGGCCGCAACACCGGCGGCGCGGGCGGTTTCGCCGCCGGGATCGGCCGGGCTCTGGAACGGGGCGCGGACCTGCTCTGGCTGATGGACGACGACACCGTCCCCGAGCCGGGCGCGCTGGCCGCGCTCCTGACCGCCCGCGAGCGGGTCCCCGGCCCGCCCGCGCTCGTCGCCAGCCGCGTGGTCTGGACGGACGGCCGCGACCACCCGATGAACACCCCGCGCGTCCGGCCCGGGACGAGCCCGGAGGAGCTCGCGGCGGCCGAGGCGGCGGGCTGCGTCCCGATCCGCTCGGCGTCCTTCGTGTCGGTGCTGGCCGAGGCGGACGAGGTGCGCCGGAGCGGCCCGCCCGTCGCCGACTACTTCCTCTGGAACGACGACTTCGAGTTCACGCTGCGCCTGCTGCGCCGCCGTGTCGGCGTCCTGTGCCGGGACAGCGTGGTCGTGCACCACACGGCCCGGTTCGGCGGCACCGAGAACGACCCCGGCGAGCGGTTCTTCTACGAGGTGCGGAACAAGGTCTGGCTGTTCACACGCAGTTCGGGCCCCTCGCCCGCGGAGCGCCTGCTGTACGGCGGGTCGTCGGTGCGCCGCTGGGCGCGGACGTTCGCGGCGTCCGGCGACCGGGCCACCCTCGGACGCGGGCTGGCGCGCGGCCTGTGGGCCGGAGTGGCGGCCCGTCCGAGGCCCACGGCCGAGGTGCTCTCCGAGGCCCGCACGGACGCGGCCGCTCCCAGGCCGGATCCGGTCGCGGCGCCGGACGGGCCGGTGGACGGTTCCGGCATGTCCTAGCATGCCGTGGACTCCCTTCGTGATCTTGGAGGCTCCATGTCGCCGCTCCCGACACGGCGTTCACTCCTCGTCGTGGCCTCCGGCGCGGTCGCCGTCGCGGGTGCCACGGTCGCCTGGACGGCGACGGACTCGTCCCTGGCCGCCCACGCGGGCCTGAGCGCCCGGGACGGCAAAGGGGGGAACGTCGCGGCGGACGCGGCGGGCCCGAAGCTGATGATCCCGTCGACGTTCGCCGACCCGGGCGTCCTCAAGGTCGGCGCCACCTACTACGCCTACGCGACGAACCTGCCGGGGAAGGTCGTCCCGGTCGCGACCGCGCCGTCCATGCGCGGGCCGTGGAAGATCCGGCCGACCGGTGTGATGCCGAAGCCGGGCGCGTGGGCGAAGCCGGGCCTCACCTGGGGGCCCGAGGTCGTGCGCCGTCCGGACGGCACGTTCGTCCTCTACTACACGGCCTCGAGCAAGACCCGGAAGACGGGATGCGTCGGCGCCGCCATCGCGAAGTCGCCGCTCGGCCCGTTCCGTCCGGTCGGCAGCGGACCGCTGGTCTGCGACGCACCGAAGGCCGCGTCCCAGGGGAAGTTGCGCGGCGAGATCATCGGCGCGGGTTCCTATGTCGAGGGCAAGGCCCGCTACCTGGTCTACAAGGTCGGTTACAACGCCTACAGCAAGCCCTCGTTCCTGCTGCTCCAGCGCCTCTCCGCCGACGGCCTGCACCGCGTCGGAGCCCCGAAGGTGATCCTCAAGCAGACGAGCGAGCCGTACACGACCGAGGCGCCCTTCCTGGTCAAGCACGGCTCCAAGTACGTGCTGTTCTACTCGGCGGGCTTCTACGGCGGCGACCGCTACCAGACCCGGTTCGCCGTGGCGTCCAAGATCGGCGGGCCGTACGCGAAGGGCGCCCAGCCGCTGATGACGACGCAGAGCCTCGGTCACCGGGTCAACGGCCCGGGGAGCGCCTCCGTCCTTCATGACGGAAGCACCTGGTGGATCGTCTTCCACGGGGCGCTCAACTCCGAGCACCCGACGCAGCCCGCTCCCGCGCCCCGCCCGAAGCCGCTCATGCGCGGCCTGTACGTGGCGGAACTCGGCTGGACCGGAGACCGCCCGACCCTCCGCTGACGGACCGGGGTCTGGCCGGATGTGGTCAGGGGGTGGGGGGAAAGGGGGGACTGCTGGGTAGGTGGCCTCGGTGACCGAAATGGGGGTTCGAGTCGGGCATCGGGGGGCGTGTTCGGTTGAACGGGGCGCGCCCGTCGGGGAAGGTCTTTACCCTGGGCGGGGAGGATCCGCAGCCGAGCCCGTCCCGAAGTGCCGACAGCCCGTCCCGAAGTGCCCGCACCGTCCCGTGACCAGGGGTCTGCCGACGTGACCGAAGTGCCGAGCGGTTCCGTGGGCGCGCGCATGGTGCAGGCCGACCGGCTGTACGTCGGGTGGCGGTACGCGCAGGTGCACCCGGATCCCGGGCCTCCGCCGAGCGAGCCGGAGCCGGTGCGTCCGGAGGGCGGACGGGCTGTGCTTCCCCCGCACGGGGCCCCGCGCGAGCTGAGCGCCGAGCACTTCACCGGATGGCCCCTGCGGATCGCCGCGGCCGGAGGCGGCGTGTTCGGGGTGCTCGTCATGCTGTGCGCGATCCTCGGGGTGCTGCCGTGGGCGTTCGCCGGGGCGGGCATGGTCGCGTGCGCGGTCGTCCTCGGGATCACCGGGACGCCCCTGTGGCAGGGCCGGCAGGACGCGCGGGCCCGGATCGAGGCGGAGGCGGCGCGCGCCGAGCGTGAGCGGGCCGCGCGCGAGAAGGAGCGCGTGGCCGTCGCGCGTGCGCACGAGGACGCGCAAAGGGCCTGGGAGCGGAAGCGGACGGCCTACGAGGCGCAGCGCGAGTGGTACCCCGTCGCCGTCCCGCCCGGCGTCGACCGCGTGGACGTTGTGGGCGGCACACTCGCCGGTTGGACGGCCGCGGTCACGACGATGGGCGCGGCCCGCCTCGCGGTCGGCGCGCGCGTGACCGTCATCGACCTGTCGGAGGGGGCCGTCGCCCGCGACCTGCTCGGCGTGGCGGCGCAGCGCGGCGACGACCCGCTCGTCTGGGTCCTGCCCGGCGACCTGCCCCGGCTGGACGCGACGCGCGGCCTGGCCCCCGAGGCGCTCGCCGACGTGCTGTCCCTGGTGGTCAGCGCCGGTGAGGAGGAGGGCGGGACGCGCGACCTGTCGTTCGACAACTCCATCCTGGAGCGGATCCTCGAGGTGCTCGGCCCGGGGGTGACGATCCCGCGGATCACGGCCGCGCTGCGCGTCCTCGCGCAGGTCGGGGACCCGCGCGACGACCTGCGGAAGGGCCTGCTGAGCGACGGGGAGCTGGCCCGCGTGGCGTCCCTGTTCGGACGGGACGCGACCGACCGGATCGTCATCAAGCGGGCGTGGGCGCTGGAGGCGCAGCTCCGGAAGCTGGAGCGGCTCGCCGCCGAGCCCGTCCGCCTGCCGCCGTCGCGGCTGCACGTCATCTCGATGGACCGGCGGGCGGGCGTCCTGACCAACCGCGTCCTCGGGACGTACGTGGCGACGGCGCTGACGCACCGCGTCCGTGAGGCCCCGCCGTCCGGACGCTGGGACCACACGCTGTTCCTCTGCGGCGCGGAGAAGCTGCGCGGGGACGTCCTGGACCGGCTCATCGACGCGTGCGAGGCCACCGGAACCGGACTCGTCCTGATGTACCGCTCCATCACCGCGCGCGTCCGCGAACGCCTCGGACGGCGCGGGCACGCGGCCGTCGGGTTCATGCGGCTCGGCAACACCGAGGACGCGCGCGTCGCCGCCGAGCACATCGGCGCGGGCCCGCCGCTGCTCGTCGCCGAGATCACCGACGTCGTGGGGGAGAACCTCACCGACTCGTCCGACGGCTACGCCAGCACGGTCGCGTACGCGCGGCGGCGCGGCGACGACCTGACCGACCCGGCCTGGACGCCGCTGCCCGGCCCCGCCGCCGACGACTCGGTACTGGTCGAGCAGATCGGCACCGCGACGTCCTGGGGGCGGACCCTCGCCGGGACGCCCGGGGGCAAGCAGCGGCACCGCGAGCTGGTCGTCGAGCCCGCGCAGCTCCAGGAGCTCCCGCCGACCGCGATGGTGTTCACGCACGCCGGGGGCGCGGGCCGCCGCACGCTCCTCCTGGACGCCAACCCCGGCATCATCACGCTCCCGACGGCGCACACCATGGAGTTCGAGGAGTACCTCCGCGAACAGCAGGCGCTTCCCGAGGCCGAGGCCGAGGTCGAGGTCGAGGAGAAGGACGGCTAGGCCGCCACGGTGTCATGGCGGGGCCAAGGCAGTGGCGTCCGTCCCGCGCGGGGAGTAAGGATGCACGGGTGACCTTCCCACCGGGTACTCCGCCGCCGGGCTCGCAGCCGCAGCCGCCGCCAGGCGCGTCTCCGCAGGGTGCGTCTCTGCCGGGTGTGCGGCCTCCCGGCTCGCCGCCGCCGGGCTTCGCGTCCGGCGCCGTCCCGCGCACGGCCGTTCCGCGCACAGCCGTCCCGCGCGCGGGTGCCTCGGACGAGTGGACGGCCGTCCCGCAGCGGCACGACGACGTCCGGCCCCGGCACGAGGTGCCGGGGGCGGTCCTGCCCGGCCCGTGGTTCCGGATCCAGGCGATCCCGGCGCCCGAGCGCGGCGTGTCCGCCGAGGGGGACTTCGTGAGCGTCCTCCCGGCGGCGCTGTCGGCGGCGCGGCTCGGACGGCCGTTCGCCGTCGGGTGGCTGTCGCGCGGCGGCGGCGCGCCGCTGGAGCTGGTCACGAACGCGGGCCCGGCCGGTCCCGGCGGCGGCGTCCTGTTCCCGTCCGGCGGACGCGGCGTCCCCGCCGGTGACGAGTGGCTGGAACGCGTCGAGAGCATGGTCTGGACGCGCTGCCCCGGACGTCTCGCCCCGCCCGGCCCGTCCGTCACCGGTGATCTGGGCCCCGGGCTGTTCGAGTCGACCCTGGTCACCCTCATGGAGCGGCCGTTCGGCTGGTTCGTGGTCGCCGACCCGTGCGACGAGCGCGAACTCGACGCCGAGATGCGCGAGATCCACCACGAGCTGCGGATGCTCCGCCGCGGCGAGGACGAGCAGGCCCGCCTCGCCGTCGCCCGCGCCGACCGCCGCGTCGCCGAGCTGGACGCCTTCCGCGAGGCCGGGCTGTGGCGCGTGCGGGTGCTCGCGGGCGCCGCGTCCGAGGCGGAGCTCGCGCAGATCGCGCCCGTCCTGGTCGGCTCGCTGGAGCTCGGCCACCACCCGTACCGGCTGCGGTCGGGGCACGGCGGCGGCGGTTTCGCCGAGACGCTCGCCCCGGACACGGCGCCGGACCGCCTCGGCGCGGCGGTCCTCCCGGACGCCGAGCAGCGGTTCGGGTTCACCGCGACGGCGGGCGCGCTCGCCGCCCTCGCCGGGCTGCCCCGCCGCGAGGTCCCCGGCCTGCGCGTCCTGGACGCGGGCTACTTCGACGTGACGTCCGAGACCGGCGACGAGCCCGCCGAGGACGTGATCGGCCTCGGCGACATCCTGGACGGCCAGGACCGCGTCGTCGGCCGCTTCGCGGTGCCGCGCTCGACGGTGAACCGGCACGTGTTCGTCACCGGCGCGACCGGCGGCGGCAAGTCGCAGACCGTCCGGCACCTGCTGGAGCAGCTGACCCGCGCGGGCGTCCCGTGGCTGGCGATCGAGCCCGCCAAGTCCGAGTACGCGTCGATGGCGGGACGGATCGCCGACCTCGGCGCGAAGGTCACCGTCGTCAACCCGTCCGACCCGGCGTCGGTGCCGCTGTCGGTGAACCCGCTCGCGCCCGAGCCGGGCTACCCGGTGCAGGCGCACATCGACATGGTCCGCGCGCTGTTCCAGGCCGCGTTCGACGCCGAGGAGCCGTTCCCGCAGATCATGGCGCAGGCGCTCCAGCGCGTGTACGAGGCGAACGGCTGGGACGTCGTGACCGGCGGCGGCGTCCCCGGCTCGCTGATCGAGCCGACCGTCCCGACGCTGGAGCAGCTGCAGGACGCGGCGCTCCAGGTCATCCAGGACGTCGGGTACGGCCGCGAGCTGATGGCCGACGTGCAGGGCTTCGTCGACGTCCGCCTGCGCTCGCTCCGCATCGGCTCCGCCGGGCGGTTCTTCGAGGGCGGCCACCCCGCCGACATCGGCGGCCTGCTGCGCGACAACATCGTCCTCGCCATCGAGGACGTCGCGAACGACGAGGACAAGGCGTTCCTCATGGGCACGCTGATCATCCGGATCGTCGAGCACCTGCGGATGCGGGCCCGCGCGCACGGCCAGGCCAAGGGCCTGCGGCACGTGATCGTCATCGAGGAGGCGCACCGGCTGCTCCGCAACCGCGGCCCCGAGCGGACCTCGTCGCACGCGGTCGAGCTGTTCGCCGGGCTGCTCGCGGAGATCCGCGCGTACGGCGAGGGGATCGTCGTCGCCGAGCAGATCCCGACCAAGCTCGTCCCGGACGTGATCAAGAACACCGCGCTGAAGGTCGTGCACCGGCTGCCCGCGTTCGACGACCGGCACGTCGTCGGCGCCGCGATGAACCTGGACGCCGACCAGTCCCGCGAGGTGGTGTCGCTGCGTCCGGGCGTCGCGGCGGTGTTCGCCGACGGGATGGACCGTCCGCTGCGGATCCGGATCCCGCTCGGCGAGGGCCGCGAGGAGGCCCAGCCCGGCCCGCCGCCGCCCGTCGACGGCCGCCGCTCGGCCGCGTGCGGCTGCGAGTGCCGGTCCGGGCGCGCCTGCACCCTGTACGAGCTGCGCGAGGCCGACCTGCTCGCCGCGCACGCCGACTGGGCGTGGCTGCGCCTGTGGGGCGAGACGCTCGTCCTCGCGCACGTGACGGACCGTCCGCTGCCCGCCGTCCCGGCCGAGCTGGGCCGGGCCTGGTCGCGGCTGGCGCCGCGGCTGCGCGAGTGCACCCTCGCGACGGTCGCCGACCGCGCCGTGACGCGCCGCTCCCGCGCGCTGCGCACGGCGTTCCCGCCCGCCGACCTGA
>NZ_RFFG01000135.1 GCF_003696215.1 Actinomadura harenae | reverse complement strand
CGGCCTGCGCCTCGGCGCGGGCCTGCTGCTCCTGCTGCCGGGCCGCCTCCATGGACGTGCGCGCCTGCTGCTCCTGCTGGCGGGCCGCCTCCATGGAGGTACGGGCCTGCTGCTCCTGCTGGCGCGCCTGCTCCATCGCGGTGCGCGACTGGTCGGCCTGGACCCGGGCCTGCTCGGCCTGGACCTGCGCCTGCTCCATCTGCGCGCGGGCCTGGTCGGCCTGCTGGCGGCCCTGCTGCGCCTGGTTCCAGGCCGCGGCCGCGTCGCGCTGCGCGGTCTCCTTCTCGGCCTGGAGCGCCTCGACCCGCGCGGCCGACTCGGCCTGGGCCTCGGCCATGCGGCGCTCGGCGTCCACGGCGCGGCGGTCGGCCTGCTCGGCCTGCCCCCGGGACCGCTGGACCTCGCCCCACGCGGCGGCCGCGTCGCGCTGCGCGGTCTCCTTCTCGGTCTGGATCGCCGCGACCTGGGCGGCGGCGTCGCTCTGCGCGGTGCTGATCTGGTTCGCGGCGTCCGCCTGGACGGCCTGGAGCTGCGCCGCGCCGTCGGTCTGGACGGCCTGGAGCTGCGCGGCGGCCTCGGCCTGGGCCTCGGCCATGCGGCGCTCGGCGTCCAGGACGCGGCGGTCGGCCTGCTCGGCCTGCCCCCGGGACCGCTGGACCTCGCCCCACGCGGCGGCCGCGTCGCGCTGCGCCGACTCCTTCTCCGCCTGGAGCGTCGCGACCTGCGTGGCCGCGTCGGTCCGGCTCTGCTCGACCTTGCGCTCTCCCGCCGACAGCGCGTCCCCGATGAGGTCGGCCATCTGGCGGAGCCGCTCGACGATGTCCCACGGCTGGGCCTCGGCGTCGGTTCCGCCGGGGGACTGGCCGTTCGCGCCCGGCCCGTGGTGGCTCTGGACGATCTGTCCCGGCACCACCTGCCCGGGGACGACCTGCCCGTTCGCCGAGCCGCCCGCCTGCGCCTGGGCGTCCGGCAGGGCGGCGGTGTCGCGGCCGAGCACGGGCCAGGACGAATCGGCGCCCGGGACCCCGTGCGAGCCGCCGGATCCGTTCAGTTCGCTCACCGCATCCCTCGCCTGGAGTCAGCGAGCCGTGACCCGGGGCGGGCCGGTCGCTCAGGGGGCTCCATCGCGATCGCGGCGCTCCCCGCCGCACGGCTCGTCGCTTCGCTCACCAAAGGCACTCTAGTGCCGCCACGTAGAGCGTTTGCCCAGTTTGGGGTTCAGTTCCTTGATCCTCACGATCTCCTGTCGGCGGGGGCACCGGAGAAAATCACAGCTCACTCCCCTACAGCCGGACTCGTCCGGCGGGCGATTTCCGACGATCACCCGCCCTCGCCCCACGACGGCCTGGATCGGTCCAAGAGGCACCGGGGAGTGCCGGGGACACGCCGGGTCCCCGGCCGCCGCTACGTTGGGCGGCGGACGCGACCGGTGTGCGAGGGTGTGCCCGGTCCGCCCATCACCAGGAAGTTCTTGACGGGAGAGTTGAGCGTGGGAACCGAGCTGCGCACCCTTTATCCGCCGATCGAGCCGCATGACTCCGGGATGCTCGACGTCGGCGACGGCGACCAGGTGTACTGGGAGGTCTGCGGCGATCCGGACGGGAAGCCGGTCGTGATGCTCCACGGCGGGCCCGGCGGCGGCTGCAGCCCGGACCACCGGCGGCAGTTCGACCCGGCCGAGTACCGCATCGTGCTGTTCGACCAGCGCAACTGCGGGCGCAGCACGCCGCACGCGTCCGACCCGTCGGTGTCGCTGGAGAACAACACCACCTGGAACCTCGTCGCGGACATGGAGCGGCTGCGCGAGCACCTCGGCATCGACCGCTGGCTGCTGTTCGGCGGGTCATGGGGCAGCGCCCTCGCCCTGGCGTACGCGCAGACGCACCCGGACCGGGTGACCGGGCTGGTGCTGCGCGGCATCTTCACCCTCCGCCCGTTCGAGCTGACGTGGTTCTACGAGGAGGGCGCGTCCCTGCTGTTCCCCGACCTGTGGGAGGGGTACGTCGCGCCGATCCCGGAGGACGAGCGGGAGAACATGCTGGCGGCCTACCACGAGCGGCTGAACTCCCCCGACCGCGCGACGCGGGAGGAGGCGGCGCGCGCCTGGGCCACCTGGGAGGGCGCGACGGTGTCGCTGCTGCCGAACCCGGAGCGGGTCGAGGACTTCGGCGAGCCCGACTACGCGGTCGCGTTCGCCCGGATCGAGAACCACTACTTCGCCAACGAGGGGTTCTTCGACTACGAGCAGCTCATCGAGGGCGTGGACAAGATCCGGCACCTCCCGGCCGTGATCGTCCAGGGCCGGTACGACGTGTGCACCCCCGCCGCGACGGCGTGGGACCTGCACCGGGCGTGGCCGGAGGCCGAGTTCCACATGGTTCCGGACGCGGGCCACGCCTACAACGAGCCGGGCATCCTGCACCGGCTGATCGAGGCGACCGACCGGTTCGCCGAGAAGGACTGACCGGCCCCAGGCCGCTTCACCGCGACCGCTCACGCATCCGCTTCACCGCGAAAAAGGGTCCCGTGCCTTTGGCACGGGGCCCTTTCGCGTTGGTGGACGCGCCCCTACCGTGATGCCTCCGGGCGGCGGCGCGGACGACGCGTGCGGACGACCCGAAGATGACATCCCGGCGGTGTGATTCAGCTCACACAATCGAGACCGGGTGCTCCCGGGCCCGGCGCCGTCGAGGCGGGGGGATTCCCGCACGCCCGGACGCCCCCGGCCCGCACCCCGCAAGCCCGGTGTCTCCCCTGGGCAGAGGGCGACCGGAGCGCTCCGAAGCGCCCCGGGGAATCACGGGCCATTTTCCCGAAAAATGCAAGCGGGCCACCCTACCCGCTCATAAGCGGGTCAAACATTCCATAGATAACGATAAACAACGATGGCCGGGGTCATTCGCTAAGTTGCCTGGACATGACAGTGCAACCACAGCGTTCCGAGAACGAACGTGCCGATTCCGACATCGGTTTCGTTCTCGCGGAACCGACCTTGCGAGACGGCCCGGAACTCTGGCGGATGGCGCGCGAGTCCGAGGTCCTCGACGTCAATTCCCCGTACAGCTACACCCTGTGGTGCCGCGACTTCGGGGCGACCTCGATCGTGGCCCGCGACCGGGAGGACCCCGAGCGGCATGACGCCGGGCGGGCGTGCGGATTCGTCAGCGGGTACCTGCGTCCGGACGCCCCCGACACGCTGTTCGTCTGGCAGGTCGCGGTGGACCGGGACCGGCGCGGCCGGGGCCTGGCCCGGCTGATGCTGGACGGCCTCGCCGAGCGGCTCGTCCCCCGCGGCGCCCGCGCGCTGGAGGCCACCGTCACCCCGGGCAACACCGCCTCGGCGGCCCTGTTCGGCTCGTTCGCCCGCGACCACGGCGCGGAGCTCACGCGGACCCCGCTGTTCGGCCCGGACCTGCTGCCCGGGGGCCACGATCCCGAGACGCTCTTCCGGATCGGCCCCCTCGGGCGCGCCTGAGCCCGCCCACCACCACCAGCCCCACCTCCGGAGGTCACGATGGACGTTTTCACGCGCCTGGAATCGGAAGTCCGCGGTTATTGCCGAGGATGGCCCACGGTGTTCACCACCGCGCGCGGCAGCACCCTCAGAGACGAGAACGGACGCGACTTCCTCGATTTCTTCGCCGGAGCCGGAACGCTCAACTACGGCCACAACGACCCCGCCCTGAAACAGCGGCTCCTGGACTATCTCGCCGCGGACAACATCGTCCACTCACTCGACATGCACACCGCCGCGAAACGCCGGTTCCTGGAACGTTTCGACGAGATCGTACTGAAACCCCGCGGGCTCGACTACAAGGTGCAGTTCCCGGGCCCGGCGGGCAACCACGCGGTCGAGGCGGCGCTGAAGCTGGCCCGCAAGTACACGGGTCGCGAGACGGTCGTGTCGTTCACCAACGCCTTCCACGGCATGACGCTCGGCGCCCTCGCGGTGACCGGGAACTCGATGAAGCGGACCGGGGCGGGCGTGCCGCTCGGGCACGGCGTCACGATGCCCTACGACAACTACCTCGACGGCCGCACACCCGACTTCCTGCTGTTCGAGACGATGCTGGACGACTCGGGCAGCGGCCTGGACAAGCCCGCCGCGGTGATCGTCGAGACCGTCCAGGGCGAGGGCGGCGTGAACGTGGCGTCCGCCGAGTGGCTGCGCGGCCTCGCGGGCGTGTGCGAGCGGCACGGGATCCTGCTGATCGTCGACGACGTCCAGATGGGCTGCGGCCGGACCGGGGCGTTCTTCAGCTTCGAGGACGCCGGGATCACCCCCGACATCGTCTGCCTGTCCAAGTCCCTGTCCGGCTTCGGGCTGCCGTTCGCGATCACGCTGATGCGCCGTGACCTGGACGTCTGGGAGCCCGGCGAGCACAACGGCACCTTCCGCGGCTTCAACCCCGCGTTCGTCACGGCGGCGGGCGCGCTGGAGGACCACTGGGCGGACGACGGCATGGCCGAGCGGACCCTCGCCAAGGGAGGCCTGGTGCGGCGGGCGCTGGACGAGATCGCGCTCCGGCACGCGGGCGAGATCGCGGACGTGCGTGGACGCGGCCTCGTCTGGGGTATGGAGACCCGTGACCCGCGGACGGCCTCGCGGATCTGCGCCGAGGCCTTCGGGCGCGGCCTGCTGATGGAGACGTCCGGGCCGAACGACGAGGTCGTCAAGCTGCTGCCGCCGCTGACCACCACCGAGGACGAGCTGGCGCGCGGCCTGGCGATCCTCGCCGACTCGGTCGCCGCCGTCCAGGCCGCCGGGCCGAAGGAGACCGGGCCGAAGGAGACCGGGGCCGCCGGGGCCAGGGCCGCCGGGGGGCCGGGCGGCGCCGGGGCCCAGGCCGGGCCGGGTGCCCGTGCCGCCGTCCACGCCTGACCGAATCCCGATCCGAACCGAGGAGACATCCGGATGATCGTCCGATCGCTGAGCGAGATCGTCGGCACCGACCGGGACGTCCAGGCCGAGACCTGGGCCAGCCGGCGCCTCGTGCTGGCCGGGGAGAGGGTCGGCTTCTCCCTGCACGACACCGTCCTGTTCGCGGGGACGGAGACGCGGATGTGGTACGCGAACCACATCGAGGCCGTGTACTGCATCGCCGGTGAGGGCGAGCTCGTCAACGAGGAGACCGGCGAGACGCACCGGATCGAGCCGGGCGTCATGTACCTGCTGGACGGCCACGAGCACCACCGGCTCCGCGCCCACACCGACGTGCGCACCGTCTGCGTCTTCAACCCGCCGTGCACCGGGCGGGAGGTCCACGACGAGAACGGCGTCTACCCGCTGATCACCGAGCCGGAAGGAACGGACGCGTGAGCGTGATCGAGACCCACCCGAGCATCGACGACGCCTATCCGACCCGCAAGTCCGGGGAGGCCGCGCTGCTCTACCGGCAGGACCCGGTGGTCTACGGATCCCCCGGCGACGGACCGCTGGACGCCGAGGCCCTGCGCGGCTACGACGCCAACGGCTACCTGACCGCCGGCCGGCTGATCGAGCCGGACGAGGTCGAGCGCTGCCTGGCCGAGCTGCGCCGGATGGCGTCCGACCCGGCGGTCCTCGCCGACGAGCGGACCGTCACCGAGCGCGGCACCGACGAGGTCCGGTCGGTCTTCGAGGTGCACCGGATCAGCGAGGTGTTCGCCGAGCTCGTCCGGGACGAGCGGATCGCCGGGCGGGCCCGGCAGATCCTCGGCTCGGACGTCTACGTCCACCAGAGCCGGGTGAACTACAAGCCGGGGTTCACCGGACGGGACTTCTACTGGCACTCCGACTTCGAGACCTGGCACGCCGAGGACGGCATGCCGCGGATGCGCGCGGTGAGCGTCTCGATCGCGCTCACCGCGAACTTCGTCCACAACGGCGGGCTGATGATCATGCCCGGTTCGCACCGGACGTTCGTGGCGTGCGTCGGCGAGACCCCGGAGGACCACTACCGGCGGTCGCTGAAGAGCCAGGAGATCGGCACGCCCGACCCGGGCAGCCTGTCGATCCTCGCCGACCGGCACGGGATCGAGCTGTTCACCGGCCCGCCGGGCTCGGCGACGCTGTTCGACTGCAACTGCATGCACGGCTCGAACGGCAACATCACGCCCTTCCCCCGGTCGAACGTGTTCGTCGTGTTCAACAGCGTCGAGAACGCGTGCGAGGAGCCGTTCTCCGCGCCGTCCCCCAGACCGCCCTTCATCGCCGCGCGCGACTTCACCCCGGTCCGATGACCGGCGGGCGCGGCGCCGTCCCTGGAGCCGAGAAGATGACCGACCACGAACCGTCCCGTCCCGAGCCGTCCCACCACAAGCCGTCCCTCCACGAGCCGTCCCGCTCCAGCCGCCGGGGCTTCCTGCGGACGGCCGCCCTGCTGGGCGCGGCGGTGCCGCTCGTCGCCGCCGGGTGCTCCACCACCGACCCTGAGGAGGAGCGGCAGGGCGGCGGCACCCTCGCGCGGGCCAAGAAGGACGGGAAGATCACCGTCGGGTTCGCCAACGAGTCGCCCTACGGCTTCACCGACAAGGACGGAAAGCTCACCGGTGAGGCGCCCGAGCTGGCCCGCGTGGTCTTCAAGGAGCTCGGGATCGGCAAGGTCGAGGGCGTCAACGTCGACTTCGGCGGACTCATCGGCGGCCTGAAGGCCAAGCGGTTCGACGTGATCGCGGCCGGCATGTTCGTCACGCCGGAACGCTGCGGCGAGGTCGCGTTCGCCGACCCGGACTATGTCGCCAAGTCGGCGTTCATGGTGCCGAAGGGCAACCCCAGGGGCGTCCACAAGTTCGAGGACGCCGCGCAGAAGAAGCTGAAGGTCGGCGTGCTGACCGGTGCGGTCGAGGGCGACTACGCGACCAGGCTCGGCGTCTCCAAGGGGAACCTCAAGACCTTCCCCGACCAGCCGAGCGCGTTCGAGGGCCTGAAGGCGGGACGCGTCGACTGCGTCGCGCTCACCCGCATCTCCCTGAACGACCTGCTGTCCAAGCACCAGGGCGCGGGGTTCGAGGTCACCGACGCCTACGTTCCGGTCATCGGCGGGAAGGAGCAGTTCGGCGCGGGCGCGTTCGCGTTCCGCAAGGCCGACACCGAGCTGATCCAGGCGTTCAACGGCAAGCTCGCCGAGCTGAGGACGGGAAACCGGCTGCTGCCGATCATCCAGCCGTTCGGGTTCGGCCCGTCCGAGCTGCCGGGCCCGAACGACACGGCCGCCCGGTTCTGCCAGGGCTGACCGCCGATGTCCGAGGTTCTCGACTCCTATCCGCTGCTCCTGCGCGGCGCCTGGACGACCGTCCAGATCACCGTCTACGGGGCGGTGTTCGCGCTGGTCCTCGCCTTGGCCTTCGGCCTGGCCGGGACCGCGCGCGGGCGCCTGCTGCGCGCCGTCAACCGGATCTACGTGGAGTTCTTCCGGGGCGTCGCCGCGCTGGTGCTCATGTACTGGTTCTTCTACGCGCTGCCGCTGCTCGGCCTGCGGTTCACGCCGATCGCGGCGGCCGTCCTCGCGATCGGGCTGAACTACGGCGCGTACGGCGCGGAGGTCGTGCGCGGCTCCGTCGAAGCCGTCCCGCGCGCGCAGTGGGAGGCGGCGTGCGCGCTGAACTTCACCGCGGCGCAGCGGATGCGCCGGGTGCTGCTGCCGCAGGCGACGGCGCTGATGCTGCCGCCGTTCGGCAACCTGCTCATCGAGCTGATGAAGGCGACGGCGGGCGTGTCGCTGGTGTCCATCGCCGACCTGACGTTCCGGGCCAAGCAGATCCAGGCGTCCACGGGGCAGACGGCCGCGACGTTCGCGGTGATCCTGGTGATGTACTTCGTGATCGCGCAGGCGCTCCAGGTGCTGGTGCGGATCGCCGAGCGGCGCACCGCCCGGATGCTCGGCCGGGGCCTGCCGCCCCGCCGGTCCCCGGCCGCGGCCCCGGCCGGTGAGGCGGTGCTGCCGTGAACTGGGACTGGAACTACACCGGGAAGCTCATCCCGGACCTTCTGGACGGCCTGCGCGTCACCGTCACCGCGACGCTGCTCGGCTACCTGATCGCGCTGGCGCTCGGCCTGGTCTGGACGCTGCTGCGGCGTTCGCCGAACCCTCTCGTCCACCAGACCGTCCGGTGGGTGACCGAGTTCGTCCGGAGCACGCCGCTGCTGGTGCAGCTGTTCTTCCTCTTCTACGTGCTGCCCTCGTGGGGGATCACGCTCGGCGCGCTGACCGCCGGGATCGTGGGCCTCGGGCTGCACTACTCGACCTACACCGCCGAGGTGTACCGGGCGGGCATCGAGGACGTGCCGCGCGGCCAGTGGGAGGCGGCGACCGCGCTGAACCTGCCGCGCCGCCGCGTCTGGGCCGGCGTGGTGCTGCCCCAGGCGGTCCGGCGGGTCGTCCCGTCGCTGGGCAACTACCTGATCGCCCTGTTCAAGGACACCCCGTTCCTGTTCGGGATCACCGTGACCGAACTGCTGGGCAGCGCGTTCGACGAGGGCGCGCACACCTTGAAGTACCTGGAGCCGATCACCGTCGCCGGGCTGTTCTTCATCGCCGTCAGCGTCGTGTCGTCCCTGGCCCTGCGACGTCTGGAGAAGCACTATGCCACCCACTGACCTCACCTCCCCCGCCGAGCCGGTGCCCGGGAAGGCGGCGCCCGGGAAGGCGGCCGGCGCCCTGCCGGGCGGGGGCGGCGCGGCGTCCGCGCGGACGCCGTGCGGGATCACGTTCGAGCAGGTCGTGAAGCGGTTCGGGGACAACGTCGTCCTCGACCACCTGGACTTCGCCGTCGGCGCCGGGGAGCGGGTCACGCTGATCGGGCCGAGCGGCTCGGGCAAGACCACGATCCTGCGGCTGCTCATGACGCTCGAACGGCCCGACGGCGGCGTCATCCGCGTCGGGGACGACCCGCTGTGGCACATGGAACGCGGCGGGAAGCTGGTCAAGGCCGGCGAGAAGCACCTGCACGAGATGCGCAAGCGGATCGGCATGGTGTTCCAGCAGTTCAACCTGTTCCCCAACATGAACGTGCTGCGGAACCTCACCGAGGGGCCCGTCCACGTCCTCGGGCTCAGCAGGGACGAGGCGGTCGAGCGGGCGCGCGGCCTGCTGGAACTGGTCGGGCTCGCCGACAAGGAGGACGCCCATCCGACGCGGTTGTCCGGTGGTCAGCAGCAGCGCGTCGCCATCGCGCGGGCGCTGGCGATGGAGCCGACCGTCCTGCTGCTGGACGAGGTGACCTCCGCGCTCGACCCCGAGCTGGTCGTGGGCGTCCAGGACCTGCTGCGCGACATCGCCCGGAGCACGGACGTGACAATGCTGTGCGTGACGCACGAGATGGGCTTCGCGCGCGACATCTCCGACCGGGTGCTGATGTTCGACCAGGGCCGGATCATCGAGGAGGGCCCGCCGGGGACGATCTTCGAGGAGCCGCGGGAGGAGCGCACCCGCGCGTTCCTGCGCGCCGTCCTGGCGTCCTGACCTGTCCTGACCCCTCCTGAACCGTCCTGACGTCCCTGAGGCGTTCCGGAGCCCGGTGATCTCGGTCACCGGGCTCCGGCATGGCCAGAACAGAATTCGATTCGGTACGGTGGGGCGCATGAACGACGGCGCGGCCATCGCGGGCCTCGGCATGACCGAGCTCGGCAGGGTCTACGGGCGCAGCCCCCGCAGGCTGGCCGCCGACGCGGTCCGCGCGGCGGCCGACGACGCCGGCCTCGCCCTCGGCGACCTGGACGGGCTGCTGGTCAGCCACGGCCTCGGCGGCTCCCCCGGGATCGAGCTCGCCGACACCCTCGGCCTGCGCGACCTGCGGCTCCTCACCCAGATGAACTCCTTCGGCGCGACCGCCGGCGCGATGCTGTCCTACGCGGCGATGTCGGTGCTGTCCGGCGCCGCCACGGCCGTCGCCTGCGTCTTCGCCGACGCGCCGCTCAAACCGAAGCAGTCGGCGGGCTCGGCCTACCACCGCGACGCCCCCGAGTGGTACGGGTTCGGCGGCATGACCGCGGCCCTCGGGTTCCGCAGCGTCAACGCGTTCTACGCCCTCGCCGCGCAACGCCACATGGCCCACTACGGGACGACCAGCGAACAACTCGGCGCGATCGCCGTCAGCACCCGCGCCTGGGCGTCCCGCAACCCCCTCGCCCAGATGCGCGACCCGATCACCCTCGAGGACCACCAGAACTCCCGCTGGGTCGCCGAACCGCTACACCTGCTCGACTGCTGCCTGGTCTCCAACGGCGCGATCGCCGTCATCGTGACCGGCGCCGACCGCGCCGCCGACCTGGCCCGCCCGCCCGTCCACCTGTGGGGATGGGGTCAGGGGCACCCGGGCCACCGCAAGGCGGCCGGCAGCGCGTTCGGGCTGGTCACCGGCGCGGCGACGTCCGGGCCGATCGCGATGAAGATGGCCGGGATCACCACCGCCGACGTCACGCAGGCGCAGCTCTACGACTGCTACACCTCCACCGTCCTGGTGTCCCTGGAGGACTACGGGTTCTGCGGCAAGGGCGAGGGCGGCCCGTTCGCCGCGTCCGGGGCGCTCGGCCCGGGCGGCGCGCTCCCCACCAACACCGGCGGCGGGCAGCTGTCCGGCTACTACATGTGGGGCATGACACCGGTGTCGGAGGCCGTGATCCAGGCACGCGGGGACGGCGGCGACCGCCAGGCCGCAAGCGACGTGATCCTCGTCAGCGGCAACGGCGGCATCCTCGACCACCACGCGACGCTGATCCTCAGCCCGCACCCGAAGGGGGCCTGATGGACATCGGGATCCTGCGCCGCGACGGCCGCACCGACGGATTCTTCGACGCCGCCGCCCGCGACCGCCTCGCCGTCCGGCGCTGCCCCGACTGCACCCGCGGCGGTGACGGCGTCAGCGGTGACGTGCTCCTTCCGCCGGACGCCACGTCCTGCCCGGACTGCGGCACCGAGGACCTGGAATGGGCGGACGCGTCGGGCGACGCCGTCCTGGTCACCTGGACGGTCCTGCACGGCCGCCCGAAGGAGGACGGCTCCACTCCCCCGCCCGCGCTGCTAGCCCTCGTCGAACTCGCCGAGGGCCCATGGCTGCACGCCCGCCTCGACGGCGTCACCACCGCCGACCTCCGCGAGGGACTCCCCCTGCGCGCCCGGTTCGTCCACCCCGGAGAGGGCGAGTCCTACCCGCTCTTCCTCCCCGTGTGACCAGCGGTTCCGCCGATGCGGGACACTGTGATCATGAGGGGACTTTATCCACCGGCCGAACCCTACGCGGCCGGCATGCTGCCCGTCGGCGGACAGGACGAGATCTACTGGGAGACCTGCGGCACCCCGGACGGCACGCCCGCCGTGTTCGTCCACGGCGGGCCCGGCGGCGGATGCTCGCCGACCAGCCGCCGCCTGTTCGACCCGGACGCCTACCAGATCGTCCTGTTCGACCAGCGCAACTGCGGACGCAGCCTCCCGCACGCCTCCGAACCGGACATCGACCTGTCCGCCAACACCACGGCCGCGCTCATCGCCGACATGGAACGGCTGCGCGAGCACCTCGGCGTCGAACGCTGGGTCGTGTTCGGCGGCTCCTGGGGCAGCACGCTCTCCCTGGCCTACGCGCAGGCCCACGCCGACCGCGTGATCGCCCTGATCCTGCGCGGCGTCTACCTCGTCCTCCCCGAGGACGAGCCGTGGTGCTTCGCCCAGGGCGGCGTGTCCCGGCTGTTCCCCGACGCCTGGGAGGGCTACCGCGACGCGATCCCCGAGGACGAGCGCGACGACTACATGGCCGCCTACGCGCGCCGCCTCGCCGACCCCGACCCGGACGTCCACGTCCCGGCCGCGCTCGCCTGGACGCGCTGGGAGGACACCACCTCCTACCTCGTCCCGCGCGAGGACGAGGAGGACGTCCGCTCGGCCGTCGCCGTCGCCCGCCTGGAGAACCGGTACTTCGGCAACGGCTGCTTCCTCGAACCCGGCCAGCTGCTCCGCGACGCGCCCCGGCTGAACGGCCTCCCCGGCGTCATCGTCAACGGCCGCTACGACCTGCTCACCCCGCCGGACGCCGCATGGGCGCTGCACAAGGCGTGGCCCGGATCCGACCTGCACCTCGTCCCGGACGCGGGCCACGGCTTCGACGAGCCCGGCACGCTCAACCATCTCATCGAGGCCACAGACCGGTACCGCGGGGCACGATGATCTCACCACCGGGCAATCATCACTCTCTGTAAGAATGCGCGCCGGGACCGTGTTTTTCCGGCGTAGGCGAGAGGGTGGTCCGCCCATGGGCGTGGTCGGCACGACACAGCCGTTCCAGCTTCCGAGGTTCTACACCGCGTATCCCGCGCGGCTGAACCCGAACCTCGAGGCGGCCCGCGCGCACTCGGTTCCGTGGGCCCGCGCGATGGGCATGCTCGAAGGCTCGGACGTCTGGGACCAGGCCGACCTGGAAGGGCACGACTACCCGCTGCTGTGCGCCTACACCCATCCCGACTGCGACGCCGAGGAACTCGCCCTCATCACCGACTGGTACGTGTGGGTGTTCTTCTTCGACGACCACTTCGTCGAGCGCTTCAAGCGCACCGGCGACCGCGAGGGCGGCCGCGACCATCTGGCGCGGCTGCCCTCGTTCATGCCGGCCGACGGCGACATGAGCACCGTCCCCGAACCCTCCGACCCCGTCGAGGCCGGACTCGCCGACCTGTGGGCGCGGACCGTCCCGGCGATGTCCCCGGCCTGGCGCGAACGGTTCGTCGAACGCACCCGCCACCTGCTGAACGAGTCCCTCTGGGAACTGTCGAACATCAACGCGCACCGGATCTCCAACCCGGTCGAGTACATCGAGATGCGCCGCCGCGTCGGCGGCGCGCCCTGGTCGGCGTGCCTGGTCGAGCACGCCGCGAACGCCGAGATCCCCGCGCGGATCGCCGCGTCCCGCCCGATGGGCGTGCTCCGCGACGCGTTCTCCGACGCCGTCCACCTGCGCAACGACCTGTTCTCCTACCAGCGCGAGGTCGAGGACGAGGGCGAGCTCAGCAACGGCGTCCTCGTCCTGGAGACGTTCTTCGAGTGCGGCACGCAGGAGGCCGCCGACGCCGTCAACGACATCCTGACGTCCCGGATCCAGCAGTTCGAGCACACCGCCCTCACCGAGGTCCCCGCCCTGTGCGTCGAGCACGCCCTCACCGCGCCGGAGATCGCGCGGGTCGGCGCGTACATCAAGGGCCTCCAGGACTGGCAGGCCGGCGGCCACGAATGGCACCTGCGCTCGTCCCGCTACATGAACGAGGGCGCCCTGGACGCCGCCGACGACGCCCTGACCTTCCCTGGCGCCGCCGAACTCGGGATGAGCGGCCTGGACTTCCGGTCGCTGCTCGGACCGCCCGCCCTCACCCGGCTCCGCAAGCACGCGCACGTGCCGAACCGGGTCGGCCCGTCGGTCGTCCCCGAGATCGAGATGCCGTTCGCCCTGGGCATGAACCCCCACCTGGACGACGCGCGCGCCCACCTCGCCGAATGGGCCGAGCGGATCGGCCTGCTGCGCCCCCAGCCGGGCGTCCCCGGATCGGACCTCTGGGACGCGGACCTGCTCGACGGCTTCGACTTCCCGCTGTGCTCCGCCGGAATCGCCCCGGGCATCGGGCCCGACGCGCTCGACCTCAGCGCCCAGTGGCTCGCCTGGGGCACCTACGCCGACGACTACTACCCCGCGGTCTTCGGCCGGAACCGCGACATCGCCGGAGCGCGCGCCACCAACGCCCGGCTCTCCCTGTTCATGCCCCTGGACGACGGCGCGCCCGTCCCACCCGCCCGCAGCGCCCTCGACCGCGGCCTCGCCGACCTGTGGCGGCGGACGACCGCGACGATGCCCCCCGAGCAGCGCCTCGACCTCCGCACCGCGGTCGACTCGATGCTGGAGAGCTGGCTGTGGGAGCTGGGCAACCAGCTCCAGAACCGCGTCCCCGACCCGGTGGACCACATCGAGATGCGCCGCCGCACCTTCGGCTCGGACCTCACGATGATCCTCACCCGCCTCGGCAAGGGCCCGTCCCTCCCGGACGAGGTGTACACGACCGGCCCGGTCCAGTCGCTGGTCACCTCGGCCGCCGACGTCGCCTGCCTGATCAACGACGTCCACTCCTACCAGCAGGAGGTCGAGTTCGAGGCCAACGTCCACAACACCGTGCTGGTCGTGCAGAACTTCTTCGGCTGCGACTACCCGACCGCGCTCCGCATCGCCGCCGACCTGCTGGCGTCGCGGTTGCGGCAGTTCCAGCACGTCGTCATGCACGAGCTGCCCGTCCTGTGCGACGACATGGGGCTGCCGAACGAGACGCGCGGGGCGCTCGGCGAACTCGTCCGGGAACTCCAGGACTGGATGGTGGGCATCCTCAACTGGCATCGCGCCACGCACCGCTACGGCGAGGCCGACCTGGTCCGCCGCTTCCACCAGACACCCTGGACCGAATGACGTTCGGCGAAGTAGCGTCGGCCGCATGCGCACCGACGTCTGCGAACGCCTCGGCATCGAGTTCCCCCTCTTCGCCTTCTCCCACTGCCGCGACGTCGTCGCCGCCGTCACCAACGCCGGCGGCCTCGGCGTCCTCGGCGCGGTCGCCTACACCCCCGACCGCCTCGAGGCGGAACTCCGCTGGATCGACGACCACGTCGGCGGACGGCCCTACGGCGTCGACGTGCTCGTCCCCGCGAAGATCGACGAATCCGCCGAACGCGCCGCGCGCGGCGACGGCGGCCTCGACACCATGCTCGCCGCCGTCCCCCGCGAACACTGGGACTTCTTGTTCGGCCTGTTCGAGAGGTACGGCGTGCCCCTCCCAGACTTCGAGGCCGCCAAGCGCGCGGGCGGACGCGGCGGAACCCAGGTCACCACGCGCGGCGCCACCGAACTGATCGATGTCTCCCTCGCCCACCCCATCGCGCTCATCGCCAGCGCCCTCGGCACCCCGCCGCCGCTCATGGTCGAACGCGCCAAGGCCGCCGGGGTCCCCGTCGCCGCGCTCGTCGGCACCGTCGAGCACGCCCGCCGCCAGGTCGCCGCCGGCGTCGACCTCATCGTCGCCCAGGGCGGCGAGGCCGGCGGCCACACCGGCGAGATCTCCACGATGGTGCTCGTCCCCGAGGTCGTGGACGCCGTCGCGCCGCTGCCCGTCCTCGCCGCGGGCGGCATCGCCACCGGACGCCAGATGGCCGCGGCCCTCGCGCTCGGCGCGTCCGGCGTCTGGTGCGGCTCGGTCTGGCTCACCACCGAGGAGGCCGAGACCTCCCCCGCCGTCAAGGCCAAGATGCTCGCCGCGACGTCCCGGGACACCGTCCGGTCCCGGTCCCGCACCGGCAAGCCCGCCCGCCAGCTCCGCTCCGCCTGGACCGACGAGTGGGAGTCGGCGGCCTCCCCCGGCCCGCTCGGCATGCCGCTCCAGATGATCATCGCCGAGGGCGCCATGCGGCAGATCACCAAGGTCGCCGAGTCCGGCAACGAGGGCGCCCGCGAGCTGGCGAACTACTTCGTCGGGCAGTGCGTCGGGCTCATGAACACCGTCCGGCCCGCCCGGCAGGTCGTCTACGACATGATCGAGGAGTTCGCGGACGCGGTCGACCGCCTCGACCGCATCACCGCCACCGACTGACCCCGCTGCCGTCCGGGCGACTCAGGAGGGCTGGCCGAGGGGACGGCCAGGGCCCTTGTCGATCTGGTCGACGAACAGCCGGGCCAGCGCGTCCTGGCCCTTGGCGGTCGGGTGGTAGCTGCGGGGCTCGGCGGCCAGGGCGCCCAGGTTCACCGACAGGCCGTTCATGTACGGGTCGGAGCTGCCCGCCTCGTGCCCGGAGAACGCGTTGTAGGCGTCGACGAACTCCACGCTGCCCTGCCCGTGGGCGGCGACGATGTGCTGGTCGGCCTCGGCCACGGCCTGCCGGATCAGCTCGTTCAGGTCGCGGGCGCGGCCGTTCAGCCAGCGCTGGTCGTCCAGGGTGAGGTTGTCGCCGCCGGTCACCGAGATCTCCGAGAACGGCCGCGGGTAGCCCATCACGAGCACACGGGCGCCGGGCGCGCGGGCGGTGACCTTCGAGATCAGCTGGGGCAGGGACTCGCGCAGCGCGGCCATCCGGTCGGCGATGTCGCCGCCCTGCTTCTCACAGCCCTTGGACCACGGGAGCTTCACCACACAGCCCGCCATGATCTTGGCGAAGCCGATGTCGTTGCCGCCGACGCTGATCGTGACCAGGCTCGTGCCCTCGCTCAGCCGGCTCAGCTGGGACGGCTCGCCCGACTTGCCGTCGCGGATGTCGGCGGTGGTCGCCCCGGAGCACGCCCAGAACGAGCTGCCTCCCGCGAACGAGAACGTCTTCGCGACCGTGTGGTAGTACGCGCGGGACGTCCGGTCGCACTTGCTCAGCGGGTTCTGGTCGGCGAGGCCCTCCTCGGCCCCGACGCCCGCCGAGTAGGAGTCGCCGAGCGCCGCGTAGGCGCCGCGGGTGGCGATCTGGACGGGGGTGAGCGCCTCACCGTGGTCGCGGGCGGCGGCACGCGCCTGGACGCCCGGGAGCGGCGCGCGGCAGCCTGCGCCGAACACCTCGCACCGGACGGCGGGCAGCGCCACCAGCGGCACGATCGCCGCGGCGAGCAGTACGAGAAGGAGGGCGACGGCGAGGCCCCGATCACCGACACGGGCTCGCACCCGCGCCGGCCATGTCCCCGGCCCCGCCATCGTCCTCCCTGTCCCTCGTCCCGTCATGGATGACGATCCTAGGCGCTTCCGGGTTCCCGCCTTTACGCAGTAGACCCGATTTATCCCACTCTTTCGCCGAACGTCCGGACGAAGACCCAGGTGGAACCGGAGGCGGCCCGGGGAACATCTGATCCGAACACGACCGGTGGGGCTCACCCGCGGGTCAGGGCACACTCACGGGGGCGGAATGCTGGCGGTGCTGACCGGGCTGGGCCTGTCCACGGCGGCCGGCCTGAACGCCTACATCCCGCTGCTGCTGGTCGGGCTGCTCGCCCGCTTCACCGGCGTCCTGCACCTGCCCGAGACCTTCGGCTGGCTGACCAACGGCTGGGTGCTCACCGGCATCGCACTGCTGCTCGCCACCGAGGTCATCCTCGACAAGGTCCCCGTCGTGGACACCGTCAACGACGCCGTCCAGACGCTCGTCCGCCCCGCGGCCGGCGGCGCCGTCTTCGCCGCGACGGACGCCGCCTCCAAGGTCGACTCGTCCACGTTCATGCACGACCACCCGTGGATCGGATGGGTGCTCGGGATCGTCGTGGCGTTCCTCGTGCACGCGACGAAGGCGAGCGTCCGGCCCGTCGTGAACGCCGGGACGCTCGGCACCGGCGCCCCCGTCGTCAGCGTCATCGAGGACGTCGCGTCCCTCGGCATGAGCCTTCTCGCGATCCTCGCGCCGATCGTCGCCCTGCTCGCGATCCTCCTGTTCGCCTACGTCGCCCTCCGCCTCCTGCGCAGGGCCCGCCGCCGTCGGCGCCGGGCCCGCGGAGAGGCGCACGAAAGGGTCTGACCAGGCGGGCATGGACGGAAGAGGGGCCTCTCTTGAGGCCTGTCCGGTACCCGACAGGTCGGGGACAGTGGATCCGGCGCTGGTCTTTGATGACAGCGCGAATCACTCCGTAACGGCGAACTGGAGCAGCCATGAGTGGCGAACGGGAAAAGTCCATGGGTTCGGTGCGCGTGGCCATCGTGGGTGTGGGGAACTGCGCCTCTTCGCTCGTCCAGGGTGTCGAGTTCTACAAGGACGCGGCCCCCGAGACGCGTGTCCCCGGCCTCATGCACGTCCAGTTCGGCGAGTACCACGTCGGTG
>NZ_RFFG01000134.1 GCF_003696215.1 Actinomadura harenae | reverse complement strand
TGCTGGCGCCCGGCGCGTCCGGGCGGGTCCGCGCGGCGGCGCTGGTCGCCGGGGTGGGCTCGGGCGCCCTCGGGGGCTATGACGACCTGGCGGGGTCCGGTTCGTCGCGCGGGTTCAAGGGGCACCTGACCGCGCTGGCGAACGGCGAGGTCACCACGGGCGCGGTGAAGATCCTCGGGATCGGCGCGACCGGGCTGGCCGCCGCCGCGATGGCCGGGTCCCCGGCGCGGACGGCGCCGGGACGCGCCGCCGACACGCTGCTGAACGGCATGATCATCGCGGCGTCCGCGAACCTGATGAACCTGTTCGACCTGCGTCCGGGCCGGGCGGTCAAGGTCGGGCTGCTCGCCGGGGCGCCGCTCGCGCTCACCTCGTCCGGCTCGGCCGTGGTCGCCGCGCCGCTCGGCGCCGCCGCCGCCCTGCTCCCCGAGGACCTGGGCGAGCGCGCGATGCTGGGCGACACGGGCGCGAACGCGCTCGGCGCGCTGCTCGGACTGGCCGCTACGCGGCTGCCGCGCGGGCCGCGCGTGGCCGTGCTCGCGGGGCTGGTCGGGTTGAACGCGGCGAGCGAGTTCGTGAGCTTCACCAAGGTCATCGCGGGCAACCCGGTGCTGAACAGGATCGACATGTTCGGGCGCCGTCCTGCGGCGCCGGTCCGTCCGGCTCCGCCCGCCTCGGGCGCGGCCGGTGCCGCTCCGGAAGCGTCGGCGGCTCCGGCCACGCCGAACTAGGCTCGCGCGCGGGCGGCCCCGCTCCGCCGCGCGGCTTCACACTCCACCCGCCTCACCCACTGGAACAGTCTCCGCGTGATGTCCGTTTCCGCCGCCCCTCACGACCCGACCGCCGCCGGAACCGGCGGTGCGGGATGTCCATGACGACGAAGCGGAGGGTGGCGTCCGGGATCGTCGGCGCGGCCGTGCTCATCGGGATGCTGACCGTCCTGGCGCGGCTGGCCGGGTTCGCGCGGACGTTCGCGCAGTCGCAGGCGGTCGGGCCGACCTGCCTGGGGCAGGCGTACTCGACGTCCACGCAGTTCCCGAGCATCGTCTACGAGATCGTCGCGGGCGGCGCGCTGGCGAGCATGGTGGTGCCGGTGCTGGCCCGCCCGGCCGAGCGAGGCGACACCGAGCAGGTGCGGCGGATCGGGTCGGCGCTGCTGACCTGGGTCGTGCTGGCGATGGTGCCGCTGTCGGCGCTGCTCGCCGTGACCTCCCGGCCGGTGATGGAGCTGCTGGTCGGCGGCACGGGGGACGGCTGCGACCGGTCGGAGATCGTCCGGGTCGGCGGGCAGATGCTCGCGATCATGGCGCCGCAGATGGTGATGTACGGGATCGCGGTCGTGCTGTACGGACTGCTCCAGTCGCACCGGCGGTTCGTCGCGCCCGCGCTCGCGCCGCTGGTGTCGAGCCTCGTGGTGATCGTCGCGTACGTCGTCTTCGTGCCGCTGGGGCGGGGGTACCAGAACGACCTGGCGCATCTGCCGGTGTCCGCCGAGCTGGTGCTCGCGGTCGGGACGGCGATGGGCGGGGTGGCGATGGCCGTGACCGCGGGCGTCGCCGCGTGGCGGCTGAAGCTGGGGCTGCGGCCGTCGCTGCGGTTCCCGGAGGGGGTGGCGCGGCGGGTCGTCCGGCTCGCGGCGGCCGGTCTCGCGACGGTCGCGGCGCAGCAGGTGTCGGCGCTGCTGGTGGTCCGGCTGAGCTACGAGGGGACGCGCGGCGCGCTGAACCTGTACCAGTACACGTGGGCGATCTTCCTGCTGCCGTGGGCGATCCTGGCGGTGCCGATCGCGACCAGCGCGTTCCCGATGCTGTCCGCGCGGATGGACCAGGAGCACCGGGAGGAGTTCGACCGGATCACGGCGCGGACGACGCGCGCGGTGATCCTGGTGTCGTGCGCGGGCGCGGCGGTGCTGGCCGCGGTGGCGCTGCCCGCGTCGGCGGTGTTTACCTGGAAGGTCGCCGCGACCGACCCGCAGCAGCGGATCGTGATGGCGCGGGCGGTCCTGGCGTTCGCGCCCGGCCTGCTCGGCTACGGCCTGGTCGCTCACTTGGGGCGTGTGTTGTACGCGTGCCATCGGGGACGGATGGGCGCGATCGCGACGGTGACGGGGTGGGTGGTCGTGATGGTCGCCGACGTCGTCCTGGTCCTCACGGTCGACCGGGCGTGGGTCGTGGCGGCGCTCGGTGTGGGCAACTCGACCGGGATGACGGTCGCGGGCGTCCTGCTGCTGGGGACGCTTGTGCGCGCGCGGGGGGCGGCGTCCCTGGAGGGGGTGCCGCGTGTGCTGCTCGCGGGGCTCTCCGGGGCGGCCGCGGGCGCGGCGGCCGGATACGCGCTGTCGGCGTGGTTCGGCACGGGGCACCGGCTGATGGACGTGGGCGTCGGCATCCTGTCCGCGTCGGTGTCGGTCGTGGTGTTCGTGGCGGTGGTGTTCGTGATCGACGGCCGTGACCTGCGGGCCGTCCTGACGCGGAAGGTCGTGCGTGGTGGGAGCTGAGCGGGACGGTCTGGACGGGGTCCGGGTCGCGCTGGTGCTCGGGACGAGCGCGGGCGGCGTCGGACGGCACGTCCGGTCGGTGGCGGCGGGCCTGGTGGAGCGGGGTGCGCGGGTCGCGGTGCTCGGCCCGGCCTCGACCGAGGAGCTGTTCGGGTTCACCGGTGTCGGTGCGCGGTTCGCCGAGGTGGATCTCGCCGACCGGCCGCGTCCGGTGAGCGACGCGCGTGCGGTGGCGCGGCTGCGCCGCCTGTTGCGGGACGCGGACGTCGCGCACGCGCACGGGCTGCGGGCGGGCGCCCTCACGGTCGCCTCGCGCGCGCGTGTGGCGACCAGGCCGCTGCACATAGGTCGCGGGGCGGTTCCCGTCGTGGTGACGCTGCACAACGCGGTGATCGCCGGTGGGCGGACGGCTGCGATCTACGGGGCGCTTGAGCGTGTCGTCGCGCGGGGGGCGAGTGCCGTTCTCGGTGTCTCGCCTGATCTCGAGGAGCGGATGCGGGCGCTCGGCGCGCGGCGGGTGGGGCACGCGCTCGTGCCCGCGCCCGCGCGTGGGCCGATGCCGGGGCCGGAGGCGCGTGCGGAGGTGCGCGCCGGACTGGGCGTGGGGGAGCGGCCCCTGATCGTGACGGTGGCCCGCCTTGCTGACCAGAAGGGCCTGCCGACGCTGCTCGACGCGTCCGCCGGGTGGGCGCGCCGTTCTCCGGCGCCGCTCGTGGTGATCGCCGGGGATGGGCCGCTGGAGGGCGCGCTGCGTGCCCGGATCGAGGACGGGGACCTGCCCGTCCGGCTGCTCGGGCGCCGTTCGGACGTGCCCGCGCTGCTCGCCGCCGCCGATGTGGCCGTGATCCCGAGCGTGTGGGAGGGGCAGCCGCTGATCCTCCAGGAGATCCTGCGTGCCGGGCGGCCCCTGGTCGCGACCCGGGTCGGCGGCGTCCCGGGCATGGTCGGCGAGGAGGACGAGGCGGCGCTGCTCGTCCCGGCGGAGGACGCGGCGGCCCTGGGGGAGGCGGTGGGCCGGGTCCTGGACGATCCGGCGCTCGCCGTCCGGCTGGGCGCGGCGGCGGCGCAGCGCGCGACCGCGCTGCCGACCGAGGACGACGCCGTGACGCAGCTCACCACGCTGTACCGGGAGCTCGTCCGGCCGTAGCCGGGGGGTTGCGAAAAGGTGCGTTTCGCGGACCCGCTTCGGGAATGGGCCGACCGTGATGTACCGTTGGTCCCAGGTGGAGGGGAGTATCCCTGCGCGCGGTTCCCGTCAGTACGGGCGGTCGACATCGTCCCGGGTTCCGCGGTCCGGCACGTCACGTGCCCGGCGGGAGAGACCTCCGGCAGTCAGTCATGCCGGAGGAAACCCCGATGAACGTCACACCCCTTGTCTGGGCGCTCACCCTGATCGGTCTCGTCGCGGTCATCGCCGTCGACCTGTTCGTGATCAACCGGGACGAGAGCAAAGAGTTCACTACCCGGCGGGCCGGGTTCTGGTCCTGCGTCTACATCGGTCTCGCCGTCCTGTTCGGGCTCGGAGTCTGGGTCTTCTCGGGCGGGACGTACGCGGCGCAGTACTTCGGCGGTTTCGTCACCGAGAAGAGTCTCAGCGTCGACAATCTCTTCGTCTTCATGGTGATCCTCGGCAGGTTCGCCGTGCCCCGGAACGCCCAGCACACCGTCCTGATGGCCGGGATCGTCATCGCGCTGGTGCTGCGCGGCATCTTCATCGCGGTCGGCGCGGCCGCCATCGCCCAGTTCACCTGGGTCTTCTTCATCTTCGGCGGGTTCCTCGTCTGGACCGCGTGGGGCCTGGCCCGGGAGAAGGACGAGGAGGCCGAGTTCAAGGAGAACGCGCTGCTGCGCTGGTTCCGCAAGGTCGTCCCCGTCCGCGAGGACTACGCGGGCAACAAGATGATGGTGCGCAGCGGCGGCCGGTGGGTCGTGACGCCGCTGATGGTCGTGATGGTCGCCATCGGCAGCACCGACGTCCTGTTCGCGCTCGACTCCATCCCCGCGATCTTCGGCCTGACCACCGAGTCGTACCTGGTCTTCACCGCCAACGCGTTCGCCCTGATGGGGCTCGTCCAGCTGTACTTCCTGCTGGAGGGCCTGGCCGCGCGGCTGGTGTTCCTCGGCAAGGGCCTGGCGTTCATCCTCGGGTTCATCGGGGTGAAGCTGGTGCTCCACGCGCTGCACGAGTACGGGGTGGACTGGGCGCCGGACATCCCGATCTGGCTGTCCCTGTCGGTGATCGTGGGGACGCTGGCCGCGGTCACCGTGGCGAGCCTGGTCGCCGACCGGCGGCGGGAGGCCCGGGACGCGGTGGAGTCCGGCAACGGGTGAGAGTAGGGTCACAGCCGCGAACGAACAGAACTCCGTTCTAGA
The DNA here is from genome assembly GCF_003696215.1 of Actinomadura harenae. Lineage (GTDB taxonomy): Bacteria > Actinomycetota > Actinomycetes > Streptosporangiales > Streptosporangiaceae > Spirillospora > Spirillospora harenae. The sequence continues at coordinate 13,078 of NZ_RFFG01000134.1, read as the reverse complement.
ATCAGAGTCGAACCAGCGGTCTGAGAGAAGGTGACGCATGGCCATCGGGCTGACCGAGGAGCATGAGGCCCTCGCCGAGTCGGTACGCGGATTCGCCGAGCGCTACGTCCCCGAGGCGGTGGTACGGACGGCGCTGGAGGCGGACGCGGAGACCCGGCCGCCCTTCTGGCCGGCCCTCGCCGAGCAGGGCCTGCTCGGCCTGCACCTTCCCGAGGAGCACGGCGGGCAGGGCTACGGCCTGCTCGAACTCGCCGTGGTGCTGGAGGAGCTCGGCCGCGCCGCCGCGCCCGGCCCGTTCCTGCCGACCGTCCTCGCGAGCTCGGTGGTCGCCGCGTCCGACGACGCCAAGGTCCGTGCCGGGCTGCTGCCCGGCCTCGCGGACGGCTCGGTCACCGGGGCCGTCGCGCTCACCGGAAGCCTGACCGCCGTCCGCGAGGACGGCGTGCTGACCGTCACCGGTTCCGCCGAGGCCGTGCTCGGCGCGTCCCTCGCCGACGTGGTCGTGCTGCCCGCCGGGGACGAGTGGGTCGCGGTGGACGCCGCCGACCTCACCGTCACCCCCGTCGAGTCGCTCGACCGGGTGCGCCGGGTCGCCCGGGTCGAGGCGGACGGCGTGCGCGTCACCGCCGACCGGGTCCTCTCCGGTGTGACCGCCCGCCGCGTCGCCGACCTCGCCGCCACGCTCTTCGGAGCGGAGGCGGCCGGGCTGTCGGGGTGGCTGGTCGACACCGCCTCGGAGTACGCCAAGGTCCGTGAGCAGTTCGGCCGTCCGATCGGGCAGTTCCAGGGCGTCAAGCACAAGGCCGCCCGGATGCTGATCGCCGCCGAGCAGTCCCGCGCCGCCGCCTGGGACGCCGCCCGCGCGCTCGACGAGGGCTCCGAGCAGGCCGGGTTCGCCGCCGCCGTGTCCGCCGTGACCGCGGCCGACGCGGGCGTGCGGACCGCGCGCGACGCTATCCAGATCCTCGGCGGCATCGGGTTCACCTGGGAGCACGACGCGCACGTCTACCTGCGGCGCGCGCTGACGCTGCGGGCGCTGCTCGGGTCGTCCAAGGAGTGGGCCGCGCGGGTCGCCGCCCTCGCGCTCGCCGGGGGCCGCCGCGAGGTCGAGCTCGAACTGTCGGAGGACACGCGGCCGCTGCGCGAACGCGTCCGGGCCGAGATCGCCGAGCTCGCCGCGGTCGAGGACAGGACCGAGCGGAACCGCCGGATGGGCGACGACGGCTGGACCGTCCCGCACTTCCCCCGGCCCTGGGGACGCGGCGCCGGGCCGGTCGAGCAGATCCTCATCCAGCAGGAGCTGCGGGCCGCCAAGGTCAAGGCCCCGAACCTGGTCATCGGCGCGTGGCTGGTGCCCTCGCTCGTCCGCTACGGCACCGAGGAGCAGAAGGAGCGCTTCCTGCGCCCGACGCTGCGCGGGGAGCTGGTGTGGTGCCAGCTGTTCTCCGAGCCGGGCGCGGGCTCCGACCTGGCCTCGCTGTCGATGCGGGCCGAGCGGGTCGAGGGCGGCTGGAGGCTCACCGGGCAGAAGATCTGGACGTCGGTGGCGCAGTTCGCGCAGTGGGGCTTCTGCATCGCCCGGACCGACCCGTCCGCGCCCAAGCACGACGGCATCACCTACTTCCTGGTCGACATGAAGGCCGAGGGCGTGGACGTCCGGCCGCTGCGTGAGCTGACCGGCGAGGCGATCTTCAACGAGGTGTTCCTCGACGAGGTGTTCGTCCCGGACGACTGCGTCGTCGGCGAGGTGGACCAGGGTTGGCAGGTCGCCCGCAACACGCTGTCGAACGAGCGGGTGTCGCTGTCCACCGGCGGCGGGCTCGGCATGGGCGTGCCGGAACTGCTCGACTTCTTCAAGGGCCGGGACCTGGACGCGGTCGCCGCGACCGAGGTCGGCGCGCTGGTCGCGCAGGGCCAGTCGATCGACCTGCTCGGGCTGCGCACCACGCTGAAGCAGCTGAACGGCGTGGAGCCGGGTGCCGAGTCCAGCGTCCGCAAGCTGCTCGGCGTGCAGTTCAACCAGGAGGTCGCCGACTACTGCTGGGCCGCGCAGGGGGTCGCGGCGACGACCGAGGTGCCGCTGACCGAGTCCGGGATCGTCGCCCGGGCCATGCTGTTCAGCCGCGCGATGACGATCTACGGCGGTACCACCGAGGTGCAGCTGAACATCATCGGCGAGCGGCTGCTCGGCCTGCCCCGCGACCCCGAACCCGGAAAGTGACGGGCCGGACGCCCTGACGCGCCGGACGCCGTGACGCGCCGTCCCCGGGGCTCAGTCGCGCCGGGGACGGTGCATGTACGTCACGTTCAACGCGACCAGCGCGAGCCAGACGAGGAACACCCCGGCCGAGCCCGCCGCGTACCCGCTGATCGCCGTGAGCGGGATCGACGCCACCAGGCTGACCAGGATCAGTGTGAGGCTGTGGTCGCGCAGGGGCCTGGGGGCGCGGGGGAGCGGCGCCGGGCGGAACTCGGCGCTCGCGGACGTCCTGGCCGCGAGCTGCTCCTCGATCCGGGCCGCGATCACGTCGGCGAAGGCCGCGTCGTAGTCCGGGCCGAGCTCGCGGCGGGCGGCCAGGCCGGCGGCGAGGTCCTCACGTGGAACGGTCATGGTCATGTTGTAGGCCCGCGGGGGCGCGGACGTCCTCACCCCCGCGGGCGATCCTCCGGGTGGCTCCTCAGGGTGAGGCGGGCCCCGGGCGAAGTTCGCGGTGGTGAGGTCTGCTGCGCGGTGCTACCCGCCGGTAAACTGCCGGTCCCGTCCCCCAGAGAACATCCGGAGGTCCAGGTGGGCATGCGGACACGCGCCGTGTCTCGGCTCGGCTGCGCCGCGCTCGTCGCCGTCCTCGCCACGGCCGGCCTCGGCGGGTGCGGAGGCGGAGGCGGCGACGCCAAGAAGAGCGAGGGGGACGCCCAGCCCGTCAAGCTCGCGCCGCTGCCCAAGGTGAACCCCGCCGACGTCCGGGCGCTCGTCGGACGCTGGGACGGCGCCGGCAAGGACTACTTCCAGTTCGGGGCCGACGGCAACGGCGTGTGGAAGAAGGAGGGCCAGACCCTCTGGAGCGGCCTCGCCATCCCGGACGGCACGTCCAGGTTCCGCTTCTCGTGGCAGGGCGGCGACCCCAAGGGCAGCAACTACTGGGGCGCGACCCTCAGCGACGACGGCAAGAAGATGACGTTCTCCGGGACCGGGCTGACCTACGCCAGGACCTCCGGCGGTAAGCCGTCCGGCGGGAAGACCCCGGGCGGCAAGCCGACCACCCCGAAAGGCCACTGAATGACGGTCCACGCCCTGTTCGCCTCACCGGACGACGTCGCGGCACGGCTCGCCGCGGGCGGCTACCTCACCGACGAGTCCATCGCGACCACGGTGTTCCTGGCGCAGGCGCTCGGCAAGCCGCTGCTCGTCGAAGGCCCCGCCGGGGTCGGCAAGACCGAGCTGGCCAAGGCCGTCGCGCGCGCGTGCGAGGCCGAGCTGATCCGCCTCCAGTGCTACGAGGGCCTGGACGAGGCGCGCGCGCTCTACGAGTTCAACTACAAGAAGCAGCTGCTCGCCATCCAGGCCGCGCCGTCCGACCGGGGCTGGGAGGAGACCCACGACGACATCTTCTCCGAGGACTTCCTGCTCGAGCGCCCGCTGCTCGCGGCGATCCGCCGCACGGGGCCGACCGTCCTGCTGATCGACGAGGCCGACAAGGCCGACGTGGAGATGGAGGGCATGCTGCTGGAGGTGCTGTCGGACTTCCAGGTCACCATCCCCGAGCTGGGCACGGTCGCGGCGACCCGGCGGCCGTTCGTCCTCATCACCTCCAACGCCGCGCGCGAGCTGTCGGAGGCGCTCAAGCGGCGCTGCCTCTACCTGCACCTGGACTACCCGGCCGCGGACCGCGAGCGCGACATCGTCCTCGCCCAGGTCCCCGGGATCGAGGCGGAGCTCGCCGAGCAGCTCGTCCGGACGGTCGGGACGCTGCGCGCGCTGGAGGTCAAGAAGGCGCCGTCGATCGCCGAGACCGTCGACTGGGCGCGGACCCTGCTCGCCCTCGGCCTGGACGAGCTGGACGAGGCGGCCGTCGCCCGCACGCTCGGGGTGGTCCTCAAGCACGTCTCCGACCAGGAGCGCGCGCGCAAGGAACTCGGCCTGAAGGGCTGACGCGGGTGGCCTCCCTCATCGACCGGCACACCGCGTTCGTCGCGGCCCTGCGCGAGGCCGGGCTGCCGGTGTCGGTCGCCGAGGGCCTGGACGCCGTCCGCGCCCTCCAGACCGTGGACCTCCTCGACCGCGGGACGCTGCGCGCCGCGTACGCCGCGACGCTGGTGAAGCGCCCGACGCACCGTCCGGTCTTCGACACCCTCTTCGACCTCTGGTACCCGTCCGCGCTCGGCGACGGGTCGGTTCCCTCGTCGGACCGTCCCGCGCGCACGAGGGGCGAGAACGGGCGTCCGCTGCCGCCGCCGCTCGACCCGGCCGTCCAGGAACGCCGCCAGGTGCTCTTCGAGCTGCTGCTGAACGGCGACGACGCGGGTCTGCGCCAGTTCGCCCGGACGGCCGTCAGCGAGTACGGCCGGCCGGAGGGGCGGCAGTCGTGGTTCGCGACCGGCGTCACGCGCGCGCTGTCGCCCGAGACGCTCATGGCGAACCTGCTCAACGCCGTCCTGAACGGCCGGGAGCGCGGCGGCATGGCCGAGCGCGTCGCGCGCCGGACCTTCGACGACCGCATCTCCCGCTTCCAGGAGCTGGTCGCCACCGAGGTCCGCCGCCGCATCGCCGAGGACACCGGCCTGGAGCGCACCGCGCGGATCTCGTCCCGTCCGCCGATCGAGCACCTGGACTTCAACCGCGCGAGCCGCGCGGAGCTGGCCGCGCTGCGCCGCGAGGTGTACCCGCTGGCGCGGCGGCTGGCGGCCCGGCTCGTCCAGAAGCAGCGCGCCGGGAACCGGGGACGGCTGGACTTCCGGCGGACCGTCCGCGCGTCGCTGGCGACCGGCGGCGTGCCGCTCACCACGCGGCACCGCCCGCGCCGTCCGCACAAGCCCGAGCTGGTGATCCTCTGCGACGCCAGCGACTCGGTGTCGGCGTTCGCGCACTTCACGCTGCTGCTGACGTTCGCGCTGCGCGAGCAGTTCAGCAAGGTCCGCGCGTTCGCCTTCATCGACGGCACGGACGAGATCACCAAGTACTTCGCCCCCGGCGCGGACGTCGTCGACGCCATGGCCCGCATGGCGAGCGAGGCCGACCTGGTCTGGATCACCGGCCGTTCCAACTACGGCAACGCGATCAAGGTCTTCGGGGACCGGTACGGCGACGCGGTCACGTCCAGGACGTCCCTGCTGATCCTCGGCGACGCCCGCTCCAACTACGGCGAGCTGTCGCTGCCGATCCTCCGGCCCCTCGTCGAGCGCGCCCGGCACGCCTACTGGCTCAATCCCGAGCCGCGTTCCCAGTGGGACACGGGCGACTCCGCCGCGTCCCACTACGGCGAGCTGGTCCCCATGTTCGAGTGCCGCAACCTCGCCCAGCTCGCCACGTTCATCGAAGAACTCGGCTGACCCTGGCTGACCCCGGCCGAGGACGGCCCGGCCGGGTCGGCCGGGTCGTCTGGTTGTCAAGGCGCTGACTCTATTGCCGGATCGCCCTTCTATGGGCGCTTTGAAGCTCTTGGCGCATTTTGCGGCCGTTGATTGGATCCAGGGGTGCTTTCCGGCCCGCTTGTGGTGGGTGTGCCGTCGTGTGCTGTTCTCCCGGCCAAGGAGTGTGACCATGACCCTGCTGACCTACACCGTGCTCACCGACCCGGGACCCCTGGAAGCGTCCAGGGCGGGGCAGGCCGACTCCACCGGGACGGTGTACCTGATGGTCACCAACACCGGCAAGGACGCGGCGTACTGGTCCGGAAACGAGGTGACGGTGCCCGTCGGTGACGGGGCGGACGACCTCACGCCCGACATCACCACGATCACCGCCACGGCCGAGTACCACGGCCTGAAGTCGGGTGTGCAGACGCTGCGCGTCCAGCCCCCGGCCGCTTCCGGGTCCTTCCGGGTCGCCAAACCGTCGGGCGGCAGCATCCGTTTCGCCGCCGGTGACTACCTGGTGCTGAAACTGGAGGGCGTCACGGTCGCCGCGGCCGCCGGGCTGGTCGTGCTGACGGTGAAGGAGGCCGCCGGCAGAAGCGCGAATCCGGTGAAGCCGTCCAACAGCGTCGCGGTGGTGCCGCTGGTGAAGACCGCCGCCAAGCCGGTCCCGGCGCCCAGGAATCTCCGTCCCGACCAGGCGATGGTGGACGACGGAGACGGCATCGTCCTGCGCTGGGACGGGCCCGCCGACTGGGCCTACACGATCAACTCGCCGGAGGGCGCCCCTGCGGCCCCACCCGTCACCACCCCGGGCGAGTGGAGACCGGATCCCGGGACCGGCCCCAAGCGCGACAGCACCTACACCCTCGTCGCCATCGACCCCGCCACCTTGAAGGAGCACTACCTCACCACGACCGTCCAGGTGCGCGCCCCCGCTTTCGATGCCGGGATCCTCGCCGGCAAGATCACCGCCGATCAGGTGAGTGCCGGACGGTTCCAGGGGCTGAACAGCACGGGGAGCCTGATCTTCACCGGCAGCGGCGTGGAGGTCTTCAGCGGCTACAACACGCAGGGAGAGGTCGCCGCCGACAGAGTCGTCGCGAACCGCGTGAACGCCACGCGGGTCCAGGGGAGAAGCACCAGCGATGGATGGATCAGCTTCCCTGAATCCGGCATACAGGTGAGCCATGGCGCGTACAACGACCCTCCCCGAATCGGCGCCGTGTACGCCGAGAGCGGCATCTACCAGAGGCAGTTCGCCCCCGGGCAGGAGAACCGGTGGATCACTCTGTCGGACGGCGGAGAGATATCCCTGGAGCAGAGGAGCAAGGACGGGAAGGACAGCTACGCGAGCCTGAGGGTGTCCAGGGTGGAGACCAGTTCTTCCCAGTGGTGAGTGCATGAGGTCAGCGGCCGGGGGTGGGGAGGACGGTGGAGATGGTGGCGTGGGCGCTGAGGCGCCGCGTCAGCGGGACGGTGACGACGGCCCCCACGGCGCACAGGACGGCGGAGACCAGGAGCGCGATGTCGAAGCCGTGCGTCATGGCGTCCGGCGTGGCGCCGCCGTTGGTGGTGATGGCGAAGACCATCGCGACGCCCAGGGCGGCGCCGGTGTAGCGGGCGGTGTTGTTCGCGCCCGAGCCCATGCTCGCCCGCTCGGGCGGGACGCTGTCGACGGCCAGGCGGGCGAGCATCGTGTTGGCGAGGCCGCTGCCGACGCCGGCCACGAGGAGGCCGGGGGCCAGGCGCCACCAGGGCGTGCCGGGGCTGATGCCGAGCATCGCCAGCTCGCTGACGGCGCTGAGGGCGAGTCCCGCCCCGAGCAGCAGGCCGGACGACCAGCGGGCGGGGAGGCGGCGGGCCTGGAGGGCGACCACGTAGGACATGCCGGACCAGATCGCCAGGACGAACGCGGCGGCCAGCGGGGACAGGCGCATCGCGCCGACCATGACCGTGACCAGGTTGCTCATCAGGCCGATCACGCCCAGGCCGGTGATCAACGCGCCGCCGACCGAGAGCAGGAACGCCGGGCGGCGGAACAGGCCGAGGTCGAGCATCGGGGACGTCCGCCGGGCCTGCACGACGACGAACGCTGCGAGCAGGACGACCGCGGCGGCCAGCAGGGCCAGGACGGGCGGGCGCGTCCAGCCGGTGCGGCCCAGGGTGACGGCGGAGAGCAGGGCCGAGATGCCGCCGACCATCGTGACCAGTCCGGGCAGGTCGAGGCCGCGCCGGTGCTCCGCGCGGGACTCGGGCAGCGCGCGGGACGCGGCCGTCAGGGCCACGGACGCGGCGACGGTGACCCAGTACCAGAGCCGCCAGTCGCCGAGCCGGGTGAGCCAGGCGGCGGCGATCGGGCCGAGGGCGATGCCGAGGCCGAGCATGGCGCCCCAGATCCCGGCGGCGCGGGCCCGGGCGGCGCCGGTGAAGGTGTGGCCGATGATGCCGAGGCCGGTGGCGAGGAGCGCGGCGGTCGCGACGCCCTGGACGATGCGTCCGGCCACGAAGGCGGCCGAGGCCGGGGCGAGCGCGCAGCCGACGCTGGAGAGGGCGAGCAGGGCGCCGCCGAGGGCGAACAGCCGGCGCCGTCCGTGGTCGTCGGCGAGGGCGCCGACGGCGAGGAGGGCGGCGGCGAGGCCGAGGCTGATCGAGCTCATCACCCAGATCCGGGCGGTGGTGCCCGCGTGGAGCCCGGCGCCGGTGTCGCTGAGGGTCGCGATCGGCGCGGTGTAGTTCATCAGGCCCAGCAGGGTCGCGGCGCCGGGCAGGGCCACGGCGGCCGTCGCGCCCGGCGGGCGGGACTCGCGCCGTCCGGCGCCGGGGGTCGCCAGAGTCGTCATGCCGGTCTCCTAGTTCAATGAACGAACCATGTCGGCCGTGACCGTACCACGATCGGTTCGTTCATTGAACTAGCGGGGAGGTAGTCTGCACGGCATGGCACTCGGCAAGGACTACACGGGGCAGGACTGCACGCTGGCCCGGGCGCTGGAGGTGGTCGGCGAGCGCTGGACGCTGCTGATCGTGCGCGACGCCTTCTACGGTGTCCGGCGGTTCAGCGACTTCCTCGTCCACCTGGACATTCCGCGCGCCGTGCTGTCGGCGCGGCTGTCCACGCTGGTCGAGAACGGCGTCCTGGCCAAGGAGGGGCACGAGTACGTGCTCACGGAGGCGGGCGTCTCGCTGTGGCCCGTCGTGCACGGGCTGGCCCGCTGGGGCGAGCAGAACTTCGGCGAGAACGGCGTCTGCCGGCTGTTCGTGCACGTCGCGTGCGGCACCCGGATCGACCCGGACGGCACCTGCCCGTCCTGCGGCGGGGGCCCGATCCGCCCGGCCGACCTGGAGACCCACCCGGGCCCCAAGTCCAGGCTGCGCGACGACGCGGTCACCAGGGCCCTGCGCACGGCCCACCGCATGCTCACGCCCGTCGAGACCTGAGCGCCGCGGTTCCGTCGGCCCGTGAGGGCACGGGCCGACGAACGTCAGCCGAAGTCGATGGTCTGGTTCTCCTGGCAGGCGAAGGGGACGTCCACCCCGTCGACGGTCACGATCGCGGCGAAGTGCTTCAGTGAGTTCTTCGCGGGATCCCCGCCCAACGTGTCGTTGGAGATCTTCACCAGCCTCGGCGGCTCGAGGTTGTCGAGGGCGGTCTGGAGGTTCGCCGACACGTCTCTGGCCATGCTCTTCGTCGGGTCGCCGCCTGCGAGCGCTCCGTAGACGGCGAACTTCACCGTTGCCATGGATTGTCCTTCCGGTGGTCGTGGCACTGTTCGTGGGAGGTCCGGTGTCGGACGCCTAGTGGTTTGGTGCCCCTGCTGAGCGACCGGGGAACTGGGCGGCGAGTAAGGCGTGGGGCAGTAAAGGCCCTCACCCGGGGCGATCCCCGCTCGTCGGGGACGCGGCGCCCCTGGTGGGGCCGGAGGGGTCAGCTGCCGAGGGCGTGGGCGATGAGCTCGGCCACGGCCTCGGGGTCCAGGTGGTGGCCGCTGAGCTGGGCCAGGTGCTCCTGGTAGATCAGGACGGCGGCGAACGTCGCGGCGGCGACCTCCAGGCGGGCCTGGTCGCCCCGGGCGCCCGGGAGGGCCATCTCCAGCGCCAGCCGCGCCCGCCGGACGACCTCGCCGTTGAGCAGGCGCAGCCGTTCGCGGACGGTCGTGTGCGTGTCGGCCTCGCGGAACAGGATGCGCCGCATCGCGGGCGAGGCGTGCAGGGGGAAGCCGCGCGCGAGCCGGGCCAGGGTGCCCGCCGGGTCGCCGGGGACGGCCTCCAGTCCCGCCGCGCCGGCGGCCTGCTCGACCTCGATGCGCTCGGCGACCAGCGTGACCAGGACGTCCATCTTCTGCGGGAAGTAGTGGAAGACCAGGCCCTTGGGGACGTCCGCGCTGCGCGCGATCCGGGCCGTGGACGTGCCCTCGTACCCGCCCTCGGCGAACAGTTCCTCGGCGGCGTCCAGGATCCGGGTCCGCGCGTCCGGCCGGGCCGGGTCGGACGCGGGGACCGGATCGGGCCCGGGGCCGGGCGCGGAGCCGGGGCCGGGCGTGACGGTCGGGGAGGGGGTGCCGGCCGGGCGGGACGGCGGGGTGACGGGTTCCATGTCTCGGCCTCCCCGGGGGGCCGCCCGGCCGTCAGGTGCCGGTCAGCTCTTCGCCGTGCGGGTGCGGAACGCGACCCACAGGCCGACGATAGCCGCGACACCGCCGGCGATCCATGCCGTCCAGGCGGCGGCGCGCTGTCCGTCGAACTGCCACGCCCACGGCGAGACGAACAGCAGGAGGGCGAGGGCGGTCGTGGTCCAGGCCGCCGCGCCCGCGGCGCCGAGGAGCGGGAAGAGACCCGCGACCAGCAGCAGGGCGCCGAGGACCATCAGCGGCAGGCGGCCGTAGCCGTTCGCCCACAGGTCAGGGGCGACGAGCGCGGCCAGTCCGGCGACGAAGGTGACGGCGTCCTCCCATGCCAGCTTGCCCATGGGATACCTCCGGGGGAGATGGGATGTTTGTCTGTTCTGAAGATGCCCTGACTGACCGACCGGTCAACGTTCCACCGCGACAGTCCGGAGTGTCCGGAGCGTCACAGTCCGCTTGCTGATCAAATAGGACGACTGTGATGTACGGAACACCGGGGACGACCGGATACGCTCCACCCTCGTGGGAGGCGATGTGGTGGACGAGCGCGCGGGCCGGCGTGCCCGCGCGTCCTTCGGCGTCCTGCGGCGGCTGGTCGACGGCCGTCCCGGGGACAGCCGGGCCCAGGTCGCCCGCCGCGCCCGCGTCCTGGTGACCCTGGCGACGGGCCTCGCCAACCTCGGCGGCGCCCTGGTCGTCCTGCTGTTCACCGTGGTCGTGCCGAACCCCGGCGGCCACTTCCCCGAGCGCATGCAGACCGTGAACGTCTGGGTGTTCACCGCCTACGTGGTCCTCGCGGTGCCCGTCGGGCTGCTGCTCGGCGAGCGGTTCTTCCGGCGCGTCCGGCGGCTGGTCGACCGGCACGACGAGCCCGACCGGCGCGAGCGCGCGCTGCTGCTGTACGGGCCCGTCCGGCTGATGGCCGTCCACCTGACGCTCTGGGGCGTCGGGACGGTCGGCTGGGTGCTGCTCAACCTGCCGTTCTCCGCGCTGGTCGCGGTCAAGCTCGGCCTGACCAGCCTGCTCGGCGGCCTCACCACCTGCACCGTCGTCTACCTGCTCGCCGAGCGGCTGCTGCGCCGCTCGGTGACCACCGCGCTGGCGTCGGGCGTGCCCCGCCGCACCGGCCTGCCCGGCGTCGTCGCGCGCTCGGTGCTGGCCTGGGCGCTCGGCACGGCGGTCCCGATCCTCGGGCTGATCGTCCTCGCGGTCGGGTCGTTCGTCCTCAACCGGGTGGACGTCCACGCCTTCGCGGTCGCCGTCCTCACCCTCGGCGGGACGGGCCTGCTCGTCGGCCTCGGCGTCACCTACTTCGCGGCCCGCGCGATCGCCGACCCGGTGGAGTCGGTGCGGCTCGGCCTGGCCCGGGTCGAGCGCGGCGAGCTGGACGTCGAGGTGCCCGTCTACGACGCCAGCGAGGTCGGGCTGCTCCAGGCGGGGTTCAACCACATGGCGGCCGGGCTGCGCGAGCATGAGCGCCTCCAGGACCTGTTCGGCCGCCAGGTCGGCCCGGACGCGGCCAAGGTCGCGCTCGAGCACGGCGTCGACCTCGGCGGTGAGACCCGCGAGGTCGCGGTGCTGTTCGTGGACGTCATCGGGTCCACCCGGCTCGCCTCCGAGCGCCCGCCGACCGAGGTCGTCGGCCTGCTCAACGAGTTCTTCGCGATCGTGGTCGAGGTCGTCGGACGGCACGGCGGCTGGATCAACAAGTTCGAGGGCGACGCCGCCCTCGCGATCTTCGGCGCGCCGCAGGACCTGCCCGGCTTCGCCGGCCGCGCCCTCGCCGCCGGGCGGGAGCTGGCCGTCCGGCTGCAGGACGGCGTGCCCGGCCTGTCGGCGGCCGTGGGCGTGTCGGCGGGCGAGGCCGTCGCCGGGCACATCGGGGCCGAGGAGCGGTTCGAGTACACGGTGATCGGCGACCCGGTGAACGAGGCCGCCCGGCTCACCGACCTGGCCAAGGCCCGGTCCGAGCCGGTGCTCGCCGCCGCGACCGTGGTCGAGGGCGCGGGCTCCGAGGAGGCCGCCCGCTGGGAGCTGGGCGACGAGGTCGAGCTGCGCGGCCGGGGCCGTCCGACCCGGCTGGCGTCGCCGCGCGTCTCCGAGCCCGCCGCGTCCTGACCGTCAGCGGACGGTGCCGAGCGACGCGCCGTTCAGGGTCGTCGAGTAGCGGGCGAAGCCGGGGCCGGTCTCCTCGCCCAGGTAGACGTCCGCGTGGCGCTGTCCGCCGTAGCCCGGACGGAACAGGTCGGTGACCTTCCAGTGCGCCCGCCGGAACCGGGCGCAGACCTTCGCGGGGACGCCCCCGCCGCAGTCGGTGATCACGAACGTCTGGCCGCGGGCCAGCACGTCCTTGTCGGCGGCGGCCGACTCCCACGCCTTCAGCGGACGGCCCGCCGGGTCGCGGGTGCTGTCGTCCAGCCAGTAGCCGGTGCTGTGCGACCAGTTCAGGAAGCGGCCCGCCTGGGGGCCGCCGGTGATCCGGCCGCTGCCCTCGGTGCGGATGATCCGCAGGAAGTCGGCCGGATAGGACCCGAGCGGCGTGTGCCCGTTCGAGCAGTGGACGGACGTGCAGCCCTTCACCTTCGTCATCGCGCCGCCGTGCAGGCTCTCCACGGCCGTGTAGTACGTGGTGACGCGCCAGGAACCGGGCTTGCCGAGCGGGACGGTCGACGTGGGATCCGCCGCGGGCGACGTGACGCGCATGTCCGGCGACGGCGCGGACTGGACGGGTCCGGTGGCCACCGGTGGCTGGACGGCGTCCGCCGCCGGGTCGAGCCTCCCGGACGCCGCGCTGGACGTCCCGCAGGCCACGGCGAGCGGGCCGAGGACGACCAGCCCGAGCACCGGCGGGCCGAGCACGCGCGGCGCCGGTAGCGCGGGCACGC
>NZ_RFFG01000133.1 GCF_003696215.1 Actinomadura harenae | reverse complement strand
GCACCCAACAAGGCATGACCAAAAAGGAGATCATCCGCTGCCTCAAACGCTACATCGCCCGCGAGCTCTACCAACTCATCACATCAAACGATCTTGAACTCGCCGCTTGACATCCATAGGAGCATCCGCACCGTCATCCGGCTCGGCGTCCGTTCACGCCGCCGACCGGCCACGAAGCATCAATACCGTGTTCGAGTGCTCACTTTCCGTAAGGTGAGGTCTGTCAACGCGACAGACAAACGGGGGTGGCACGCGATGACGAGGATGCGTACGGCCGGGGCCGTGCTGACGCTGGCGGCCGTGGCCTTCGCGGGCGCGGCCTGCGGCTCGAGCGGTAAGAACGCGGCGAAGTCCGGCGCGGACGGGGCGCTTCCCGGGGGGACGGCGAAGTCCACGTCCCAGCCGGCGAGGCCGATGGCCACGGTGGCCGCGCAGCAGGCGTCGGTGAAGGCGGGGAGGGTCTGCTCCAACATCGGGGTGGTCGCCCGCACGTCCGACGGCAAGGCCGCGATGTGCGACATGAAGAAGGGCGACAAGCAGCCGCGCTGGGTGACCGCGCCGGCGGGCCTGGCGCCCGCCACGACCGGGAGCGTCCAGATCGGCACCCTCTGCTCGGACGTGGGCGCGATCAGCCAGACCACGGAGGGCAAGGGGGTGACCTGCACGAAGCCGGGCGACGGTGAGAAGGCCCGCTGGGCCCCGGCGAAGGCGGGCTCGGTGACCGTTCCCGGGGCGATCCGTCCCGGGGCGTTCTGCGGGCCGCAGGGCGCGAAGGGCAAGACCGCCCAGGGCGTGGCGTACACGTGCCGCACCACGGCGAAGGACAAGCGGGCGCGCTGGCTGAAGTGAGCCGGAGCGAGCCGCGCCCGGGTCCGCCCTGGGCCCGGCGCGCGTCCGGAAGGGGCCCGGGACGGTCCCGGCGGGGATCCGCAGGTGATCCCGGTCGTGATCGATCGTCCCGGGTTTTCCGGAATGTCGGACGTCGTGGGCTTCGATGCGGTTTCCTGGGTCTTCCCTCCGGCGCGCCGGAGCGGCCACCCGGCGGCCACGTCCCCGCGTCACGATGTCCATGCGTCACGATGTCCTGCGTCACACTGTCCGTCCGTCATGACGGACGCGCGTCACGACGGACGCCGGAACCGCGAGGTCCGAGGAGATGATCATGCGCGTGGAGATCCGTCCGGACCGGTTCGTCCGCACCGGCACCGGCCGCTACACCGTGCTGCTGGTGGGGCTCGGCGCGGCGGGCGTGGCGATCGGCTGGCTCGGCCCCGAGCTGCGCCGTCCCCCCGGGAAGCGCCCCGCGGCCCGCTGAGCCCGCCCGCCTCGCCCGGCGGGCGGCGCGGCGCCCCGCGGGATCAGTCGCTGAGGCGGTAGCCGAGGCGGTGCAGCTCGTGGCCCGCGATCCGCTCGACCTGGACGACCTGGCGCGGCGTGAGGCGGTCGCGCCAGATCCCGACCCGGCGGTCCGGGTCGGCGGGGTCGGCCGGGGCCCCGGACCGGACGAGCCCGGCCATCACACCCTGCGACAGCGGTGCCCCCAGGAACTCCGAGACGGCCTTGGCCGCCCGCCGGGGGTCGGCCGCCAGGTCCTCGAACCGGACGGTGTGCAGCTGGTCCTCGGGGGTCTGGGCGCGCAGCCTCGCCGACAGGCGCACCGAGCCGCGCCAGCGCAGCGCGCACTTCACGGCCAGGGCCGCGGTGGGCCAGCGGCGGCGCTCACCCTCCTCCTCGACGCCGAGGAACGGGTTGGGGAACACCTCGTCCAGGTTGGACAGGCCGGGCCGGAACCAGCCCAGGCAGGCGGCGTCGGCGAGCATCTCGGCGACCACGTCCCGGCCGTCCCTGATCACCTGGACGAGCTGGGCGTCGGGGAAGGCGTCCAGCAGCACGTCGGCGCTGTACAGCAGGTCGGGGGTGGCGTCGGCGAACCGCTCCACGCCGCGCGGCTCGACGCACGGCTCCTCGTCCGGGCGCCCGGCGTCCGGGCGGAACCGGCCGGTGGCCCGGCCCGGGACGGGCGGCAGGCCCGCCAGCGACCGGCACTCGCCGGGGCAGGACAGGCAGCCGCCGGGCGTGATCTGCCAGCTCTCGGCGTAGGCGTCGCGCAGCACCCGGGCGGCCCCGACCCCGCGTCCCGTCGCGATGGACGGGCGCCGGGCGTAGGCGTAGACCAGGCGCAGCACGTTCGGGCGTCCCGCCGTCAGGTGGAACCCGGCGGACCGCTTGACGGCGCGGGCGAGCACGTCCGCGCCGGAGTGGGGGGATCCCAGGATGAACACGGGACGGCGGACCTTGGTCCCGTTGATCACCAGGATGTGCGGCGTCGACCTCATACGAGGCCACAGTTTCTCATTACGCGGGCCCACTCCGGTCCGCCACGCCCGAGCCCGCGCCGCGTGTTTCGCCGGGTCGCGGGAATCCCGGCGGACCGGGCCGGACGGGCGAGACGGTCGGAACCGGGGCGCTCCGGCCCTAGGCTGGGGGCATGGCAGCAGCACCCCCCGGGCCCGGTCCGGGCGACGTGGAGCGCGCCGGGGCGCTGATGGCCGCGGCCCGGCGGATCACCGTGCTCACCGGGGCCGGGATCAGCACCGACAGCGGGATCCCGGATTTCCGGGGCCCGCAGGGCGTGTGGACCAAGGATCCGGCCGCCGCCGCGATGTCCACCATCGGGGCCTACATCTCCGACCCCGAGGTGCGCCGCCGCGCCTGGCGGAGCCGGCTCGCCCACCCCGGGTGGGACGCCCGTCCCAACGCCGGGCACGCGGCCCTGGTCGAGCTGGAGCGCGCCGGGCGGCTGCACGGCCTGGTCACCCAGAACATCGACGGCCTGCACCAGCGGGCCGGGTCCGACCCGGCGCTGGTGCTGGAGATCCACGGCACCATGCTGGAGGCCGAGTGCCTGTCCTGCGGCCTGCGCACCCCGATGCCGGAGGTGCTGGCCCGGGTCGAGGCCGGCGAGGAGGACCCGCCGTGCCCCGAGTGCGGCGGCATCCAGAAGTCCGCGACGATCTCGTTCGGCCAGGCGCTCCGCGAGGACGTCCTGGACGCCTCGGTCGCCGCCGCGCGCTCCTGTGACCTGCTGCTGGCCGTGGGCACCTCGCTGACCGTCCACCCGGCCGCCGGGCTGTGCGGGGAGGCGGCCGACCACGGCGCCCGACTGGTGATCATGAACGCCGAGCCGACCCCGTACGACCCCCTGGCGGACGCGGTCGTCCGCGACCCCATCGGGGAGGCCCTGCCCCTCCTGGTCGCGGCCGTCACGGGCGGCCCGGCGGGCTGAGGAACGGTACCGGGGCACGGTCACGAACCGTTGGCACGTCGTGACCAGACGCCCCTTCCATCGGACGACATCTGCTGACAAGCTCTAGGGATCGCGGTGCGAGGAGGGAACGGGTTGAGCAGCGGGGGCGCTCACGAGACGGAGCGGGACGGCCGTGACGGTCCGCCCGGCTCCCGGCCCCGCAGGCATGCGAGGCTGCGTTCCGGCGACCGGGTGGCGGTCATCGCGCCCAGCGGCCGGGTGGATCCGGGCCGCCTGAAGGCCGGGTGCGAGCTCCTGCGCGGCCTGGGGCTGGACGTCACGGTGGGCGGGCACGCCCTTGACGAGGCCAACCTGAGCGAGGGCCGGGCGGTCCGGGACGACTGGTACCGGCTCGCCGGGACCGACGCCGCCCGCGCCGCCGACCTCACCGCCGCCTGGTGCGACCCGTCCGTGCGGGCCGTCCTGTGCGCGCGGGGCGGCTACGGCGCGACACGCCTGCTGGACCACCTCGACTGGGCCGCGCTCGCCGCGGCGACCGGTCCGGAGCCGAAGATCCTGCACGGCTCCAGCGACATCACCGCGCTGCACGCCGTGTTCGGCGCGCGGCTGGGCGTCACGACGTCCTTCGGGCCGATGGTGGCGTCCCAGATCATGGCGGGCCCCGGGCCGGACGAGGACGGCGAGGGCGCCGTGGCGGGCCTGCGCGCCGCGCTGTTCGGGAGTGGAACGATCGAAGCGGCCGGGACCTCGGTGATCAGGGAGGGCCGCGCCGAGGGACCGCTGACCGGCGGCACGCTGTCGCTGCTGACCGCGCTGCTCGGCACCCCCCACGCCCCGCCCCCGGCCGCCGGGAAGATCGTCTTCCTGGAGGACGTCACCGAGGAGCCGTACCGGATCGACCGGATGCTCACCCAGCTGCTCCAGTCGGGCTGGCTGGACGGCGCGGCCGGGATCGCGCTCGGCTCCTTCCACGACTGCGGCGACCCCGCCGAGGCGGAGGCCGCGCTCGCGGGCCGCCTCGCCCCGCTGGGCGTGCCGGTGCTGGCGGGCCTGCCCGCCGGGCACGGGCCGCGCCAGCTCACCCTCGAACTCGGAGCGCCGGCCGTCCTGGACACCGGCGCCCGCCACCTCCTCGGAGGTCACCGATGACCGGACGGCCCGCCCTGCCCGACCCCTCGGCCGACGGCACGCTCGACTCGCTGGTGGTCCTGGTCGCCGAGAGCCTCGGCTACTCCTGCCGGGCGGTGTCCGGCGAGGTGATGCTGCTGGAGGGCCCGACCCGGCTGCACGTCGGCATGCGGGACCTGCGGCAGATCGCGCGGCTGATCCCGCGCGACGACTGGCCCGCGCTGGTCTCGGACCACATCACCACGCTCACCACGGCGCTGGAGGAGCCGCTCGACCTGTGGGACTTCGACCTGGCCCGGCACCTCCTGCGCACCCGGCTGTACCAGAGCGCGGCCGACATCGGCGGCCTGGCCGCCCGGCCGTTCGCGGAGGGCCTGATCGAGGCCGTGGTCGTGGACACCCCGACCGCCGTCCGGACGGTCACCGGCCACGAGGCGGCCGGCTGGCCCGTCTCCGCCGACGCGCTGTTCATGCTGGGCCGGGCCAACGTCCGCGACGACGGACCGCTCCGCGTGGACGAGCACGACCTCGGCCAGGTGCGGGTGGCGGTGCTGTCCGGCTGGACGGCCTACACCGCGACGCACCTGGCGTGGCTTGAGGAGTACCTGCAGATCGGCGCGCACGGCGCGCTGGTGACCGTCCCGAACCGCAGCCTGGTGATCGTCCACCCGCTGCGGTCGTCGGACCCGTCGCCCCGCGTCCGGTACCGGGCCGCCGCGACCGCCGCGCACGAGCTGCACTCGCACGCCCGGAACGCCTACGAGGAGGGGCCGGGCTCGCTCAGCCCGCACGTGTACTGGTGGCGGGCCGGCGCGATGTCCCGGCTCGACCTGCGGTACCAGGACGGCACGGCCGTGCTGCCCGAGGCGTTCGCGGCGGTCATCGTCGGCGCGTCCCGCAGCGAGCGCGCCGAACCGCTCTAGACACTGTCCGCTCGGGACGCCGTCCGCTCGGGCAGGCGGACGGCCCGGTGGCCCTCGCGGGGCCCCGGGCCGGTCGTGGACGGGTCAGACGGTGCTGGGCTCCGGGGCGGGCTCGGGGGCCGGTTCGGCGGCGGGCTCGTCGCGGCCGGGGATCTTGATCGCGAGGGCGGGGACCGTCCAGTGGCAGATCGGGCCGATGAGGACGGCGTACAGGACGGTCCCGACGCCGACGGTGCCGCCGAGCAGCCAGCCGACCAGCAGGACCGAGAGCTCGATCCCGGTGCGGGCCACGCGGATCGGGACGCCCCGGGCGGCGAGGCCGGTCATGAGGCCGTCGCGGGGGCCGGGGCCGTGGCCCGCGCCGATGTAGCAGCCGGTGGCGAACCCGCCGACGAGGATCGCGGCGATCAGGTACGTCCAGCGCAGGGCCGTGCCGTCGGGGTGGGGGAACATCCAGAGGCCGAGGTCGGCGAACGCGCCGACCAGCAGGACGTTGCTGATCGTGCCGAGGCCGGGCCGCTGCCGCAGCGGGATCCAGGCCAGCATGACCACGGCCCCGGCGATGATGATCCAGGTGCCGAGGGACAGCCCGAACCTGCGTGAGAGGCCCTGGTGGAACACGTCCCACGGGTCGTTGCCGAGGCCCGAGGCCACCTGGAGGGAGATGCCGAAACCGTAGAGGGCCAGCCCGACGTAGAGCTGGGTGAGTCGGCGAAGCGTCAAGGCCGGTCCGTTCATGTTTGCCAATCCTCGGGCAAGTGGTCTGGTGAATACAGGGCCAATGTGGAAAAGTGGCCTTTATGACCGGTATGCCGTACGTGAGTGGACTGCAACTGGCCCGGCTGCTGGGCGAGGTGCCGCGCGAACGGCCGCTGTACGCGGGGCTCGCCCGCGCGGTGCGCGGCCTGGTCCAGGACGGGCGGCTCGCGCTGCGCACCCGGCTGCCCGCCGAACGCGACCTGGCCTCGGCGCTCGGCGTCAGCCGCACGACCGTGACGGCCGCCTACGACCGGCTGCGCTCCGAGGGCTATGTCGAGAGCCGCCAGGGCGCGGGCAGCTGGACGATCCTCCCGACCGGCGGATCGGCCGTGTCACCGCCCGCCGCGTCCGGGACGGTCGTGCCGCGCTTCGGGATGGTCCACGCGCCCGAGTCGGGGGCGGGGTTCATCGACCTCGGCTGCGCGGCGCCGGCCGTCCCGGCGGTCTTCCATGAGTCGGTGGAGGCCGCGGTCGCCGCGCTGCCCCGGTACTACGGCGGCCCCGGCTACGACCCCGCCGGGCTGCCCGAGCTGCGCGAGGTGATCGCCGCCGGGTACGCGGAGCGCGGCGTCCCGACGCACGCCGACCAGATCATCGTGACGAGCGGCGCGCAGCACGCGTTCGGCATGCTGCTCGAGATGTTCCTGACGCCGGGGGACGGCGTCCTGGTCGAGCGGCCCACCTACCCGAACGCGCTGGACGCGCTGCGCCGCCGGGGCGCCCGGCTCGTCCCGGTGGGGGTGGGGGCGGGCTGGGACGTCGACCTGCTCGGCGGGGCGATGCGGCAGGCCGCCGTCCGGCTCGGCTACCTGATCCCCGACTTCCAGAACCCGACCGGCCACTTGATGGGCGACGACGACCGCGCCGGGCTGGTGGCCGCCGCCCGCGCGGCCGACGCGCTGCTGGTGGTGGACGAGACGTTCGCGGGCCTCGCGCTCGACCCGGCGGTGCCCGTGCCGCTGCCGGTGTCCGCCTACGACCGGGACGGCCGGGTGATCAGCGTCGGCTCGGTGTCCAAGGTGATGTGGGGCGGGCTGCGGATCGGCTGGATCCGGGCCAGCGCGCCCGTCGCCCGGCGGATCGCGATCGCCCGCGAGTCGATGGACATGGCGAGCCCGGTCCTGGACCAGCTCATCGTCCGGGAGCTGCTGCTGCGCGCGGACGAGGTGCGCGCAGAGCGGGTCGCCGCGCTGGCCGAGGGCCGGGACGCCCTGGTCGCCGCCCTGCACGAGCGGCTCCCCGACTGGACGTTCCGGGTGCCGCCGGGCGGCATGTCGCTGTGGGTGGGGGTCGGCGGACCGGTCGCGGCGCGGCTCGCCGAGGCCGCGGCCCGGCGCGGTGTCCGGGTCGTCGCCGGTCCGGTGTTCGGCGCGGACGGCGTCCTGGAGGACCGGCTGAGGCTGCCGTTCGTCCTGCCTCCCGCGACGCTGCGGGAGGCCGTCGGGCGCCTCGCCCTGGCCCGCGAGGACCTGCGGGACGCCCCGGCCGCCCGCCCCCTTCGCGTCTTGGTCTAGGGCGGGGCGCGGCCGGACGGCGGGGCGCGGGTCAGGACCCTGTGCGCCGGATGTAGCCGACCAGGTGCTCGCGCTCGCTCTCCAGTTCGTCGATCGAGCTCTTGACCACGTCGCCGATGCTGACGATCCCGGCGAGCCGGCCGTCCTCCAGGACGGGGATGTGCCGGATCCGGTGCTCGGTCATGGTCGTCCGCAGGTCCTCGACGTCGGTGTCGGGCGCGACGGTGCGCACCCGCCCGGTCATGATCGCCGCGACCGGGCGGTCGAGCAGGGGCGCGCCGTGCTCGTGCAGGCGGCGCACGATGTCGCGCTCGGAGGCGATTCCGGTGATGGCCGCGCCGTCCGGCGACACGACGACCGCGCCGATGTTGTGCTCGGCGAGGACGGCCAGCAGCTCGCGCACGGTGGCGTCCGGCCGGATCGTGGCCACCGTGCTTCCCTTCCTTCGCAGGATGTCGCGAATACGCATCTCACACGCTCCGGGGGTTCGGTGCAGGGTTGGCGGTGAGGGGCTCGTGCCCAACGTCGCACGCCCGATGCGCGTGGAAAACCCCTTAAGGGCAAAGCCTGGCGAATCGGCTACGACACATGTCGCTGATCCGGGAACGTCCTGCGGTGCCCCCGGTGCCGGGCCCGTCCGAAATACTCACTTAGAGTGGGTGATCAGTCGCAGAGCGTCCGAATGTGCGGGCCGCGGCTGACCATGGCCGACGCCGACCGCCGGGCCGACGCTGATCACGGGCCGACGCCGATCACGGGCCGACGCCGATCACGGGCCGACGCGGCCGGCCATGGGCCGAAGGGAGTCGTCGTGACCGTTCCCCGCATCGTCATCGTGGGCGGCGGGTTCGCCGGGTACGGCACCGCGCGCCGCCTGGAGCGGACGCTCCGCCCGACCGAGGCGGCGATCTCGCTCGTCGCGCCGTTCGGGTACACGCTCTACCAGCCGCTGCTGCCCGAGGTCGCGTCCGGGACGCTGGACCCGCGGGCGATCGCCGGGCCGCTGCACAAGCTGCTGCGCCGCACCCGGATCGTCCCGGGCATCGCGCTCGGCGTGGACCTGCACGACCGGACGGTCACCGTCAACAAGATCGACGGCGAGCGGACGACGCTGCGCTACGACCGGCTCGTGCTGTGCCCGGGCAGTGTCACCCGCACCTTCGACGTCCCCGGCCTGAAGGAGTACGGGCACGGGATGAAGAACCTCGCCGAGGCCGTCTACCTGCGCGACCACGTGATCGCGCAGCTGGAGCTGGCGGCGGCGACCCACGACGCCGACGAACGCGCCAAACGGCTGGGCTTCATCGTGGTCGGCGGCGGCTACTCCGGCGTCGAGACCACCGCGAACCTGCAACTGCTCACTTACAAGGCGCTCGGCCGCTTCCCGCGGATCGACCCGGCCATGCTGTCCTGGACGCTGCTGGACATCGCGCCCCAGCTGCTGCCCGAACTGGGCGAGCGGCTCGGCGAGGTGGCGATGCGGACGCTGCGGCGGCGCGGCGTGGACGTCCGGCTCGGGGTCAGCGTCCAGCGCCTGTCCGCCGACACCGCGCTGCTCACCGACGGCCGCCTGCTGCCGTGCCGCACCCTGATCTGGACGGCCGGGGTGAAGCCCGCGCCGGTCGTCGCCACCCTGGACGCGCCCACCGAGAAGGGGCGCCTGGTCGTCGGCGCGGACCTGCGCCTGGCGGGCTTCCCCGAGGTGGTCGCGCTCGGCGACGCCGCCGCCGTCCCGGACCTGGTGAAGGGCGGCGGCGCGGTGTGCCCGCCGACCGCCCAGCACGCCACCCGGCAGGCGCGGGTCGCCGCCGCCAACATCGCGTCGGGGCTGCGCGGCCGCCGGGAGGTCAGGCTGTACGCGCACCGCGACCTCGGCCTGGTCGTGGACCTCGGCGGGGCGCAGGCCGTCGCGCGTCCGCTCGGGGTGGACCTCACCGGGCCGGTGGCGCAGGCCCTCACGCGCGGCTACCACCTGTCCACCCTGCCCGGGTTCCGGGCGAAGGCGCGCGTCCTCGGCCAGTGGGCGGTGCACGCCGTCGCCGGGGACGACCTGATCCGGCTGGGCTTCCTGGACCCCCGCACCGGCGCCGCCATCGACCTCGGCCACACGGTCGCCACACCCGTCTGATGCGGACCGGGCCGGCGACGCCGGGCCCCGGGACCCGTGGGACACAGGGGGTTCACAGGGCGCGTGGGGCTCGCGGGGTGGGCGTCGCCAAGCTCGCGCCGCCGCTCTGCGGGGTGCTGCTGTGCGGGGTGCTGGCGGGGTGCGGGTCCGGGGCGTCCGGGGCGCCGGCCGTGGATCTGTACAACGCGCCGCAGCAGCACCTGGCGCGGATCGTCCAGCGGTGCAACCGGATCGCGGACGGCGCGTACCGGATCCGGCTGAACACGCTCCCGCGCGGCGCGGACGACCAGCGCGAGCAGCTCGTCCGGCGGCTCGCTGCCGGGGACGCCGGCCTGGACGTGCTCGGCCTCGACGTCACCTGGACGGCGGAGCTCGCCGAGGCGGGATGGATCCGCGAGTGGACCGGCGCGGACGCGGCGAGCGCCCGCCGGGGCGTCCTCGCGGCGCCGCTCGGCACCGCGCTCTGGCACGGACGGCTCTACGCCGCGCCGTACACCACCAACGTCCAGCTGCTCTGGTACCGGTCGGACCTGATCCCCAGCCCGCCGCGCACGTGGGCGGGGCTGATGGCCGAGTCCGCGCGCCTGGCGCGGGCGGGCAGGCCCGCGTACGGAGAGGTCACCGGCGCGCAGTACGAGGGCCTGGTGGTCTGGTTCAACAGCCTGGTCGCGTCGGCGGGCGGGAGCGTCCTGACGCCGGACGGCGAGCACGTCGCGCTCGGCGCTCCCGCCCTGGCGGGACTGCGGGTGATGCGCGCGTTCGCCCGGTCCAGGGCCGCCGACCCGTCCCTGTCCAACACGCGGGAGGACGACGCGCGGCTCGCGGTCGAGGCCGGACGCGCCGCCTACGAGATCAACTGGCCGTTCGTGTTCGCGTCGATGGCGGCGAACCGCCCGGAGCTGGCGGCGCGCTTCCGCTGGGCGCCGTACCCGGGCCTCACCGGCACCGGGCGGTCGCCGCTCGGCGGCGCGAACTTCGCGGTCAGCCGGTACTCGCGGCATCCGCGGGCCGCGTTCCGCGCGGCGCTGTGCCTGCGCGACCCGGAGAGCCAGCGCGTCGCCGCCGTCGAGGACGGCCTGCCGCCCGCGACCGGGGCCGTGTACGACGCGCCGGGGATGGCGGAGGCGTACCCGATGCGGCAGGCGATCATGGACGCGCTGCGCACCGCCGCGCCGCGTCCGAAGACCCCGACCTACCAGAACGTCTCGACGGTGACGGCCGTGACGCTGTCGCCGCCCCGCTCCGTCGACCCGCCCCGGACGCTGCGCACGCTGCGTTCGCTCATCGGGGACGCGCTGGAGAGCAAGGGGGTGCTGCCTTGACCGCCCGCACCGTGACCGGCCGGGCCGGGAGGGGGGCGGGCCGGGACGAGCGGCGGCTCGGATGGTGGCTGTGCGCGCCCGCCGGGCTGGTGATGCTGCTGGTGACCGGATGGCCGGTCGCCTACTCGGTGCTGCTGTCGCTCCAGCGCTACGATCTGCGCTTCCCGCACCGGCGGGCGTGGATCGGGCCGGAGAACTACGCGACGGTCCTGACCAGCGTGTTCTGGTGGGACGCGGTCGGGGTGACGGCCCTGGTCACGGTGGTCAGCGTCGCGATCGAGCTCGTCCTCGGGATGGCGATCGCGCTGGTGATGTACCGGACGCTCGTCGCGCGCGGCCTGGTCCGCGCGGCGGTGCTGATCCCGTACGGCATCGTGACGGTCGCCGCCGCCTACGGCTGGAAGTACGCCTGGACGCCCGGCACCGGATGGCTCGCCGGGTTCCTGCCCTCCGGCAGCGCGCCGCTGACCGAGCGCTGGCCCGCCCTCGGGATCATCGTCGTCGCGGAGGTCTGGAAGACCACGCCGTTCATGTCGCTGCTGCTCATGGCCGGTCTCGCACTCGTCCCCGAGGACACGCTGAAGGCCGCCGCGATGGACGGCGCGTCCGCGTGGCAGCGGTTCCGGCTGGTCGTCCTGCCGCTGATGGCGCCGACGATCTCCGCCGCGCTGCTGTTCCGGATCCTGGACGCGGTGCGGATCTTCGACGACATCTACGTGCTGACCAACGGCGCCCAGCGCACCTCGTCGGTGTCGATCATCGCCTACCACAACCTGATCTCCGGGCTGAACCTCGGCATCGGCTCGACCATGTCGGTGCTGGTCTTCCTCGGCGTGGCCGTGGTGCCGCTGGTGTTCGTCAAGGTGTTCGGCGCGTCCGCGCCGGGGCAGGACCGGGGGCGCTGATGGGCGGGCACGCGCGCGCCAGATGGGCCTTCCTGGACCTGCTCGTCCTGGTGTACGCGCTGGTCCCGGTCCTGTGGATCGCGTCGCTGTCGTTCAAGGACCCGTCCACCGTCGCCGAGGGGACGTTCTGGCCGACCCGGTGGACGTGGGCGAACTACACCGGCATCTTCCAGAACGACGACTTCGTGCGCGGCCTGCTGAACTCGATCGGGATCGGCCTGATCTCCACGGCGGTCGCGATCGCGCTCGGCACGATGGCCGCCTACGCGGTGGCCCGGCTGAGGTTCCCCGGCCGGAACGCGGTGCTCGGGCTGTCCCTGCTGATCGCGATGTTCCCGCAGATCTCGCTGGTCACGCCGCTGTTCCAGATCGAGCGGCGGCTCGGGCTGTTCAACACCTGGGCCGGGCTGGTCCTGCCGTACGTGACGTTCGCGCTGCCGCTGACCATCTACACGCTCTCGACGTTCTTCCGGGAGATCCCGTGGGACCTGGAGAAGGCCGCCACCCTGGACGGCGCGACCCCGTTCCAGGCGTTCCGGCTGGTGATCGTGCCGCTGGCGCTGCCCGGCGTGGTGACCGCCGCGATCCTGGCGTTCATCGTGTGCTGGAACGACTTCCTGTTCTCGATCTCGCTGACCTCGTCGGACGCGGCCCGCACCGCGCCCGCCACGATCTCGTTCTTCACCGGGTCGTCGCAGTTCGAGGACCCGACCGGGTCGATCGCGGCGGCGGCCGTGGTGATCACGATCCCGATCGTGGTGTTCGTGCTGGTGTTCCAGCGCCGGATCGTGTCGGGGCTGACGTCCGGGGCGGTGAAGGGGTGAGCGGTGGCTGAGATCGTCCTGGCCGGGGTGACCAAGCGGTACCCGGACGGCACCCTCGCGGTGGAGCGGGTCGACCTGACCGTCGCCGACGGCGAGTTCATCATCCTGGTCGGGCCGTCCGGGTGCGGGAAGTCGACGACGCTCAACATGATCGCCGGGCTGGAGGACATCAGCGAGGGCGAGCTGCGCATCGACGGGACGCGGGTCAACGAGCGCGCGCCCCGCGACCGCGACATCGCGATGGTGTTCCAGTCGTACGCGCTGTACCCGCACATGACCGTCCGGCAGAACATCGGGTTCCCGCTGCGGCTGGCCCGCACCGGCAAGGCCGAGGCGGGGCGGCGGATCGCGGAGGCCGCCCGGCTGCTCGACCTGGGGGAGCTGCTCGACCGCAAGCCCGCGCACCTGTCCGGCGGGCAGCGGCAGCGGGTCGCGATGGGACGCGCGATCGTCCGCGACCCGAAGGCGTTCCTGATGGACGAGCCGCTGTCCAACCTGGACGCCAAGCTGCGCGTCCAGATGCGCACGATGATCTCGCGGTTGCAGAAGCGGCTCGGCACGACCACGGTGTACGTCACCCACGACCAGACCGAGGCGATGACCCTCGGCGACCGGATCGTCCTGATGCGCCGGGGCGTCGTCCAGCAGATCGGGCCGCCGCAGGAGCTGTACGACCATCCGCGGAACCTGTTCGTCGCGGGGTTCATCGGGTCGCCGTCGATGAACTTCCTGCCCGCCCGGATCACCGGCGACCACCTGAGCACGGTCATCGGCGACGTCCCGCTCACGGCGGCGACGCGCCGCGCCCTCGCCGGGCACGACGCGCCGCGCGACCTCATCCTCGGGCTGCGCCCCGAGGCGTTCGCGGACGCCCGGCTCGCCGGGGACCGCCCTGCGGAGGCCCGGGAGCACACGTTCACCGGCCACGTCGACATCCTGGAGTCGCTCGGCTCGGAGAAGCTCGCCTACATCGCGCTGGACGAGTCGGGCGCGATTCGGTCCGAGCACCTCGCCGAGGCGTTCCAGGACGGGGCGGGCGGGGCGCACGTCCAGCTGGTCGCGCACCTCGACCCGAGGTCTCCGGTCCGCGAGGGCGAGGACGTCGTCCTCACCTTCGACCCGTCCGTCCTCCACCTGTTCGACCCGGACAGCGGCCTGAACCTCACCCGGACCCACTGACGGGCGCTGACCGGCGCCAGCGGGCGCCGGCGGGCGTCAGGCCGCGGCCGGCACCGGGGCGGCCGGGAGCGGCGGGAGTTCCACCATCCGGCGCTCGGGCCCCCGCCGCCGCAGCGCCAGGTAGCCGACGAAGGCGGCCGGGCCGAACAGCACCTGGGCCGGGATGAGCTCGGGACGGTGGCCGGTCACCGCGTCGATGACGGGCGGGGCGAGCGTCGGCAGGATCGCCCCGAACACCGCGACCAGCACGATCGCCAGGCGCAGCCCGGACCGTCCGTACGCCTTGTAGGACGCCGTGGAGTACAGCGCGTACGCCAGCAGGTCGCCCATGCCGATCACGGCGGAGTACCCGCCGACCCGCAGGCCCGCCGACGGGGCGAACGGGTAGCCCTGGATCGCCTCGGCGAGCTTCTGCGTCAGCGGGATCACGGTCGCGAACGTCAGGTCGTACACGGCCAGGGCCAGCACGAACCACGCGATGTGCCGAAGCCGCATGCCGCCCTGCACGTTCAGGTTCGTCGCCGACACCACGATCATCCCGACGACCACGCTGTTGGCGATCCAGTACACGGGGGAGTCGGAGCCGAGGAGCTGGTGCCCCGCGAGGTCGACGGCGAGCAGCGACAGGATGATCGCCCAGCGCACCGGCGTCCGGTCGACGACGGGCTGGTAGCCGACGGTCAGGCCGCCGGAGAACACCAGCGCCAGCACCGCCGGGAGCGCCCAGCCGGGCAGCGCCAGGTACACGAACGGCAGCGCCAGGACGAACCCCATCATGACCAGGATGTCGCGCCCGTTGAACGTCCCGACCGGCGGCCGCGGTACCCGGACGCGCCGGAAGTAGAACACCGCGCCCGCGGGGACGGCCACCGCGATGGCGAGGGTGACGCCCGTCTGGTAGATCTGCTGGCCGGTGCTCACGGGGTCTCCTTCGGGGCGGGCGCGCGGGTGAAGGTCTCCTCGCGCAGGTCGCAGCGCAGCGGGCAGAAACGGCGGACCTCGTCGTCGCTCAGCTCGACGACCTCGGCGGTGGCGTCGATGTCCCGGTCGGCGAACGCCTTCACCACGTCGGACGGGGACTGCCCGCTCGCGGCGAGCACGACGTGGAGGCGCCCGTCGTCCGCGACTCCGGCGCGGAACCGGGAGGGCCACTCGATGCCGGGCAGGGTGTCCAGGGTCTCGACCACTTCGCGCGTCCCGACGATGCCGGCGCTCGTGCGCAGCATCCGGCTCTCCTTGCCGAGGATCTTGGACACCGCGGGGACGCCCGCCAGCTCGCAGTCCAGCTCCTCGGGCAGCACCCGGACGACGTCGCGGGTGTCGTAGCGCAGCACGGGCATGCACTCGCGGTAGGGGTAGAACGGCGTCACGACCAGGGTGCCCAGCTCGCCGACCCCGGCGGGCTCGCCGGAGTCGAGGCCGATCACCTCGGAGTAGCCCATGTTCAGGTCGAGGTGCAGGTGGCCGCCGTCGCAGGTCCGGCCGCCCGCCGGGAGCAGCTCGGTCACGCCGTAGTTGTCGTTGATCTGGCGGACGCCGAACGTGTCGCGCGCGGCGTCCGCCAGGGTCGGTGAGAGCACCTCGCCGCCGACGAACAGCGACCGCAGTCGGAAGTCGTCCGGGCCGAGCCCGCGCCGCCGGGCCGCCGTGACGAGCTGCCCGATGTAGCTCGGATAGCCGCTGAGCAGGGTCGGGACGGCGCCCGTGCGGTCCAGCAGCTGGTCGAGCGACTCGTCCGGGGGGACCTGGCCGACGAGCCGCGCCGAGGCGTTCGCGAGCCGGAGCAGCTCCACGTCCTCCTGGACGGCGGCGGTCGCGCGCGAGCTGAGGTTGATCTGCATGCAGTCGCCCGGCCGCACCTCGCCGCGCAGCAGCATCGACAGCGCGATCAGCGCGGGCCAGAGCTCGATCTCGTAGCGGGACAGCCACACGCGGGTGGGCGTGCCGGTCGTCCCGGTGGTCTGCGTGCTGAGGTAGGGGTCCGCGCACATCATGTCCGCGCCCCGGGTGACGATGTCGTCCTTCAGGGTCACCGGGACCTTGCGCAGCGACTCGAGGGTGAGCTCCGCCGGGTCCACCCCGGCCGCCGCGAACCGCTCCCGGTAGAACGCCGACTTGTCGCGCAGCCGTCGCGCGGTGCGCCGCAGCGCGCGCGTCTGGAGGTCGCGGCGTTCGTTCGGGTCGCTGAACGGCCCGTCCACGAGCTGCTCCACGTCCTCGCCCGGCGAGCCGAACTCATGGAGCGTGGCGAGGGCGTCGTCCACCAGCCGCTCCACGAGCCGGGGGTTCATCCGCCGCCCGAACACCATCGCCATCGCCACCCGGACCTGTCGGACACCGGTCTCCAGCACGTCGCCTCCGCGGGGGTCGCCCCTGCCAGGAAAAGGGGTCGGGCGTGCGGGGAGGACGAACCTCCCCGCACGCCCGGTGAGGGTTACGTCAGGAAGCGCTGCAAGCGCCGAAGAAAACGGCGGTCATCGCGCCAGTGACGTAGCGGACCTGCTTGGTGGCGGTCTTGATGGCGGCCATGGTGGCCTCCTTCCCTCAGGGCGTCCGAACCGGTCGGCCCGAACAACGTCATCGTGCCCCGGGCTCTTGACGGGACGGCTATCGCCGCCTTTATTGATCTTGTACATCGGGCGCCCGGGCACGCGGCTTCGCGGCCCGGCCGACGAAAGACGGGGAGCGGACAATGGAGTTCTCGCTGCTCGGGCCGGTGGAGGCGCGCGACGGGGGCGGCGCGCTGCCCCTCGGCGGGGCGCTGCGCAGGGCGCTGCTGGCGGCGCTGCTGCTGGAACCGGGCCGGGTCGTCTCGGACGATTCGCTCGTCTCCTCGCTGTGGGCGGTGCCCCCCGCGACCGCCCGCGCGCAGATCCGCCAGCACGTGTCGGCCCTGCGCCGCGTCCTCGGGACGGGGACGATCGTCCGGCGGGGTTCGGGATACGTGCTCGCCGCCGAGCCCGGCTCGGTCGACCTGGAGGTCTTCGCCCGGGGCGCCGAGCTGGCGCGGGCCGCGACCGCCGCGGGCCGCACGGCGGACGCGGCTGCGCTGCTGCGCGAGGCGCTCGCGCTCTGGCACGGGGAACCCCTCGGCGGGGCCGCCTACGACTTCGTCCGGCGCACCGCGCCCGCCCTGGAGGAGCGCAGGCTGGCCGCCCTGGAGGACTGCTTCGAGGCCGAACTCGCCGAGGGGTGCCACGGCGAGCTGGTCGGGGAGATCCTGGCGCAGGTCGAGCAGCATCCTCTGCGGGAGCGGATGCGCGGGCAGCTCATGATCGCCCTGTACCGGTGCGGGCGCCAGTCCGAGGCGCTGGAGGTGTTCCGGCAGGGCGGGCGGTTGCTGCGCGAGGAGACCGGGCTCGACCTCGGCGCGCGGCTGCGCGCGCTGGAGCGGGCGATCCACGCCGAGGACCCGGCGCTCGACCCGCCCGTCCGGACGGTGTCACCGGCGCGCGCCGACACCGCCGCGCAGCCCCCGCGGCTGCCCGCCGTCCTGGCCGACTTCACCGGCCGGGACGCCGAGATCACCCGGGTCTCCGCGGTGTTCGGTGAGGGCGCCCGGGGCGACCGCCCGACCCTCTGCGCGATCTCCGGGGCGCCGGGCGTCGGCAAGTCCGCGCTCGCGGTGCGGCTGGCGCACCTGCTGGGCGGCGACTTCCCGGACGGCTGCGTCCACGTGGACCTGCGCGAGCACGGCGGCGACCCGGCGCGGGCGCTGGCCCGGCTGCTGAGGCTGCTGGGCGTCGCCGACGTCCCGGACGCGTGGGAGGAGCGCGTCGACCGGTACCTCGACCTGCTGTCGGGGCGGCGGATCCTGGTCGTGCTGGACAACGCCGAGGGGGAGGCGGCGGTCCGCCCGCTGCTGCCGCAGGCGCCCGGCTGCGCCGCGCTGGTCACCGCGCGGGGTCCGCTGCCCGGCCTGTCCGGGCTGCACCGGATCGAGCTGCGCCCGTTCCCGTCGGTGACGGCGTGCGAATTGCTCGCCCGGGTCATCGGCCGGACCCGCGCGCAGGCCGAGCCGAGGGCCGTGGCCGAGATCGCCGAGCTGTGCGGCCGCCTGCCGCTGGCGCTGCGGATCGCGGGCGCCCGGCTGGCGCTGCGCCCGCACGGCCAGGTCGCGCGGTTCGCCGCCCG
>NZ_RFFG01000132.1 GCF_003696215.1 Actinomadura harenae | reverse complement strand
CCCCGCCTCCAGCGGCGGCACGGCCCGTACACGCTCGCCCGCGACGCCGAGCGGCTCCCGCGACGTCGCGAGGACGGTCAGCCCGGGCGCCGCCGCCAGCAGCCGTCCGGCCAGGTCGGCGACGGCGTCCACGACGTGCTCGCAGTTGTCGAGGACGAGCAGCGTCCGGTGCGGGCGCAGCGCCGCCGCCAGCCGCTCGACGGGCGGGGACGCGTCGGTCCCGTCCCGGTGCCCGAGCACCCCGGCGACCAGGTCGGCCAGCTCGGACGCGTCGCGCGGGCGGCCCCCGGCCAGCTCCACCAGCCACGTCCCGTCCGGGTACTCCCGGGCCGACCGCGCCGCGACCTCCACGGCCAGCCGGGTCTTGCCGACCCCTCCCGGCCCGGTGAGCGTGACCAGCCGTTCGCCGCGCAGCGCCGCCCGCGCCTGCGCGACGTCCCGCTCCCGCCCGATGAGGTCGCCGATGGTCGCGGGCAGGTTGGAGGCCGGGCGCGCCGGTTCCGGCTCGTCCGCCTGCCGCAGGATCGACCGGTGCAGCTCGGCCAGCGCGGGGCTCGGATCGACGCCCAGCTCCTCGGCGAGGAGCCGCCGCAGCGCCTCGTAGTCGGCGAGCGCCTCGGCCTGCCGTCCGGCGCGGTACAGCCCGCGGATGTGCGCCGCGCGCAGCCGCTCCCTCAGCGGATGCCGGGCGACGACCTCGGCCAGGGCCGGGAACTCGCCGATCTCCAGCCGGGCCTCGGCCTGCTCCTCGATCGCGGTGAGCCGGGCCTCTTCCAGGGCCGTCCCGGCGTACATGTCGAAGAATTCGGCGTACACAGGCCCGCGCCAGAGGGCTAGGGCCTCGTCGAACAGCTTCGCTCGCGTGCGCGCGTCCGCTTCATCTCGTGCGCGCGCGACCAGGTCGGTGAACTCCCGCGCGTCCGTGGCGTCCGCGGCGAGCGCGTAGCCGGGCGGTTGTGAGCGGACGAGCCCGCGTCCCCCGGGTTCGGCGTCCTCCAAGACCTTCCGCAGTTGGGAGACCCGCGCCTGCAACGTCCCCGAAGGATTACGCGGCGGACGCTCCCCCCACAGCTCCTCGACAAGCCGATCGGACGAGACGACCCCGCCCTCGGCGGCCAGCAACACCACGAGCAGAAGCCGCACCTTGGCCTCGGGCACCCGGACGGGGTCGCCACCGTCCGTCCACACCGCGAGCGGCCCGAGCACCCCGAAACGCATGAGCACCAGCCTACGGACCAATCCGTAGTGCACCGGAAGGGAATCCGTAGCGCTCCGCCCGAAGCTGGGGTCATCCACGAGAATCAAGGAGATACACCATGTCGGTAACCGTCATCGGGCTCGGCTCCATGGGCACGCGTATGGCCGAGGTCTTCCTGGAGAAGGGCCACGAGGTCACGGTCTGGAACCGGACGACGGCCAAGGCCGAGCCGCTCGGCGCCAAGGGCGCGACCGTCGCGGGGAGCGCCGCCGAGGCCCTCGCCGCCAACGAGCTCGTCGTCTTCAGCCAGACCCACTACGACGCGATGTACGCGTCCCTGAAGGGCGCCGAGCACGCGCTCGCCGGACGCGTCCTGGTCAACCTCAGCTCCGGCAGCCCGGAGGAGGTCCGCGAGGCCGCGAAGTGGGCCGAGTCCCACGGCGCGCAGCTGCTGCCCGGCGGCATCATGACCCCCGTCCCCGGCATCGGGACGCCCGCCGCCGAGACCTACATCGCCGGTCCCGAGGCGGCCCTCGAGCGGCACCGCGCGACCCTCGCCGCGATCACCGACACGTCCTACGTCGGCGCGGACCCGGGCCTCGCGGCGCTGTACTACCTCGCCGGGTTCTACCTGTTCGCCGCCGTCCTCGGCGGGTTCATGCAGGCCGCGGCCCTGGTCGCCAGCGCGGGCGTCACCCCGCGCGACTACGCCGAGGTCGCCGCCCCGATCGTCCGGAGCATCGGCGAGGACGGCGCGATGGGCTTCGTGAAGATCTGCGCCGAGCAGATGACGACCGGCACCTACCCGGGCGCCGCCGACACGGTGCTCATGGAGGCGATCAGCGTCGGCCACGTCATCGAGGCCGCCCGCGCCGCCGGCGTCGACGCGTCGCTCCCGGAGGCCCTCAAGGGCATGTTCGACCGCGCCCTCGCCGAGGGCCACCAGGACGAGGGCATGGCGGCCCTCTACGAGGTCATCCGCGCCACCGCCTGACGCGGGCGGTCGGCCACCCGGTTCCGCCACGGACACGGCCACGATCGTGGTGGAATCGGGTGGTTTCTCCCTGGGGTGGATTCTCCCTAGAGTGTGGGATCCGGCTCGATTGTCGTCCCCGCCGATCGGAGTCCCATGACCACTTCCCACCGGTTCTCTCCCGGGCAGTTCCTTCTCGATGCGAAGGCGACGGCGGACGCCATCGACGCGCCCTACTCGGAGGCGGCCACGCGGGCCGTCCTCGACGCCTACCCGGACGGGTTCCGGGACGGCGCGGTGCTCTGGCGCACCAACGACCGCCCCGGCGGCCCGCTCAACTACCGCTTCTACGAGCGCCGTCCCACCGACTCGGTCGGCACGGCCGTCCGCGCCGGACTCCTGGACGCCGACCACCCGATGATCCCGCTGATCACGTCCTGGAGCTCGCTGTACGGCGCCGCGTCCACCGAGCTCGTCGACTTCGACGCCGAACGCGGGATCGCGAAGACCTGGATCTTCCTGGGCGGCAGGCGCCCCGTCGGGGAGGTGCTGGGCGCGTCCGGCGTCCCGGAGGTCCTCCGGGGGCACGAGGAGCGGTTCCGCGAGCTGGGCCTGACGTCCGTGCGGCACGTGGCCGTCGACTACCTGGCGAACACCGCGAACCTCTACTTCAGGACGTCCAGGCGGCTCACCCGGGACGTCGCCGCCGACCTGGTCTCCCTCGCCGGCGGGAACCCGCCGTCCCCGGAACTCCTCGCGGACATGATCGAGTTCACCCCGGGCGACGGCCACACCTTCAACGTCACGGTGCGCCCGTCCGACGGGCTGATCGAACGCGTCGGCGTCTACGCCCTCAGGCTGCCGCCCGGACGCTACCCGGCCCTCAACGACCGCCTGGCCACGTTCTTCCGCTCCTCCCCGTCCCGCGACGACGAGGAGATGAACGCCGTGGCCTGGTCCTTCGGCCGCGGCGGCCGCGACTACGTCAAGGCCGAGCACAGCTACACCGGCGGCCTGGTCGCCCTCATGAAGACCTGGAACAGCCCGATGACCGCCACCCAGGGCCCCGCGATCCCTGGATGACCTCCCCGCCGCGCGGGACACTCCGTACATGATCAACACGTCTTCGGGTCTGCTGTCCGGCAAGGTCGCCTTCGTCACCGGCGCGGGACGCGGCATCGGCGCCGCGTCGGCGCGCCTGTTCGCCCGCGAGGGCGCCCGCGTCATGCTCGCCGCCCGCACGCGCGACCAGCTCGCCGAGGTCGCCGAGGGGATCCGCGCGGACGGCGGCGACGCCGCGCACGTCGAGTGCGACATGGCCGACCCGGACAGCGTCCGCGCGGCCGTCGACCGCGCCGTCGAGGTGTTCGGACGCCTCGACGTCGCGTTCAACAACGCCGCGGCGACCACCCCGGCCGCGTCCTTCGAGGACACCACCGCCGACGACTTCGACGTCCTCTACACCGTCAACCTCAAGGGCCAGTGGCACGCCATGAAGGCCGAGGTCGCCGCCATCCGCGCGACCGCAGGACGCGGCGCGATCGTCAACAACTCCAGCGTCGGGAGCCTGCGCGGCAACCCCGTCCTCCCGGCCTACGGGGCGCTGAAGCGCGCCCTCAACAGCCTGACCGAGACGGCCGCCGTCGCCTACGGCCCCGAGGGCGTCCGCGTCAACGCGATCGCGCCGGGCACGACCCTCACCGAACCGGTCACCACCTGGGACGAGCGCTCCCCGGGCGTCATCGAGGGCCTCAACGCCCGGACCCCGCTGGGCCGCGCCGCCGAGCCGGACGAGATCGCCGAGGCGGCCGCCTGGCTGCTCAGCGACCGCGCCTCCTACGTCACCGGCGTGACCCTCCCCGTGGACGGCGGCCGCGCCGCCTGACCGCCCGCACACCTGCCCCCCGCCCGCATACCGGGCCCCGCCCCGCACCCGTCAGGTCGCCTCGGTGTCGACTCCCGGGGGTGGGGCCAGGGGGAGGCGCATGACGAAGCGGGCGCCTCGCGGGCTGTCGGCGGCGCGCAGGTCGCCGCCGTAGATGCGGGCGATCTCCCGCGCGATGGGCAGGCCGAGGCCCGTGCCCGCCGGGTCGCGGCGCTGCGACTCGGCGAGCCGGGCGAACCGCTCGAAGACGCGTTCGCGGGCGTCCTCCGGGATGCCCGACCCGTCGTCGCGGACCTCCAGGACGGCGTCCCCGCCGTCCCGTCCCACGATGACCTCGATGCCCGTCTCGGCGTGCCGCTCGGCGTTGTTGAGCAGGTTGCCGAGGACGCGGCTGAGCCGGACGTGCGCGCCCATCACCTCCACGCCGTCCTCGAGCCGGGTCGTGACCGGCACCCGCCACGGGCGCGCGCCGACCTCGCGCCGGGTCAGATCCGCGAGGTCCACCCGCTCCAGGGCGACGGGCGAACGGGCGTCCAGCCGCGACAGTTCCAGCAGGTCGGCGACGATGTCGTTGAGCCGCGCGGTGTCCCGCAGCGCGCCCCGGACCATCGGCTTCCACGCGTAGTCGTCCGGTTCGTCCAGCGCGACCTCCAGCCGGGTGTGCAGGCCCGCGATCGGGTTGCGCAGGTCATGGGACGCCTCGGAGACGAACCGCCGCTCCCGGTTGGTGGCCTGCTCCAGCCGCTCCAGCGCGTCGTTCACCGTGACGGCCAGCTCCTGGATCTCCCCGCCGCTCCGCGGCACCGGCACCCGCCGCCCGAGCTCCCGCAGCCCCCTGTTGGTGATCTCGGCCAGTTGCCGCCGGATCGCCTCGACCGGACGGAACGCGTCGCCGATCGTCCGCCACGTCCACCACGACATGAGCAGCAGCAGCGCGAGCGCGATCGCGGTGCCCTCCAGGTACAGGCGCGGCCTGGTCAGCGCCGGGTCGACCTTGTCGGCGACGTACACGACCGGGGCCCTCGGGAACTGCGCCCCGCCGACGCGCAGGCCGACCAGCTCGACACAGGACGGCAGGAACGGCTGGCACGCGGTCTTGCCGATCAGCAGGTCCGCCATCCGCGGCGCGGTCGGGTTCAGCGGCGGGCTGCCCTGGAGATCCGGCGACGCGGCGACGATGTGCCCGCCCGGCTCGACGATCTGGATCAGCTTCGCCTCGCCCGGCCCCGGGGTCACGGCCGTCAGGCCCTCCCCGAGGGTGAGGTCGTAGAGGACGCGCTGCAACGTGGCGGACGCGTGCTGCCGCGCGGAGAACTGGCCCGTGTACGCCAGTAGCTGCACCGCCAGCACCGTCGCCAGCGCCAGCACCGACCCCGACAGGACGACCGTGATCACCGTGGCGCGGCCGCGCACCGAGATGAACGCCCGCAGCAGCCACCGCAGCAGCCGGCTCTCCTCGGGGTCCTTGCCCACGCGTCCTCCGCAGGGTGGCCGGGCGTCCCGGCGAGCGACCGAGGACGAGGCCGGAAACGGTGACCGCCCCTGTCTAGCCGACGGGACGGCGGTGCTTCGACCCGTCGGCGGGCCATATTGCGGAACCATTGGGACGGGTTGACCGGACTCCACCGGCGGCGCGCCGGGCACGGCGCCGCCGCAGGTCCCGCGCGAGGCGCGTCCTATAGCCTGGCGCGCACGGAGGCCGGGCGCCCGTCGTCCCGCCCGGCCGGGGGAGCGAGCGTGAACGGTCAGCCGAAGGATCCGGTCTCCCGGGACGCCGAGCGCTTCGGGACGTTCGCCGCCGCCGGCGGCTGGACGTTCGGGCTCCTGGTCGCGAGGAGCGTCACCAGGGACGAGCCCACCGGGGACGGCAAGGTCCCGGCGAAGGCGTTCGCCGAACGCGCCGGATGCGGCGTCGCGCGCGTCGACCGGCACTGGAGGGCGTGGCGGGCCGCCGCCGACGACGGCCTCGTCCCGGACGCCGCGACCCTCGCCCCCGGCGCCGAGACCGACCTGCCCGAGGCGGACCTCTGGCCCGCCTACTACGCGGCGCCCGGATCGTCCGGCGAGAAGGGGCAGCGGGTCGTCGCGGAGGCCGAGGCGATCGGCGCGAGCCACCGGAAGGCGCTGGAGATCACCGGTCACCGTCCCGCGATGCGGGCCGCGATCCTCGGCGACCGGCTCACCGCCGACGCCGCCCGGGAGGCGCTGCTCTCCCGTCCGGAGGAACGCGCCGCGACCATCTCCCGCGCCCTGGCCGACCCCGAGGCCAGGAAGGTCGCGAAGGCCGAGCAGCGCCGCGCCGACCACCTGGAGTACGTGTCCCGCGTCCTGGACGAGGGGACGGCCCGGACCCCCGGCGGGCAGGTCGTGGCGCTCGACCTGTCGCCGGTCGTCCTCGCCGACGAGCGGCTCGCCCGCGTCCGCGGGGACGAGCCCGGCGGCGAGGCCGTGGACGACGCCTACGAGTTCGTCCGGGAGCTCGTCGACCGCGCCGTCCAGGCCGACCCGGACGCGTTCGTCCGCGAGCAGCGGGCGAAGTTCGCGCGGACGCTGTCGGCGACGTCCAGGAACATCCTGGCCATCGACCCCGACGACCTGCTCGCCGTCGCGGACGAGACGCTCGTGGAGCACCTCGCCGAGCTCCAGTCCCGGGTGAACGACCTGGCCGCGACCCTGAGGTCCGTCTGCGTCTGACCACCGCGCGAGCCACCGCGCGAGCCACCGCGCGAGCCACCGCGCGAGCCACCGCGCGAGCCACCGCGCGAGCCACCGGGTGAGCTACCGCGCGAGGGCGAGCAGGGCGACGAGCCCGGCGCCGATGACGAGCGTCAGCGCCAGGAAGACCGACGGCAGGTGGTGGCCGGGCAGCGGCGCGTCGCTCCGCAGGGCCCGCTCGTTGACGCGCCAGTGCCGGTAGACCAGCGGCGTCATGACGATGCCGCCGAGGACGGCCAGCCCGACGGTCAGCGCCCGCAGCCACGCGTACCGGTGCTCGACGCCGAGCTGGCTCAGCGCGGCGCCGCCGACGATGAACGCCAGGCACGTCCGCATCCAGGCCAGGTAGGTGCGCTCGTTCGCGAGCAGGTACCGGGCGTCGGGCTTCTCCTCCACCGCCCGGGCATTCCCGCCCGGCCTCCCGGTGACGCGCCGGGGCGGAAGCCTTGGCCCGCCGTTGGAGCGAGAGTTGCCGAACGCGGGGAAAGGCGGGGCTATCGGCCGGACCGCTCCTGGCCGACGTCGTGCCAGGTGGCCTTGGCCCCGCTGTGCCCGATCCGGACGACCTGGACGCCCGTCGCGGCGGACGCCCCGACGGTGAGGACGGCGGCGACGACGGTGACGGCGGTGGCCCAGCGGGGAGCGGAGGCCGCGCGGCGGGAGTACCAGGCGACGGCCACGATGACGGCCAGGGCCAGCCAGAGACCGGCGACGAAGGGGAGCAGCCCGTCGGCGAGCTCGGCGTGCTTCTCCACGAGCGCCGAGTGCGGCACCCGCTTCTCCAGGCCCTCGCCGCTGGACGTGGCCATCGGCACGGACACGGCCCCGAGGGTGGTCAGGCCGAGGACCCAGGGGGCGGCGACCCGGCGCGCCCGCGGCCACAGCGCCACGACGAGCCCGGCCAGCGCGACCAGGGGGATCAGGAAGACGACGAGGTGGACGACCAGCGGGTGGACGGGCAGTCCCCAGACGGTGGCGGGCATTCGGGATCCTTCGGAGTGGGGCGGCAGGGGGAGTCGGGAGTCGGGAGTCGTCAGGCGGGGGCGGGGTGGTGACCTCCAGCAGTGAACCCCGCGCCCCGGCCCGGCGCCTCCTTTCAGGAAGGTTTCAGAGGATCTTCATAGGGACCCGGAGCCCCCGAATATGTTCTACGCACTTGTAGAAATATCCGTGCCCGGCCGCTCGCGCGCTGCTACCTTCGGTCGCCGTACGTAGTCGGGGCGACTCGGGGCGTGATGGCTCCGATGATCGGAGCGCGCATGTCGGCGGGGATGCTCGATGGCTTGACGGTACGGAAGCTTCCGCAGGTCACGGCCCTCTTCTGGGCCCTCAAGATCGTCGCGGTGACGCTGGGGGAGACGGCCGGGGACCTGGTCGGGATCACCCTGGGGCTCGGCTACGTCGCCACGGAGGCGCTCTTCCTCACGGGCTTCCTGGCCGTGCTGGCGGTCCAGGTCGCGTCGTTCCGGTACCGCCCGGCGGTGTTCTGGACGGTCGTGCTCGGCACCAGCATGGTCGGCACCGAGATGTCCGACCTCCTCGACCGAGGCCCCGGCCACGGCTCCGCCACCGACGGGCTCGGCTACGGCTGGGGCGCCCTGCTCCTGTCGACGCTGCTCGCCCTCGTCTTCGCCGTCTGGTGGCGCACGGGGCAGAGCCGCGACGTCGAGAGCATCGGCACCCGCACGGGCGAGGCCCTCTACTGGGCCGCGATCCTGGTCTCGAACACCCTCGGCACCGCCAGCGGCGACTGGCTCTCGGACGACACCGGCCTCGGCTTCCGCGACGCCTTCCTGCTCATCGCCGCGCTCATGGCCGTCCTCGTCGCCGTCCACCACCTGACCGGCGTGAACACCACGCTGCTGTTCTGGGTCGCGTTCGTCCTCACGCGTCCGCTGGGCGCGGCGGGCGGCGACGCGCTCATCAAACCGGTGGACGAGGGCGGGCTCGGCTGGGGGACGCTCTGGGGCTCGGCGGCGCTGTCCGTCCTGCTCATCGCCCTGATCGTCCACCAGACCCGCCGCGTCGCGCCCCCCGCCCGCGGCGGACGCGATTCCTCCCAGGGCGCCGAGTACCGGTTCGGCGAGGGGACCTGAGGAGGCGCCAGGCCCTGTGCGGCCGCCGTTCCGCGCGTCCTCTCGACCGGGCGGACGGGCGTGTGCCCTGGTCAGGGCGGGTTTAAAACACGCGTTTCGGTCAGATCACAAGGGGAGGGGAGGTAGTGCGGTGCGGCGAGTCAGGAGATCGGATCATGCTGTCCATCACCCGGTGGCCGGCGGTCGTGGCCGCCGCCGCGGCGATCGTGACGACGGGGACGGCGTGCGGGGCCTACCAGCAGCGCCGGCAGGCCGCCGTGCCCGCGACCTCGTCCGTCGCGTCCTCGCCCCGTGATCTCTCCGCGCAGGACAAGACCTGGCTCGCCCAGGCCCACCAGGGCAACGTCGCCGAGATCGAGGCCGGGCAGCTCGCCCAGGACAAGAGCGGCAGCCCGCAGATCCAGTCGGAGGCGGCGACGCTGGTGACCGACCACACCCAGCTGGACCAGGCGGTCGTCAGCACCGCCGAACGGTTCCAGGTGGGCCTGCCGGGCGAGCCCACGGCCGACCAGGCCGCCCAGCAGGAACAACTCGGCGCGATCACGGGAGCGGCCTTCGACAACCAGTTCATCGCCTACCAGATCAGCGGGCACGAGCAGGCCCTGGCGGGGACGAACACCGAGGTGGCCCAGGGCTCCGACCCGACCGTCCGGGCGCTGGCCCGGCAGGCCGTCCCCGTCATCCAGAGGCACCTGGCCATGCTCAAGCAGGGCCGGCACTAGCCGGACGGGCGCGGCGTCACTCGCCGATCTCGTACGTGCACTCGTGGCCGACGATCTTCTCCGGGTAGTCGCGAAGGTCGACGCTCCGGCAGTGGGCCGATCCCAGCAGCGGGACGGCGATCTTGACCCTGCCCTCGAAGCGGCCGCGCGTCGGGGAGCCCGGGGCGGCCTCGCAGTTCTGGCCGACGGCCTCCGCCGGACGGCCGAGGGAGGAGGAGAGTCCCGAGCACTCGTAGGACGCCGTCCGCTCGACGGCGGCCCCAGCGGGCGCCGCCGCGGCCACCGGTCCCGCGACGAGACCGGCGGCCAGGATGATCGGAGCGGTTTTCATGGATGCCCTCCCGATGTCTTCACGACAAGTGTTCAACTCATCGCACACGGTAGCGATCGACGGGTCTCCGCACCCCCGATCGGCCGCCGTGTCGCGGACGCGCCGGTCCGGCGTGCGGACGCGCTGATCCCGCGTGCGGACGCGCCGAACGATCCGGCGGAAGGGCATCGGGCGTGACCTAGGGTGTGGTGGCCGGCGGGCCCCTCGAGGCGACCCCGCTTGGATAATGAAGTGCGCAATTGCTAATTTTGGCAATTACCGGCCCGGGTGAGGCCGCCGCACACCCAGCACAAGGAGCCCCGATGGCCTTCAAACGCCCCTCCTTCCTGCCCACCCTGGACGAGCTGGAGGACCAGGCGCAGCGCCGCTCCGTCGAGGGCGCGACCCCCAAGGGCCAGTTCGACCACCCCACGGCCAAGTACATCTTCTTCGCCGGCCTCGTCCTGGTCGTCGTCGGCCACGCCGCCGGAGCGTTCTTCCTGTTCCTCTGACGTCGTCCTACACGGGCCGCGGTTCGTCGAGCTGGGAGTCGGTCCAGGCGGTGACCGTCACCACGTCGCCCACCGCGATCCTGCCGGGACGCAGGACCGAGAACTTGGCGCCGAACGCCACGCCGCCCGCCGCCGCGCGCCGATACGTGGCGAGCGTGCGGAGCGGCTCGGGACCGGCCTTGCCGCCGCTCCGCTGATCGACCAGCGTGACGGCGCACCGGATCGCGAGCTTGGCGTAGGCGAGTTCGGCGGCGCCGACGACGACGCGGTCCGCGCGGTCCTCCAAGTGCGGCTCGTCCCATCCGTCGATCACGATGTTCGGGCGGAAGCGGGACATCGGCACCGGCGGCCCGTCCACCCGCCGGTTCAGCTCGTCCAGCGTGGCCCGGGAGAGGACGTGCACGGGGCTGCTGTCGGCGAAGCCGGAAGTCCCGGCCGTCCGGCCGTCGGTGACCCTGTCGTGCTCCGGCGGCACCCGCACCAGCCTGCTCGCCGCGCCGAGCACCGAGGACAGCCACTCGGCGGCGGCGTCCCCCTGGTCGACGGCCCGGAAGCCCTGGCCGAACAGCTCCACGTCCCGGCGGGGCGAGTCCAGATCGACCGCGATGTCCAGGGCCTCGTATCCGGGCGCGCTGAGCGTGAGCCGCTCGCCGCCGCCACTGTCGCCGTCGCCGTCGCCGATCCCGGGCCGGACGAGCGCCAGCCGCGGATCCCGCCGCTGGCTGCGGAACCTCCCGTTCGCGTCGACCACCATGAAGGCGCGGTCGTGGGCCGGTCCCGCCCCGGTCAGCACCGCCTCGCCCGACGAGACACCGGCACAACCCTTGACCGGGTATGAGACCAGCTCACCGACCACGGCCGTCATCGTTCTCCCTTCCGTTTCAACCGCAGGTCCGCCGCTGGCGACGGGCCTCAGGGCCTGCCCGCCGCCAGCGCCTCGACCGCCTTGCGGACGCCCTCGCCGTAGGCCGGGTCGGCCTGGGCGCAGTTGGCGATGTGCCGCTCGATGGTCGCCCGCGAGGCGCCGTCGATCGACCGCGCGGTGTTCTCGAAGAGCACCCGCTGCTGCTCGGGGGACATGTTCCGGAACAGGATCCCGGGCTGCTCGAAGTAGTTGTCGTCGTCCTCGCGGAAGTCGAACCGGTCGGCGACCGCACCGACGGCCTGGCTCGGGGCGCGGTAGGCAGGCTCCTCCTGCCAGCGGCCGTACGAGTTCGGCTCGATGCCCGGCGTCCCGCCCTGGTTGCCGTCGACGCGCATGGCTCCGTCGCGGTGGTAGGAGTTCGCCGGGTTCTTCGGCGTGTTGACCGGGATCTGGTGGTGGTTCACCCCCAGGCGGTACCGCTGGGTGTCGCCGTAGGAGAACAGCCGCCCCTGCAGCATCTTGTCGGGCGAGAAGCCGATGCCCGGAACCACGTTGGCCGGGGTGAAGGCGGCCTGCTCCACGTCGGCGAAGTAGTTGCCGGGGTTGCGGTTCAGTTCCCACTCGCCGACCTCGATCAGCGGGTAGTCCTTCTTCGACCACACCTTGGTGAGGTCGAACGGGTGGTACCTGTAGCCGGCGGCGTCGGCCTCCGGCATGATCTGGACGCAGAGCGTCCACCTCGGGAAGTCACCGTTCTCGATCGCGTCGAACAGGTCGCGCTGGTGGGACTCCCGGTCCCTGCCGACCAGCGCCTCGGCCTCCGCGTCGGTGAGGTTCCTGATGCCCTGCCGGGTGCGGTGGTGGAACTTCACCCAGAACCGCTCGCCCTCGGCGTTGATGAGGCTGAAGGTGTGCGAACCGAAGCCGTGCATGTGGCGGTAGGACGCCGGGATGCCCCGATCCGACATCACGATCGTGACCTGGTGCAGCGCCTCCGGAAGGTTGGTCCAGAAGTCCCAGTTGTTCTCGGGGTCGCGCAGGTTGGTGCGTGGGTCCCGCTTCACCGCGTGGTTGAGGTCGGGGAACTTCAGCGGGTCGCGATGGAAGAACACCGGGGTGTTGTTGCCGACGAGGTCCCAGTTGCCTTCGTCGGTGTAGAACTTGACCGCGAAGCCCCTGATGTCCCGTTCGGCGTCGGCGGCGCCGCGCTCGCCCGCGACGGTCGAGAAGCGGGCGAACAGCTCGGTCTTCTTGCCGACCTCGGAGAAGATCTTGGCGCTGGTGTACCGCGTGATGTCGCCCGTCACCGTGAAGGTGCCGAACGCGCCCGACCCCTTCGCGTGCATCCGGCGTTCCGGGATGACCTCGCGGTCGAAGTGGGCGAGCTTCTCCAGGAACCACACGTCCTGGAGGAGCATCGGGCCGCGGGGGCCCGCGGTCAGGGAGTTCTGGTTGTCGGGGACCGGCGCGCCGGCGACGGTGCTCAGCGGCCTCTGGTCGTTCTCAGGCAAGGTTCTCTCTCCTCAGCGGATCGTTCGGGTGACGTCGGAGTCAGCGCAGGTAGGCGGCGAGTCGCTTCTCCAGGGCGTTCTTGGGGGCAGCCCCGACCCACGACTCCTTGATCTGGCCGTCCACATAGACGATGAACGCGGGGACCCCGGAGATCCGGTGCTGGATCGTCAGTGCCTCCTCCTCGTCGATGTCGACCTTGACCACGTCCAGCCGGTCCGCGTGCTCGGCGGCCAGCTCCTCCACGATCGGGGTGAC
Organism: Actinomadura harenae; assembly: GCF_003696215.1. Taxonomy (GTDB): domain Bacteria; phylum Actinomycetota; class Actinomycetes; order Streptosporangiales; family Streptosporangiaceae; genus Spirillospora; species Spirillospora harenae. Next base: position 5,108 of record NZ_RFFG01000132.1, on the reverse strand, counting down.
CCGGCGGCACGGCGCGCACCAGGTGGCCCAGAACTGGATCAGGACCGGCTTCTCCGCCTGCAGCACGCGGGTGGGGAAGGTCTGCTCGGTGACGCTGTCCACGGGGACGGCGGGTTGTGCGGGCATGGTGAAGATCTCCTTGTTGCGGACAGGTCCCGGCACGCCGGGTTTCGCGGCGCGTGCCGGTGTCTTTCGGGGAGGCCGGGCTCGGCGATCTACCGCAGCGCGGCGGGGAGGTGATGAGGGGCATGGGGAGCGGTGCCCGTGGCGCGGTAGTCCTCGACGGCCCGTTCGGCCTCCTCGTCCACCAGGTCATGGTTGATGGCGAACGCGGCCGCCGCGCCCTGGCCGGCCGCGGTGACCGCCTGGGCCCTCGGATCCCGGACGTTGCCGGCCGCCCACACCCCGGGGACGCCGGTACGCCCCGAGGCGTCGGTGACCACCCAGCCGTCAGCGCTCCTCTCGCACCCCAGGCCGGTCAGCAACGCGTCGTGGGGCACCATGCGCGGGAAGACGAACACCGCGCGCCGAGGCACGACACGCCCCTCGGCGAGTTCGACCCCGCGCAGCCGGTCGCCGTCCACCACCAGCCACCTGACCCGGCCGTCGAGGATCGGGATGCCGCGAGCGGTCAGACGCTCGCGGTCACCGTCGGCCAGGTCCGAGGTGTGCGGCAGGAACACCACGTCGTCCGACCACTGGCGCAACAGCAGCGCCTGATGCACGGAGCCCGGACCGGTGCCCAGCACCCCGATCGGCTCGTCGCGGACCTCGTATCCGTGGCAGTACGGGCAGTGCAGCAGATCCCGCCCCCACCGCTCGCGCACTCCGGGGATCTCGGGCAGGTCGTCCCGCAGCCCCGTGGCCACCAGCACCCGGCGGGCCTTCAGGACCGGGCCGCCGGCCGGCCGCACGAGGAATCCGGCGGCGCCCTCGCGGTCCGCCTGGACGTGATCCACCCGGCCATCGATCAGCGGCACTCCGTACCGGGCCACCTCGGCCCGGCCCGCCTCCGCCAGCGCCGCCGGGGACATTCCGTCCCGGGTCAGAAAGCCGTGCGTGTGCGCGGCAGGGGCATGGCGGGGTGTCCCGCCGTCCACCACGACCACCCGGCGGCGGGCCCGTGCCAGCACCAGGGCCGCGTTCAGCCCGGCCACACCGCCCCCGACCACCACGACGTCGTTCATCGCATCGTTCGCTGCCACGGTCTTCCCGTCGCTCACGGCGATCACCTCCGCGGCCCAAGGTGCGCCCGAGGCTCGATCTCCGGCAACCTTCGTTGCCGTTTTCGGGAATCCGGGGTGGGAGGTGACGGCGGCGTCCGCCGCCGGGCTCGCGTCAGCCCGAGTGCTCGAAGTAGGCGGCGCTCTCCGCGTCCGCCGGGTAGTAGGACTCGATCGCGACCTCGTCGAGGGTGATGTCCATAGGGGTGCCGAACGTGGTGATGGTCGAGAACAGCCGTAGTTCTCGTCCGCCGATCCGGAGGAGCATCGGGATCACGACGTCGGCGTCGGCCGACAGGCTCACGTCGTCGTCGGAATCGGCCTCCAGCAGTTCGGCGGAGAGCGCGGCGAGTTCGGCGTCGGGCGCCACCGCGAGTTGACGCCGGATCCGGGAGCGGAACATCGTGCGCACGTCGGCGATATTGACGACCAGGGGAGCGAGACCGCGCGGGTCCAGTCCCAGCCGCACGAGGTTGACCGGCGGTCGCAGAAGGTCCGGATCGACGTCCTCGAAGAACGGCTCGACCGCGCGATTGGTCATGATGATGTTCCACCGCCGGTCGAAGGCCAGCGCGGGATACGGCTCGTGCGCGCGGAGCACCCTTTCGACGGCGCCCCGGGCGGCCGACAGCGCGTCGTCGCCGAGGGCCCGCTCGGTGTACCGGGGCGCGAAACCGGCCGCGAGCAGCAGCCGGTTGCGGTCGCGCAGCGGCACGTCGAGCTGGTCCGCGAGCCGCAGGACCATCGCGGCGCTCGGCTTGGACCTTCCTGTCTCGACCAGGCTGACATGGCGGGCCGAGACGTCGGCCGCGATCGCGAGATCGAGCTGGCTGAGCCGTCGGCGAAGCCGCCACTGCCGCAGGAGTTCCCCGACCGTCTGCACGGTCACCGACACTACTCGCCGTGGGACCGGGCGCAATGAAATGCGATTTCATCGACAACCGCGACCATCGCGGAAACACTGCCGCCATGACCGCAGAAATCACCATGGACAACGAGAGCGCGGACAACGAGAGCTTGGACAACAAGAGCGTTGTTCAACGCGCACTGACCGAATTCGTCGAGACGGGCAGCGCCTTCGTGCTCGAACCGCGGCTGAGCGACGACTTCGTCCACCATCGCCCGGACGGGACCTCCAAGACCAGGACCGAATGGCTCGCCGCCGTCGAGGCGGCGCTCACCCATCTCGAGGGCATGAGCCTCGAGGTCCGCCACCTGCTGGCCGACGGCGACCACGTCGTGATGCACTCGCGGCGCCGGCTCCCCGGCGACGGCCCGGAGATCACGGTCGTCGACATCTGGCGGGTCGAGGACGGCCTGATCGCCGAGTGCTGGGAGACCATCGAACCCGCCGCCCAGGCCCAGGCGAACCTGACCTGGTGGGATCCCGCCCGTCCCTGACCGCTCGCCCGGGCGCCCGGTGCCCCGGCGCGTTCGGGCGGAGCGATCGGGGCTTCACCCGCGTCCGGCCCGGTGGTACGCTCGGCGCCGTTTGATCACAAAAGAATAGCTCCGTCCGTTGTGAGGAAGCCGGTCGAAATCCGGCACTGTCGCGCAACCGTGGGTCACCTCTGAGGTGACGAGTCGGGTCCATCCGCGGACGGGTTCTGTCAGACCCACTGTCGCGAGAAGCAGGGGCGGGCACGAACGGCACCGGATCCGGGACCGTCCTCTCCTGCTTCTCCAGCAAAGGACGAGGGCGTGGACCGCACGTGGTGCAGGAAACGACAGAAGTTCGGGGTACTGGCCGCCGCAGCCGGTACCGCGTTCTCCGTGGCCGTCCCCGGCCTGGCCGGGACGGCGAGTGCCGCCGGGCCGCCGGTGACACGGGCCGCACCGCCGGCCTCGGCGCGGGCCGAGGCGTCGGCGGCGCGGGCCAACGCGCGCTGGCTGGCGCGCCAACTCGGCGCGGACGGCACGCTGCGCAACCCCAACGGCGGGACGCTGCCCGACCACGGGCTGATGATCGACACCCTGTTCGCGCTGCGCGCCGCCGGTGAGGGGAGGCTCGCCGACCCGATCGCCGCGTACCTGGACGACGGCAAGCACGCGACCGACTACTACACCTGGGACGGCCTCGTCCCGAACCAGGGCTACGACGCGGTGATCACCGGCGGCGCGGCCGCCAAGGTGCTGGTCGCCGCGGAGGCGTCGGGGCGCGATCCGCGCAGGTTCGGCGGCCACGACATGGTCGCCGAGGTCCAGGGCGCGATCATGCGCACCGGGCCGGACAAGGGACGCGTCAGCGACTACTCCAAGAACCCGGACCTGTCGAGCTCGGTCTACAACAACTCCAACATGTTCGGCCAGGCGCTCGGCGTGATCGGCCTGGCCGGGGCGGGCGAGAACGACCGGCTCGCGATCGACGCGCTGCTCTCCCAGCAGTGCTCGGACGGCTACTTCCGGATCTTCTTCGACCACACCTCGGACAACACCAGGCTCTCCACCTGCGACGAGGACAAGGCGTCCGGCAAGTCCGCGCCCGACGGCGACGCCACCGCGATGTCGCTGTCGGCCCTGCTGGCGGCCCGCAAGGCGGGGGCGACCGGCCTGGACGGCCCGATCGGCAGGACCGTCGCGTGGCTGAAGGGACGCCAGGCGGCGGGCGGCGGCTGGGGCGGCGGCGTCAGCACCGAGGCGCCCAACACCAACAGCACGGGCCTGGTCGTGCAGGCGCTCGCGGACGCGGGCGACGCGAAGGACGCCGTGGACAGGGGCACCGCCTACCTGAGGTCCGCCCAGGTCACCAGCGCGGACGCCGGAAACCGGCTCGCGGACCAGGTCGGCGCGATCGCCTACACGCCCGAGCAGTACCAGAGCGCCCGCGACAGCGGCATCACCGGCACCGACACGTGGGTCCGCGCCGGTGCGCAGGCTTCTCTCGGCCTGTCCCAGGTCGGCTTCTACGACCTGGCGAAGGGCAAGGTGCCGGGCGGAGGCGACGGCGGCGACCCCGGCGATGGCGACGGACCCGGCGGCACCCCGCCGCCCGGTGGCGGGGGCGACGGGAACCAGCCGTCCAGGCCGGGCGGGCAGCTCCCGTTGCCGAAGCCCAGGCCCGGCGCGAGCCCGCCGTCCGTGGCGCCGCCCAGCGGCCGGCACGGCTCGCCCGCGCCCCCACCGGGCGGGGGCAACGGCGGCGGTGACAAGAGGACGGCGAACCCGCAGAACAACCCCGTGGTGACACCGAAACAGACCCAGGCACAGGCCGCGCTCCCCGACCCGGCCGGACGGCTCGGCTCCTACCTGGCGGGCAAGCTCGTGGACGGCGACCACATCGAGGTCACCGAAGGCGGCCGGACCTACGTCGACTACGACGCCACCGCGGACGTCGTGTTCGCGCTCCGCTCGCTGGGCGAGCAGCCCGTCGCGGTCACGCGCGCGTCCCGGTTCCTGCTGACACCGGAGTCGGTGAAGGCGTACGCGTACGGCGTCCCGTACGAGAAGTCGGCGGCGGCGTACGCCGAGCCGCTCGCGAAGCTCCAGCTCATCGCGCGTTTCCTCCAGTTCGAGCCCGCCGCGCCCGCGGACCTCGCGACCACGGTCGCCGGGCTCCGCGACGGCCTCGCCCGGCTGCGCACCCCCCAGGGGCGCTTCGAGGACACGGGTTCCTTCGGCAGCGCCGACACGTCCGTCCGGCGGCAGGCGTGGGCGATCCTGGCGACCACGGCCGGAGCGTCCCCCGGGGACGCGGCCGTCCCGCTGCGCGTCCTGCTCGGGAGCCAGTGCACGGACGGCGCGTTCCCGGCCGTTCTCGGCGCCGCCACGTGCGCGACCGGTGACGTGACCGCGACGGCCGCCGCGATCGCCGCGCTCAACGCGGGGCCGCGCGGCGGCGTCGACGGGGTGGGCGACGCGTCCGCCGTCCAGGTCGCGGCCAGGCTG
>NZ_RFFG01000131.1 GCF_003696215.1 Actinomadura harenae | reverse complement strand
ATTCACCTACCGGTACGCGCCGAGCAGCTGGCACGAGGCAAGCGCTGTCGCCTGTGTGCTCCCGACGTCGCGGTGAAGACCGGGCCCGGCCCGCAGAAGGGCCCCGACGGCAGGTTCCAACCAGCAGAAGACTGAACCCCGCTCAGCGGCCATTACCAGGCGCGTTCCCGGACATGGTTCGTGAACGGCTCTGGCCGGGGCGGGAACGACATCATCCTCTCTGTGGTCTGGATGCTAGAAGAACCTCTGTGTGCGGTGGACGGGCCGGTAGGTTCGTCTGACACGGCACGTAATCTTCCGCCCGTTTCGAGTCGAGGTCGGTGTGACTGGGGGCATCTCTGCCTGAGGTTCCGCTGTTGGGTGAGGGCGTGAGACGACCGGTGGTGGGAGGCCTGCGCGTTCGCTGACAAGGTCGGCCGGAACGGGTCCGGGCCAGTGCGGTGATCCTCTGATGCGTGGGAGACGTGCGCGGTGTCATCGGTGATCGCGCTGGTCACCTACACACCGGCCGTTCGGGCGGACAACCCGCGTGTGTTCTTCGTGCCGACCGGGGGCGTCGCCTGGCAGCTCGCGACGCCCGAACGTGTCCGTGAGCTGGTCACCCGGGTTCTGCCGGATGACACGGCGCCGGGTGCCGCCGGGCCCGTCGCCCAGACGTGGCAATGGGTGACCCGGACCTGGACGCCGCCGGGGAAGTCCGCGGTGGGCGAGCAGCTCTGGGACGGCCTGACCCGCGAGCTGGAGAGGGACCGGTCCATGCCGCGATCGACCTCTGCACGCCGATAGCGCACGATCTGGCCCTGCAGTGGCTGTGGCAACTGCCCGACCGGCTCGTTCTTCCCAGCAGGGCGGTTCGGGTCACCAGCGGTGCATTCGCCGGTCGAGACGGCAGGGTCGTGGCGCCGGTATGGCACCACGACGACGAGCGGGAGACACTGACCCGGGTGGTGGACGCGGTCCACCTCCCCGAACCAGGAACCGCGCAGCAGGGCGAGCACGGGAACGACCGCGAGGCACCGGTCATCGAGATCACTGACCTAGTCGTCGACGTCCCCGATCTGCTGCCCGGGGACGGTGGCGCCGACCTGGCCTCCGCCCGTACCCGGGCTCAAACCCTGGTGGAGACCGCCGGCGGACCGCAGGAACGTCTGTGGGGGTGGGCTCGCCTCCCAGCTCCTGGCGCTGGCACTGCTGGCTCTGGCCCGCGACAGCGGTGTCCGCCCGTGCCAGGTGCGGCTCTTCGACGTCGTGAACGTGTTGAGCTCTCTGCACCCGGCCCTGTTCACCGCACTGGTGGGCAGATCCTGCACGCGCACGGAGCAGACCGCTCTGGTCGAGCTCCGCGCGTTCGCGCACGCCCACCTTGATCCGCAGCTGCCGCTCGAGTACAGAAACCCGTTCGCGCACGCCCGTGCGGTGGTGACGGCCGCGGTCATCGCCGGGCTCGGCGGTCCGTCCATCGGCGATCACGTGACCGTCCTCGAGCCCTTCGAAGGGCCAGATGCTCCGTGGACCGGACAGGTCACCGGCGTCGAGCCCTACCCGGAGCACGACTCGACCCGGCCCGCTTTCGCGGAACCCTTCAGGGTCCATTTCACGCCCGATGTTGTGGGATCACCCTCCAACACGGTATCGGTGAGCCGCGACGCGTGCGCTGCGCTGTCTCCCGACCGGCTTCACGAGGGCCTGACCTGGTTCGCGGCGAAATGGCTGTACAGGGCGGCCCACGCCCACCTCAGCCATCGCGCCGAAGACCGCATGCTTCGCCTGCTTCACGTGGCTCACGCCTTGGAGCATGTACAGAACCCCCGGGCTGATCAGCTGGCCAGCATCCTCCAGCAGGTCCCCGACGGAACGCTCGAAGAGCTCACCTCCTGGGCCAAAACCAACGCGGAACAACTGTCCCCTCCCGAACCGTAACCGCCAGCAGGTCATCACTGGCCCGCGGCTCTCGAGCTGGCATTCAACGCCGAGACTCCCGGACGTGCCTCGACCATCGAGAGCCGTCTCCTCTGCTGTGGTCGGTGTGCGTGGTGCAGATCGTGCGGTCGGCGGGCCATTTGGTGCCCACCTACCTGTACGTCAGCAGGCCGGCGGGCGGCGCGGCACCAGATAGGGGTGCTCGTCGCATAGAGTGCGGGCGCGCGGGTGCCCACGTCGTTCACCAAAAGATGATCTTGGACGCCTTCGTTCTCCTCTCCGTCGGCACCCTCAGGCCGCACCACCAGGAGGAACCAGTGTCGTCCCCGCAAGCGATCACCCCCGAGGAGAAGCTCGCCGAGGCGAAGAGGCAGCTAAGCATCCCGCGTATCGTTGCGATCTGCGGCTCCACCCGCTTCATGGCCGAGATGGCCGAGGCCGATCTGCGGGAGACCAAGGCCGGCAGGATTGTCGTCAAGCCGGGTTGCGACCTGAAGTCGCCGCACGAGCTTTGGTCCGATCCTGTCGAGGCTGAGACGCTGAAGACCCGGCTCGACGAACTGCACCGGTCGAAGATCCTGCTCGCTGACGAGGTGCTCGTGGTCGGCGACTACATCGGAGACAGCACCCGGGCCGAAATCGCCTACGCTCGGTCGCTGGGCAGGCCTGTACGATTCACGCACCCCCAAGTCGATCCCGACGCCTGAGGGCCCGCCTCCACGCCCTCTGCGGGCACCCCTCCTGGACTTTGATCATCCAGCGGGTGGCATGGTGGTGAAGGCGAGCTCATGCAGCGGCGGAACGCATCGCGGCCGTGATGGCGACAGCGAGAGGCTGCCGATGGTCCATCACGTAGAAGTGGTCGCCCTCGTACCGCTCGAGTCCGCGGAAGTGCGTGCTGTTCTCCGGGACGCCGTAGGAGTTCTCCACGCGGATCCGCCGCTACCGCCTGCGCGAGGTGACCGCACGCATGGCCGCCCGCGAGGGTGAGGACGAACAGGCCTGTTCCGTGGCGTATGCCGGATGCCGTGCGCAGGTAGATGCCGAACGCGGGCTGGCCGTTGGCCCGGGACGGGACGAGGTCGAAGCGGCGGCCGTTGGAGAAGACGTTGACGCAGAAGCGAGCGACGACGTCCAGGCCCTCGCACTCCAGGGGCAGCGACGGCATGGAGATGAACACGTCGTCGGCGTGGCGAGGGCCTCCGGCCGCGGCGAGTACGTTCCCGGTGGCGTCGCACTGCGGAACGTCCAACGCCCCGGACAGCGGGCCCAGCTGGGCTTCCAGGTCGATCCGACGCGTGGCTGCGAGCAGCTGGCCCGCCCTGGTCTCCGAGCCAAAGTCCAACGGATTCCTCCTCCGCCACACCGGCGCAGGTCAGCGCCACGGGGGGTTCGGTCGGCTTGGGGATCTGGCGGTCCGGACGGGGCCACCTCTCCGAGCATGGGATTGGGGTCCGATCCCTAGCCGACCCACTCCCGATCAACACCGCCGACGAGGGCATGGCCCGCATCGCCTTCCTGCTGCTGGCACTGTTCGCCGAGATGGAACGCACCTTCATCGCCGAACGCGCCGCCCGCGCCCGCACCTGTCCCCGAAACCTCGGCCGCCACATCGGACGCCCCATCGCTCACCCCGAAGACAAGATCGAGTACGCCCGGCTGCTGAAGGCCCAAGGCGACTCCCTCGGCGTCAGCGCCGCCAAGACCGGCATCCGCAAGACCTCACTGCACCGCTACCTGACGGCCAGCGATCAACCGCAGGGCAAGTAGACGTTCCAGGCACACGACCGCGGCCGCTCACTCCCAGGGATCTTCGGCCTCCCCGCCAGCGTCCAAACCGAAACGACGGAGCCGGCTGGCCCCCTCGGCGTCACCGGCCAGCTCGCGCAGGCCCGCCAGGTCCCGCAGCGCGAGGGGGTCGCCAGCGTCGGCGGCCTGTCGGTACAGCCGTTCGGCAGCTGCCTGCTCGCAACGGTAGGCCAGGTCCATCGGCATGTCGGGGTGTCCAGCGTCGGTGGCCTGTTGGTACAGCCGTTCGGCGCCCGCGCGGTCACCGGCCCGCTCTCGCCGGTAGGCCAGGTCCATCAGCACGTCGGCGCTCTCGGCGTCGGCGGCCTGTCGGTACAGCCGTTCGGCGCCCGCGCGGTCACCGGCCCGCTCTCGCCGGTAGGCCAGGTCCATCAGCACGTCGGGATATCCGGCACCAGCGGCCTGTTGGGCGAGCTGTTCGGCGCCCGCGCGGTCACCGGCCCGCTCTCGCCGGTAGGCCAGGTCCATCAGCACGTCGGGATATCCGGCACCAGCGGCCTGTCGGTACAGCCGTTCGGCGCCCGCGCGGTCACCGGCCTCCTCGCGCAGGCCCGCAAGGTACATCAGCACGCGGGGATTCCCGGCGTCGGCGGCCTGCCGGGCAAGTTGTTCAGCGCCTGCACGGTCACCGGCCTCCTCGCGCAGGCCCGCAAGGTACATCAGCGCGACGGCGCTCCCGGCAGCGGCGGCCTGCCGGGCAAGCCGTTCGGCACCCGCCTGATCACCGGCCTCCGCGCAGCGGTACGCCAGTTCTATCAGCGCGTCGGCGCTCTCGGCGTCGGCGGCCTGTTGGTACAGCCGTTCGGCGCCCGCGCGGTCACCGGCCTCCTCGCGCAGGCCCGCAAGGTACATCAGCACGCGGGGATTCCCGGCGTCGGCGGCCTGCCGGGCAAGTTGTTCAGCGCCTGCACGGTCACCGGCCTCCTCGCACCGGTACGCGAGGTCCATCAGCGCGACGGGGTGTCCGGCGTCGGCGGCCTGCCGGGCAAGTTGTTCAGCGCCTGCGCGGTCACCGGCCTCCTCGCGCAGGCCCGCAAGGTACATCAGCGCGATGGCGCTCCTGGCGTCGGCGGCCTGCCGGGCAAGTTGTTCAGCGCCTGCACGGTCACCGGCCTCCTCGCACCGGTACGCGAGGTACATCAGCGCGTCGGGGTTCCCGGCGTCGGCGGCTGGCCGATACAGGTTCGTGGCGAGGCGGTAGCGGCCCCGGTTCGCGGCGGACTTGCCGAGAGCGGTCAGGTCTGCCGGGGTGCGGCAGTGGCGGACGGCGGCGTTCCAGAAGGTGGCTGGCGGGCAGAGGGAGATGCGTTCTCTGCGGGCGTGTTGTTCCAGGTAGTCGGCCAGCCGGTACAGCGGGGCGGGTGGGGCCGGTTGGCCTGGGCGGGGCCGGTGTTCGATCAGGGGCCCGGGGAGTCGCCGGTGGGTGGCGGTGAGTTCGTCCAGGGCGGTGATGAACCAGTCGGGGTTGTCGGCGACTTGATCCCAGGTGTGGTCGTCGAGGTAGCCGGGGGCTGCCTCGTGCAGCAGTGGTTCGGGCAGGTGGAGGCTGTGGCCCAGGCGGCGGGCGTCCATCGCGGCCCACAGCACCGCCCGGACCGCTGGCCCGCCCTGCTGGTAGCGGCGCAGCAGTTCCGGCGCCCCGGCCAGCTCCTGGGTGATCTGCCCGCCTGGTGCACGCTTGGCGGCCGCTGCGAGCCGGGGGTCGGCGGCGACGGCTGCGACCATCTCGGTGAGCTGGCCGGGCGTGAAGCAGGATGGGGCGGTAATCTCCTCGCCCCGGTCGAGCAGGGCGCGGGCAGCCCGGTGCGAGTCCGGGGCTGACGCCTCTTGGGGTGCGCTGGTGAGTACCCGCCGAAACTCTGGCCACATCGACCCCAGCACCAGCACCGGCCCCTGGGAGGCGTCCGCCAGCAGCGCCTGCAACTCGGCCGCGACCAGCTCACCGACCTTCGGGGCCTGCAGATAGAACTGGGCCTCGTTCAGCCAGATCACCGACCGCGGCGCCACCCGCCCGGCCCGCAGTGCCTCCACCACCGCCATCGGCCGTTCGGGAACCAGCGGATGCCAGATCTGCCAGTCCGGCAGCTCGGCGCGGATCGCTTCCCAGCAAGCCCGGGTCTTGCCGGTCGAGGAGTTCCCGATCACCATCACCAGCCGACTGCCTTGCCCGGCCGCCGCCACCGCCTGCCTCAGCCGGTCATCGAACCCCGCCCGGTCCAGATACGGCGGCAGCACCGGCACCGGCGCCCCAGACGTCGTGCTCGTGGCCGCGAAGGCTTGGTGGACCTCCAACAGCAGCGCGTCCCGCTCATCCAGCTCACCGATCACCCGCCCCAGCGGCCCTGCCGGAGGGCAGTCCGGATCGGGGGCGGGCATCGCTTTATCCGATCGTCGGGCTGCGACCAGGCGTGCCCGCGCCGCCAGCCAAGGCCTCGGATCCTGACCACAGGCCATCACGAAGTTCTCCAGCGTGCTCGTCCGAGGGATCACGGTGCGGCCAGCGATGAGCGCGTGGACGGTCGCCGGACTCAACTTGGCGGCCGTGGCCAGGTGGTGTATCCCGTGCGGGTACCGGGCGGACAGCTCAGCCAACTGTTCGGCCAGGTCCTGGGTGGCCAGGATCCGGTTCGGGTCGATCGCAGCCATCCGCACCATCCGACTGTTCGGAAACGTTCGGTTCCACTCCTACACCCACGGCCCCGACCAGGCCATCCCATCAGGATCGATCGATATCGCTGAACCGTCTCGAACCCGAACACCCACCAGCGCGATCGTGCTGTCACCAGCCCCTCCACCAGGAAGGACACCACGGTGAACAGCACCGCCCGCAACCACCACCCACACCAACCTGGCGCGAACGGCCCAGGCGTCTTCGTCCCGCAACACGTGATCGCCACGATGGTCTGTCTCCTGCTGGGCCTGACGACCGCGGTGCTGGTGTCGCTCTTCCCGACGGTGTGGCTGCCGGTCGGCGCCGGCATCGAAAGCACCGGACTCGGCCTCGCCCTGTACGGCCTTTGGCGCGGGCGACGCCATGCCTGAACAACACGTCGGCGGCGACCCACGCGACGTCTCGGCGTGCCGTGCTCGGCGCCCCCGCCGACGTGGGCACACGCGCCGATCCTGGTGAACGCCAAGCGCCAGAAGCTGTCCAAACGTCGCGACAAGGCAGCCGTGATGGCTGCTCGCTTCGGCGGAGCTCCGCGCGATCACGTCGGTCGTTGTCAGCCTGTCGGTGTGCCAGCGCGGCTGGACGGTAGCAGGTCGGGGCGGGCGGCGATGGCGTCGCGCAGGAAGGTGCGCTTGGAATAGAAGGTGTGGTTCTTCGCCCAGCCCCGGTTGGCGAGGTAAGTGCCGAGCCACCCGTTGAGGCGCTCCATCTCGCTGAGGACCTCATGGTCCTGGTCTAGGACGCTGCGTGAGCGGAGGTACTCCAGTTCGCACTGGGTGAGGGCGATCTCGGGCGCGGCGAGGAGAGAGCACCGGTCGAAGAACAGGCCGTAGATGTGTCCGGTCCGCATCGATGCGCACTGGACGTCGTAGCGGACGCGACGGAAGGGCGGCATGGCACGCACGTGCAGGCCCAGTTCTTCGCTCAGGTGCGCCTCGAAGCGGTCAGGTGAGATGTCGAGGCCGGGAGTCAGCTCTTCACGGCGCGCGAAGGTGTCCTTGGTGAACCATTTCCGCTTGAGAACGTGCCCGGTGGTGACTGTGGGGATGAACGAGGCATAGCCGGCCTCATGTTCAGGCGCGATGACGTCGAACAGGTGGTTCTCGGTGTGGTGAACTTCGAACTCTTCGCGGTACTCCGGCTGGAATCCGGCGAGTTCGCCGTCGCGCAGGGCGTTGAGTAGTTCCATGGACGCGACCCAGATGTCGGGTGCCGGGTCGAGGATGTACTTGTACTCCAGCTCGGTGCCTTCGAAGTGCCTGCGGAAGTACCGGAGGTGGTTGTCGAGCGCCATACTCAACTCGGCATGAGTCGCCAGCACCGGCGCGAGCCAGTGCAAGCCCTCGACCGGGCCATGGCCTACTGGAGCGCGAGTGGTGCGTACGAAGCAGGCGTCTTCGGGGTGGAAGCGGACCTGAGCGTAGGCATGGTAGCCGCCGTCTGGGTGTTCGGCCAGGTAGCACAGGGGCACCAGGGACGGCGCGGCCTCGGCGCCGGCCAGACGGCGCAGGATGGGGCCGGGGATGGCGTCGGGGGACAGTTCGCCACCGTCGATCCACGCCGATCCCGTCTGGGCGCCACCGGGGCGCAGCGCACGGGCCATGCAGAGACCGAGCACGTCCCACCTGACGACCACGCTGGTGGCCGGCCGGCACACCTCCTGGGGCGGCACACCGACGAGCACGATCAGCTCGTCCGGCCTTTGCGGTCTGGTCCTGTTCAGCAGGTGTGCGCCACCCAGTATCACCCAGGCTCCATGGTTCAAGGTCCGGTCACCTGACATGAGGGGCCTCCTGCGTTTGAGGCGGGCATCGAGTGTCGGCCGGGCGGCGGGCACGGCCAGGGCCGCAAGGCGCGCTGCTGGTGGTGACGCTTTGGGGCCGGGTCGTAGGCTTAGGGTGGGGGCGGTGAATCATGGTGACCACGATCAGGTGATCTTGAGCGAGGTTGTGGCAGATGCCCGCCTCGCTACATGGGAATTCGACGATGCTCGGGCCTGGCTGGAGCGGGCCCGCCAGCGTCCGATGGAGCCGTTGGCCGCCGAGGTCTGGGTTCTGGACCCGGCCTTGGAGTACGTATTGCTGGTGAGCCACCGGGTGCGTGGGTGGGTGCCGCCCGGCGGCAAGGTGGAACCCGGTGAGGGACCGCGCGCGGCGGCGGCGCGAGAACTCCTGGAGGAGACCGGCCTGGACGTTGGGTTGCTGCCTGGACCCGCGGCTGTGGCGGTGCGGTCCTTCCGGAATGACTGGTCCCCGACGCTGGCCTTGTCTTATGTGGCGGTCGTCGAGCGGGACGTTCCGCTCGGCGGGGAGCCAGAACAACCGGCGGCCTGGTTCCGCCTGGACGACGGCTGGAACAGCGTCTTCCAGGCGGACCAGGGGCGGATCCAGGCGCACGCCCGGTACCTGGAGGCCGCGCGGGCGAGCAGCGCACGCTGAGGGATACTGCAGGCCCCCCGTTCACAGGATCTCCTCAATCCGGTCGAGGACGGTCGAGGGCAGGGTGATCAGCCCGAGGGTGCGCAGGAAGCGGCACCACACCGGTTCCAGGCCGGGCCGCTGCTGGAACTGTTGCCGGTTCAGGTGTCCGGCGGCGTGCGCGGCGGTCCGCAGCGCGTGTCGCTGCAGTTGGTCGGGGCTGCTCCACCGTGGAGCGCGGACCTCCCGGGCGCAGGGAGCCAGCGTTCCGGAGACCTCGGCTTGGAAGAGCGACCAGTGGTGGCCGACCGCCGGGCCGGTGGGAGGACGCCGGCAGTGGTTCGGCCGCCATTGATTCAGCAGTGGGCGCAGCTGGACGACAGTGAGGCCGACCTCTTCGGCGACCTCGGCGCGGGCGGCATGCTCAAGGTCAGGGTGCTGGTCGAGGTGGCCGGCGACCGGGGCGATCCCGGCCGGAGGGGTCGCCCGTTGGAACACCAGGAGCCCGCTGGGGGAGGAGATCAGTACTCCCACGCTGGTGTGGTCACAGGCTCGGTCCGGGGCATCGGGCGCGGCGTCGGCTGGGATCATGTGATCGCCTGCGGCAGCTGCGCGACGACGACGAGCCAACTGGTCACTGTCGGTGTCTCCGGGGTGGTCAGGGTGTAGGCGGATTGGAGGATCCGCATCCGTTCGGCGTGGCTGAAGTCTCCGTCGGGCTGGGCGAAAACGGGGATGGACAGCCACGCCTTCTTCTCGGCCATCGTGCTGTGCTGAGCGGTGACCTCGGTCTCGGCGACCGTGAGACCGGCTGCCGCCAGCAAAGTGGTGATCCTCTCAAGCGGCAGCTTCGGGGGGAGGCTCGTGGTCGGATCGGGGGCGTAGCCGTGGTCGCGGGTGGCGACGTGGCGGACGAGGGCGCTCAGTGATGGCTGGAGGCGGACGGCCTGCTCGTCGGGGTGCCGCACGCCCGCGAAGCCGCCGCCGATGTTGAAGACGAACCTTCCGCCCGGGCGCAGGGTACGAGCGACACCTGCGAACACCGCACTGGCGTCGGTTTTCCAGATCGCCGAGTTGCACACCACGGCGTCAACACCGCCCGCGGGCAGGTGATCGACGAGCCGTTCGGCCAGGCAGGCGATCCAGGTCAGGCGGGTGTCGGTCAGGGTGCGGCGGCCGACGCGTTGCATCGCGGCGGCGTTGTCGATGGAAACGACCCGGGTTCGGGCCGGGACGAGGTCGAGTATGGCGCTGGCCGTGGTCCCGACACCGCCGCACAGGTCGACCACCAGGCCCGCCTCGGCCAGCTGGGCTCGGCTGGCGAGGTCACGGCTGGTGGAGGCGTACATGGGATAGGTGCGGCAGAAGGCGTTGTATGCCTCGGCGGTGGCGTCTTCGTCCCAGCCGGCAACGGCGTCGTGGGGGGACACGCGGGCCTCGCTTCGCAGATTCTGGGTGCGTGGGTTCGGGCATGAGGGCGCGGCAGGCTTAGAAGAGCGCGGACTGCACGGCGGCGGGTGCTGAGGAGAACCGGGCATCAAGGCTGATGCGGCGGCCTTTGAGAACGCCGAGGTCGAGCACGTTGGGCAGCTCGTCATCTGCGTTGTTGTCGACGGAGGCGAGGACCTGGGAGCCGAGGCAGGACAGGACCGTGATCCCGTGCTCGCCTTCGCGCGGGTCGTGGGGGTAGAGGGTGCGCCGGGTCTGCGGGGTGCGAAGCAGGTCGCCTTCGCGCGGCGGCCGCCACGGCTCGAGGACGACGGGGACGCCGAGTTCGGAGAGGGCCGCGGCGGCGCGGTCGAGATGCTGCTGGTGAGCGGCGCGGGCGGGGGCGAGGTCGCGCAGCTCGGCCAGGGCCTTCACCTTGGCGGCGGCTCGTACGGCTTGGGGCAATGCGGTGCGCCGGGTGACAGCGTCCTCCAGGTGCCGCACGGCGCGCCCGTCTGCGCTCTTGGTGAGATAGGTGGCGAACAGGGCGCCCTGCTCGTCCAGGCGGGAGCGCCGGCGGGGGTCGGCGGCGGTGCCGACCTTGGTCGTTCTGTCGGCGAACGTCGCCAGGTACAGCCAGTGCGGCTGAGCCATGTACGCCGCCAGAGCGTCGGGAATGCGGCCGCCGCTGTGGATGTGGTGGGCGAACCGAAACTCGTCCCGGGTGGCGCAGGCGGCGCACTGGCCACCGGTCATGGCGGGGGACTGGTCAGGGCAGGCGACGGCTTCGACGCGGATGCGGTCGGTGAACCGGTACCGGCCGGTGCACCACCGGCCGGTACCGTTCACCTGGTAGGCGAGGCGACTGTCGGTTATCGCCGCGCAGATGAGCGGTTCGCCGGTCACTGGGGCCAGCAGGAGGCGGGGGTCCGCGGTCGCCCAGGTGATGCCGTGGCAGACGTAGGTTCCGCTGGTGGGCAGGGCCTGACCCATGGTGTGTTCCTTGTTGATCAGGGCAGGGGATCAGAGGGGCAGGTGCAGCCGGTCGGCCAGCGCTGGGGAGGCGGCCTTGAACACCTGGTCTCGGTCCATACCGGCGACGTTCAGCGACAGCCACGCGTTGTGCTTGGCCTGGCGGCGCATCTGGTCCAGGACGCAGTCCTGGTAGCGGACGAAGTCCTCGGCGTCGCCGCCGCGGTGGCCGGTTTCCAGGGTGGTGAAGGCGCCCTTGCGGGCCAGGGCCTCGCGCGCGCCGAGGTCCAGGAAGAGCACCAGGTCCGGCGCGGTCAGGTGGGCGAAGACCTGTTCGCAGAGACTGGCGGAGACCTCAGGGTTGACCGCGTAGCGGGCGAGGATCTTGTGGTGGCCGTTGTCGAGGACCACGTGGGTGCCCGTGGTGAGCGCGGGACGGATGACGAGCTGGTCCTGCAAGGTGTACCAGGCCGCCAGCGCCAGCAGCCAGTAGCGGTCGCCGCAGGCCTGAGCAACGGCGGCGTCGCGCCGGTAGATCAGGTTGTTGAGCTGGTCGAGATAGGCCGACAGCTGCGGATCCACCGGGGCTTCGGAGCTGTGCTTGCTCACC
Source organism: Actinomadura harenae (assembly GCF_003696215.1). Lineage (GTDB taxonomy): Bacteria > Actinomycetota > Actinomycetes > Streptosporangiales > Streptosporangiaceae > Spirillospora > Spirillospora harenae. The sequence continues at coordinate 6,353 of NZ_RFFG01000131.1, read as the reverse complement.
AGGATCGCCGGGTGGCCGGCGTCGTTGAGGGCCTGGTGCAGGCGGGCGGCGAGGGTGGACTTGCCGGCTCCGTCGCCGCCGACGAAGGTGATCAGCCGCCCCGGCGTGCAGGTGGTTATCGCGGTCGCGGTCATCACGTTTCTCCCAGAAGGTGACTCGGGGTGGCGGCCAGGCGGCCGGTGACGATGGTGCGGATCCGGTCGGCCAGGACCGCGCGACGGCGAAGGACGTCACGTTGACGTTCATTGGACAGGTCGGCGGGGTAGTGGGTGGCGAGGTTGTTGGAAATGACATGGAGGTAGCCGAACCTGACTCCTGCCTGCTGAGCCGCCATCCCCATGGGGCCGATCTCCGGGTCGACGAAGGCGTAGGAGGTGCTGTGCTGGGTCAGCCAGTCTCGGTCCTCCAGCAGCACCGACGGGGACGAGACGTGCAGGCCGCTTTGCACCCCGTCGTGGGCAGCGGCGTAGTCGCCGAAGAAGTCGTCCCAGCTCACCAGCGTCCCGCGGACCAGGCTCGTGCTGCCGGTCGCCAGCCACGTGTTCGGTTCGATGCCCGGTGTCAACGACCCGACCTTGCCGACGTAGACGACGTCGCCGGCGCCGAGCTCGGCCAGCCGTGCAACGACCCGCCCGGCAACGTCCCCCCAGATGCTGTGGAGGAACCCCAGGTAGACCACGTGTCGGCCGGCGACCTGGGCACGCTGCCAGGCATAGCCGGGGCCGTGGGTCCACACCCCACCCGGAGGGGCCAGGTGCGTCAGGCCCCAGCCGACGATCACCAGTTCGCCGTCCAATGCCAGATCAAGCGCGTCCAGCGCCGTTCGGCACGCCCGCTGATCGGGCGGCTGGTAGGTGACCGTGTCGGCGGGGCGGCCGGTCATGGCCAGGTAAGTGGCGGTGATCAACGCGTAGTGCTGGACGTAGTCGGCTCCGGGGAACGCCTTGACGACCAGGTCCCTGCCGTGAGCGGTCACGGTGGGCCGCTCGACGTTGAACAGCTTCCCGGTCTTCTCGTGCCGGGAGATCACCGCCGCGCGGTCATAGGCACCGATGACGCGGATACTGTTCCAGGCCTGGTCCTTGATCAGGTGATGGACTTTGATCTCCAGGTAGCGCAGCAGACTCGCCCGGCTCATGGTGTGCCCACCGGAGTCGATGGGAGCAGCGCGCAGGAGGCCGGGAGCGGCGTCGGTCAGCAAGGGGGTCATCAGGGATCCTCGGCGATCGTCACGGGACTGCCGGCCGCCGCCCGGACGACCGCGATGTTCTGCCGGATCAAAGCGAATCGCTCCTGTGCGATCGGGCCGAGCCTCTCCACGCGGGGTGTGGAGGGCTTCTCGTACGGCCCCTCAGGCGCCAGGGCGATGCCCATCGCGCCGAGGATGACCGGGGCTGCGCCGTCCACCGAGGAGATCCATCGGTGCGCGCGCTGCTCGATCAGCTCCAGATGTCCGGTCCGGCCCAACCCGAGCAGCCGATACACCATCTGGTCGCTGACCAGACCGTGGTCCTCCAGGTAGGCGGTCGCCAACCAGCGGGTGCGGCACAACTGGCCGGCGGGGTCCGGCGTGCGGGAGGCCGGTAGGGCTATGGCTCCGGCCCAGTCGCTGGACACCAGGGAGGTGTAGGTGCGGCGCCATTCCTGGTCGTTCGAGGCGTGCAGCACCGCGCACAGCCGGAACGCGTCGCCGGACAGGTCACCGATCTCCCGCGCGGCTTGTTCGCTCGCCTTGAGGGTCGCGGGCCCGTCCCGCATAACGTCCGGCAGGATGATCTCCCGCGCGGACACTGCGAGCGCGGCCTCGACCAGCCTCGGTGTCGGCAGGGCGTGACCGAGCTCGAAGAGGCCGTTGTCGATGATGACCTCGGCGCCACACGCTGCTTCGCGGGCGAAGAAGGCCCGGTAGGACTCGTCGGACAGGACCCGCTGGGCGGCGACATGGTGGACTCGGGCTGGCTCCTGGGCGACGAAGTCCTTGAGGTGGGCGGTCGGGGCGATGACCGAGAAGTCGATGCCGGGCTTCACGATGCTGCCCACTGCCTGGTGGTGACGGTCAGGAACTGCTGGGAGAGCACGGGGTCGGTGCGGAAGCGTCCACGTGCGTGCACGGTGGTGGTGCGGGCGTCCTCCATCCGGACACCGCGCATGCTCATGCACAAGTGCAGGCCACGCACGGCCACGGCGATGTCCTCGCGTCCGATCACGCCGGTGAGGTGTTCGGCGAGCTGCCGAGTGAAGCGCTCCTGGACCTGGAGCCGGGCGGCGAAGTGCTGGGCGATCCGTCCGAATTTCGACAGCCCCACCACTTCGCCGTTGGGCACGTAGGCGGTGGTGACCTGGAGGTTCATAGGCAGCATGTGGTGTTCACAAAGGGACCACACGCTCATACCGCCCACGATGACCAGCTGGTCGTTCAGGTGGGATTCGGTGAAGCAGGTGGCCGTCGCGGCGCCACCCGGAGACAGGAAGGCGTTCCACCAGGCCGCCACGCGGTCGGGGGTGCCAATCAGCCCGGTGCGGCCGGGGTCCTCACCCAACTCGACCAGAAGCTGAGTGATCAGGTCGGCGACCCGAACGGTGTCGATGCCCGTCGGCCGGCTGATCCCGGCGGTGCCCAGCTCGGGCTCAGAGCTGATGATGGGTGTCGTCATGACTTCTCTCGCTTCCGCGGGGCAGGGGACGGAGAGGGTGCCGGGGTCAGCGGCCTCGCGTGTTGGCAAAGGCCAGCACGTGCAGCCGCGTGGTGAGGTGCCACCCTCGGGCCGCGACCGGGTCCGCCAGGACCCGGAGCGTTTCGGTGATCGCCGGCGCGGTGGTGCCCTCCGGCATCACCCACACCGGCGACAACCGGTGGGCGTCGGCGAGCCCGGCGATGCGGTCAAGGTCGGGCACCGAGGACGCGACGAACTTGAAGATCGCCCGCTCGGAGGCCACCAACGCCTTCAGAGCGGCCGGCACGATGCTCTTGGCCTCGTTCATGCCAAAGCTGGCGATCTTGGGTGAGACGTTGAAGCGGACCCCATCGACCACCAGGTCGGCCACCGGCGCCAGGGTGCCGTTCGTCTCGAACTCCACCCGCTTCCCTGCGGCCAGCAGCCGCCGAACGAGCGGCACCAGGCCACCCTCCTGCTGAAGCAGAGGCTCCCCTCCGGTGATCACGACCAGCTCAACCGGCGAGGACGTGGCCCAGTCCACCAGCTCCGCCACCGTCCGCTTCGTCGACTCCTCGCGCGGGTCGAACTGGGACCAGTCCCAGGTGTACTTGGTGTCGCACTTGGTGCAGCTGAGGTTGCACCGGGACAGCCGGATGAACAAGGCCGGGTGCCCGCAGCTGGCTCCCTCGCCCTGGAAGGTCGGCTTCTCAACGCCGAAGCACTCCGCGACGATCAGCCGGGCGGTCATCGTTCCTCCACATCGAAGCGGGCCCAGCTGCTCGTCGTCTCGCGGACCAAGACCGCGACCAGACGGCCGGGGAGCTGCGGCTGGAGATGCTCCATAATCCAGCCCGCCAGGAACTGGGCCAGGCGCTCCGAGGTCGGATCGAACGGCAAGATCTCGTGCAGGTTGCGGTGGTCCAGGTTGCCGGCCAGGAACGTCTTGAACGGGGACAGCGCACCGAAGTCCGTCACGAACCCGGGCTCCTCCAAGGCGGGAGCGGTGAGGATGACCTCGACCTCGTAGCTGTGGCCGTGCTGTCGCGAGCATTTGTGCTCGGGCGGCAGCCCGGGAAGCCGGTGGCCGCCCTCGAAGGTGAACTTCTTGCCGATCGTGAAGGCACCAGAGGGGAGCGGAGGGGAATCGATACGCATGGTCTTCCTCTGCCAGTGGGGACAGGCGGGTCCAGCCGCCGGGGGATTCACGCAGGAGCCGGGCGATCATCGGTTTGGTGGGCCGGTGCTTTGCTGTGGGAGGGGACGAGGCCGTGGCCTTGAGCATGGGCCAGCGCCCCGGCCCGCGGAACGTCCCGGTGTGGCACTTGCGTTGCACTTTCACTGCACCGCCGGGCGCCAGGGTGCTTTCCTGCCGGTGAGGCCCCTGGAGGAGACGGTGGCAATGCCGACCGTGCGTGTGTGGACCGGACGCGAAACCCGCGCACTGCGCCATGCCCTGCGGCAGAGCGTGCGCGTGTTCGCACAGAACGAGCTGGGTGTCGCGGTCCGGACGGTGTCGAAATGGGAGCACCTGGGGGCCGCGACCCAGCCCCGCCCCGACACCCAGGCGATCCTGGACACCACGCTGCAACGAGCATCACCGGAGGTGCAGGCCCGTTTCGAGCTGTTCCTCCGCGAGACCGGCGGCCCGGCCGCCGGCGTCGACCCCGTCCGGGCGCCCTGCCCGCAGGCGTGGGAGTACGAAACCTGGACCGACGACCTGGAACGCGCCGCGGTGCTGCTGTCGCGGCAGAAGTTCCCGGCCGCCACCAACCTGCTCCACCGGTGGCTGACCCGATTCCCCTGCACCCAGCTCGACGACCAGGGCCGGTACCTGCATGCCAGGTCGCTGGTGCTGCTCGGCGACGCCCAACGCGACCAGGGCGTGCTGCTGGGACCGGCCTCAGCGGGATGGGCCTACGACCGGGCCCTGAGCATGTTCGCCGACCTGGACGTCCCCCGCCGGGTCGCGCAAGTCGAGTTGGCTTTGGCGGTCGTCGCGGAGATGCACGGCGACCTGCAGAAGGCGGCACGCCGCTACGAGCAGCTGGCCGGAGACCAGCGCCTGTCGAGCCGGGACCGGGCCCGAGCCCTGCTGTGGGTCGGCACCGCTCTGTCCAAGGACGGCGACCACGATCACGCCGTTCAGGTGATGACCGCGGCGACCCACCAGCTGGAGAACCTGGACGAGGGCGAGGACTGGTCGGTCGCCCAGCAGAAGATCGCCCTGGCCCACCGCGGCGCCGGGCGCCAAGACCAGGCTCAGCACTTCATCGACCTGGCCCACTCCAGCGGCACCGACGACACTCCCATGCAGCGCGTCCGGCTCGCCACCGCCCACGCTCACATCCTGCTGTCCGATCGCGCGACCTGCGACCATGGCCTGGCCATGCTCCACGACACCGCCCGGCTCGCCCTCAGCAGCGGCCTCAGTCACCAGACGCGTGCGATCACCGCCATCCGCCGCCGCTTCGAAACCGGTGCGGTCACCGAGTGACCGTCAGGACAACCGATCGTCGTCCTCGCCAGGAGAGAGTTCCGTGACCGACAAGCACCGCGCCACCGACGACCAGCTGGCCGACGCCCTGCTGATCTGGGACTACCACCAAGTCGGCCACCAGCCACAGCCGTGCTCGGCAGCCATCGGCCTGGGCAGCCACGACCTGGGCGTCGCGGCGTTCGCCAGCGAGCTCTACCACGCCGGGCTGATTCCCGTGCTGGTGTTCTCCGGCGGAAACAGCCCCACCACCAAAGCCCGCTTCCCGCGTGGCGAGGCGGTCCACTTCGCCGAGCACGCCATCGAACTCGGCGTCCCCGCCGACGCGATCATCATCGAGCCGCGCGCCGCCAACACCGGCCAGAACATCACCTACTCCCGGACCGCGCTCACCGACGCCGGCGTCGAGGTCTCCTCGCTGCTGCTGATCTCCAAGCCGTACATGCAGCGCCGTTCGCTGGCGACCGCGCGTAAGGTCTGGCCGCAGGTGGATGTCGTGTGCGCGTCCGAACCGCTGTCGTTCGAGGACTACCTCAAGTCGATCGGGGACGAGAAACTCGTCATCGACATGCTCGTCGGCGACCTGCAACGCATCATCGAATACCCCACCCTCGGCTTCGCGACCGCCCAGGACGTCCCCGCCGACGTGCAAGCGGCCTACCAGCGGCTACTAGCCGCCGGGTTCGACAGCCGCCTGCTGCCGCAACAACCCTGACGGTGCGGGTGCCAGCGCCCGAAGCCGAAGAAGCCGATGTGCCACGCTGCACAAGTGAGCACGCCGCATCAGCCAGTCGCCTTGTGGGAGCCCCGCCAGGTCATGTTTCGTGAGAGCCGCGCGCCCACCTGACCCCGCAGCAGCAGACGGCCATGCACCAGGCATGGGACCACGCAACGGCGACCACCTGTTCGACGGCCCCGCAATGATCTGCCGATCGGTCGAATGGGACGGGCGCAGACCCCGAACTGCGCCTCATGAGGCGCCGCCCGGCGGGCGCGGGCGACGGGCCCGCGTCCCGCTCTGGCGGTACTGGACGCCGCGTTCCGCCAGTGGGCCAGACCTCGAACGCAGTGCACATCACCCGGGGCGAACGTGCCGCTCCTGAAGGAGCGGCCCACTGGGGGGCGTCACCACCCTGTGGTGGCAGAGAGCCCAGGACGCGACCTGAAGCTCCCCGAGCTGCGTGGCGCGCAAGAATCAGAGC
>NZ_RFFG01000130.1 GCF_003696215.1 Actinomadura harenae | reverse complement strand
GGGCCCGCGGGCGCCGGAGGCGAGGTCGGCGCAGGCCGCGTCGAACAGGGCGCGGGCCAGCGAGTAGGGATGGTCCAGGCTTTCCCAGACGCCGATGGCGGTCTCCCAGCCGGACGCGTCGCCGGTGCGGGCGGCGACGGCTGCGGCGTGCGCGGTGGAGACGGCGCCCTCGACGGGCGCGTGCGCGATCACCTCGGGCGGGGCGAGGACGCCCGCTCGGGCGGCGGCCTCCAGCAGGGGCCAGGCGAAGATGGGCTGGAGGGTCAGGTCGGGGTGGGCGAGGGCGGTCTCGGCGATGGCGCGGGCGGCGGGCCGGTCGTCCTCGGACAGGCGCAGGTCGATGAGCCGGTGCGCGAGCGGCAGTGAGGTCTGCGGGTAGCCGGAGCCGACGGGTTCGGCGAGGGCGATGGGCTCCGGTTGCGGGCCGGTGCCCGTCGCGGCGCGGAGCGCGGCCGCCCAGATGCCGAGCTGGATGCGCATCGCCGGGTTGTGGTGGCGGTCGAGGGCGCGGCGCAGGTGACCGGCCGCCTCGTCCCAGCGGCCGAGCCGGAACAGGGCCTCGATCCGGTTGTTGACCATCGGGAGGCCCGCGCTGTGGGTGCGGCCGAAGCGTTCCGCGAGCGCGAGGCCCTCCTCGATCGCGGCGAGCGCGTCGGCGGACCGTCCGGAGCCCTCGTAGGAGTGGGACAGGTGGGTGAACACGCGAATGCGCGCGTCGTCGTTCAGGTCGGCCCAGCGGAGCCGTTCGAGGGGACGCAGGTCGCCGAGGCCGTCGCGGGCGGCGGCGGACGCGACGGTGACGCGCAGCTCGTCCACGGCCGGATGCCCGCCGAGCTCGCGGGCCAGGTCGAGTCCCTCGCGTCCGAGGCGTTCGGCGGCGGCCAGGTCGCCGCGCACCGACAGCCGCGCGCTGAGCTGGGTGAGCGCCCACACCCGCTGCGGGGTGGGGCGGGACGCCAGCCGCTCGGCCTCGCGGAAGTCGTCGAGGTCGTCGCTCTGCCCGGCGAAGCCGCGGAAGACGCCGCGCAGGGACAGCAGCTGGGAGAGCTCGTCGGGGTCCCCGGCGTTCTTCAGCAGCGTTCGGACGGTCCGCATCCCGTACTCGAAGTCGGCGGTCGTGACCGAGACCCGCGCCGACAGGCGCATGACCTCCGCCCGGTCGGCGCCGATCCGGGCCGCGGCGTCGGGGACGCGGTCCCAGAGGTCCAGGACGCGGCGCAGCAGCGCGAGGCATTCGGCGTAGGCGGCGGCACGGGCGCTCTCGCCGGACGCGTGCCACGCGGCCTCGAGCGCGCGGGCGTGGTCGCCGCAGGCGTTCCAGTGGACGGCGAGGGCACTGGTCGGGGCCTCGGTGAGGGCCGGGTCGCGTTCGATGGCCTCGGCGTAGCGGCGGTGCAGCCGGGCGCGCTCGCCGGGCAGCAGGTCCAGGTGGACGGCCTCGCGGATCAGCGCGTGCCGGAAGGCGTACCCGTCCTCGTCCGCGACGAGCACGCCGCGGTCGACCGCCGGACGCAGCGCCTCCTCCAGGCCGCGGTCGTCGGCGGCGGCGGTGAGCAGGTCGTGGCCGACCCGGTCGCCGGCGGCGCTCGCGACGCGGACGGCGGCGCGGGTGCTGTCCGGCAGTGCGCGGAAGCGGGTGAGCAGCAGGTCGCGCAGGGAGCCGGGGACGGCCTCGCCGGGGTTCTCGGCGAGGGCCTCGATGAACAGCGGGTTGCCGCCGCCGCGGGCGTGGACGTCCCGGATCATGGACGGTGCGGCGCCGCCGAGCAGCCCGCGGACCTGCGCGGCGACCTCGGTGCGGGTGAGCGGCGGCAGGTCGAGCCGGGTCACGTGCGGGAGCCGGGCGAGGTCGGCGAACAGGGCGCGCGACTCCGGTTCGTCCGTGCGGAAGGTGACGACGAGGAGCACCTTGGCGGGCACGGGGTTGTTCACCAGGAACGCGAGCAGGTCGCGGGTGGAGCGGTCGGCCCAGTGGGCGTCCTCCACGACCAGGACGGCCGGGTCGTCGGCGCAGAGCCGCTCGGTCAGGCCGAGGACGTGCTCGAACAGCCGCACCTGCCCGGATCCCTCGTCGGGGGCGGCGTCGCCGAGCGCGGGCAGCAGCCGGGCGAGTTCGCGCCGCGCCGCCGGGGACGTGAGCCGGGTGACGGCGTCCGGGCCGAGCCGCCGCAGCATCGCGGTGAACGGCGCGTACGGCAGGCTCGCCGCGCCGAGGTCGAGGCAGCCGCCGACCAGCGCGCGCCGTCCCTGGACGAACTCCTCCACCAGCCGCGACTTGCCCCCGCCCGCCTCGGCGGCCACCAGTACGACGGCCATCTCGCTCTCCTCCGCGCGCGCGTAGGCGGCGCGCAGCGCGGAGAGCTCGGCGGCCCGTCCGACGAAAACCCTGCTCCTCACCCGGTAAGCATGCCGAGCTTGGGGGGATATCGTCCACCGGCTACCGCGGGCGGAGGCCGTCGGTCGTGTAGGTGAGGAGACGGTCGTGAAGGCCGGTGTCGTCCGGGGTCTGCTCGGCGGCGGTGGCGACCATGTTCGCGAGGTACAGCACGTCGTTCGGGTGGACGTCCGGACGCACCTCTCCCGCCTCCTGCGCGCGCACGAGCAGGGCCTCCCCAGCGGCGCGCATGCCGTGGCAGGACACGTACAGCTCGGACGTCTCGTCCTGGAGCGCGGCCATCATCGCCTGCGCGAGACCGCGGTAGGCGACCGTGCCGGTGGCGAGGCGGCGCATCCAGGCGAGGAGCGCCTCGAAGGGGTCGTCCCGCGTGAGCAGGTCCTCGGCGTGGGCGCGCAGGCCGTCGAACCGGTCGCGCAGCAACGCTTCGAGCAGCGCCTCGCGGGTGGGGAAGTGCCGGTACAGGGTGCCGATCCCGACGCCCGCGCGGCGCGCGATCTCCTCCAGGGACGCGTCCGTGCCCTGGTCGGCGACGACCGTCCTGGCCTCGGCGAGCAGGCGCTCGTAGTTGCGGCGCGCGTCGGCGCGCATGGGACGTTCCGGATTCGGCACGCGTGCACCCCTTGTTAATCGGAGGACTCCTCCGCTTAAATGGAGGACCCCTCAGCTTACTGTTCCCGGAGGTGTTCCATGGTGGATGCGGACGTCGTGCGCGAGGCCCGTCGGCGGCTCGGACGCGTCGGAGTGTGGCTCAACAAGCAGGTCTACGGCCCGGTCCCGGCGGCCGAGGAGACGCGGGAGGTGGCCCGGATCGAGGCCCTCGGCTACGGCTCGGTCTGGACGGGTGAGACCGTCGGCGGCAAGGACGCCTTCGCCCAGCACGCCCTCTACCTCGCCGCGACCGAGGACCTGGTCGTCGGCACCGGCATCGCCAACGTGTGGGCGCGGCACGGCGGCACCGCGCACGGCGGCGCCGCGACGCTCGCCGACGCCTATCCGGGCCGCTTCGTCTTCGGGATCGGCGCCGGTCACCCCTACCAGGCGCAGGCGGTGGGCGTGGCCGAGTGGAAGCCGCTCCAGAAGATGCGCTCCTACCTGGACGAGATGGACGCCGGAACGCCCCTTCCGCCGGGCTTCCCGGCCCGCCGGCTCGTCTCGGACGCGCCGTATCCGCGCGTCCTCGCGGCGATCAACCCGCGCATGCTCGACCTCGCCCGCGACCGCGCGGACGGTGTCCACACCTTCTTCGTCCCGGTCGCCCACACCGCCGACGCGCGCCGTGTCCTCGGCCCCGACGGGCTCGTGATCCCGCAGGTCAGTGCCCTGATCGAGCCGGACCCGGACGTCGCCCGCGCGACCCTGCGCGCCACGGCCTCCCAGGGGCTGCGGGTGGCCGCCTACGCGCGGAACCTGGCCAGGCTCGGCTTCTCCGCCGACGAGATCGAGAACGTGTCCGACCGCGTGCTCGACGCCGTCTACGCGCACGGCGACGAGAAGGCGATCGCGCGGCGGGTCGCCGAGTACCTGGACGCCGGGGCCGACCACGTGCTGGTCACGCCGTCGGCCGGGAGCCTGTCGGGCATGGTCGACGAGCTGGAGCGCCTCGCTCCGGCCCTTCTCTGAGTTCCTCGCTAATGCGACTTGTGTTGCATTAGCGGAGCGGGTAGCCTCGTGAGCGTCACAACGTCGTCCGGCAGGGGAGTCCCTTGGAGATCTGAGGTCGCAGGCACCGCGCAGTCGCCTCGCCCGTCACACGGGCTCGAGGACGCGCAGCGATCTCAGCGGACTTCCCGGCCGGGCCCTTCATGCCCGCGCGCGACGCGCGACGGCCGCGGTGCCTCCATGTGTCCCGCTCATCGTCCCTGGCACGTTCATGGAGGCCCTCATGTCATTCGCCATCATCTGCTCCGACCTCACCTTCGCCTGGCGGGACGGCGCCGTCGTCCTCGACGGCCTGGACGCCGCGTTCGGCACCGGCCGCACCGGCCTGATCGGCGCCAACGGATCCGGCAAGTCCACGCTGCTGAAACTGGTAGCGGGGGAGCTGCGTCCGGCGTCCGGGTCGGTGTCGGTGCGGGGACGGGTCGGCCACCTGCCGCAGACCCTGCCGCTCGGCACCGCCCGGACGGTCGCCGACCTGCTCGGGATCTCCCCGGCCCGCGCCGCGCTCCACGCCATCGAACGCGGCGAGGCCACCGAGGAGTACTTCGCCGCGGTCGGCGACGACTGGGACGTGGAGGAGCGCGCCCGCGCCGAACTCGACCGGCTCGGCCTGGACCACCTGGACCTCGACCGGACGGTCGGGACGCTGTCCGGCGGCGAGACCGTCCTCGTCGGGCTCGCGGCGCTGCTGCTCGCCCGTCCGGACGTGCTGCTCCTCGACGAGCCGACCAACAACCTCGACGTCGACGCCCGCCACCGCCTCTACGAGGCCGTGGACGCCTGGACCGGGGTGCTGGTCGTGGTCGGCCACGACCGGGAACTGCTCGACCGCATGGACGAGATCGCCGACCTGCGCGACGGCCGGATCCGCACGTTCGGCGGCAACCTCACCGCCTACGAGGACCTCCTCGACGTGGAACGGGACGCCGCCGAGCGGATGGTCCGCACCGCCGAGAGCGACGTCCGCAAGCAGAAACGCGAACTGGTCGAGGCGCACACCAAGCTCGCCCGGCGCGTCCGGTACGGGCACAAGATGTACGAGCGGAAACGGGAGCCGAGGGCGGTGATGAAGCAGCGCAAACGCCAGCAGCAGGTGTCGGCGGGCAAGCACCGGCAGCTCCACGAGGACCGTCTCGACGGCGCGCGCGAACGGCTCGCCGAGGCGGAGGAGCTGGTCCGCGACGACACCGGGATCCGGATCGAACTGCCCGCGACGCACGTCCCGGCGGGCCGGACGGTCCTCACCGTCACCGGCCTGGCCGCGCCCGCGCCCGTCCCGGGCACGCTGGACGAGCTGATCGTCCGCGGGCCCGAGCGGATCGCGCTGACCGGCCCGAACGGCTCGGGCAAGACGACCCTGCTGCGCGCCCTCACGGGGGAGCGCGTCCCGGAGGGAGCCGAGGTGAACGTGGGCGTGGAGGGCGTCCGGTACCTGCCGCAGCGCCTGGACGTGCTGGACGACGGCCTGAGCGTGCTGGACAACGTCCGCGCGGTCGCCCCGGACGCGTCGGTCCAGAGCGTCCGCGCGGGTCTGGCCCGGTTCCTGTTCCGGGGCGACCGGGCCGAGCGCCCGGCCGGGACGCTCAGCGGCGGCGAGCGGTTCCGCGCCGTCCTGGCGTCGCTGCTGCTGGCCGAGCCCGCCCCGCGGCTCCTGCTGCTGGACGAGCCGACCAACAACCTCGACATGGAGAGCGTCCGGCAGCTCGGCCAGGCCCTCGACGCCTACGAGGGCGCCCTGGTCGTGGTGAGCCACGACCTGCCGTTCCTGCGCGGCCTCGGGATCACCCGCTGGCTGCGTGCGGACCGCGCCGAGGGCCTGACCGAGACCGACCCGATGTGAGCCCCCGCCGGAAGGCCCGCCGCGTCCCGCCGGGCATCCGCCGCGTCCTGCCGGACTACTGCAGGACGCGGCGGGTGAACGTCCGCGTCGAGAGCCAGCCGAGCAGCACCGTCCCGAGGACCAGGACGCCGAGGTACGCCCACGCGGGCATGTGCCCGACCTGCGGGGTCAGCGCGGCGCGCAGCCCCTCGTTCACGTACACCATCGGGTTGGCCAGGACGAGGACCTGCAGCCAGCGGATGTGGTCCATCGCCGCCCACGGGTAGTACACGCATCCGAGCATCGACATCGGCAGCAGGACCAGTGCGAACATCATCTGGACCTTCTGCGGGTCCATCAGCGTGCCGAGCCACAGCCCGGCGGCCGCCGACATCGCCGACCCGAGCACCAGGACGGCCACGAGCGTCGCCCAGTTGCCCACGTGGACGTGCGGGCCCTGCCCCGACGCGTGCACGAACAGCACGCACGGGAACACCAGGAGCCCGCCGATGAGCGCCTGCAGCCCGGCCGCGGTGATCTTCTGGACGGCCAGCATCGGCACCGACAGCGGCGCGAGCGCCCGGTCGGTGATGGACCGCTGCCAGTTCAGCTCCATCATCAGCGGGAAGATCACCGCCATCATCGCCTGCATGACCACGGCCGATCCGACCAGGCCGGGCACCAGGACGGTGGAGAAGGTGGCGCCGCGCCCGGCCGCCGCCATCGCCCCCGTCCCGGCGCCGCCGATCTTCGGCAGGACGTAGGAGAACACGAACACGAACATCAGCGGCTGGATCAGCACCCGGGCGAACGTGGCGACGAAGTTCTTGCGCAGCACCCGCAGCTCGCGGGCCATCATCGCCAGGAACGTGCGCGGCAGGGTGGGCCGCACGGCGGGCGCGGCGCCCGCCGGGGTCGAGACGGCGGTCATTCCCGGTACTCCTTACCGGTGAGGCTGAGGAAGGCGGACTCCAGGCTGGGCCGCAGCTGGGACGCGTCGGTGACGCCGGTTCCGGTGGCCGCGCCGATCGCGACGAGCTCGCCGAGCACCCCGTCGGGGGAGTGCGCGAACACGCGCACCTGGTCGCCCGTGACCTCGACCTTGGTGACGCCGCCGCGGTCGCGCAGCTTCGCGACGCCGTCCGGGACGGGCCCGTCGTAGGCGACCGTGATGACGGTGTCGGCCCCGGCGGACGCCTTCAGGTCGTCCACGGTGCCGCTGGCCAGGACCTTGCCGTGGTCGACGACCGCGACGCGCTCGCAGAGTGCCTCGGCCTCCTCCATGTAGTGCGTGGTCAGCAGGATGGTCTGGCCCTCGCGCTGGAGTTCGCGCAGCACGTCCCACAGGTTGACGCGGGTCTGCGGGTCGAGGCCGGCGGTCGGCTCGTCCAGGAACAGCACCTCGGGGCGGTGCACCAGGGCCCGGCAGATCATCAGCCGCTTGGCCTGCCCGCCGGACATCTCGAACGGCTTGCCCTTGCGCCGGTCGGTGAGGTTGAACATCTCCATCAGCTCGTCCGCGCGGTGGCGCGCGTCGCGGGCCGAGAGCCCGAAGTAGCGTCCGCGGAACTCCAGGTTCTCGAACGCGTTGAGCTCGTTGTCCAGGGTGTTGCCCTGGGACACCATGCCGATGCGGCGCTTCACCTCGACCGGGTGCTTGGCGACGTCGAAACCGCAGACGACGGCCCGTCCGGACGTGGGGACGACCAGGGACGTCAGCATCCCGATCGTGGTGGACTTCCCGGCGCCGTTCGGGCCGAGCAGCCCGTAGAACTCGCCGTGCGCGATCGACAGGTCGATGCCGCGGACGGCCTCGACGTCGCCGCCGGGGCCCTTGTAGGTCTTGTACAGGTCGACGGTCCGGACGGCGGCCCGGATCTCGTCGACGGGCGGCTCCGCGGGGGGTCGCTCCGCGGCGGGTCGGTCTAGCACTCCCGGTCTCCCTTCGAGAATTCCTCGAACCGGTTGATCAGACTGATCAGGAAGCGGCGGACGGCGGGCTCGTCCTCCGGGGCCAGCACGTCGTACAGCTCGTTCATGTCGGCTCCGATGCCGGGGCCGACGTCCTCGAGCAGCGTGATACCCGCCTCGGTGGCGTGCAGCAGGACGGCGCGCCGGTCACTCGTGTGGCGGCGGCGTTCGACGAAGCCGTCGCGTTCGAGCGTGTTGACGACCGAGGTGAGCGTGGCCGGGGTGACGCCGAGGCCCCGCGCGGCGTCGCCCGCGCGCAGGCCGTCGGGGTGGCCGCGGAGCAGGCGCAGCAGGAAGAACCCGGCGGGGCTCACCCCGTGCCGCTCCACGATCCGCCACATCACGGGGCCGCCGAGCCGCATCGCGGCGCCGAACAGGCGGCCGATCGGCCACTCCTCCGGTGGCCCCAGGAACGTGAGGTCCCCGTAGCCCAGCTTCTCGGTGTCCATGGGCGACATTGTTAGCCAACGTACTGTTAGCCGTCAAATCATTAGATGGCTAAATAGTGGCCGGTATGTCTCACATGATGAGAGTCTCGGGTGCGCGGTGTTGAATAGTCATCCATAGGAGTGCATACTTTTGCTCATTGCTTCGGGAGGGCAGTGAGAGATGGGAATCCGAGCGGCGGTCGCCGGTGCCAGCGGATACGCGGGCGGTGAGCTCCTGCGCGTGCTGGCGGGACATCCGGAATTCGAGATAGGCGCGGTCACGGCGGGCTCCAACGCGGGCAGCCGCCTGGGCGAGCACCAGCCCCACCTGCGATCCCTGGCGGACCGCGTCCTCGACCCGACCAGCCCGGCCACCCTGGCCGGCCACGACGTCGTCTTCTTCGCGCTCCCGCACGGCGAGTCCGGCCCGATCGCGCGGCTGCTCGGCGACGAGACCCTCGTGGTCGACTGCGGCGCCGACTTCCGCCTGCACGACCCGGACGAGTGGGAGTTCTTCTACAACTCCCCCCACGCGGGCACCTGGCCCTACGGCCTGCCGGAACTGCCCGGCCAGCGCGAGGTCCTCCGCCGGACGAACCGGATCGCCGTCCCCGGCTGCTACCCGACCTCGGTCGCGCTCGCCCTGTTCCCCGCCATGATGGCCCACATCGCCGAACCGGACGTCGTGGTCGTCGCCGCGTCCGGGACGTCCGGCGCCGGCAAGGGACTGAAGACCAGCCTGCTCGGCAGCGAGGTCATGGGCTCGGTCAGCGCCTACGGCGTCGGCGGCGTCCACCGGCACACGCCCGAGATGGAGCAGAGCCTGTCCGCCGTCGCGGGCGAGCCGGTCACGGTGTCGTTCACCCCGACCCTCGCCCCGATGAGCCGCGGCATCCTCGCGACCTGCACCGCCAAGGCCCGCCCCGGCCTCACCGCGGACCGCCTGCGCCAGGCCTACGCCGCCGCCTACGACGGCGAGCCGTTCGTCGAGCTGCTGCCCGAAGGCACGTGGCCCGCCACGGCGATGACCCTCGGCGCCAACACCGCGCTCGTCCAGGTCGCGCTCGACGAGCGCGCCGGCCGGATCGTCGCGGTCGCCGCCATCGACAACCTCGCCAAGGGCACCGCCGGTGGCGCCGTCCAGAGCGCCAACCTCGCCCTCGGCCTCCCCGAAACCGTCGGCCTCACCACGATCGGAGTCGCCCCGTGAGCGTCACCGCCCCCCAAGGATTCCGCGCCGCAGGAGTCAGCGCCGGACTCAAGACGAACGGCGGACGCGACGTCGCCCTCGTCGTCAACGAGGGCCCGTCCCGCGCCGCCGCCGGCGTCTTCACCCGCAACCGCGTGAAGGCCGCGCCCGTGCAGTGGTCCGAGCAGGTCCTCAAGGGCGGACGGCTGCGCGCGGTGATCCTGAACTCCGCCGGAGCCAACGCCTGCACCGGCCCGGACGGCTTCGCCGACACCCACGTCACCGCCGAGCGCGTCGCCGACCTGCTGTCCGACTCGGCCGGCGAGGTCGCCGTCTGCTCCACCGGCCTCATCGGCACGCGCCTGGACATGGACCGGCTGCTGCCGGGCGTCGAGGCCGCCGCGGCCGAGCTGTCCCGCGGCGACGGCGGCCTCGCCGCCGCCGACGCGATCCGCACCACCGACACCGTCGCGAAGATCGCCTTCCGGCAGGGCGAGGGCTACATGATCGGCGGCATGGCCAAGGGCGCGGGCATGCTCGCGCCGTCCCTGGCGACCATGCTGTGCGTCATCACCACCGACGCCGACCTGCCCGCCGAGACCCTGGACCGCGCGCTGCGCACCGCCACCGGCGCGACCCTCGACCGGCTCGACGCCGACGGCTGCATGTCCACCAACGACACCGTCCTGCTCATGGCGTCCGGCGCCACCGGCGTCACCCCGGAAGCGGCCGCCTTCACCGAGCTGCTCGTCGACCTGTGCGCCGACCTCACCCGGCAGATGCTCGTGGACGCCGAGGGCGCCTCCAAGGCCATCGCGATCGAGGTCGTCGGCGCCGCCAGCGAGGCCGACGCCGTCACCGTCGGGCGCACCGTCGCCCGCAACAACCTGCTCAAGTGCGCCATCCACGGCGAGGACCCCAACTGGGGCCGGGTGCTGGCGGCCGCCGGCACCACCGACGCCGTCTTCGAGCCGGACGAGCTGAACGTCGCGATCAACGGCGTCTGGGTCTGCCGCAACGGCTCGGTCGGCGACGACCGCGACAAGGTCGACCTGCGCCCGCGCGACGTCACCATCACCGTGGACCTGTCCGCGGGCCCGCACAGCGCGACCGTCTGGACGACCGACCTCACGGCCGACTACGTCCATGAGAATTCGGCCTACAGCTCGTGAGCGGGCTGATCTCCGGAGAACGGATGCGGCGCAGGCGCGACGCCGTCCTGCCGAAGGCGACCACGCTGATCGACGCCCTGCCCTGGCTCCAGCGCTTCCACGGCAAGACCATCGTCATCAAGTACGGCGGGCACGCCATGTCGGACGAGGCGCTGCGGCACCAGTTCGCCGAGGACATCGTGTTCCTGCGGTACGCCGGGCTGCGGCCGGTCATCGTCCACGGCGGCGGCCCGCAGATCAACGCCGCGCTCGCCGCCCACGGCATCGAGTCGTCCTTCACCGCCGGGCTGCGCGTCACCACGCCCGAGGCGATGGAGGTCGTCCGGATGGTGCTGGTCGGGCAGGTGCAGCGGGACGTCGTCGGGCTCATCAACCGGCACGGCGCGTTCGCCGTCGGCATGTCCGGCGAGGACGCCAACCTGTTCACTGCCGAGCGCAAGCACGCCGTCGTGGACGGCGCGAAGGTCGACCTCGGCCAGGTCGGCGAGATCGTCGAGGTGCAGGTCGGCGCCGTCAACGCGCTGCTGAACGACGGCCGCGTCCCGGTCGTGTCCAGCGTCGCGCGCGGCGACGACGGCGAGATCTACAACGTCAACGCCGACACCGCCGCCGCGGCCCTCGCCGTCGCGCTCGACGCCGCGAAGCTGGTCGTCCTGACCGACGTGGAGGGCCTGTACGCCGACTGGCCCGCGTCCGACGACGTCATCGACCGGCTGACGACCGACGAGCTGGCGGCGCTGCTGCCGGACCTGTCGGCGGGCATGGTCCCCAAGATGGAGGCGTGCCTGGCGGCGGTGCGCGGCGGCGTCCCGCAGGCCCACGTCCTGGACGGACGGGTCCCGCACGCGCTGCTGCTGGAGACCTTCACCGAGGAGGGCATCGGCACGATGGTCACGCCCGGGAGCCTGGGCGGACCCGTGACGGCCGACGACGACGAACCGGCGGCGCCGGAGGGAGAACCCGCGTGACCACCCCCCACAACGACGATCTGAGGAAGCGGTACGAGACCGCGTTCATGCCGAACTACGGCGTCCCGCCCCTCGCGCTCACGCGCGGCGAGGGCTGCACGGTCTGGGACGCCGACGGCAACGCCTACCTGGACCTGGTCGGCGGCATCGCCGTCAGCTCCCTCGGCCACGCCCACCCCGCCCTCGTCGCGGCCGTGACCGGGCAGGTCGCGAAGATCGCCCACACGTCCAACCTGTTCGTGAACGAGCCGGAGATCCTGCTCGCCGAACGGCTGCTCGGCCTGCTCGGCGGCGACGGACGGGTCTTCCTCGCCAACAGCGGCACCGAGGCCAACGAGGCCGCGCTGAAGATCGCCATCAAGTACGGCAAGGCCAGGGGCAAGACGTACTTCGTCGCCACCGAGGACGGCTTCCACGGCCGCAGCCTCGGCGCGCTCTCCCTCACCGGCAAGCACGCGATCCGCGAGCCGTTCGGGCCGTACGCCCTGGACGTCCGGTTCATCCCGTACGGGGACGCGGCCGCGCTCAAGGACGCCGTCACCGAGGACTGCGCCGCCGTGTTCCTCGAACCCACCCAGGGTGAGGCCGGGGTCGTCCCGCCGCCGCCCGGCTACCTCGCCGCCGTCCGTGAGATCTGCACCGCCAACGGCGCGCTCTACGTCGGCGACGAGATCCAGTCCGCCATCGGCCGGACCGGCGCCTGGTTCGCCTTCCAGCACGAGGACGCCCGCCCCGACGTCCTCACCCTCGCCAAGGGCCTCGGCGGCGGCCTCCCGATCGGCGCGGTCGTCGCGTTCGGCGAGCACGGTGAGACCTTCGCCAAGGGCGACCACGGCAGCACCTTCGGCGGCAACCCCGTCGCCGCGGCCGCCGCCCTCGCCGTCCTGGACACCCTGGAGAGCGACGGCCTGCTCGCCAACGCCGCCGAGGTCGGAGCGCTCATCGCCGACGGCGTCGCCGCGATCGACCACCCGCTGCTCGCGGGCGTCCGCGGACGAGGACTGTGGCAGGCGATCGTCCTGACGTCCGAGGCGTCCGGCGCCGTCCAGGACGCGGCGCGCGCCGCCGGGTTCCTCGTCAACGCCCTCCGCCCGGACGCCGTCCGGATCGCGCCCCCGCTCGTCCTCACCGCCGCGCAGGCCCGCTCCTTCCTGGACGCGCTGCCCGCCATCCTCGACACGGCCGCCCAGACGCAGGAGACCGCCCCGTGACCGTCCGGCACTTCCTCCGCGACGACGACCTCACCCCCGCCGAGCAGGCCGAGGTCCTCGACCTCGCCGCCGCCATGAAGAAGGACCGCTTCGCCCACAAGCCCCTCGCCGGGCCCCGGACCGTGGCGGTCATGTTCGACAAGTCGTCCACCCGCACCCGCGTGTCGTTCGCCGTCGGCATCGCCGAACTCGGCGGCAACGCCCTCGTCCTCGACACCGCGGCCAGCCAGATGGGACGCGGCGAGTCCATCGCCGACAGCGCCCGCGTCCTCGAACGGCAGGCCGCCGCGATCGTCTGGCGCACCGGCGACCAGTCCCGCGTCGAAGAGATGGCGGACGGCACCACCGTGCCCGTCCTCAACGCGCTCACCGACCGGTTCCACCCCTGCCAGGTGCTCGCCGACCTCCAGACGATCCGCGAGCACAAGGGCGACCTCACCGGGCTCACCCTCGCCTACTTCGGCGACGGCGCCAACAACATGGCGCACTCCTACCTGCTCGGATGCGCCACCGCCGGCATGCACGTCCGGATCGCCGCGCCCGCGTCCCTCCCGCCCGACCCCGCCGTCGTCGCCGACGCCGAGCGGATCGCCGCCACGACCGGCGGATCCGTCCTGGTCACCGCCGACCCCGTCGAGGCCGCGACCGGAGCCGACGCTCTCGCGACCGACACATGGGTGTCCATGGGGCAGGAAGGGAAGGACACCGCCCTCTACGAACCGTATTCTGTGGACGAGGCGCTGCTCACGCACGCCGCGCCCGGCGCGGTCGTGCTGCACTGCCTTCCCGCCTACCGCGGCAAGGAGATCGCCGCCGCCGTCCTGGACGGCCCGCAGAGCGTGGTCTGGGACGAGGCAGAAAACCGTCTGCACGCGCAGAAGGCCCTGCTGACCTGGCTACTGGAGAACACTGCGTGACGACACCGATGACCAAGGCCGCCCGGCACGCCCGGGTGATCGAACTGCTGTCCCGGCACCCCGTCCACTCCCAGGGCGAACTCGCCAAACTCCTGGCGGACGCGGGCGTCGAGGTCACCCAGGCCACCCTGTCCCGGGACCTGGTGGAGATCGGCGCGGTGAAACTCCGCGCCGAGGACGGCAGCCTGATCTACGCCGTGCCGGGGGAGGGCGGCGAACGCATCCGCCGCGTCCCCACCGGCGCCGCGGAGACCTTCGACGGCCGCCTCACCCGGCTCGCCGCCGAACTGCTGGTCTCCGCGGAGGCGTCGGCCAACCTGGTCATCGTCCGCACCCCGCCGGGCGCGGCCCAGTACCTCGCCTCGGCCATCGACCACGCCGAATGGCCGTCCGTCCTCGGCACCGTCGCGGGCGACGACTCCATCCTGGTCATCGCCCGCGACCCCGTCGGCGGCCGGGACCTCGCCGAGGCCCTGCTCCGCCTCGCCGCCGGACGCGACCGACGAAGCTAGCCCGGCGCCGGCCCGACGGCGCGGGGCATCCGGCACGCACCCGGCGGAGCGCGCGTCCGACCAGCGGCGCGAGGCCCGGCGAGACCGTCCGCCCGTCCGCGCGGCGCGCGTGCAGCAGAACCAGACAACCGACAGCGGTCAACCAGAAGAGGGACTTACCAGTGACGAAGGCACCGACGCGCCTGTGGGGCGGCCGGTTCGAAGGCGGCCCGTCGGACGCGCTCGCGCGGCTCTCGGTGAGCGTCCAGTTCGACTGGCGGCTCGCCCCCTACGACCTGATGGGCTCGCGCGCCCACGCCCGCGTGCTCAACCGCGCGGGCCTGCTCACCGACGACGAGCTCGGACGCATGATCGGCGCCCTCGACGACCTCGAGACGGCGTGCGCGAACGGGGAGTTCCGGCCCACCGTCGCCGACGAGGACGTCCACACCGCCCTCGAACGCGGACTCATCGAACGCCTCGGCGCGCTCGGCGGCAAGCTCCGCGCCGGCCGCTCCCGCAACGACCAGGTCGCCACCGACCTGCGCCTCTACCTGCGCGACCACGCCCGCCAGATCGTGTCCCGCCTCGTCGAGCTGGAGACCGCGCTGATCGCGCAGGCCGAGCACAACCTCGGCGTCGCCGCCCCCGGAATGACCCACCTCCAGCACGCCCAGCCCGTGCTGTTCTCCCACCAGCTGCTCGCCCATGTGCAGCCCCTCACCCGCGACATCTCCCGCATGCGCGACTGGGATCGCCGCACGTCGGTGTCCCCGCTCGGCTCCGGCGCGCTCGCCGGCTCGTCCCTGCCGCTCGACCCGCAGGCCACCGCCGCCGAACTCGGCTTCGACTCCGCCGCGCCCAACTCCATGGACGCGGTGTCCGACCGCGACTTCGTCGCCGAGTTCCTCTTCGTCACCGCGCTGATCGGCGTCCACCTGTCCCGGCTCGGCGAGGAGATCTGCCTCTGGGCCTCCCAGGAGTTCCGCTGGATCGAGATGGACGACACCTACGCCACCGGGTCGTCGATCATGCCGCAGAAGAAGAACCCGGACGTCGCCGAGCTCGCCCGCGGCAAGGCCGGCCGCCTCATCGGCCACCTCGTCGGCCTGCTCACCACCCTCAAGGGCCTGCCGCTCACCTACAACCGCGACCTCCAGGAGGACAAGGAGGGCGCCTTCGACGCCGTCGAGACCCTCGTCACCGTCCTGCCCGCCCTGTCCGGGCTGGTCGCGACCATGCGGGTCAACACCGAGCGGCTCGAGGCGCTCGCCCCCGACGGCTTCGCGCTGGCCACCGACCTCGCCGAACTCCTCGTCCGGCGCGGCGTCGTCTTCCGCGACGCCCACGAGATCGTCGGCCACCTCGTCGCCTGGTGCCAGTCCAACGACAAGGACTTCGGCGACCTCACCGACGACGAGCTCGCCAAGGTGTCCGAGCACCTCACCCCGGACGTCCGGGAGGTCCTGAACGTCCCGGGCGCCCTCGCGTCCCGCAAGGCGCACGGCGGCACCGCCCCCGACCGCGTCCGCGAGCAGCTCGACTCCCTGCGCGCCCAGGTCACCGAGCACGCCGCCTGGTCCGCCGGCACCGGCTCCTGACCCGACTCCGCCCGCCCGCGAGCGCACAGTTCGCGGGCGGCGCGGCGGCCGGTACGGTGGATTCGGCCGGACCGGACGACCAGGGGCAGGGAATGGACGGAACACCACTGCCGCGGACCTTCTACGACGCGCCCGTGGAGTTCGTCGCCCCGCGCCTCCTCGGCAGCGTCCTCGTCCACACCACCGTCGAGGGGACCGTCGCCGTCCGGCTCACCGAGGTCGAGGCCTACGCGGGCCCGCGCGACCCGGCGTCCCACGCCTACCGCGGCCAGACCGGCCGCAACGCCGTGATGTTCGGCCCGCCCGGCCACACGTACGTGTACTTCACCTATGGCATGCATCACTGCGTCAACCTGGTCTGCGGCCCCGCCGGGACGGCCTCCGGGATCCTCCTGCGCGCCGGGGAGATCATCGCCGGTCACGACCTGGCCGCCGCCCGGCGGCCCGGCGCGTCCGCCCGCGACCTCGCCCGGGGGCCCGCCCGCCTCTGCAAGGCCCTCGCCATCGCCCGCCCCGAGAACGGCCTGGACGTCTGCGACCCGGACGGCCCCCTGCGCGTCCTGCGCGGCGACCCGCTCGTCCCCACGGCCGTCCGCTCGGGCCCCCGCGTCGGCGTGAACGGCGGCAAGGACACCCCCTGGCGGTTCTGGATCGACGGCGACCCCACCGTCTCCGCCTACCGCCCCCACGTCCCTAAGCGCCGCCCCTCCACCCGCCCCTGACCTGGGACGGGACGGCGCCGCCCCCCGGCCACCGGCCGGAACCCCATCAGCCGGACCCGAATATCGTTAGCCTGTGACACCGTCCACCGGGCACGCTGGTGGACGTAGCGAAGAAGCAAGCCGGAGACGAGGGAGACCGTGACCGACATCCTGGACGATCTCGCATGGCGCGACCTGATCGCGCAGTCCACCGACGAGAGTGAACTGCGGGCCTTGCTCGCCGCGGGGCCGGTCACGCTCTATTGCGGGTTCGATCCGACGGCGCCCTCGCTGCACCTCGGCAACCTCATCCAGATCCTCACTCTGCGCCGCTTCCAGCTGGCCGGCCACCGGCCCATCGGCCTGGTCGGCGGGGCCACCGGCCTCATCGGGGACCCGAGCGGCAAGTCCGCCGAGCGCGTCCTCAACACCGAGGAGACCGTCGCGGGCTGGGTCGAGCGCATCCGCGGCCAGGTCTCGAAGTTCCTGGACTTCGGCGACGGCCCGACCGGCGCGACCATGGTCAGCAACCTCGACTGGACCGGCCCCATGTCGGTCATCGAGTTCCTGCGTGACGTCGGCAAGCACTTCCCGGTCAACAAGATGCTCGCCCGCGAGACCGTCAAGGCGCGGCTCGAGTCGACCGGGATGAGCTACACCGAGTTCAGCTACGTCCTGCTCCAGTCCATGGACTACCTGGAGCTGTACCGCCGGCATGGCTGTGTCCTCCAGACCGGGGGCAGCGACCAGTGGGGCAACCTCACCGCCGGGGTCGACCTGATCCGGCGGGTCGAGGGCGGCACCGCGCACGCGCTCACCACCCCGCTGCTCACCAAGGCGGACGGCTCCAAGTTCGGCAAGACCGCGGGCGGCGAGACCTACTGGCTCGACCCCGAGTTGACCTCGCCGTACGCCTTCTACCAGTTCTGGATCAACGCCGACGACCGGGACATCGAGAACTACCTCAAGGTCTTCTCGTTCAAGCCCCGCGAGGAGATCGAGCAGCTACTCAAGGACGGCTCGGAACGCCCCGCCGCCCGCATCCCGCAGCGCGCGCTCGCCGAGGAGATGACCACCCTGGTCCACGGCGCGGACGAGACCGCCGCCGCCATCGCGGCGTCCCGGGCCCTGTTCGGCCAGGGCGAGCTCCGCGAGCTGGACGAGCGGACCCTCGCCGCGGCCCTGTCCGAGGTCCCGCGCACGGAGGTCGCCCCGGGTGACCTGCCCCCCGTCGCGGACCTGCTCGCCGCGTCCGGACTCTGCAAGAGCAAGTCCGAGGCCCGGCGTGCGATCGCCCAGGGCGGCGCGTACGTGAACAATGCGAAGGTCGAGTCGGAGGACGCCGTCCCGTCCGCCGACGACCTCCTGCACGGCCGCTTCCTGGTGCTGCGCCGGGGCAAGCGCAACATCGGCGGCGTGGAGCTCGTCCGCTCCTGACCTGTTTGCCGAGGGGCCCCGTCCGTGTGCCGGACGGGGCCTTCGGTATGTGGCGGGGAAAAGCTCGGTAGATTCACGTCACAGTGCGGTCACGGGAAACGCCCCGTAAGTGCTCCGAGCCCCGTGTGAGTGGGCGCTGAGCAGGCAATTTAAGGTCCACGGCGTCGATTTGACGGTCCCGCCGACCGGGCCTAATGTTCTACCTGCCCCCAGGGGAACAGGACGCCGGAGACGGCGGCCGACCTGGCGGGAAACCCCCGGGAACGACACCGAACGCCTCGGCGTTCGTGGTCGCCTCCGAGGATGCCCGAACCGGACGAAGTTGCACGAACCGGACGGATCGGGTAAGTTTGAAGGGTTGCCCCGGAGTGAAGCCCGCGAAAACGGGTGGAGCACGGTGGGTGTCCGTTTCTTGAGAACTCAACAGCGTGACAAAAGCCAGTGCCTTTATAGATCAGGCGATGCCTGATCACCCCGTGCACGTGGATCTTCGGATTCGGGTGCAGGGATTTCTTTGAGGCAAATGCAATCCCTTTCGGGGGGTTGTTTTGCTGGGATCTTCGGATTCCTCTTTCGGGTTTGGCGGGT
>NZ_RFFG01000013.1 GCF_003696215.1 Actinomadura harenae | reverse complement strand
GGCCTGCTCCCGGGCGCTCCGCGTCTCGTCCTCGGCGGCCCGGCGCCGCTCCTCGGCCCGCGCCGCCTGGGCCGCCGCCTGGACGGCGCGCTCCTCGGCGGCCTCGGCCTGCTCCTCGGCGGCGGCGACGCGGTTCCCGGCCTCGGCCACGTCCTCGCGGGCGGCGAGGACCTCCTGCCGGGCGTTCCGCTCGATGCTGCCGAGCGCCTCCAGGACGCCGTTCAGGTTGGCGGCCAGCTCGGTCATCGCCGGAGCCGACTCCTCGGCGACCGCGACGACCAGCGCCAGCGGGTCCGCGATGGCCGAGGCCAGGCGCGCGTCCCGCTCGGCGGCGGCCTGTTCCTTGCACGTGGCGGGCGGCGGGCAGTACAGGCGGCGCCGTCCGCCCTTGCCCTTGCCGTCGCTGCGGCGTGCGGGCACGGGCAGCGTCCTCCGGCACACCTTGCAGCGTCCGTGCGGGGCCGCCGCGTCCTCGGCTCCCTCAGCGCCCTCAGCCACCGGCTCGACCTGCCGGTCCACCACGTCACCCCGCGCCTCAGCCATGGCGGAACCCTAACAGCGGGCGTTCCGAAAACCCCGAAACGCATTGCAGGCCCGCCGAAACGAGGGGGTGAGCGCCCCGGGTGGACGCCCTTTCGTCGCGAGGGCGTCGCCGGGTCGCTCCGGCTGGGACACTTGATACTCCTCGTGGTTGTCCCTGGTGTCCGCGGAGCGCGCTCATCAGTCCGGGCCTCCCGCGAGACGCTCGACGCGAACCCGCCTACAGGTGACAACTAGGAGTTGTGGATGGAGCTCGACCTCGGTGCCGTCCGGGCCTTTCTCGCCGTCGTCGACGACGGGCACTTCACCGGGGCCGCCGACGACCTGGACATGACCCAGCAGGCCGTGTCCAAGCGGATCGCCCGGCTGGAGGCGGACCTGGGCGTCTCGCTGCTGAACCGCTCCCGCGGCGGCGCCCGGCCGACCGAGGACGGCGCCGTGTTCCTCCCGCAGGCCCGCGCGCTCGTCGGGCTCGCCGACCAGGCGACCGCGATGTTCCGCTCCCGCCGCCGCGCCCTGCGTGTCGACGTGCTGGCCCGCGCGGCGGCGCCGGTCGACATCGTCCGCGACTTCTACGACGCCGGTGACGTCGACGTCGACATGGTCGTGTCCCGCAGCACCGTCCCCCGCTGGACGGCGCTCTCCGACGGCTCGATCGACGCGGCGTTCGGACGCGTCACCGGGGGGCTCCCGTCCGGGATCGAGCGCGTCCCGGCCTGCCTGGAGCCGATTCCCGTCGTGGTCGGACGCCGCCATCCGCTGGCCCGGCGCAGGAGCGTGCCGATGAGCGAGCTGTCCGGCCTGACGGCGTGGATGCCCGGGAACGCGCGCGACAGCGAGTGGGCCGAGTACTACGACTTCCTCAGCGCGGAGTTCGGCGTCCGCATCGACACCTCCGGGCCGGTCTTCGGCGGCGCCCACATCATGGAGCGGATCGGCGAGTCGTCGGAGCTCATCACGTTCGCGAGCAAGACCCAGCTCACCGGCCACCCGGACATCGTCCACATCCCGATCGTCGACCCCACGCCGGTCTACCCCTGGACGCTCATGTGGCAGAAGGCCAACCGCCACCCGGCGCTGCCGCAGCTCGTCGCCCACGTGCGGGACCACCGGCGCGCCCTCGCCGCGCGCGACCTGTGGATGCCCGCCCCGGATCGCCCGTTCTTCTCGGGCTTCTGACGCGGAGCGGGCCTGCCCTCTGGGCGGTGGGCTGAAGGAGCCCACCGCCCTGGCGGGCAGGTCAGGCGGTGACGCGCTTGGGGTCGACGTTGCCGGTGAGGGTGTTGAGGATGCCGGGGAGGTCGGCGACGGCCTCGGCGGCCATGCCGCTCACGGTCTCCTCGGCCAGGTCGCACCAGAGCGCCTTGACCTGGTCGGCGAGCGCCCGGCCGCTGTCGGTGAGCTCGACGACGCTGGCGCGCCTGTCCTCGGGTGAGGGGGCGCGGCGGACGTGCCCGGCGGCCTCGAGCTTGCGGGTCATGAGGGTGACGCTCGGGGGCTCGACGCCGAGCGCGTCGCTGAGCTTGGCCTGGATCATCGGGCCGGTCCGGTCGAGTTCGAGCAGCAGCGCCTCCTGGCCGGGGTGCAGGCCGAGGGGCGCGAGCAGCGCGGCGGTTCGCGCGCGGTGGCGCAGGCTGAGGCGGCGGATGGCCTGGTTGATGCCGTCGGCCTGATCGAAGTCCATGGGGGTCCTCCTTGACAGGATGGTTATGCGCCTAATTATTATGCGGATAACGTTATGCGCCTAACCAATCCTACGTGAGCATCCAGGAGCCCCCCATGAGCGTCAAGATCGCCGTCGTCTACTACAGCGCGACCGGAGCGGTCCACGCCCTTGCCGAAGCCCTCGCCGAAGGCGCCCGCGCCACCGGCGCCGAGGTGCGGCTGCGGCGGGTCGCCGAACTGGCCTCCGACGCCGCCATCGACCAGAACCCCCGGTGGCGGCGGCACGCCGACGCCACCGCCGGCGTCGGGATCGCCACGGTGGACGACCTGGCCTGGGCGGACGCGATGGCGTTCGGCACACCGACCCGGTTCGGGACGCCCGCGGCGCAGCTCAAGCAGTTCATCGACCAGGCGGGCGGCCTGTGGAACGAAGGCGGCCTGGCCGACAAGCCCGTCACCGCGTTCACCTCCGCCTACAACCGGCACGGCGGCAACGAGGCCACCCTGCTGTCGCTGGCGAACGTGTTCTACCACTGGGGCGCGCTGATCGTCCCGCCCGGATTCACCGACCCGGCCGTGTACGCGGCGGGCGGCAACCCCTACGGCACGTCCGCGGTGACCGGCCCCTCCGGCGACGACCTTCAGCCCGCCGTCCTGGACGCCGCCCGCTACCAGGGCCGGCGACTGGCCCGCACCGCGCTCCGCTGGCAGGCGGGCGCCGCCCTCACCGGCGGCGCCCCGGCCCACGCCCCGAACGCCGACGCCGACACCAACGCAGAGGCCGACACCAACGCAGAGGCCGACACCAACGCAGAGGCCGACACCAACGCAGAGGCCGACACCAGTGCAGAGGCCGACACCAACGCAGAGGCCGACACCAGTGCAGAGGCCGACAGGGCCTCCCAGACCGCCTGACCTGCGACACCCCCTCGCCCCTCCCGCACTCTCAAGACCAGGAGGCGTCCTCATGGCGTCCCGACCGTCCACGTCCACCGTTCCCCCGGCCCCCGCCAAGAACCGCGCCGTTCCCCTGCGGACGGTGCTGGCGCTGGCGTGCGCCGCGCAGTTCATGGTGATCCTCGACTCGTCCATCGTGAACGTCGCGCTGCCCTCGGTCGACCGCGACCTGCACTTCGGCGGGACCGGACCGGCCTGGGTGGTGAACGGCTACCTGCTCACCTTCGCCGGGTTCATGCTGCTGGGCGGACGCGCCGCCGACCTGTTCGGCCCCCGCCGGACGCTCACCGCCGGACTCACCCTCTTCACCGCCGCCGGCCTCGCGGGCGGCCTCGCCACCACCGCCGACGCCCTGGTCGCCGCCCGCGTCGCGCAAGGCGTCGGCGCGGCGATGATGGCCCCGGCCACCCTCGTCGTCATCAACACCCACTTCACCTCGGAACACGCCCGCGCCAAGGCGTTCGGCGCCTGGTCGGCGGCGGGCGGAGTCGGCGGACTGTCCGGCGCGCTCGCGGGCGGCGCCCTCACCACCGGCCTGTCCTGGCGCTGGGTCTTCCTCATCAACGTCCCGATCGGCGCCGTCCTCATCACGCTCGCCCTCACCGCGCTCACCCCCACCGCGCAGACCGCCACCCGCGCCGACCGCACCCGGTCCCTCGACATCACCGGCGCCGTCACCGCGACCGCCGGGCTCGGCGCGCTCATCTACGGCGTCATGCAGACCTCGGACTACGCCTGGACGTCCCCGCAGGCCGCCGCGCCGATCCTCGCCGGAGTGCTGCTGCTGGCCGTGTTCGCCCTGGTCGAAGCCCGCTTCGCCCGCCGGCCGATCATGCCGCCGCGGCTCGTCCGGCTCCGCGGCGTCGCCGTCGGCGGCACCGCGCTCGTCCTGTTCGGCGGCGTCGGCATCGCGATGTGGTACTTCACCTCCCTGTTCCTCCAGGACGTCCTCGGCTACACCGCCCTGAGGTCCGGCCTCGGGCAGACGCCCGCCGCCGTGGTGTTCATGCTGACCGCGCGCCGGGCCGCGCCCCTGTTGCCCCGCGTCGGCGTCCGCGTCCTGCTCGCGGCGGGCGGCCTCGCCTTCCTCACCGGGTTCGGCTGGCTCTCCCAGGCCCACGCGGGCACCGGGTTCGCCACCGGCGTCCTCGGCCCGACACTGCTCGTCGCGGTCGGCATCGGCCTGACCTTCCCGACGCTCATGGCCGCCGCCACCGCCGGGGTCCCCGGCGGGGACGCGGGCGTCGTCGGCGGCCTCGCCGCCACCACCAACCAGATCGGAGGAGCCGTCGGCCTCGCCGTCCTCGCCACCGTGGCGGGCCCCGGGAGCACGGCGAAGGCCACTCCGGCCGTTCTGGCCGCCGGATACGACCGGGTGTTCCTCATCGCGGCCGGGCTCGGCGTGGCCGTCGCCGCGGTCGGGACGCTCCTGCCCGGACGCCGCCGCGCCGGGCGCACCGGCGACTGAACCCCCGGGCGCCCGGCACCGCCGACCGCCGTCCTGTGCGGGTCACAGGGCGGCGGCGAGCTCGTCCAGGGTCGCCGTCAGGACGTCCACGCCCTTCAGGAACTCCTCGATGGTGATGTGCTCGTCGTCCCCGTGGTCCAGGGAACCGTCACCGGGGCCGTACGCGGCCATCGGCATCGTCCAGTGCGGAGCCACGGTGTTCAGGTCGGACGTCCCGGTCTTGAGGGTCGGACGGGGCTCCCCGCCGCACCGCCGGATGGCCGCCGACACCGCCCGCACGACCGGGTCGGACCGCCCGCTCCGCACCGCCGGGACGTGCCGGACGACCGTGACCTCCCCGCCGTTCGCGCACGCGTGCAGCCGATCGGCGAAGGACGCGGCGTCGAACCCGACCGGGATCCGGCAGTCGATGTCGAGCCGCGCCTCCACGGCGTCGCCGTGCATCCCCCGCAGGGTCGCGGCCGGCAGGCCGAACGCGCCGTGGTCCCGCTCGGAACCGAGAGCGTCCAGCAGACCGTGCCAGAACGCCACGGCGGCCTCGGTGGCCTTGGCGTCCGGGTTGGTCGAGTGCGTCGCGGGACGCGTCACCCGGTACCCGACGTCGATCTTCCCCTTGTAGCCCAGCACCACCCGGGACCAGCCGCTCGGCTCCCCGACCAGCAGCGCGTCGGGCGCCGGAAGGGTCCGCGCGAGATGTTCGCCGCCCCGCGACAGCCGCTCCTCCTCGACCGCGCCGACGACACGGATCGTCCCCGGGAAGGACGGACGGGCCGCGGCGGCGCAGATCATCGCGGCGAGCGGGCCCTTGGCGTCCACCGCGCCGCGGCCGGCGAGCCGGTCCGGCTCCCGCCGCGCCGGGAGCGGCCGGTCCACGGTGTCCAGGTGGCTGAGGAGCATCACCACCGGGCCGTTCCCCGTCCCGATGTCGCCGATGACGTTGCCGGCCTCGTCGCGGCGCGCGGTGAGGCCGAGGTCGTTCATGGTCTTCTCCAGGAAGCGCGCCAGCTCGTCCTCCGCGCCGGACGGCGACGGGATGCAGAGCATGGCGTACAGCAGGTCGACCGGAGTGCTCAAGTGATCTCCAGGGTGGTGCCGGCGCCGTCGAGGGCGGCGGTGAGCGGGCGGGGGAGCCGTCCGTCGCAGACCGACACCCGGGGGACGCCGGCCAGCAGCGCCTCACGGGCGGCGATCAGCTTGCGGTGCATGCCGCCGCTCGCCGCGTGGGGCACCGGGCCCTCACGGGGGAGCGCGCAGCGGTCGAGCAGGCTGGCGGCGTCCAACGCGTCGCGCAGCACCCCGGGCGCCGCGGTCAGCAGGACGAGGCGTTCGGCGCCGAGCGCGGCCGCGATCGCCGCCGCGGCCCGGTCGGCGTCGACGTTCACCGGCGCGCCGTCCTCGCCGGTCGCGGGCGGCGACACCACCGGGACGAACCCGGCGTCCAGCAGGACGCGCAGGACGCGGGGCCGGACGCCGGTCACGCGCCCGCTGTGGTCGTCGCGGACGACGACGGTCCGCCCGTCGCGGACGGTCCGCTGCGCCGCCTTGCGACGGGCCCGCAGCAGCCCGCCGTCCAGCCCGGTCAGGCCCACGGCCGGGACGCCGTGCCCGGCCAGGGCGCGCAGGAGCCGCGGTTTGGCCCGTCCGGTGAGGGCGAGCGTGACCACGTCCAGCATGGCGGGATCGGTGTGCCGGCTGGTCACGCCGCTGGGGGACACCAGCGTGCGGGACGCCACGCCGAGCTCGCCGGACAGCCGCTCGATCTCGGGCGCGCCGCCGTGCACGAGGACGACCTCGCCCGCGCGGCCCGCGAGGTCGGCGCAGACGGCCTCGGCGGGCACGGCGCCGCCGCACTTGACCACCGTGACCCCCATCAGGCGGGATGCAGGCCGGGGAACCCCAGGCCCAGGGTCTCGGCATGGCCCGTCCGGATGTTGAGGCACTGCACCGCCGCGCCCGCGCCGCCCTTGACCAGGTTGTCCAGCGCGGCGATCGCGGTGATCCGGTCGCCGTCCACCGCGAACCCGACGTCGCAGTAGTTGGAACCGGACAGCAGCTTGGGGTCGGGAAGCCGGTGGGCGCCCTTGCGGTGGGCGACGATCCGGACGAACGGCTCACCGCCGTAATGCTCGCGGTAAGCACCGCGGATCTCCCGCTCGC
Organism: Actinomadura harenae; assembly: GCF_003696215.1. Lineage (GTDB taxonomy): Bacteria > Actinomycetota > Actinomycetes > Streptosporangiales > Streptosporangiaceae > Spirillospora > Spirillospora harenae. The sequence continues at coordinate 120,735 of NZ_RFFG01000013.1, read as the reverse complement.
CCGCCGTGCCGGTGGCGTGGCAGACGACCTGCACGCCGCGGACGGCCTCGACGCCGGTGGCGGTCATCCGCGCGTTCAGGCCGGTCAGCCGCGTCACCTCGGCCTCGTGCCGGTGCCGCGACGGCGCGAACACCCGCATCGCGCCGCTGCGCTCGGCGTGCAGGTTGCCGTCGCCCGCCATGGCGCCCGACCCGGACGACCCGGTCCGCGCGTCGATCTGCACGTCCGGGCCGACCAGCCCGGCCAGTGGGCGCAGCGCGAGGATCGCCGCCGTGGCCATGCATCCCGGCACGCTGATCAGGTCGGCCTTCGCCAGGTCGTCCCGGAACATCTCCGGGACGCCCGGGACGAACGCGCCGAGCAGCTCGGGCGCCGCGTGCGGGACGCCGTAGTACCGCTCGTAGACGGCGGGATCGGGCAGGCGGAAGTCGCCCGAGAGGTCGATGACCGTCCCGGCGCGGTCCCGGACGCCGGGGAGCAGGGTCATGGTGGTTCGGTGCGGCGTCGCCAGGAACAGCACGTCACCGTCGGTCAGGTCGTCCGGCGCGCTGAACACCAGGCCGGTCTGGGAACGCAGGTTCGGATGGACGGAGTCGACGCGGCGTCCCGGGAAACGCGTGGAGATCGCCTGGGCGACCTCCACGCCGGGATGCCCAATCAGCAGCCGCAGCAGCTCGCCGCCCAGGTACCCGGCGGCGCCCATGACGGAGACGCGGATCATCGCGCCTCCCCGACAGGGACGAGGCCGTCGTGCCGTTCGGCCTCCGCGACGGCGTACGCGACGATCGCGTCCGCCACGTCGATGTCGTCGCCGTGCGCGACCTGGAAACCCTGGAACTCCACGGCGTGGTTGACCTCCAGCACCAGCGGCCCGTCCGGGCCCTCGACGATGTCGACGCCCAGCACCCCGCCGCCGACCGCGCGCGCCGCCGCGAGCGCCGGTTCCACCAGCTCGGGGACGAGCGGGCACGGCTCGGAGCGGCCGCCCCGCGCGGCGTTGGTGCGCCAGCTTCCGGAGTAGCGGTACGTCGCGCCGACGACATGGTCCCCGGCCACGATCACCCGGATGTCGCGACCCGGCTTGTCGACGAATTCCTGCAGGTAGATGATGTGCTGCATCGGGGACGGCAGGGACGCGCGGTGCTCCAGCAGGGCCTCGGCGGTGTCGCGGTCGCGGGCCGCCGCGACCAGCCGTCCCCAGGAGCCCGCCAGGGGTTTGAGGACCACCGGGAAGCCGAGCCGCTCGGCGGCGTCGGCGCCCTCGTCCGGGCTGAGCGCGACCGCCGTCCGCGGTGCCGGGACCGCGGCACGTTCCAACGCCAGCGACGTCCGCAGCTTGTCGCCGCACACCTCGATCACCTCGGACCTGTTGACCGTCGCGACACCCCGGGCCTCCAGGAGCAGGGCCGCGCACAGCGCGCGACTGTGGGAGATCTCCCTGTTCAGGGCCGCGGCGAACGGCGGCCCGCCGCCCGCCGGCGCGCCCAGTTCGACGCTGAACCGGCGGGTGTCGACGTGCGTGTACGGCACCCCGCGGCGTTCCAGGGCGGCGAAGAGGCGCTTCTCCTCGTACCGCACCCGGGACGCCAGGACGGCCAGCGGCCTCACTCGCCCCAGTCCTCCTCGATCTCGGGCGCGAGCGCCAGCGCGACCGGCTCGACGCCGACCACCTCCAGCTCGCTGGAGCAGTCGCCGCACTGCGCGATCTCGCTCAGCCGCACGGGTTCGGCGAGTTCGACGGGCCCCTCACACTCGGGACAGGTCCGGGTCATCCGTGCCACCTCCGGGAATTGCGGTGATCAGGTCGATGGCCGCGGTGACGACCGCGTCCGCCGTGATGCCGTACCGGCGCAGCAGGTCGTCCTGGCCACCGGCCCGACCCGCGAAGACGTCCGGCATGCCCAGCCGGGTGACCCGGGTGGGCGCGTGCTCGGCCAGGGTCTCGGCGACCGCGCCGCCGAGTCCGCCGGACCGCCAGTGCTCCTCGACCGTGACGACCCCGGCCGTTCCGGCGGCCGCCGCGACGATCGCGTCCACGTCGAGCGGACGCAGGGTGTGCAGGTTCAGGACGGTCGCCCGGACGCCGCGGGCCTCGAGCCGGTCGGCGGCGCGGAGCGCGGCCAGCACCGGATGCGGCCCGCAGGCGATGATCGCGACGTCCCCGGGCGTCCGGCGGGCGTCGCGGCCCGGTCCGTCCCCGGCGGGGCGGAGCCACTGGGCGCGTCCGATCTCGAAGGGACCCCCGCCGCCCAGGTCCGGGGTGGCCTTGCGGCCGAGCCGCACGTAGACGGGGCCGGGCAGCGCCGCGCTCTGCCGGATCGCCGCCTCGGCCTGCGCCGCGTCCGCCGGGACGACCACGGTGAGGCCGGGCAGCGCGCGCATGACGGCCAGGTCCTCGAGCGCGTGGTGCGTCGGGCCGAGGTGGCCCGCGGCCAGCCCGGCGTGGGTGGCGACGATCCGGACGGGCAGCCGGTTGTACACGATGTCGATCTTGATGGCCTCCAGTGCCCGGGTCGCGGCGAAGGTGGCCATGGTCGTGACGAACGGGATCTTCCCGCTCGCGGCGAGGCCCGCGGCCGTGCCCATCAGGCTCTGCTCGGCGATGCCGAGGTTGAGGTAGCGGCCGGGGGCGCCGGCGAAGGCGGCCGGGTCGAACAGCCCGGTGTCGCTGTCGAGGCAGTACAGCCGCTCGTCGGCGAGCATCAGCTCGGGCAGCAGCGCGCTGTAGGCCTCCCGCGCCGACCGTGCCGGAGCGGGCTTCACCTGCGGCGTCATCGGTGTCGTCAGCCGCGGTTCGTCCGGTCGTGTGTCGAGGCTCTGTTCGGTCACGCCGTCGCCCTCCTGTGCCTGGCGCGGAGCACGGCCAGGGCGCGCTCGGCCTGCCGGGCGCCCAGCGTCGTGTAGTGGGACTGGACCCGGCCCTCGACCGACGGCAGCCCGCGCCCCTTGACGGTGCGGGCGATGACCACCGTCGGACGGCCCGCCTCACCCGGTTCGAGCGCCGTGCGCAGCGCGCCGAGGTCGTGGCCGTCGATCTCGCGGACCGTCCAGCCGAAGCCGCGCCAGCGGTCCGCGAGCGGTTCGAGCCGGACGGTGTCCTCGGTGGGCCCGGTGAGCTGGAGGCGGTTGCGGTCGATGACGGCCGTGACGTTGCCGAGCCCGAGGGACACCGAGGTCATCGCGGCCTCCCAGACCGACCCCTCCTGCAGTTCGCCGTCGCCCATGACGGCGAAGCAGCGCCGTCCGGGGTCGGCGAGGGCGAAGCCGTTGGCGAGCGCGAGGCCGTGGCCGAGCGATCCGGTGGGCATCTCCACCCCGGGAACCGCCCGGACGGGATGCCCCATCAGGCGGCTGCCGGGCCGCGCGTACTCCGCGAGCTCCTCGACCGGGAAGAACCCGCGTTCGGCGAGGACGGCGTAGAGGCAGATGGCGCCGTGCCCCTTGCTGAGGACGAGCACGTCGCGGTCCGGCGCCCCGGGGTGTTCCGGGTCGATCCGCAGCACGTCGCAGTAGAGGACGGTGAGGATCTCCACCAGCGACATCGACCCGCCGAGGTGGCCGCCCTCCGGCCCGGCGCACATGCCGACGATGTGCTCGCGCACCCGGTGGGCCATCGCCGCGAGGTCCGCCGTGTGTCCGGTTTGCCGCTCCGTCACCGGCTCCGCCGCCGTGTCCGTGACCGGCTCCGCCGCCGTGTCCGCCGCCCGGCCCGTCATCGGCGGCCCGGGAGGGTGGCGAGGACGAAGTGGCCCGGCAGGTGCACGGCGAGCCCCTCCCGGATCTCGGCGACCAGCTCGTCCCCGGACAGCCGGATCGTGGAGGAGCGGCGGTCCAGCAGGGTCGCGGCGGCGGTGAAGTCGCCGACCAGGGCCGTCCCCGGCGGCACCATGCGGGTCCGGCTGACCTTGACGCCCTGGGTGGACAGCCGCTCCAGGAAGGCGCCGTCCTCCACCAGGGGCCACCAGTCGTCGGGGTGCAGGACGATCCCGTCGGCCGACCCGCCGTACCACTCGCACAGCGCGGCCGTGGCCAGCAGCGTCGCGGCGGCCGACCGGTCCGCCGGGCTGGGCTCGCGGTGGCGGATGCCGGGCGTGCGCAGCAGGCCGCGGATGTCGCCGGACCCGTTCAGCAGCGCGTCGTTCTCGGCGGTGCCGAGCCGGACGAGCAGCCGGAAGTCGACGAACGCGGCCAGCGCGGCCGGATCGGCGAGGACCTCGGGCGGCACCTTCACCGCCGCCCGGATCGTCTGCGTCCGGATCTCCCGCGCGCCCACCTCGAACTCCCACTCGGGGGCGGCCTCGTCCGCCGCGACGTTCTCGGCGCGCTCGGTGAACACGGTGACCTCGTCGGCGTCCACGACCGCCTTGCGGAGCAGGTGCCGGACCGTCAGCCGCGGCCGCCGCTTGGCGGGCGGGAACAGGTCGCTGATCGAGGCGCGCAGTTCGACCGCCGCCTTCGGCCCGTGGCGGGCGTGGCACAGCGCGAACTCCTCACCCGGGCTGCGGCGTGTCAGTTCGGGATCGTCCAGCATCATGCGCACTTCGGACATGGTTCACATCCCCAGGGAACGGCCGCCGTCGACGACCTGGACGGTTCCGGTGACGAAACTCGCGCGCGCGCTCAGAAGGAACGTTCCGGCCGCCGCGACCTCCTCGGGACGGGCCACCCGTCCGAGCGGTATCCCCGCCCGCGCGGCGATCCGGGCGGTCTCCGCGTCGACGTCGGCGCCTTCGCCGAGGCCGTTGAGCAGCGCGTCCGTCGCGGTGTAGCCGGGGGCCAGGACGTTGACGGTGACGTCCCCCGGTCCGAGCTCGTGCACGAGGGTCTTGGCGTAGGCGGCCAGGCCCGAGCGCGCGATCGCCGACAGCGCGTACTCGGGGATGAGGTCGCGGATCGTCTCGCTGGCGACCATCAGGACCCGGCCCCAGCCCGATCGCAGCAGGTGGGGGAGCCCGGCCTGGACGAACGCGATGTGGGAGACCATCGCCAGGTCGACCGCGTCGCGGTAGCCGTCCGGGCCGAACGCGCCGGTGGGTCCGGCGGGCGGGCCCCCGGCGTTGCTCACCACGATGTTCAGGGCGCCGTGCTCGGCGGCGGCGTCGTCGGCCCAGGCGCGCGCCGCGTCGTTGTCGCGCAGGTCGAGCACGCGGGTGCCGACCTCGGCGCCGAGGTCGGCGGCGATCCCGTCGCGGGCCTTGGCGAGGCGTCCGGCGTCACGGCCGCCGATCGACACGACGGCGCCCTCGCGGACCAGGTCGCGCGCGATCGCCAGGCCGATGCCCGACGAGCCGCCCGAGACCAGGGCCACCTTCCCGGCCAGTCCCAGATCCATGTCACACCCTCGTCTCGTAGCCGTACCGGCGCAGGAGGGGAAGCGCCAGGAGAGTGGTCGCCGCCCGCTGCGAGCGGGGCAGCGCGGTGTGCCACCTGCGGTCCTCGTCGATCCGGGTCCGGCCGCGCCCGAACCGGTTCGGGTTGCCGGTGACGGTGTGGTTCCCGCCGAGTTCGACCGTCCCGTCGGCGGCGACGGGGTTGGGGCCCTCGCTGCCGATCAGCTCCAGGATGTCGGCGACGGCGCCGCGCGGGTTGCGCACGAGGTCCTCGTAGCGCAGGTGCAGCGCGTCCGCGCGGTGCGCCCGGCCGACGGCCTCGGCGGCCAGGTTGAAGCCCGCCCAGTTCAGCGTGCTGTTCAGTGCGGACCGGCGTCCGGTGTAGGCCTTCGGCTGCATCCACGACCACGCGACGGCGCGCGGGTCGCGGATCAGGTGGACGTAGGTCGCCTCGATCCCCGGCAGCCCGGACAGCAGCGCGGCGTCGGAGGCGAACTTGGAACTGTCGACGACCGTGTGAGCGCCGCAGGCCTCGGCGATCGCGCGGTACGTGGCGGCGAGTGTGTCGGGCCACCCGTTGCCGGGCGGCGGTGGATTCCGGAGCGCCCGCCAGGTGTGCCGGGTGCGGTAGGCGTCCTGCCAGGCCACGACGTCGGCGGCGTGCTGGTCGAGCGTCCGCCCGTCCGGCCGGACGGCCTCCAGCACCCGCGACCAGACCGGGCATTCGCGATGGTTGAGCCCGCATCCGCAGCGGGCGTTGCTGCCCGAGCCGAGGACGCCGTTGAGCCAGAGAAAACGCAGTTCGCCGACGTGAACGACGCCGGGTGCTTCAGCGAGGACGTTGCCCAGCATCGTGCTTCCGCTGCGACACCATCCGGTGATGTAGAGAACCCTCATCAGCAACCACGACCCCTCTAAGAGGACCGGCGCGAGTTGGTCAGTCAGCATGAAAACATGATCTTCTGCAGAAAGGAACCGTCCGGCTTACCAATGTTTCGGCGGTAGCCGCCGGAACACAGAAGACGGACGTCATAGCGGCACGCGGGCGCGGCCCCGCTTGCCGAGGCGGGCGTCCGACGACTCCGCGTGAGCGTCCGATCCCGCCCCGGCGTCAGGTGTGAGGGGAACCCGTCAGACGGTCCAGGCGGGACGGGTGATGGTCTCGAGGGCGGCGCACGTCCAGGAGAACCCGGCGCCGATCCCGACCAGCAGCACCCGGTCGCCCGGCTCGAGCAGCCCGGACTCGGCCAGGTGCGTCAGCCCGGTGAGCTGGTCGGCCGCGCCGATGTGGCCGGTGCGGCGGCCCCAGTCCCAGGTGGTGCGCGCGACGTCCAGGCCGAGCGGCTCGGCGTAGTGGTTCCGCAGCACGCGCAGGCCGACGTTCGGGAAGACGGCCCGGTCGATGTCGCCGATGGTGAGCCCGGCCTCGTTCAGGGTCCGGGCCACGCACTCGGTCAGGCCCGAGGCGATCCGCTCGCCGACGCCGCCGGCCGGTCGCCGCAGGTTGGCGGGGGCGGCGAACGCGGCGCGCCGGGCCCGGACGTCGACCGTCCGGCCGGGCGCCGTCGCGAACGGCTCGTCGCCGCGGTACATGCCCTCGAGCGCGGTGTCCACGACGGTCGACACCGACAGGATCCGGGCGAAGCCCCGCCGTCCGATCACGGCGGCGGCGGCGCCGTCCCCGTAGACCAGTCCGCGCACGTCCGCGCGCCACCGGTCGAAGGTGGGGCCGCCGAAGCGGTCGGCGGTCGTGACCAGGGCGAACCCGCGGGACGCGTCGGCGGTCAGGTACGAGGCGGCCAGCTCCAGCGCGCCGAGCGACCCGGCGCACATCTGCTGGACGTCGAGCGCGGGCGCGTACCGTCCGTCATCACCGAGGACCTCACGGTGGACGTAGGCGGCGGCCGGCCAGTAGTCGATGCCCTGGAACCACGTCGAGGCGTGCAGCAGGAGCGCGATCCCGGACGGCGGCGTGCCCGCCCGGCGCAGCGCGACCCGCGCGGCGGCGGCGGCCATCTCGGGGGGCGCCTCGCCGGTGGCCACGGTGATGGACGCGTACTCGTCGGCTGCCTGGTCGAAGGGGTTGTAGCGGCCGTCCGCGACCGCTTCCTCCACGCCTATGGGCGCCGGGAGATGGTGGGACGAACCGGTGAGGAAAAGGCCGTCGTAGCGCATGCGCACCTCCGGGGGGCGGTGACGGCGAACGAAGATCAGATTATGGTGATCCCGGTCGGGGGACGACCGTTTCCAGCGTTGGCAGGAGAACGCGTGGGCGACAGTGAGCACTCAGTTCCACTTCCCGGTACCGATTGGACGGTGTGGGAGGACGCGATCCTCCGGAGCACCGGATTCCCCGCCGACGGACTCGGCCTCTTCAGCGCACCCGCGTGCGCGGCCGTCGCGGACGCCTTCCTGGAGGGCCGCGCGAGCGAGGACGACGTCGCGCGGGCCCTGGACACGGCCATCGCGGACGCGGGACGCGCCGCCTTGGACGTGGCCGCCGACCCCCTCTTCCGTGAGGCCCTGACCTGGCAGAACCTCGGCATGGCACGTCAGCTCGCGTGCTTCGGGCCGCCCGATCCGGTGCGGGAGGGCGCGATGACCGGGAAGGAGCTCCGGCGTGCCCGCCACCGGCGGCGCGCCCGCGAGAGCGCGGTCGTCCGCTACTGGCAGCGGTACTGCGGCAAGAACGACACCATCGGCTTCTTCGGCCCGGTCACCTGGGCGACCATCGACCCGGACGCGGAGCGGGCGGTCACCATCCGGCCGGGCGCCGGGCTCCTGCGGTCCCGCAAGGTCGACTACGAGTTCTGGGCGCTCGAGGCGTACGTGACCTCGCTGCTCGCCGACCCGGACGTGGCGCCCTGGCTGCCCGCCCGGCTCCACCCGCACCTGGCCGTCCGCGACGGGCACCTCTTGCAGCCCGGCAAGGACCCCGTGCCCCTGGACGACGTCGAGGCGGAGGTCCTCGCGCTGTGCGACGGCGTCCGGCCCGCGGCCGAGATCGCCCACGACCTGCGCCACGCCGCCGTGCTCGACCGGCTCGTGGAGGACGGCGTCGTCTGGCAGGGCGTGAACATGCCCTACAACGCGCGGGCCGAGGGCGTCCTGCGCGCCGCGCTCGACGCGATCCCCGAACCGGCCGCCCGGGAACGCGCGCTCGCCGGGCTCGACCGGCTCGACCGGGCCCGCGCGGCCGTGGCCGACGCGGCGGGCGACCCCGACGCCCTGGCCGACGCCCTCGACGGCCTGGACGCCGAGTTCACGGCCTTGACCGGAGCCGACGCGCACCGCCTGGGCGGGCAGATGTACGTGGGACGGCGCGTCTGCTTCGAGGACACCGTCCGCGACCTGGACGCCACCATCGGCGCGCCGATCCTGGAGGCGCTGTCGGGGCCGTTCGGGCGCGTCCTGCTGCCCGCCGCGCGCTGGGTCTCGGTGGCCCTCGCGGACGCCTACGACGAGGCGTTCCGCGACCTCTACGAACGGCTCCGCGAACCGGGCGCGGACAGCGTCCCGATGCCGGTGCTGTGGGAGGCCGTCCAGCCGCTGATCACCGGCACGGACCGTCCGGGGGACGCGGTCGCCGCCGAGTTCGCCCGGCGCTGGGACGAGCTGGTCGGCGTCGACGCCGCCACGGCCGGCGAGAGCCGCCTGTTCCTGGACAGCGCGGAGCTGGCCGAGCGCGCCGCGGTGCTGTTCGCGGCGGACCGTCCGGGCTGGCCCGCCGCCCGGATCCAGAGCCCCGACCTGCACATCGGCGCGGTCGGCGCCGACGCGCTGGCGAGGGGCGAGTTCACGCTGGTGCTCGGCGAGATGCACACTGCGTGGCCCACCCTCGACAGCGCCGTCTTCACCGACCGGCACCCCGATCCCGGCAAGCTGCGCGACGCCGCGGCCGACGACATCGGCCCGCAGTTCCGCCCCCTGTACCCGACCTGGTGGCGGCAGTACACGGCGCGCATCGCCCCGGTGCTGGGCGAGACCGACCGCCAGATCGCGTTCACCGCCGCGCCGGGCGCCGATCCCGCGCGCGTCCTGCCGACCGTCACGCTCACCGTCGTCGACCGCGACGGGACGCTCGAGGTCATCGGCCCGGACGGCCTGAGGCGGCCGCTCCGCGACGTGTTCTGCCTGCTGTTCGGCTTTCTGGGCGCCGAGGCGTTCAAGCGCATCGGCACCGGCGCGCACCACCCGCGCGTCACGATGGACCGGCTGGTCGTCGTCCGCGAGACCTGGCGCACGACCGTGGGCGCCACCGGGATCGCGCCGAAGAAGGGCGTCGTCCCCGAGTACCTCGCGGCCCGCCGCCTGCGCGCGTCCCTCGGCCTGCCGGACCGGGTGTTCGCCAAGGTCGGGACGGAGATCAAGCCGACCTACGTCGACTTCACCGGCCCCCGGTACGTGTCGGCGTTCGCCTCGATCATCCGCTCGGCCCGCGACTCGTTCGGCGACGACGTCCCCGTGACGTTCACCGAGCTGCTGCCGGGGCCCGAGGAGGCGTGGCTGGAGGACGCCGAGGGCCGCCGCTACTCCTCCGAGCTGCGCATTCAGATGGTCGATCCGGAACGTCCCGCCTGACCCCCCTTCCCGGGCCGCCGGACACACCGGTGAAGATCCACGATCTTCACCGGTGTGTCCGGCGGGCCCGAAAACGACCGGCTCACGTCCTCGGCGAGGACAGAACGGGAGAACGGACATGCCCCCGAACATGGCCGAGACCTCGGCGCGCTACCGCGAACGAGGCTGGTGGCGGGACGAGACCTTCCTCGACGACCTGAGGCGCCACGGGCGCGAGACACCGCACAAGACCGCGGTGATCACCCGGCGCCAGTCCGACGGGCGGACGTACCGCTTCGACTACACCGAGCTCGCCGCGTCCGTCGACCGCTGCGCGAGCGCCCTGGTCGAGCTCGGGCTGAGACCCGGCGACGTCCTGGCGGCCCAGCTCACCGACCGGTGGGAGCTGGCCGTGCTCACGCTCGCGTGCGTCCGCGCCGGGATCGTGTACTGCCCGCTGATGAAGACCTACCGGCGCCGCGAGCTCGACATCATGCTGCGCGTCACCGAGGCGCGCGTGCTCATCACCATGGCCGACGACAACGGCGACAAGCTGGGTGAGCTGGGGGCGGAGTTCGCCGCGGAGCTGTCGTCCCTGGAGCGCGTGTTCGTCGCCGACGGCCCCGGCCCGGACGGCACCGAGGTGTTCGAGTCGTTCTTCTTCGGGTCGCCCTGGGAGGAACGGCACGCCCACCTGCTCGACGCCCGCGAGCTCGGCCCCGACGACCCGTACCTCGTCCTGTTCACCTCGGGCACGACGAGCGAGCCCAAGGGCGTCCTGCACAGCCAGAACACGCTGTACGCGGCGATCCGGGGCGAGGCGGACGTCTTCGGGCTCGACGACACGCTCGTCATGTACACGACCGCGCTGTACACCCACTACACCGGCGTCGTGCAGGGCATGCTGATGCCGCTGATGCTCGGCGGCACCATGGCCTTCCAGGACGCCAAGGCCCCCGGCGACGCCCTCGACCTCATGGCCGAGCACGGCGTCGTCTTCTTCTACACCGCGCCGTTCTACCTGCTGACCCTCATCGAGGAGCAGCGGGCCCGGCCGCGCGACCTCCCGCACTTCGCGTGGCTCGTCACCGGCTCGGCGCCGGTCCCGCCGTACTTCATCGACGACGCCAGGGACGTCTTCGGGCTCCGCCTGTTCTCCCTGTGGGGCATGACCGAGAACGGCCCGGCGGCCATCACCCGCCGCGACGACCCGGAGGACTGGGCCGCGCACAGCGACGGCAGCCCCATCGCCGACATGGAACTGCGGATCGACCCCGTCTCCGACCAGGCCGACGGCGAGGGAGTCCTGTGGGTGCGCGGCCCCACGCAGTGCCTCGGCTACTACCGCCGGGACGACCTGTACGACGCCGAACTCGACGAGGACGGCTGGTTCGACACCGGGGACCTGGCCCGGCCCGACGGGCGCGGCGGCATCCGCATCACCGGCCGGGCCAAGGACATGATCCTGCGCAACGCCAACATCGCGCCGGTCACCGACCTCGAGACGATCATCGGACGGCACCCCGCGGTCGGCGAGGTCGCCGTCATCGGCGTCCACGACGACCGCGAGGACGAGACGATCACCGCGGTGGTGAGCCCGGCCCGTCCCGGCGCGGCGGTCGCCCTCGAGGACCTCCAGGCGTCACTGGACGAGGCCGGCATGACCAAGAACTACTGGCCGCAGCGCCTCGAACTGGTCGACGACTTCCCGCGAACGGCGACGGGCAAGATCCGCAAGGCGGAGCTCCGCGAGCGTTTCGCCCTGCCGCGGCAGGGACGCCCCCAGGCCCCCTGACCCGGCTACACCACCACCCGCACCGTCGTGAGCCAGCGGTTCAGTTCGAGGAGGTAGGAGAGACCGATCGCGGAGGTCCGGGCGGTGATCGGGCCGGGGAGCGTGTCCAGCTCCGAGGTGACCGCCGTCCGGACCTTCTCCCGGTCCATGAGGGTGAACAGCGGCGCGTCCGACACCTCCAGCAGACCGAGGACGCGGTCCCGCATCACCGCGACGTACCCCGGGTCCTGGCTGGCGGGGTAGGCGCTCTTCGGCCTGGTCACGATCTCCTCCGGCAGGAGGTCGGCCGTGGCCCGCCGCAGGAGCGCCTTCTCGATCCCGCCGTGCGCCTTCAGGTCCGCCGGGACGTTGAACAGGTACTCGGCGAGCCGGTGGTCGGCGAACGGGACCCGCACCTCCAGCCCGACGGCCATGCTCATCCGGTCCTTCCGGTCGAGCAGCGCGCCCAGCCACCGCGTCAGCCCGAGGTGGAAGACCTCCCGCTCCCTGCGCCGCGCCGGGCCCTCGCCGTCCAGGTGCGGGACCTCGCTCAGCGCCCGCCGGTAGCGCTCGTCCTCGTACTCCTCCGGCCCGATCGCGTTCCTGATCTCGTCCCGCAGGAGGTGCTGCGGCTGCCGCCGCCCGTACATCCAGGGGAACGAGGTGTGCTGGACGAACCGCTCGTCCAGCTGCCAGGCGTAGCCGCCGAACATCTCGTCGGCGGCCTCGCCCGACAGCGCGACCGTGCACTCCTCGCGCACCGCGCGGAACAGGTAGTACATCGAGGTGTCCAGGTCGCCCCAGCCCGGAAGGTCACGCGCCCGCAGGCCGTGTTCGAGGCCGTCGACGAGGTCGCCGGTGCTCACCTGGGTCACGAAGTGCTTGAGGCCGAGCCGTTCGGCGACCAGCTTGGCGTACGGCTCGTCCGGGCTCGGCCGCCAGGAGTCGCTTCCCGGCGTCGCGGGCGCCGGGACGCTCACCGAATGGCTGCTCAGCTCGCCGCCGAAGATCCGCGCGGCCATGGCCGTGATCGCGCTCGAGTCGATGCCGCCGGACAGCAGCGTCCCGACCGGGACGTCCGCGACGAGCTGGCGTTCGACGATGTCGGTGAGCAGCGAGCGGACGTCGGCCGTGGTGTCGCCGAAGTCCAGGGTGTGCGGGCGGGCCTCCAGCCGCCAGTACCGGCTCTCCCGGACGCCGAACGCGTCGGCGACGACGAGGTGGCCGGGCCGGACCTCCCGCATCCCCCGGTAGACGGCGTTCCCGGGCGTCCGGGCGCGGGGGACGACCATCAGCTCGGCGACGCCCTCGAGGTCCACCTCGGCGGCCATCTCGGGGTGCGCGAGCAGCGCCTTCGGTTCCGAGCCGAACACGACGCCGTCGCCGAGCGCGGCGTAGTAGAGGGGTTTGATGCCGAGGCGGTCCCGGACGAGGAGGAGCCGCTGCTCCGCCTCGTCCCAGAGGGCGAACGCGTACATCCCGTTGAGCCGGTGCACGAAGTCCGGCCCCCATTCGAGGTAGGCGATGAGCAGCACCTCGGTGTCCGAGCGGGTGGTGAACGTCCACCCGGCCGACGTCAGCTCGGCGCGCAGCTCCCGGAAGTTGTAGATCTCGCCGCTGAAGGTGATGGCGGCCTGTTCGCCGCGCCGTCCGGTCCGCAGCATCGGCTGCGCGCCGCCCTCGATGTCGATCACCGAGAGCCGCCGGTGGCCGAACGCGGCGTGGCGGGAGAGCCAGACGCCTTCGGCGTCCGGGCCGCGCGGGGTCTGGGTCCGTGTCATGTCCGAGAGGACGGGGAGCTGCCGCCGCAGGTCCCGCGTCCGGTCGACCCATCCGGTGATGCCGCACATGAGCAGTCCTCCGTCGTCCCTCGTCTTGTCGATGTCCTGTCTGGGGCGGAAACGGTCACGCGGAAAGGAGGTGGCCCTGCGTGAACGCGAAGAGGTCGCGGAGCCCGGCGTCGACGAAGTCCCAGTCGTGCCCGCCGGGGCGTTCCCGGTACTCGTGGGGGACCGAACCGGCCGTGAGCGCGTCCCGCGTCCTCCGGTTCATGGAGATCATCCGCGGGTAGTCGTCCAGGCCGATGTCGAGGTACACCTCGATCGGGTGCCTCGGGTCGCGGTTCCGGATGAGGGAGTAGGGGTCGTATCTGCGCCTGACCTCGCTGCCGGCGGGCCCCCACACGCGCTCGTGGTCGCGGGTGGAGGGGATCGCCAGATTCCGGTCGCCGCGCAGGGCCTCGTACGGGTCGCCCTCTCTCAGGGGGGCCTCGAACGCGCCGCCGTTGCTGGCCACGACCGAGAACCGGTCGCCGTGCAGCAGCGCCTGGTAGAGCGCGGCGGCCCCGCCCATCGAGAAGCCGCCGACGGCCCGTCCGTCCCGGGTGGGGACGGTGTTGAAGGCGGCGTCGACGTGGTCGACCACCTCGTGGACGAGGTAGTCCTCGTAGCGCCGTCCTCGCGCGTCGTTGATGAACCAGGCGCGTCCCGACTCGGGGAGCACCAGGACGAGCCGGTGCGAGTCCACCACCGCCGAGAGGTTCGCGCACTGGAGCCAGGTGTTCCGGTTCCCGCCGAAGCCGTGCAGCAGGTACAGCACGGGGAACGGGCCGCCGACGGGGGAGTAGCTCGGCGGCAGCACGACCGTCACCGTCTTCTCCCGGCCGATCGCCGCGCTCCACCAGGTCTCGGTCAGCACCTTCATCGCCGCGCCCGCCTACGCACCGGCCAGCCCGCGCCGGTCGATCTTCCCGGTCCCGGTCGTCGGGAGCCCGGCGACGACATGGAAGCGTTCCGGGACCATGTAGCGCGGAAGCTCGGCCAGGCAGTGCCGCCGCACCCGCGGGACGTCGAGCGGATCCTCCTCCGGCACCAGGTACGCCTCGATCACGCGGTCGTCGGGGCCGTCGCCGACCACGACGCACGCGACCTCCCGGACGTTCTCCGCGGCCGACAGGACGGCCTCGACCTCGCCGATCTCGACCCGGTGGCCGCGGATCTTCACCATGTCGTCCTCGCGTCCGAGGAACACGTGGTTCAGGTCGTCGTCGATCCGGACGAGGTCACCGGTGCGGTACGCCTCGAGCGGTTCCGCGCCGTCCCGCGGGATCAGCAGGGTCTTCGACGCCGTGAGGGCGTCGTCCTGCCAGTAGCCGAGCATCACCGAGTCGCCCGCGACGCAGAGCTCCCCGGTCCGTCCCGGCTCGGGGTCCAGCGGACGTCCGTCCCGGTCGACCACGAACGCGCGCGCGTACGGGCAGGGCCGCCCGATCGGCACCGGCCGCGTGAGATGCGGCTCGACGTCCGACGCCCGGACGCGATGGAACAGGCACACGTTCGTCTCGGTCGGTCCGTACAGGTTGTAGAAGGCCGCCCCGGGGACGAGCGCGTGAAGCCGCCGCAGGTGGGTGAGCGGAAACGGCTCCCCGGCGAACAGGACGACCCGCAGCGACGACCCGGCCAGCAGGTCGCCGTTCTTCGCCGCGAGCATCCGGGTCAGCGCGCCCGGGACCGAGTACCACACGGTGATGCGCTGGTCGGTGACGAACTTGTTCAATGCGCCGCCGAGCCCGACCTGGCTCTCCGGCACCAGCACGACGCAGCCGCCCGCGGCGCACGTCGCGAACAGGTCCAGGACGGACAGGTCGAAATGGAACGGCGCGTGACTGGAGACCCGATCGGAGGGCCCCAGGCCGAACTCGCCGACCGCCCATTCCACGAACGCGACGGCGTTGCCGTGGGAGAGCACGACCCCCTTGGGAGTGCCCTTCGACCCCGACGTGTGCAGGATGTAGGCGGGGCTCTGGAGATCGACGTCCGGCAGGCCGGGATCGCCGGTGGCGGCCAGGGCCTGGTCCCAGCCGATGACCGATTCGTCCAGTGGCTGCGGGCCCACGGACACGATCGGGCACGAGAAGTGCTCCCGCAGCCATCCGACACGGTCGTCCTGGGCGATGACACAGGCGACGTCGCAGTGCTCGATGATGTGGCCCGCCCGCTTGAACGGCGCGCTCGGGTCGATCGGAACATAGGCGGCGCCCGTCTTCAGGACGCCGTGGATCGCGATCACCGACTCGATCGACTTGCGCGCCCACAGGCCGACCCTGTCACCAGGGGCGACACCGTTGCCGATCAATGTGGCCGCGAGGGCCGAGCTGCGCGCGTCCAGTTCGCCGTAGGTCAGCGTCCGGCCCTGGTACTCGACCGCCGGGGCGTCCGGTCGCGTCCGGGCCCAGTGGCGGAGGTGGTCGTCGAGCCCGCTCATTTCGCGTCCCCGCTCCCTTCGGTGTCCGGCCAGGAGATGCCGAGCTTCCCCGCGATCACCACGCGCTGCATGTCGGACGTGCCAGACGAGATGGTCATGCCGATCGCGTCGCGCAGGTTCCGCTCGGTCCGCCCGTCGGACGAGTAGCCGAGCGCCCCGTAGATCTGCGTCAGGCTCGTGAAGATCTCCACGGCGGCCTCGCTCACATACAGCTTCCCGGCCTCGGGGAAGATCGTCGGCTCCGCGCCGTCGAGCTCGGCCGCGGCGCGGTAGAGGAGCATCCGGGCCAGCTCCCAGCGGATCCGCATGTCGACGATCCGGTTCGAGACCGACTGGAAATGCCCGATGTGCTTGCCGAACTGGCGCCGGCGCCGGCAGTGGCGCACGCACGCGTCGATCTCGCGTTCCAGGACGCCGAGCCACGGCGCCAGCAGGAGGGACCGTTCCCACGCCATCGTCCGCGCGAACACCGCCCCGCCCTGCCGCTCGGCCCCGAGCCGCCGGGACGCCGGGATCCGGCATCCGTCCAGTTCGAGCTCACCCCAGCGGGCGGTGCGCAGCCCCATCTTCTCGGCCTGCTCCTTCACCGAGACGCCGACGTCGCCGCGCTCCACAAGGAACGCGGTCACTCCGGTGAACCCCAGGTTCCGGCCGACGGTCGCGTACACGACGAACACGTCGGCGACCGGCGCGTTCGTCACGAAGACCTTGCGCCCGGTGAGCCGGTAGAAGCCGTCGTCGCGTTCGGCCGTGGTCGTGAGCGACAGGGCGTCCGACCCGCTGCCGGGCTCGGTCATCGCGTTGGCGCCGATGAGCCGTCCGGCGGCGAGTTCCGGCAGGTACCTGCGCCGCTGCTCCTCGTCGCCGTACTTCCAGACGGGGAGCTCGGCGGCGAGGACGTGCGCGCCCATCGCCATCATGAGGCCGTTGTCGCGGCAGCCGTGGCCGAAGCCCTCCATCGCCCGCGCATAGGTCACCGGGTCGCGTCCGGCGCCGCCGTACTCGGGCGGCAGCATCAGCCCGAGCAATCCGCGTTCGGCGCAGGCCTTCCAATCCTCGTGGCTGAACAGACCGGCCCTGTCGCGTTCGGCGACGTCCTCGCTCAACGCCTCTTCGCCGAGCCTGCGAAAATCCCGGTACAGCCCGTCCTGGTCGTCATCCCATTCGAATCGCATGGCTCTCCGTTCAGCCGAGCATAATCACATGCGACATCGGGAACCGAAGGGCTCCCGCCCGCGCGAAACCAGTCGACGCGGTGAAAGAAGGCACCCGGGGACGGGTGGTTTCCAATGATCCGGCTAGGTCGCCGCAGAAGGTGGAGGACCGGTGGACGGAAACGACGAGCGCTTCCCTGTCGGGCGGCACGAAGTGACCGCGTCATCACTGTGTGGAATCACAATGCTCCACCCCTCGCCTCACGGGAGCCGGACCACGGAAAACCGGGCCCGGCCGCATCAGCCGGTGCCCATTGTCCATGAGACATCCGATCTTGGAAAGGGTGAGTTTCGGGCGGTTCACACGATCGCCAACGGCTTGGTGCAATCTCTTGCACTGCGCAGATGCCTGTCGTACGGTACCGACCGTCAGTCAACCGCAGTGGTGAACGTCGCAGCCCGTGGACGGTCCCGGCGGGTCTGCCCGGCATGGCCGGGAGACCCCGGCGGGCGAGGCCCACGGCCCGAGTCGCCGGCACGTGACGCCCTGTCGCCGGTGAAGTCCCGACTTCCGGATATCGGTTTCCATCAAGAATCCCGCTCCGCAAGGAAATCCCCGAGCCGACGACTGCAGAAGAGGGACATGCCGTGGATCGTGCCATGAATCCGGAACTGGCAGTGGAGATCAAGAACGTCGTGATCGGCGTCCTCGAATTGGGCATCGCCCCCGAACGACTCGACGACACGGTCTCCCTCTACTCGCCGGTGGTGGGACTGGACTCGCTCAGCCTGCTGCACATCCTCGTCGAGATTGAGAAGCGGTTCGACATCGAGATCGACGACGAGGACGTGATGGCCGCGGAACTGAGCGATGTGGGAAGTCTCGTCGCAATGATCCGGCAGGTCGTCGACGCGAAGGGCGCGGGCGAATAACATGCGCCACGCCTTCGAACTGGACGCCGGGCAGGTTCCCACGCATTGGTACAACATCCTCGCGGATCTGCCGTTCGAGGTGCCCCCTCCGCGTTCCGCGCCGCGGGTGAACGGCGAGCGGAGAACGCTGAATCCGCAGTTGCCGCTCTCCATGTACCGGCCGAGCATCGGCCGCGACCGCTGGGTCGAGATCCCCGAACCCGTCCGGGCGGAATACCAGCGCTGGCGTCCGACGCCGCTCTACCGCGCGACGCGGCTGGAAAAGGACCTCGACACCCCCGCGCACATCTATTTCAAGTACGAGGGGACGAGCCCGTCCGGCAGCCACAAGATCAACACCGCGCTGGCGCAGGCGTACTACTACGCCCGGTCCGGGGTCGGGGAGATGGTGACGGGCACCGGCGCCGGTCAGTGGGGCACCGCCCTGTCGATGGCGTGCCACCCCTACGGCATGGAATGCACCGTGTTCATGGTGCGGTCCAGCTACCGGCAGAAGCCGTATCGGGGCACGCTGATGCGGCTGAACGGCGCGCGGGTCATCGAGAGCCCCAGTGCGGAGACCGAGGTGGGCCGGGCCGCCCTGCGCGCCGATCCCGACTCGCCGGGCAGTCTCGGGATCGCGAACGCCGAGGCGATCGAGTACGCCGCCGCCCGCGAGAACGCGCGGTTCTCGATCGGCAGCGGCGAGAACCACGTCCTGCTGCACCAGACCGTCATCGGTGAGGAGGCCCTCCTGCAGATGCGGATGGCGGGGGAGTTCCCCGATGTGGTGATCGGCGCGATGGGCGCGGGCAGCAACTTCGCCGGAATCACCTTCCCCTTTTACCGTGCCGCGCAGGAGCAGAACGCCGCCACACGATTCCTGGCCGTGGAGCCGGACGCCTGCCCCAAAATGACCCGGGGCAGATACCTCCTGGACTACACCGACTACTCCGGCGTGACGCCCATGGTCAAGATGTACACGCTCGGCCACACGTTCACCGCGTACCACATCCATGCCGGAGGGCTGCGCTACCACGGCGCCGCCCCGATCGTCAGCGCGATGTACGACAAGGGCCTGATGGACGCGACGTCCTACAGCCAGTCGCGCGTCTTCGATTGCGGGGCCGCCTTCGCGAGGGCCGAGGGCCTGGTCCCCGCGCCCGAATCGGCCCACGCCGTGACCGCCGCGATCGACGAGGCCCTGAAGGCGCGCGAGGAACGCGCCGAACGCGTCATCCTGTTCAGCCTGAGCGGCCACGGCCTTCTCGACCTCGGCGCCTACGAGAGTCACCTGGCCGGGAACACCGTCGACGTCGTCCCCACGGACGAGCAGATCCAGGCGTCCCTGCGTCCGCTCATCGAATCCCCCTGAGGGGCGCCGTGAGGTCCGGTCAGGCGCCGGCGTCCTGGCTCTTGCGGCGGGCGCGGTAGGCGGCGACGGTGGTCCGGCTGGCGCAGGTGTTGGAGCAGAACCGGCGGCTGCGGTTGCGGGAGTCGTCGACGTAGAAGCGCTCGCAGCCGTCCGCCTGGCACCGGCCGACGGTGACGTGCGGATCACCGCAGATCACGTGGGCGAGCGCGGCGGCGCAACTGCGTCCCAGCCAGGACACGGCGTCCTCGCCGTCACGCGCGAAGTGCAGGTGCGGCGTGCCCGTTTCGTCATGGCTGCTCACGATCATCGTGGGCGGGAACGTCTCCAGGAGGACGTTGACGGGCTCGATCGAGCCCGCGTCCGCGACGGTCGCGACGGCGTCGCGCAGGAGCGGAAGCAGCCTCGCGAGCTCGTCGGCCCGAGGGGCGGCGATGTGATGCTGGCCGAAGAACTCATGCCGCAGCTCACTGGGGTCATCACCGTTGACCAGCTCGACGGTCAGCTTCGCCATGTTGCCGATGTAGGCGATGTACTGCACTTGACCACCTACCTTCCTGTCTGCATAGTAGGCCACATGGGCATGAACACCAGCTACATTGCCAGCTTGTCCGGGCTCGCCGCGCCATCACTCGGCGACGATGATCTCCAGCTCCGCATTCTGGACGCCGCGGACGTCGCCTCGGTGGTCGAGGCGACGTCCGCGGAACCCGGCCACTCCCTGTGGGGCCCTCTTCTCGGGCCGTACACTCCGTCCGACGCGCGCGCTGCCCTGACCGACTGGGATCCCGCGGCGGGAGGCCAGTTCAGCGTCGGCATCTTCCGGGACGAACGCCTTCTCGGCGCGGTCGGCCTGATACCGGACGGCCCCGGGAGCGTCGAGGTGGCGTACTGGCTCCGCCCGGAGGAGCGCGGCCAGGGCATCGCCTCACGCGCCGCCCTCGCCACCACGCTCTGGGCTCACGAAGCGCTCGCCCTTCCCCGGGTGTGGCTGGAGATCGAGCCCGGCAACGACCGCTCGGAACGGCTCGCCCAGCGCATCGGCTTCCGCTTCGAGGAGCGACTCCCGCGGCACTGCCGCACCTGGACGCACCAGGACCCCGAACAGGACACCTGGCACGACTGCCTCATCTGGGCCCACGAGGCGGACGGCCCGACCACGCCCTAAGGGATCGCACCTCGCTCTACCGGGCGGCGGCGAACAGCTTCTGCATCTTCATCGCCATCCACTCCCCGGCGATGACGGGCTGGGGCCGCTCCTGGCCGGGAGTGGGGGTGAGGGGCGGTAGCGGCTCGATCGTGGCGTCGTGGTTGGGCTGGAAGAAGAACGGGACGGACAGGCGCGAGGAGGTGTCCGCCCGCTCGGGGTTGACCACCCGGTGCATGGTCGAGACCCACCGTCCGCCGGTCCACAGGGCCATCAGGTCGCCGATGTTGATCACGAAGCTGTCGGGGATGGCGCGGACGTCGCGCCAGGTGTCCTCGCCCTGGAGGACCTGGAGCCCTCCCTTGTCGTCCTGCTGGTACAGGACGGTCAGTCCGCCGAAGTCGGTGTGGGCGCCTCTGCGGAGCTGGCCCGGGAGCGGCTCGTCCACCTGGGGGTAGTAGAAGTTGGCGACCAGCGAGGAGACGTGCCGGTCGAACTTGTCGTCGAAGTGGTCCTCGTCCAGCCCGAGGGCGCGGGCGCACAGGCGCAGCAGGTCGGCCGACAGCGCGTGCATCGCCGCCATGTACTCCTGCCACACCTCCCGGAAGTCGGCCGGGTTCTGGGGCCACAGGTTGGCGAGTTTCCAGGTCGCCGGGTAGTCGCCGAGCGCCTCGCGTTCCCGGTCGCTCAGTTCTCCCGTGACGTGTGCGCCGAAGGACTCGCAGAGGTCCGGTGGCGTCCTGCGGTCGAGACTCTGGGCGGTGGTGCCGCCGGACCTGCGGAATCCGGAGAAGCCGGGGCGGTGCGCGATCCGGTCCTTCTCGGCGTCGGGCAGCGTGAAGAACGCGGTGGTCGCCGTGTGCATCCGGTCGACGAGCCCGGACGGGACCCCGTGACCGACGATGACGAAGAAGCCCGACGTCCGGCAGGCCTCGCCGATCGCCTCGGCCAGCGCGGCGCGGCCGGGCGCCTCGTGCCGGGTGGAGAGGTCGATGACCGGGACATATCCATCGACCGAGTTCGAGCTCATGGGTGCCTCCATGGCGGAGCGTCCGTCATCTGACGGACGGTGTGGGATGACAGGAGAGGGGCGGCCGGAACCAGGTCCGAGCAGGCTCAGGACCGTTCCCGGAAGCCATGACGTCCAGTTTTCCGTTGAACCGATCCCGGAAGCTTTCGCCGCACGCAGCCTCAGCGGCCAGCCCGAACCAGCCGTCAACCCTCAAGCGCGAGGGCAATCCCCGTCGACCCCAGCAGCCCTCTCCTCTGTCGGCCCTTGCCGCGTTCTGCTCCTCAGATCTTTCCGATGCCGAGTGTGGTCTCGCGGGGGAGTAGTCCTGAGCCGAGGACGTCCAGCCAGAGGGGGCCCAGGAGTTCGGCGAGCCGCGCGGTGTCCTCGGCGCCGAGCGCGTTCCAGGGGGCGGCGGCGAGTTCGTCGGTACGGCGCTCGACTTCGGCGCGCAGGGCGCGGCCCGCGTCGGTCGCCATGCCGTCGGCGTCCAGGAGTCCCCGCGTGATGAGCCGCTCGCGGGCCGACGTCCACTCGTCCTCGCTCCAGCCGCGGCTGGCGAAGACCTCGGCCGGCGCCGCGCCGATCGCGGCGAAGGACACCAGGGCCTCCACGGGGTCGAGGCCGGCGGTCAGGAGGGCGGCGAGGTGGCCGTCGCCGCGGTGCTCCCGCAGGATCGTCGCGGCCTGCCACAGCACGAGGTGCGACTCCTGGGGCCAGGGCAGCGCGGCGTTGGCGGCGGCCAGCGGGCGGCCGTTCGTGGGTGCGGCCTCCGCCGCCCGGCGGGCGAGCGCGGCCGCCTCGGCGAGATCGGCGCTGCCCGTTCGCTCGCCGATGAGCGCGCGGTAGGCCCGGTCGATGCCGCGCGTCCGGGCCGCGAGCACTTGGTCAGGTGCGGCGACGTCCCAGGCGGCGGGGACGTGTTCGGCGACCATGCGCGGGCTGAAGCTGTAGAACGCGGAGGCGACCTGGCGCGATCCGGGTGCCCCGAGCGGCGCCGCCCGCAGGGGGAAGTAGCTCGGCCAGCGCTCGCCGGTGTCGTAACCGAGTGCCTCCACTTCCTCGAGGACCTCGGGAGCGTAGTAGAGGACGGCGTGCAGGGGCTCCAGGAGATGCCACATCTGCCGCATGCGCCCGCTGTCGTCGCTCATGACGATCCCTCTTCTCCTGGTCCACGAATCTTGACATCGACTAGATTGCAGCCGGCGAGTGAACTTGTCAACGTCAAGATGAGAGTGGGGTGGTCAGGGTGAGGGGTTGCGGGACGCGATGAGGGGGCCGATCACCTGGGTGCCGGGGCCGATGCGGCCTCCGGGGCCGGGCAGCTGGGTGGTGTTGCCGGCCGTGAGCTCGTGGCCGCAGTGGGCGCACGCGGTGACGGCCTCGGTGTCGTGTCCGCAGTCCAGGTGGTGGATGCGGACGGGCGGCCCGGACTCCCCGTACCAGCGGTCGCCCCACCGCATCAGCGCGAGCAGGACGGGATACAGGTCCTCGCCCTTCTCGGTCGCCAGGTAGTGCTCGCGGGGCGGGTGCTCCTGGTACCGCTCCCGGACCAGGACGCCCTCCTCGACCAGCCGGGAGAGCCGCGCGGCGAGGATCTTGCGCGAGATACCCAGGTCGCGGGCCAGGTCGTCGAAGCGGTTCACGCCCACCAGGACGTCCCGCATGATGAGCGCCGTCCACGCGTCCGCGAACAGGTCGGTGGCGCGCGCGATCGAGCACGCGACGTCGGTGAGCGGGGTTCTGGTCACCCCCCCGAGTGTATGCGAGTTCCCTTAGGGGACTAAGGTCGGGTTTCCTAAGGAAACTCACGAGGGGGAGCCTCATGGGACCGACCATCGAACTCGACTCGCGCACGCCCGGCGCCATCGACGGCCGCCACATCCGGGCGCTCACCTTCCAGGACGTCCGGCTGGAGTACGTGACCTCGGTCCTGCGGCGGCTGGGGATCGACCCGTCCGGGCGATCCGCCCTGGTCGTCGGCGGCGGACGCGGCCTCCTCGCCCGCGGGCTGGCCGGGCTCGGGCTGGACGTCGTCGCCCTGGACCCGTCCGCCGAGGCGACCGCGATGGCCCGCGAGGCGGGCGGCGGGCCCGTCGAGTTCCTGACCGCGCCCGCTGAGGACCCCGGGCTCGGCGACGCGTCCTTCGACCTCGTCTTCTACGCCGACACTTTCGAGATCACCGGCGACCTCGGACGCGTCGTCGCGCACGCGTCCAGGCTGCTGCGCCCGGACGGCGTCCTGTTCTACGACACCGTCAACCGGACGCCGCTCTCCCGCCTCATCTACCTCGGGGCCTTCCAGGCGCTGCCGTTCACCCGCATCATGCCCTCAGGCCGCTACGCCACGGCCCGCCTGCGGACGCCGCAGGAGGTCACCGCGGCCCTCGCCGCGCACGGCCTCGAGAACGAGGACATCTGCTCCTTCAAGCCCAAGAACGTCCTCGACCTCGTCCGCGCCACCGTCGCCCGCCGCGCGGGAAGGATCGACGACGACGCGATCCCCGGCCTGACCGGCTTCGTCCTCGAACCGACCGGCAAACCCCTGGTCACCTACCTCGGCCACGCCCGCCCCACCCCGGCATAAGCGGCCTGGGGCGATCAAGTGAGGGCCGGTTCGGGCAGCCCGGGCAGGACGAGTGGGGGAAGGGGACGCGTTCCAAGTCTCCAGGACGGCGCCGGGGTTCCGGAAACTCTCCTGGACGCCTTCGCACCCCCGCATCGTCAACCCCGGGCCTCACGACGATGGCGCTGGAGCACGTTGATCGAAAAGCGGGCGACGGTGGAGTATTGGGCCCTCGCACACGTCACTTCCGTGCTCGTCGTCCCCGCGATTCGTCCCTGGAGGTTCTGTGCCTTTCGGCTACCTCATCACCGTGTCGGCCGTCGCCATCGGCGCGCTGTGCGCGCTGGCGCCGGTGCGGCGGCCGCAACCGCTTCAGAGGTTGAGTTACTACTTCGGGCTCGTCGCCAATGAGGTGCCGTTCGCGGCCTTCTTCTACATGCTGTTCCTGCCGACGCTGCTGGCGTTCGCCGAGGGCGACATCCATTCGGCGGGCGGTTGGGCGATCGTCGGCATCGCCGCCGCGACCACGCTCGGGCTCGTGGTCATCGCCCGCCGCGGAATCGGGGACCGGGCGCGGATCGACCGCGCCATGGACGAGGGCCTCGGCGCCGGATGGCGCGCCACCCTGGACGCCGACCTCGCCACCGGGCTGCGTCGGCGGCCTCCGCTGGCCCGCGTCCTTTTCCTGCCCGTCCTCCGGCGCCGTTCGGACGTCCGCCGCGTGCCCAACCTCGCCTATGGTGACGCAGGCCGCCGGAACCTGCTGGACGTCTACCACCAGCGCTCATGCCCACAAGGCGCGCCCGTCCTGATCCACATGCACGGAGGCACCTACTCGGGAGGCCACAAGAACAGCCAGTCGCTGCCGCTGCTTTGCCGCCTGGCGAGCCGGGGCTGGGTGTGCGTCAGCGCCAACTACCGGCTCCAGCCCCAATCCCGGCACCCCGACCACCTGATCGACCTCAAGAAGGTGATCGCCTGGGCACGGGAACACGCTCACGACTACGGCGCCGATCCGGCGACGCTGTTCGTCGCGGGCAGCTCGGCCGGCGGGCACATGGCGGCCCTGGCCGCGCTCACCCCGAACGACCCCGCCTACCAACCGGGCTTCGAGGAAGCCGACACCACCGTGACCGGCGCCGTCTACCTGAACGGCTGGTACGGCGACTACTTCGGACAAGGACCCGAGTCCTCGCCGCTGGGCCACCTCAACGCGGACGCCCCGCCGTTCCTGGTGGCCCACGGCGACCTCGACCCACTGGTGCCCGTGGCCGAGGCCCGGGACTTCGCCGACCGGCTCCGCCGCGCCTCGGCCAACCCCGTCGTCTATGCCGAGCTGCGCGGCGGCAACCATGCCTTCGACCTCTACCACTCGTTCCGTTTCGAGGCGGTCGTCGACGCGATCGAAGCCTTCACCGCGTGGGTGAGATCCAAGGACGGGACGCCCCGGCCCGCGGCCGAAGCCCGTCCGCGCGGCGAGTTCTGAGCAGAAGTCAGTCGTACATGCGCATGGTGCGCCAGTTCCTGAAGTCCGTGAGGCACTGTTCGGCCAGGTCGGTGAGGTTGCGGGGGCAGGACCACAGGGCGAGCGCCTCGGGGGACGGCTCCTCGGGGCCGAAGAGGGCGGTGACGGCGGCGAGACGCTCGCGGTGGGGGGTGGCCGACCACGGGTGGGGCGTGTCGCCGTGGGGGCAGGGCGCTTCGCCCGCCGCGAGGTCGACGGTGGCGATGGCGGCCTCCATCGCGGGCAGGTAGGGGGCGACGAGCCCCTCGTGCCAGACCGAGACGCAGAGGCCGAGGGACAACAGGACGCCGAGACGGTCCCGCGGGGTGTCCGCCACGTCGGAGACGATCCGGCGCGCGGCCCACAGCCCGGAGGCGGCCGACGCCTCGTGGTTCCGCCGCCTTTCGTACACGGTGTCGGCGAGGAGGCGGACGTCGACGCGTCCGTCCGGGCCGACGTAGCGCTCGTCGAGGCCGTCGGTGACACCCTCGCCGCTCATCGTCCGCAGGCCCTCGGCCAGCGTTTCGACGGCCTCGGCGGCGAGCGCGGCGACCGCCTTCGGGCAGGTCCACGCCTCCAGGGGAAGGTCGTGCTCGTCCGGGTCGTAGAGGCCGCGGCCCTCCTCCGTGAGGAGCCGGGTTCCGACGGTCACGGCCGACTCCGGGTCCCAGTCCGCGCTCTCGGCGTGCGGGTGGCCGCCGTCGCAGGCGTCCGGGTCGAGCGTCGCCAGCGCCGCGCGCAGTGCCGCCGCCATGTCCTCGAGCAGCGCGGACGCGCCGATCCGGCCCGAGGCCGCGTACCAGGACGTCGCGTTCAGGATGACGACGAGACCGTCACGTCCGGGACCGCCCGGGTTCGCGGCGAGCCGGTCGGCGCACTCCTGGAGCGTCGTCCGGGGGTTGTCCGTGGGGTAGTCGGTGACGATCCCGCACAGCGAATCGGCCAGGTCGGAGGCCTCGGCCTCGGTCGGTTCCGCAACACTCATGCCGGGAATCTACCGAGATCTGCGATCTTGCGGTCCGGGCGTCCCGAACCCCGGGGGCGTCACCCGGGCGCCTCGGTCCGTTCATGCCGTTGTCGACGTCCTGACCTGGGGCGACGCCGGGTTCGCTGCCATGATCGTTCCCGTTTTCGACGTGGAGCGATCAGTGGGAGGTTCGGTGACCACGCTGGACAGGCGGCGGTTCATGCAGTTGATGGGCGCGGGTACGGCCGCGGCGGGACTGACGGCGTTCCCTCCCGCGGTGACCAAGGCGCTGGCGATGCCCGCGCTCGGCCGCACCGGGACCATCAAGGACGTCGAGCACGTGGTCATCCTCATGCAGGAGAACCGCAGCTTCGACCATTACTTCGGCACGATGCGCGGCGTGCGCGGGTTCGGCGACCCGCGGCCGCATCTGCTGCCGAACGGCGACCCGGTCTGGCGGCAGCCCGCCGCCAAGGTCCACACGGGCGACTACCACTCGCGCGGCCTGGCCGACAGCGCCGTCCAGGTCCTGCCCTGGTACGTGGACCCGCAGGAGCACACCGAGGCGATCCCCGGCACCAACCACGGCTGGAGCAGCGGCCACCTCGCCTGGAACGAGGGCCGCCACGACGCGTGGGTGAACCAGAAGCAGGACGTCCTGACGATGGGGTACGTCCGGCGGGAGGACATCCAGTACCACTGGGCCCTGGCCGAGGCGTTCACCGTGTGCGACGCCTACTTCTGCTCGGTCCACGCGGACACCGCGCCCAACCGTGTCTACCTGTGGACGGGCACGATCGACGCGCAGAACCGCCTCGGAGCCAAGCCGAACGGCCCGGGTCTGTGGGAGCGCAACGGCACCAACGGCTACACCTGGACGACCTACCCCGAGCGCCTCGAGAAGGCCGGGGTCAGCTGGAAGCTGTACCAGGGCGGCACCGGCATCCCCGGCGACGCCACGGACAACTTCACCGACAACTCGCTGGAGTTCTTCCGCAGGTATCAGCGGCAGGAGGGCGCGTCCGGTCCGCTGCCGGACAAGGGCGCGTCGACCCACACGCTCGTGGAGTTCGCCGAGGACGTCAAGAACGGCCGGCTCCCGCAGGTCACGTGGATCGTCCCGCCGTCGATGTACTCCGAGCACCCGTCGTCGACGTCCACGAACGGCGCCTACTACCTGAACAAGGTGCTGGAGGCCCTCACCGCCAACCCCGAGGTGTGGGGACGGACGGTCTTCCTCGTCAACTACGACGAGAACGACGGCCTGTTCGACCACGTCGTCCCGCCGATGCCGCCGTCCGCGAGCGCGCCGAACGCCGGTGGCGTGCTGTCCCGGTCGCTCACCGCGCGCCTGGACGACGAGTTCATCGATCTCGACAAGTACCCGGACGAGATGAGCCCGCTCGTTCCGGGCACCGACCCGGGCGGCAAGCAGCCGATCGGCCTCGGGCCGCGCGTGCCGATGCTGGTGGTCTCGCCCTGGTCGCGCGGCGGCTGGGTGTGCTCGGAGACCTTCGACCACACCTCGGTGCTGCGCTTCCTGGAGAAGCGGTTCGGCATCGAGGAGCCCAACATCAGCCCGTGGCGGCGGTCCGTCTGCGGCGACCTGACCTCGGCGTTCGACTTCTCCCGGGGCGTCGACCCGCGCCCGGTGGCCTTCCCCGTCCCGGCGCCGCCCGCGTCCAAGGGCAAGCCGTACGAGGTGTCCACGCCGCAGACCATGCCGGAGCAGGAGCGGGGCGTCCGCCCGGCGCGTCCGCTGCCCTACGACCTGCTGGTCAACGAGGTGTCGGGCCGGGACGGCCGGTTCGCGTTGGAGTTCGACAACCGGGGTAAGGCGGGCGCCGCGTTCTACGTGTACGACCGCCTCGCCCCCGCGTCCGCGCCCCGCCGCTACGCGGTGGCGGCGAACGACACGGTCTCCGACCACTGGACGGTCGACAAGGCCTACCACCTGGCCTACTACGGCCCGAACGGCTCGCTCTGCGAGTTCG
The DNA here is from genome assembly GCF_003696215.1 of Actinomadura harenae. Lineage (GTDB taxonomy): Bacteria > Actinomycetota > Actinomycetes > Streptosporangiales > Streptosporangiaceae > Spirillospora > Spirillospora harenae. The sequence continues at coordinate 92,183 of NZ_RFFG01000013.1, read as the reverse complement.
CCGGGGACTCCGCGACCGGTCTGGTCGCCGAGTTCTCCCACGACAAGCAGGCCCGCGTGATGGTCAGGGTCCGCAACACCGGCCGCACCCCCGTCGAGGTGACCGCCACCAACGCCTACGGCCGCACCCGCGAAACCCAGAAGCACACACTGCACCCGCACGCCACGCACGTGTTCCACTGGAAGGTCTCGGACACCCAGGGCTGGTACGACGTCGGCCTCACGTCCGGAGCCTTCCTCCGCCGCTACGCGGGCCACCTCGAGAACGGCCGCCCGACCACCAGCGACCCCGGCCCGTCCCGCCCCTGACCGGCCCTTCCGGGTGCGGGACCCCACGGGTTCCCGCACCCGGCTCAGATCAGGACGGCCGCGTGTGGTGCCGGGCGCGGAACTCGGTGAGCAACTCGTCGGTGACCGTCGCCCCGGCCGCGACCGCCGCGTGCACCTCACGGAAGTAGTCCTCGTAGCCTGCGGGCGTGTAGAGGCAGAGGGCGCGGACCGGCTCGGTCCCGGCGTTCCGGAACCCGTGCGCGGTTCCGCGGAGCGCGGCGAGCAGATGCCCGGGGCCGACGCTCGTCTCGCCGTCCCCGTTGTGCAGCGTGAGTTCGCCGTCCAGGACGTAGAAGTACTCGTCGTGCCGCTCGTGGACGTGCGGACGCGCCCCGACGATGCCCGGCTCGAGCCGGAACTCCTCGAAGGCGAACCGTCCGCCCGTCTGCCCGCCGGTCAGCCGGAACAGGTGCGCGACCCCGGCCACGTCGATCAGTTCACCCTCGCCGGGCGCGCTCAGCAGCGCCCGCTCACTCGTGTCGGCCATGGACCGGATCATGCTCGCGCGCCCGGCCCGGAGTCCACCCGCGGCGGTGATCGCGCGTTGACCGGACGTTGATCACCGTGACCTTGACTCGCTCCGCCATGTGACGGCGCGCGGTCCCGCGCGCCGCGGGATCGGTGGTCCCGCCGGGCGGCATCGCCCCCCGGCGGACGAGAGGAACGGGTCGGATGAGAAGGACTTCGGTACGGCTCCTGTCACGGGGGGCCGGGGCGGGCGTCGCCGCCTACGCCGTGGGGCTGGCGCTCGCCTGGGCGGGCGGGACGGCCGCGCGGGCGCTGCCCGGGACGCTGAGCGCGCCGGTGCGGGAGCTGCCGTCGGGCCTGGCCGGGGCGGTGGCGGCGCTGGCCGGGGCCATGGGCGTCCCGCTGCACTGGCGGACGGAGGCGATCGGGTTCAGCGGGACGGTCCGCCCGCTCGCGCTGCTGTCGTCCCACGGCTTCGCGCCGCTGGTCGTGGGCCTGCTGCCCATGACGGTCGCGGCGGTCGCCGCGGGAATGTCCGCGCGCCGTGCGGACGGACGGCGGCAGGCGCTGATCACGCTGGCGTGGGCCGCGCTGTTCTTCGGCGCGCTGTGCGCGGGCGCGGCGGCCGTCGTCGAGCCGTCGGGACTGTTCGCGGTACGTCCGGAGGTCGGCGCGTCCTTCCTGCTCGGGTTCGGGTGGACGGCCGTCGCGGGTGTCCTGGCGCTCGCGGTCGGACGGCCGCTGCGTTCCCCGGCCACGCGCGTGACCCAGGCCATGCGGCGGCGGTTCGGCGGGCGGCGCGGGCTCGCGCTGGGCGCGGCCGGGGTCGTCGGCGTCCTGGTCGCTTCGGCGGGCGTGGCGGACGCCGCGCCGACACCGCCTCCGGCGCCGGGCAAGCCCGGCAAGGGGACGTTCGAGCGGGCCGGCGTTCCGGGTGCGCTCGACCGGCTGCGGGCGGAGAGCGGGAAGTCGTTCGGCGTCGTCAAGGACGGGAAGCGCGGCACGCCGTCGATGCTCGCCGTGAACAGCCCGGCCACCGGCGGCGACGTGCCGAAGTGGATGCGCGCGAACGCGGGAGTCTTCGGCGTCGCCGACCCGGCGGCGCAGCTGAAGCCGGTCCGCACCGACGACACCGAGAACGGCCGTTTCCAGCATTTCCAGCAGGTCATCGGCGGCGTCCCGGTCCGTGACGCGCTGGTCAACGTCGCACTGAGCAAGGACAAGAGCAAGGTCGTCGCGGTCGGCAACGGGATGCGCCCGGACGTCGCCGCCCCGCCGACGACCCCGACCGTCACGGCGGACAAGGCGACGGCGACCGCGATCGCGCAGCTGCGCGGCGCGAAGGCCTCCGGACGTCCCGAACTCCAGATCTACACCCTGGCCCCGGTCGCGGGTCGGACCTCGATGCCGGGCACCCTGGTGTGGTCCGTGCGCGTCCTCGAAAGCACCGGCGCCTGGGACTACCTGATCGACGCCCGGCGTCCCGGCACCGTCGTGACGCGCGAGAAGCAGAGCTCGGACGCGCTGAACCGGGAGGTCCTGGAAGAGGAACTGGACGACGAGGACCACTCCACGTTCTTCCAGACGCGGCGTGAGGAGGGGGAGGCCCCGACCGGGGACAAGCAGCTGGACGACATGTACGACTTCACCGGCCACACCTACGACTTCTACGAGGACCACTTCCACCGGGACGGCTACGACGACCACGGCGCGAAGATGACGACCCGCCTGGCGAAGTACAGCATGAAGAAGCCCAACGCCTTCTGGAACGGGCTGACGGTCACCTTCGCGAACGGCATGGTGAAGGACGACATCACGGTCCACGAGTGGACCCACGCCGTCACCCAGTACACGTCCAAGCTGAAGTACCAGAACCAGTCGGGGGCGCTCAACGAGTCGTTCTCCGACATCATGGCGATCGCCGAACGGCACCTGACCGGCGGCGACACGGACGACTGGACCATCGGCGCGAACACGGCCATCGGCACCGACCCCCTGCGCGACGTGCGGAACCCCACCAGGTGGGGGAGCGCGGGGAAGGCGTCGCAGTACGGATCGACCTGCATGGACAACGGCGGCGTCCACTACAACAGCGGCATTCCCAACCACGCCTACTACTACGCGGTGCAGAACCTGGGCGAGGGAACGGCCTCGATGATGTTCTACCGGGCGTTCACCCAGCTCCTCGGGCCCGACTCGCAGATCAAGGACGCCATGGCGGCGACCGTTCAGGTGACCCGGAGCACGTACGGGGACCTGTACGCCCAGAAGATGCAGGACGCGTGGACGAAGGTGGACATCACCCCGGACTGGGAGCCCCCGGCGGACCCGGACTGCACCAAGGCCGGCTGCTTCATCCACATGGCGATGCTGATGGACCCCAAGTACAAGGACGACATCGACGACCTGAAGATCGAGATGACCTGGCTGCGGGACAACATCCTCGAGCCGTCGGCGCGGTACGCGCGGGTCGAGGACGCCTTCTACGCGGTGTCGCCCGCGATGTCCTCCCTCACCCAGGCCGATCCCGCGCTGGCCGCGAAGACGGCCGAGCTCGGCAACCTGGTGCGGACGCTGACGCTCTTCTACCGGACGGGCTGGGGCGCCGTGCAGGTGCCCGCGGACTTCTCCGACCGGCTCAACTCGGTGGCCCAGGACTACCAGACCGCCGCGATCGCCGCCGACCAGCCCGGCGTCGCCGGCCGGCTGAAGAGCGAGGTGGGCGCGCTCGACCTGACCCCGATGAACGGCAAGACGATCAACGACGCCATCGCCTACCTGAAGTCGGCGCTGCCGCCACAATGATCGGTTGTTGATCCGCGGGCCGCAGCATGCGGTCCGTGACATCAACTAGACATCTGGCGGTCGCGGCCGTCCTGACGGCGGGGCTCACCGTGAGCCCCGCCGTCGCGGCGGACGCCTCGCCCTCTGCCAAGAGCGCGCCGAAGCCGACCGCGAGCGCGCCGAGCCGCTACGACGCGCTGCCGAAGGCCCAGCCCAAGGCCAAGCGCTTCACCACGCCGAAGACCGGCGGCATCAAGATCGGCAAGGTCAGCAGGCTCGCCACGATCACGCGGGCGACGGCGACGGCGGCGGCCGGCGACCCGCTGCCGGGCCCGATCGCCGACGGCACCAACGAAGGCGTCCAGGTCAAGCTGGGCCTGGCCGCGGGCGGGTTCCTCGGCGGGGCCGGAAACCTCCCCCTGACCGTCCGCCCGGACGACGCCAACGCGCAGACCTGGATCGAGCGTTCGGACGGACGCGGCCACGTGTCCTTCGAGGCGGACTACACGCCCGGCACCTACCTCGGCCACAGCGGCGACGCCGCGGGCGGGATCTCCGGACGCGGGCCGATCTGGTTCGTCCAGAACTCGTGGGGCGGCCTGGAGTTCGCCGCCGAGCCGGGCACCTGCCTCGTCGCCGTCGACGACGCCATGACGGGCGACCGCCTCCTGAGGGCGCGTGCGTGCGCGCAGGGCCCCGACCAGGTCTTCAGCCCCATCGCGGCGGCTCCCGACCCCGGGCCGCTTCCGGTGGTCACGCAGACCCCGGCGGGCGCGGTGCAGCTGTTCACCCAGGGCATCTACCCGTCCTACACCGGCAAGAAGATCGCGATCGCCGACGTCGGCACCGCGTCCGCGTACGGGCTCGGCGGCGGCGGAAACGGCCAGGACGGCAGCGACGCCACCGGCTGGTACCTGCCGCTCAACAGCGGGAACGGGACGGCGTTCAAGCCCGTGAACCGGTTCGCCACGCAGTGGTTCGTCCACCGCGAGGGCGGGCTGTCGGTGTCGCTGGAGTCGGTCGTCCGGCCCGGTTACTACCTCGGCAAGGGCCAGGACGGCCCGACGGTCACCAAGACCAAGACGCTGTGGACGTTCGACGGCCCCGACAACGGCAGCCACATACTAAACGGCGACGTCTGCCTCACCCAGAAGACCGGCGCGGAGTTCGGCCGGCTCGTCCTCCAGGGCGGCTGCGACTACCACGAGAAGGGCGTCAACACCGGGTCGCGCGCCTACAAGGTGCTCGACGCCACGACCGGGAGCCCCGTGGACGTCCCGGTGCCGCCGCCCGTCCCGCGTGTCGAGATGACCGTGACGCGGGGTGGCAACGCGGGGCAGAAGGTCGCCTCCACGCCCGTCCCGGGCAAGGACCACGCCAACGGCGGCGACACCGTCAGCGCCACGACGGCGTCCGGCACCGCGACCCGCTGGCTGGTGCGGACGGCCACCGCCCCGAACGGACGCCACGGCTACAGCTTCGAGGCCGAGGCGAACCCGGGTCGCTTCCTCGAGCAGGACCTCGGCCTCATCACCTCCGACACCAGCCCGCACCACGACGTCGCGATCATGACCGGCTCCGGTGAGAACGTGTGGGCGCCGCGCGACAACGCCACCACCGACGCGCAGCTCGTCGACCTCACCTCGCTGACGACGATGTCGTACCTGCGGATCGACCCGCCGACGGACGAGCGGCCGCCCAAGTACTTCGACCGCACCCACCCGGGATGCATGACGTACAAGAACGGCGCGTTCTGGGTGACGAACCAGTTCGGCGGGCAGACCCTGTGCGACGAGGGCGGCGACGCGTCCTTCAACGTCACCTACACCTCCAACGGCGCGCCGATCCCGGCGACCGACCGGGCCCAGCCCGCCGTGTCCGCGACGCGGCTCGTTCGGGGCGACACCGCCGACGGTGGCTCCCCGCTCTGCCTGGACGTGAAGTCCGGCGGGACCACGAACGGCACGGTCGTCCAGCAGTACACCTGCAACGCGAGCCCGCCGCAGTCCTGGACCCTCCCGGCGAAGGACTACGGCTCGTACGCCGCCATGTTCAACGACCTGATGGTCCAGAAGCGCATGCCGCTGGACGACTCCGACCGCGCCGCCCAGTTCGCCAAGTGGGAGATCTTCGCCCCGGCGGCGCCCGTCCGCGCCCTGGGCAAGTGCCTGGACGTCAGCGACAGCGGCACCGCGGACGGCACCAAGGTCCAGCTCTGGGAGTGCAACAACTCGCCGGCGCAGCTCTGGCACGTCGAACGCCCGGTCGACTCGAACCTCACGCAGTTCCCGGGGGTGAAGCTGGTGAACCCCCGCTCGCACAAGTGCCTCCAGATCCAGGGCTATGAGCTCACCAACGAGCTCCCCGCCCAGATCCAGTCGTGCAACGCCCTCGTGTCCCAGAACTGGGTCGGCACCGACCGCTGACCGCCGGGGGCCGCTCCGCCCAGGTGCGGCCCCCGTCACCCGCAGGACACTGGTCCCGCCGTCCTCGTGGAACCGCGCCCGCGTTCAGCGCGGGATCAGCTCGCGACGGACTGGCGGGACCGTTCGGTCAGCACCTGGTGGATCCGCTCGGCCGTCGCGCGGGGCCGGAACGCGTAGCCGTTGTGCCCGCCGGGGAGCATCTCGCAGGTGGTGCCCAGCTCCTCGGCGAGGAGCCGCGCGCACTTGTGCGGCCAGATGTGACGCGAACTCTCACCGGCGGCGGGCACGACACGGGCGGGGGAGCCCTTGAGCTCGGCCAGGTCCAGGACGTGAGCCCGGATGGCCGGGGTGTCGTAGGTGAGAAGGAACTCGGCGTTCCGCAGCATGTCCGGCCCCCAAGCGGCCGGCTCGACGTCGGGCTCACGGTCCGTCGGGTCGATGTCGAGGAACGTCGCGGACCTGCGCAGTCCGGCCATGACGCCTTCCGCCTGGAACACCTCCTCGGCTCCGAGGAAGTCCTGGATGGCGGCGACGCGTTCGGGCTCGGGCAGCAGCCGGGTGACCGGCGCCTCGTGCGCGATGACCACGCCGACCTGCTCGGGGTGCCGGACGGCGAGCTCCAGCGAGATCAGTCCGCCGAGGCTGCTGCCGAAGACGTGGGCGGGTTCCGAGGTGTGAGCGGAGAGCAGGTGGGAGAGGTCGTCGGCATGCGTGGCCGGCGTCACCTCGGGCTCGTCGGTGGTGCTTCCCGACAGGCCGCGCCGGTCGTAGGTGAGGACGGTGTACCGGTCCTCGAGGTGGGAGGCGAGGGCCTCGTTCATCGACGCGTCCCCAGGGCCGCCCGCAATGAGCACGAGCAGGGGGCCCGAGCCGCGCACGAAATGACGCAGCCGCGCGCCGGGCACGTCCAGCATGGATTCCTTCATCGGTGTGATCTCCGCTCGTTCGATGAGGCCTTCGATGGCCACACCGCGACTATGCCGCCGGTGGTGGCGGCGCGGGAGCGGCACGGTTTCCCTAGGATCGGCGGTCCCAGGAGGCGCCGCCGCCGCTGCCGCTGTGCGTGACGTGCGGTGGTATCACTTCCGATATGGGGATGAACCGCGCCGACCTCGCCGACTTCCTGCGCCGCTCCCGGGGACGGCTGGCTCCACGGGACGTCGGGCTGGTCGAGGGGCCGAGGCGGCGCACACCGGGACTGCGGCGCGAGGAGGTCGCGGCGCTCGCCGGGATGTCGACCGACTACTACATGCGGCTCGAGCAGGCCAGGAGCCCGCAGCCGTCCGTCCAGATGCTGGCCGCGCTGACACGCGCGCTGCGGCTGACCATCGACGAGCGGGACCACCTGTACCTGCTCGCCGGGCACCGTCCGCCGGAGGGGGCGCGTGCTGGGGAGTACCTGCGGCCGAGCATGCTGTACCTGCTCGACCAGCTGGAGGGCGTCCCGGCCCAGGTCCTGAGCGATCTGGGCGACGTGCTCGCGCAGAGCGACATGGCGAAGGCCCTGTTCGGGTGCGTGTGCGCGGTGGCCCCGGAGGACCGCAACATCGCGCTGCGCTGGTTCACCGAGCCGGACGTCCGGGAGCACTTCGCGGCCGAGGAGCACGAGGAGCACGCCCGGCAGCTGGTCGCGGACCTGCGGGCCGCGGTGACCCGCCGCGGGGGCGACATGGCGTCCCGCGCGCTGGTCGAGCGGCTCCGCGCGGCCAGCGCCGAGTTCGCGGCGCTGTGGGACCGGCACGAGGTCGCGGTGCGCAGGTCGCATCCGTACCGCCTCATGCATCCGGAGCTCGGCCTGATCGAGTTCGACTGCGAGGTGCTGGCGACGCCCGCGGCGGACCAGCGGCTGCGGGTCTTCACCCCGCCGCCCGGCGGGACCGAGGCCCTGGACATGCTGCGCGTCCTCGGCCCGCAGCACCGCTGCCAACCCACCGGCACGACAAGCACGCCCTCTTAAGAGACAGCGTTCCACCTGAGGTCGAAGGCGGTCGGGTCATGGCCTTCCCAGATCCGGCGAGAGGCCGCTTCCGGGTAGGGCAGGGTCTTCGACTCGACGTCCAGGACGCGGGTCAGCCGTTGCTCGGGCCCGTGGGCGGGCCAGCCGGGGTCGCCGGACGTGGCGAAGCCGACCCAGGCCCGCCGAAGCTCCTGGGACACCGCCGCGACCTCTGGCGCAGCCCGGTCGCCGAAGAGTTGGCGTCCGGCCGGGCTGTCCAGGGTGCCGAACGCCAGGGGGACGTCAAGGCTGTGGCATGCGCCCAGAACCCCACCGGACGCCGTGGCCGCCAGCTGCAGTTCGAAGAGGAACGACGTGCCTCCGGCCGCTCGGTTCGCCTCGGCCAGCTTGAGTGAGGGCATCCTGAAGAGGGCGTCGGAGTACACCAGTTCGAGCAGTTCCTCATGAGTGGCCCGGGGGTGGGCGGCTCGGTAGGCGGCCGGGCCGTCGGGCGGCGGGGCGAACAGGTCCAAGGCCGTGTGAGCGTCGTCCTCGGTGAAGGTGCCCAACCGTCCCATCATGACGCTGAACAGGCGGAACTCGTCACGGGTGTGCCCGGTGAGGAGCTCGATGCCGTCCGCGCGGCCCTCGGCCAACGCGTTCCAGGGAGTTGCGGCGAACACCGCGCCGTCGAGGACGGGGCACACGGCGACACCGGTCCGCGCGAGCCGCCCCCAGTTCTCGTGACCGCCGGGAAGGTCGGCGCCGAGGGCGGTGAGCTCGGCGGCCAGGCGCGAGGGATCGACGGCGGACAGGGCTTCGGCGTCCGGCGCCGCACCGACCCGGCTCGCGAGCGCGGCCGCGACCTCTTCCGCCAGCGCGCGCGTGCACAGCGTTCCCGGCACCGAGTGCGCGATGGCCCTGCGGAACAACCCGCGTGCCTGCTTCATCGTCAGCAGGGCCGCGATCGACCCCGCCCCCGCGGACTGTCCCGCCACCGTGACCCGGCCAGGGTCTCCGCCGAAGGCGGCGATGTTCCGCTGTACCCATTCCAAGGCCGCGATCTGGTCGAGGAACCCGCGGTTGGCGGGCGCGCCCTGAAGGAGCACGAAACCCTCGGCGGCGACCCGGTAGTTGATGCTCACCACGACCAGACCCGCAGTGGTCAGGGCCGCGGGGTCGTACATCGGATCGTTGGAGGCCCCCGCGATGTAGGCGCCACCGTGGATCCAGACCAGCACGGGAAGCCCGGACGTCCCCAGGGCCGGGGTGCTGACGTTGAGCGTGAGCCAGTCGTCCCCGGCCGAGGTCTCGGCGGTCGGTCCCGCCTGCGGGACCACGGGGCCGAACTCGGTCGCCCGCCTCGTCCCGTCCCACTCCTTGACCGGGGCGGGCGCCTGGAACCGCAATGGCCCGACCGGCGGCTGAGCGTAGGGAATGCCGCGGAAGGCCGCATGCCCTCCCCGCCAGAACCCTTCGACGAGACCCTCCGCGGTCCGTGCTCTCGGTGGTCTGGACATGCCATGCCCTCCTTCGCGAACGGACTACCAGCTTTTACCGGTCAGCTGTAATATGTCAACTGTATGAAAACAGGGGAGGCCGACGATGCCCAAGCAGGTGGACCACCGCGAACGCCGCGAGACGATCGCCCGAGCGCTGTGGCGCGTGGTGGAACAGCGCGGGATCGCGCACGCGAGCGTCCGCGAGGTGGCCCAGGAGGCGGGCATCTCCCACGGCGCGGTGCAGCATTACTTCGCCACCCGGGAAGAGATGCTGGCCTTCGCCATGGACCTCGCGTCCGAGCGGACGTCACGACGCGTCGCCGAAGGCGTCAGCGAACTCGGCGACCCGCCGCACCCCCGTGACGTGCTCCGCGTGATGCTCACGGAGATGCTCCCGCTCCATCCAGACGCGCGGGTGACGAGCCGGATGAGCGCCGCCTACGTCCTGGAGGCCCTGCACGACGCGACCATCCACGCGCGCGTCCGCGACGGGCTGGCCCACGGCCGCGACCTCGTCGAGGGGATCGTCCGCCAGGCGATCGACGACGGGCACATCGGCCCCGACCGCGACCCCGCGACCGAGACCAACCTGCTCCTGACGCTCACCGGCCTGACCCCGCTCATCGAACTGGGCGTGATCGAACCCCAGGACGCCCTGACCGCCGTCGACCAGCACCTTGACCGCCTGTTCACCGGCCCCCCTGGGCCCGAGGGGGGTGGTGCGCATCGCTCCTCCGTCACTTCACCAGGGCCGCGCGGAGGAACTCGATGACCTCCGTCTGGGCGGCCTCGGCCTGCGGTTCCAGTCCCGGCAGCGTCAGGAACGCGTGCCGCGCTCCCGGATACTCGGTGAGCCGCACGGACGTCCCGGCCGTCCGCAGCCGCTCGGCGTAGCGGCGGCCGTGATCGGCGAGCGCGTCCATGGTCGGGACCACGACGAGCGCGGGGGCGAGGTCGCTCAGGTCGTCCGCGTGCAGCGGCGAGAACGCGCGGCCGTCCGTCCCCGCCGGGACGGCGAGCCGCCGCAAGAGCCGCAGCAGCGGCAGCGCGCGGGAAGGGCTGTACGCGTACTCGGTCACCGAGGGGTGGTCGTACATCGTCTCGGACACGTCGGCCGCGGGGTTGACCAGCACCTGCGCCGCGAGCCGCAGCCCGGCGTCCCGGGCCCGCAGGGCCGTCAGGGCGCTGATCAGCCCGCCGAAGCTCTCGCCGAAGACCGCCACGCGCGCCGGGTCGACGCCCCACTGCCCGGCGTGCTCCACGACGTGCCGGAGCACGTCCCAGCCGTCGTCGGCGGCGTTCGCGATCGGGCTGCCGGGCGCGGCGAGACGGTGCTCGACCGAGACGACGACCGCGGGCAGCCCGGCGGCCAGGCGGCTGCTCGTCCAGTCGCACTGCGCAGCAGTGCCCACGAAACCACCCCCGTGGACGTGGACGACGAGCGGCAGAACGGCCCGGGCGTCGTCGTCGCCCGTCGAAACCGGCCGGTACACCCGGACGGGGAGGTCGCGGCCCGGCAGCGCGACGTCCTGCCACTCGATCGAGGCCCCGGGGTCCGGCACTCCGATGAACTCCCATGCCGCGCTGGACGCCCGCCAGGCGTTCTCCGCGGCCCGGTAGGCGAGCAGTTCCTCCGTCGTGATCGTCGAGAAGTCCGGTTCCGGCGGCCGCTTCACCGCAGTGGTCTCGCTCATGTCCATCTCCTTCCGCCTCTCGGCCGGGCCCTCGCCCAGCGGGCGACTTCATTATGCACGCAGTGCGTGCAACGGCAAGTGCATAGGTTAGGCTGAACCCGGACGAGAGGGGCGACATGGCAGGCCGAAGGCGTTGGACGACCGAGGAGATCCTGGACACGGCGGCGGAGATGCTGCGCACGAGCGACACCGAGTCGTTCAGCGTGCGCAAGCTCGCCGCCGCCCTCGGGACCGACTCCTCCAGCCTCTACCGGCACTTCCGCAACAAGACCGAGCTGCTGCGCGCGGTCGCCGACCGGATCCTCGCGTCCGCGATGGACGGCTACCGCCCCGAGGGCGACTGGAAGCAGCGCATCACCGCCACCGCGCTGCGCCTGCGCGAGGCCTTCGGCCAGCACCCCGAGCTCGCCGCGGTCTGGGGACGCTACGGATCCGGCGGCACCGGCTCCCGGCTGGTCATGGAGGAGATGCTCCAGGCCCTGTGGACGTCAGGCCTGCCCGACGAGGAGATCCCGCCCCGCTACCACCGGGTCGTGATCCTGCTCGCCGCGCTCATCGCCTCCGAGGGCGGCTTCGGTACCCTGACCCCCGGCGAGTACGAACAGGGCATGGAGCAGTTCCGCGTCGCGGTCCTCGGCGCCGACCCCGACCGCTTCCCCGCCCTGTCCCACTTCGCCCGAGAGATCCGCCCCCTCGGAGCCGACCGCCGCGCCGCCTTCGACGAGATCCTCGCCGCCCACCTCGCCCAGATCGAAACCGCCATCCCGTAACCCACCCACCCGCCGCGCCGTTGTCGAACGCTTCAACGACGAAAGCGCGGGGCAGCCTCGGCCTCGTCGCCCGGCCCACGGAAGACCAGGTCTGAACCCGCCAGGTGGACCAGCGCCACGCCCCTCGCCTCCGGACCGGGCTCGATCTGGTCCGGGTCCATCAAGCGGGCGACGTCTGCGGGCGGGCGTCCCTGCGGGGTTACGTGTTGAGTACCTGGTCGAAGTAGCCGGGCCCGGTGTGGGGGACAACGTCGGGCGCGTGGGTGTAGCGGTGGGTCTGGGTCTGCCAGGCGTGGTAGCCGCTCATCCATGCGGTCATGACGTCGACGAATGCGCGCACGTCGGTCACTTCGTCGCTGGTCAGTCCCAGCTGTGCGCACAGGCCGGGCACCTGCCGGGCGAGCTCCTGGAACCGCTCGACGCGCCGGCGGACTTCCTCGCAGGCTCCGGTGATGGCTTCGTCACGGTCACAGTGGCGACTGTGCTCGATGACCAGGACCAGGTTGTCCATGTCGCCGCGTGCCTCCTCCTTCTCCAAGGAGTAGACGTCGTTGCACATGAAAGTGACGTCGATGGCGGCCTGGCGCATGATCCGTAGCTGCGGGCTGTGGAACGCGGCCGCGGGGACGGTGATGCCGGCGGCTCGTTCTCCGAGAGACAGGGGCAGGCCGGTGCCTGAGATGCCGCGCCGGATCTGGAGGTAGGTCTGCATGTCCGCCGGTGTCCCACGGAGCCGGCCTATGGCTTCGTGGGCCTGGGTGGCGAAGTAGTACTCCCACTCGTGCGCTGTCCGTGCGACCCAGCCGGGACGTGCGCCGTCGGTGCTGCGCGCCCAGATGTCGGCGAACGCCACCGCGCACGGGTCCGCACCGGCCCGCGGCCTGGCACCGTGAACGATGTCGATCAGCTGCCGGCACGCCCGGGCGGCCCCGGCGGGGTCCTGGCCGAGCCGGCCATCGAACTGGTCGTCGAATACGAAGAAGAACGCCATCGCGTCCGTGCACAGGTCCAGAGCCGTCCCCCTGGCGTAGGGGAAGCCGTGCGCTGCCAGGCGTGGCATGTCCCAGGAGAGGTACCACTCCAGCGAACGGCCCTTCGTGACCAGGCCCAGCTGCTGCACCCACTCCAGATTGCCGAGCCGCGCGCCTTCGAGGTCGGGGCTGAGAGCGAGGGGGAACGGGAGATCGAAGGCTATGTCCTGTGGCACGGATCCTCCATGAGAGCCGGGCACGATCTGGTCTACGCAGGCCGGCTGAGGAAGGGCGGCTGCCACCGACCACCGGTGGCCGTGCCGACCGCCACGACCCGCCCTGGCGCCCTCAGGAGCTCAGCCGAGCCCGAAGTGGATCCCCTGCTCGGGCTCCCGGATGACGATCTGGTCGGGAATCTCGTCGAACAGGACAAGCAGCGTGTCAGGGCCGAGGGCGTCACGACGGGCACTACGCGATACCGGCCCGTCCGGCGTCGCCGCCTCGGTCGCCTGCGGCAGCCGGTCGGCCAGATATGCCGCGGCCTCGGCGGGATCCTTCCCGAGCGCGACCGCGACCCGTCCCAGGTCTTCCTCGCCGAGCGCGTCGGCGATCTCAGCAGCGGTCACCGGCTCATTGGCGCCCGGGCCGATCCACGACGCCACCTGAGGCAGCGTCAGAGCGACCGGCTCAGCGGCAGGTGCCTCGTTGATCTGCGAGAACCCAGACTCACCCATGATCCTCATCCCTCTCGATCCCCACGCGGGCAACGCCCGCCCAGCCTCCTGAACATGCACCGTCACAGGGGCACACAAACCCGAAACCGCCCGCCCCACGCCGACGGACGCGGGACCTGCAGATCAACAACACCCGAGCGGGTCTCCTGAGACACCGGGATGGCAAAGCACCTCTCCCATCAAGTCTCACCGTCGGCCGGGTCGGCGACGATCCGCCAGAACAGGAGGGGACCCGCTCCGCGTGAACACGACCCTTTGCAGACGATCACGCTGGGACCTGCGCGCGGGCACGAGCGGATGCCAGGCTCATGGGCAAGGCGTCGAGGAACGTGCACCGTGAGGGTCGGTCCGTGCGGGACCACATCGACCAGGTCCTCGCGGACTTCCTGGACGCGACGGCCGCGCTCGGCGCGGCCCAGGACAGCTGAGGCTGTCCAGCCAGACGCTCCTCAGGCTTCGGTGTCGACGTGGACGTGTTGGATGCCTTCGTCCAGGAAGGTGGCCAGTTCGTCGGCCTCGGCTCGGACGGCTTGTTGTTCGGCATCGGTGAGGGGGCGGAGGGGGCTGATGCGCAGAGTGTGGTCGCGTGCGGTCCAGGTGGCGGTGACGCGGCCGTCGACCAGGACGGTGCGGTGCCCTGCGACGGACAGGCCGCGGTGGGCGGCGTCGATGATGCGGCCACGTTCCTGGTAGCCGAGGATGGCGTTGTCGAAGGCCGGGAGGAACCGGACCGGGGCCGGGGTGTCCGGATGAGGGCGGGGCGCGTCGGGCAGGTCGAGCAGTTCGCGGCCGTCCTCGTCGTGGAAGACGACGAGCTCGTCTCGGACCGCCTTGACCGCGGCGGAGAGCCCGGCGAGACCGCACCAGGCGCGGAAGTCGGAGCTGGACGCGGGCCCGTACGCGGCGAGGTAGCGGCGGAGAAGCCGCTGCCCGACGGGGTCGCTCGGGTCGGCGGGCAGGGGGGCGACGTCCCGTCCCAGCCAGGTGGCCAACGGCAGGTTGCGCACGCCCGCCGTCTGCTGCCAGAGGCCGCGGGGTGGAAGCTGAACGCTGGGGATGAGGGAGCCGAGCAGCTCGCCCAGGGCCCGGCGTGGCGGGCCGGGCCAGCGGTCCTCGACGGCTTGGACGAGCTCGTTCATGGTCCGGGCCTGTCCGTCCGCCACGACCTCGCGGCCGGCGGCGGCGAGGTCGTCCACGTCGATCCCGGCCAGCTCGAGCCGGTAGGTGCTCAGCACCCGCTGGCGCAGCATGGCGTCGTGGCGCGCCCGCCACGCGAGCACGTCATCGGAGTGGACGAGGTGGATGGTGCGGCGCATCAGGTGGGTCCGCACCACGGTGCGTCCGGTCAACGCGTCGTCCAGTTGCCCGGGCCGGAAGTCGGCGAGGCGGGACCACAGCCCGACGAACGGCGCCTGGGGTTCCTGCGCCTGCAGGCCGCACAGGTGGGCCACCGCCTCCTCCACCGAGGCGCCGCTGCGGTCGAGCAGGTGCTGGCGTGCGAGGGCGGCGCGGTTGAGGGCGCGGCGATTGAGGACGGTCATGGTGTTGTCAGGCCGCGGTCCGCTCTTGGGGGCGGGCGTCGGCGCAGCTCCGTTCCTGTGAGAGCAGAGGAGGAGACGTCCAGCGGACGATCCCGAACATCATGGCAGGAGCGTCGGACAAGCGGTGCCGTGTACTTCGGCGGGCCCCGTGGCGGCCGTCAACCCGGGGTGATGCCGCGGAGGAGGTTGGCGATCAGATGGTCGACGAACTCGTGGGTGAGGGGCTGCGCGGGGAGCAGCAGCCGGTGGTAGCAGGCGCCCCAGAGTTGGTCGACGATCGACTCCAGGTCGACGTCCTCGCGGATCTGGCCCGCCTGCTGTGCCGTGCTCAGGCGTTCGACGGCGAGCGCACGCCGGTGCTGGACGTAGCGCGTGGAGAGGGCCTCGGACAGGTCCGGATCGCTCTGGGCGGCGCCGACGATCCCGGCGATCGTGGTCCCGCTCCGGTTCATCAGGTCGACGAACGCCCGCAGCTGTTCGGTGAGGTCGTGTCGCACGTCTCCGGTGTCGGGAAAGGCGAGGGTCTCCCGGGACGTGGCGAAGTAGGCGTCGAGGGCCAGTGCGCCGGGGGAGGGCCACCACTTGTAGAGGGTCACCTTGCTGACCCCGGCGCGGGCGGCGACCTTGGAGAAGGTCACGGCGCCGACGCCCTCGTCCATCAGCAGCTCGGACGCCGCCACGAGGGTGGCCCGCCGGACGTCGTCGGCCTTGCGGCGTCCGCGTCCGGGTTTCAGCGCGGGTGTGCCGTCGTCCGCTTGCTCCATGTGCGCTCCTCCTTGGTGGCCCGTCCCTGACCGCGATTATATGTACAAGTAGGTCACATAAGTATGGACAGTGAGCCTGTGGGTGATTAATGTACTAAGTGTTCACATCATGGAAGAGGGGATCAGTCATGATCAGCAGTGAGCGTTCAGGCGTCCGGGTGGCGATCGTGACCGGCGGCTCCGGTGGCATCGGCGGCGCGGTCGCGCAAGCCCTGGCCGCCGACGGCATGTCCGTGGTCGTGCACTACTCCGGCAGCGCCGAGCGCGCGAAGGAGGTCGTCGCGTCGATCGAGGCTCGCGGCGGCACCGCCGTCGCCGCGTCGGGCGATGTCGCGGACGCCGACGACATGACGAACCTGTTCGACATCGCGCACGAGCGGTTCGGCGGGGTCGACGTGGTGGTGAACACCGCCGGCATCATGCTCCTGGCCCCGCTGGCCGACCTGGACCTGGACGCGTTCGACCGGATGCACCGCGTCAACGTGCGCGGCACGTTCGTGGTCTCCCAGCTCGCCGCCCGGAGGCTGCGGAGCGGCGGCGCGCTCATCAACTTCTCCACGTCCGTCACCCGGCTTCAGCAGCCGACCTACGGCGCGTACGCGGCGACCAAGGGCGCGGTCGAGGCGATGACCCTGATCCTGGCCCGCGAGCTGCGCGGCAAGGACATCACCGTGAACACCGTCGCGCCCGGCCCGACGGCCACCCCGCTGTTCCTGGAGGGCAAGAGCGACGAGCTCGTCGGCCAGATCGCCGCCGCGTCCCCTCTGGGGCGGCTCGGCACGCCCGACGACATCGCGCGCACCGTCGCCTTCCTGGCCGGCCCCGACGGCCGCTGGACCAACGGTCAGGTCCTGTTCGCCAACGGCGGCATCGCCTGACCAGGACCTCACCGTCCAAGGTCCGGGCCCCGCAACGCCTCGTAGACATCGCGACGCCTCGTCGTCCCAGGGACGCGTGGTCAGCGCAGTGTGAGGGCCAGGTCCACGCATGCGTCACCCAGCTCGGAGACGAAGGTCGAGGGTATGGCCTGCCAGTGCCACGCCTTGAGCGGATCCGGCGCGGTCCTCCCGGCGACCGGATCGACCAGGTCGCCGTACTTCTCCGGGTACTCGCCGGGGAGCCCGAGCGCGACGGCCGTCCACGTCAGGAGGTCTTCCAGGTTCAGGTACTGCCACCACTCGGCGTCGTCCCAGCCGCACCGGTCGTCGACCTCCACCTCCTTGTGCCAGGCATCGAGACACAGCCGCGTCACCACCTCACGCACCCGGTCGGCCGGCGGCCGATCCCCGACAGGCACCGCTGTCAGCGAGGCGTGCACATCGCGGATGGTGTCGACTTCAAAGCTGTACTGGTTCCTGGCGCTGGCCAGAACGTCGCGCAGTGTCCCCCTGCGTACGGGGACGCGCGGCGGACGAAATCCTTGATCGGCCATCGTGCACGCCGGCACACCCCAGAGCCCATGTGGGCCGCCGTTAGGCCGACCGAGCACTTCGTGCCCATGCTCGGCGAGCGTCCGGCCCAGCAGGGCATTGCGCCAGCCCAGCGAGCACGACTCTTCCAAAGCTCGGATGGTCCGGATCTCATCATCGGTGGCCAACGAGTCGAGTTGTTCACTCGAGGTCTCGCCATGCCACATCAGCCACGCATGAAACACGGCCTCTCGGAACTCTCGGCGCGTCTCCTCCACAGGCCGTAGGGCCTGCGGGAGCAGGGCCTGGTACGTCTCGTCCCACCGCGCACGTGTTCCCATGGGGGCCATCGTGGCAGTGGACGGGACCCGAACGGCCCCAGCCCTCACAACCCCTCGGCGCGGAGCCGACACACCGGTCGGCTCGTGGACGGCGGCCGGCCCGACGTTGTTCCTGGTCCAGCGCGTAACGCGGCCGGCGGTGAGGGACCCGGTCCCGGAGCATCCAACGGCCGGTTTCGGGGGGCTTGATCATCGACCGTTTATGATCTTGCTCTTCGGGCGGTCGATGGCGGTTACGGGGGATTCGGGTGGAGTCGATCAATCGGGGGACGTCGGCAGGAGGGCTCGCCCACCAGGAGCGCGGCGATTTCGGTGAGCGGGTGAGCCGGAAGCGACCGACATGGTGACCGCGCCGCACCGGCTCCCGGCATTCGCGGGACCGAAGCCGCGCGCACGCCTTCGTGGCCGCGGGTTCCCCGCCGCGCTCATCACGGTGTCGTTGTGGGCCGCGCTCCAGAACCTGGCCAATCTCACCTTGACGAGGCAGGCGCACCTGGTGGATGAGCTGGTCTACGTCACGGCCGGTTGGCGCTACCTGCACGGCCGGCAGCTCCCGATGGGCCCCGCCGTCACGTTCACGGTCGACAATTTCGAGCACCCGCCGCTGGCCAAGTACCTGTTCGGGATCGCCCAGGTGATCGCCGGGCACCCGAGCCTGACCGCCGCCCGCCTGGTCGCGGTTCTGTGCACGCTCGCGACCGGCGTCGTGCTCGGCTGCTGGATCGGCGGCGTCGCCGGCCGGTGGACCGGCCTGCTCGCCGGAGCGCTGGTCACCCTCGTCCCCACCCACATCCCCGGTGTGGCGTACCGCTTCGGCCGGTACGCGATGCTCGACCCGGTCGCGGAGCTGTTGGCGACCGGCGCGATGGCCGCCGGGTGGTTCTGGTTTCAGCACCGTGGACGTCCCGGCTGGCGTTGGGCCGCCGGCACCGGAGTGCTCACCGGGCTGGCCGCCGGAGCGAAGGCGAACGGCTTCCTCGGCCTGGTCGGTCCGGTTCTGCTCGGCCTCGTGCTCGTCCTGCGTGAGCGGCGTGAGTTGATGACCCGGTTGGCGCAGACCGCCGTTGCATGCGCCGTTTCCGCGCTGACGTTCGTCGCGCTGTACCTGCCGCTCGGCGACCCTGTGCCGCGGATCCGCTTCATGCTGGAGTTCCAGACGAAGCACGCCGAGGACGGCCACTTGATCGGCTTCGCCGGACGGGTGACCGCCCACCCGCCCTGGTGGACGAACCTGTGGTTCGCCGGGCACGGCCTCGGACCGGTGGTGGTCGGCGTACTCGCCATCGGCTGGGTGAGCGCCCTGATCCTGCGCCGGGACCGCCTGGTCGGCTGGTGCGCCGCTGCGCTGGTCGCACCGGTGCTGTTCCACTGCTTCCTCGCGAGAGTGACCCTCGGCTTCTACTGGGCGATGTGGCTGCCACCGACGATCGCCCTGGCCGCGCTCGGCCTCGCCGCCTTGGCCCAGCGGGTGCGCGCCGTCCGCCGCGGGGTTCGGCCGGCTGTCGTGGTCCTGCTCGCCGGCGCACTCACCTGGACCGCGGGACTGGCCGCGGCCGACACGTGGCGCACGTTGCACGCTCGGCCGGCCGGCACCACCTATCTCCCGAAGGTGATGGCACTCCACAACCTGCGCGGAGCGGTCTTGGCCGGCGGCATCTACGGTTGGGAGTTCACCGGCGTCCATCTGCCCGGGGCCGTCCACTACCAGGTTCCCGCCGACCTGAGCCGGGTGGACACCGTCGTGATCGGCCGGCCGCGCTGCCGCACCCCCGTCGCCGCCGACGTGCGCGCCTTCCTCGCGGCCAACCAGGGCTCACTGCGTCAGGCCTACCGCGATCACCTGATCGTCGTCTACGCGGTCCAGGCGCGCCTGCGCGCACCCACGACCACCGAGATCGCAGCACAGCCCCCGTGGAATCTGGCCGCCTTCTGCTGACCGCCACGGCGGCCGGGGCTTGCGCGGTGAACCCGCTCTGCCGTGCGGACGCGCAGCATGTCACCCACTTCCACTGACGAATCGTGACCGTGAGTGATTCCCTGCGAGGGAGACCGGCGCGCGAATGATCAAAGGACGTCGCCGTGGACGAGGTTCGCGAGTTGCAGCAGTGGGCCAGAACGCGGCTGGATCGCGTCATCCCGCCGTTCCCCGGTCACCATCCCGACTGCGCGGCCCTCAACGAGGGGGCCGAATCGAGATCTTCCGGCGGGCCAGGGGCCAGAACCTGCGGGAGGCGTTCGTGTCCGCGGCGGTGACCTTCGAGACGGTCTTCCTGGACCTGGACCTGAACCTGCTCGCCGACGACGCCGCCCGTCCCGGTCCACAGTGACGGCAGGCCAGG
This sequence comes from Actinomadura harenae, assembly GCF_003696215.1. Lineage (GTDB taxonomy): Bacteria > Actinomycetota > Actinomycetes > Streptosporangiales > Streptosporangiaceae > Spirillospora > Spirillospora harenae. Next base: position 72,175 of record NZ_RFFG01000013.1, on the reverse strand, counting down.
GCATTGGTCGAATGGGTGGCCGACTGCCATCCGTTCCACAACTCCAGCCGCTACCTCGGGCACGCCGTGGACGACGGTTAGGAGGCGGCCTCCAGCGGCAGGTCGCTGCCGAGCCAGGTCGTCGCGAGCTCCTGGACGGGAACGTCGAGCGCCTCGCCCAGGCGGACGATCGTGCCGAACCCGGGGGACGGCAGCCGTCCGGTCTCGATCTTGCGCAGGGTCTCCGGCGAGATGCCGGCCGCGTCCGCGACCTCCGCCAGGTCGCGGCCCGCCCGCGCGAGGCGCAGCATGGCGCCGAGACGCCGACCGGCTTCGATCTGCTCGGGCGTGAGTGGTTGGCGGACCATGGCCACAGCATAGGTTGGTATTACTGTACCGGCAAGGACGAGAAGGGCGGTATAGTAATACCAATACTCTGTGACGCGAGGTGCTCATGATCGAACTGAAGACGCCTGCGGAGATCCAGCGCATGCACGTGACGGGACGCTTCGTCGCCGAGGTGCTCTCCGAGGTCGGCCGGCTCGCTGACGTGGGCGTCAACCTGCTGGACCTGGAGCACCACGTCCGCGGCATGATCAAACGACGCGGCGCGGAGTCGTGCTACTGGGACTACGCGCCGTCCTTCGGGCGCGGCCCGTTCCGCAACGTCATCTGCCTGTCGGTGAACGACGCCGTCCTGCACGGCCTGCCCCACGACTACACACTGCGCGACGGTGACGTGCTCAGTGCGGACATCGCGGTCAGCATCGACGGCTGGGTGGCCGACTCGGCGCGCACCGTCATCGTCGGCACCGCCGCCGAGGAGGACCTGCGGATCATCCGCGCCACCGAGGAGGCGCTCGAGGCGGCGATCGACGCGGCGCGTCCGGGCAACCGCCTGGGCGACATCTCCGCGGCCATCGGGGCGGTGTCCGCCGACTACGGCTACTCGGTCAACACCGAGTTCGGTGGCCACGCCATCGGCCGCACCATGCACGAGGACCTCCACGTCCCCAACAAGGGACGGGCGGGCCGCGGCCTGAAGCTCCGCCCGGGGCTGACCCTCGCGCTCGAGCCCTGGCTCGCGCGCACGACCGACCGGATCGTCTACGACCCCGACGGCTGGACCATCCGCTCAGCCGACGGCTCCCGCACGGCCCACTCCGAACACACGGTCGCCATCACCGAAGACGGCCCCCTGGTACTCACCCGCCGCGAATCAGAAACCCCCAGCGGCACGGCCTGATCCGGCCCGCGTCGACAACTTGCTCGTCCCTCGCCACCAGGCCGCCCTGTCTCACGGCCATGAGCCGAGAAAACGCCCCCGATCTCAAGGAAGATCGGGGGCTGTAACAGCGGCCGCCGGACGTCGCCGATCGGCGCGCCCACGTCGCGCCGTCCCCTGCCGTGGGAGGCTCAATGACCGCACAACCAGAGGACGCCCTGGTCGGAGAAGCGGGCGTTCCGGAAAAGGGACTGCGTGACATCAGGGCCGCACTGGTGACGTCTCAAGATCGTCAGGCGTTCGACGCGGGCTTGAAGGCGGTCTTGGACGAGGTGAGGGTCAGTCTCGACCCGGCGCCGCTCAATGAGTTCGTTCATCGATGGTGGATCTCGGCATGCGACTCTGTTCGTGACCCCCAAGGGCGCAGTCACCTGCACCAACGCGCTGCTCAGATCGCGGCGAGTCAGGCGGCGCCCCAGGGAACACCCTGGCGAGCCGTACTAAGCGAGCGGGAGCAGTCGCGGGAGAATGACCAGTAGGCGTATCAACTCCTGCTGGACTCTCAAGCTGAGGATCAGATCCTCCATCTTACTTGAGTGGCTCTCGACCCGATCGGGGAGCCTTTCTTCCGTGTTGGCGAGGCGTTCTTCGTTCGCGTAAATGGCGCGGAGGAGGAGGCGTGAAACCTGCAGCTCATGAGGTCGACGTTGCGGTGCCGTACAGGTTACGTCGGTGGCCAGGTCGATGAGGGCGGAGGTGTCCAGGACGCGGCCGTGGACGCCGGCGGGAATGCGCTGGGAGAAGTCGGTCATCAGTCCGGAGGGGGAGCGGCTGGGGGGGGACGAGAGCGGAACGCGCGGGCTAGGAAGCGAGCCCGACCGACCGGCCGTACCTGCTGGCGATCTGCCTGTCCGCTTCTTCCAGGCGTCGGTCGTCGCCGGGATCCTTGGCCTGCCCGGTGGCACGCCGGGCCCATGCGTCGGCACGGTCCTGGTCTGCCGAGGAGAACTGTGGACCATACAGTTCGTCCAATGCGGCGAGCCCCTCGGCGGGCGTCATGCTCCCGGAGTGCGCCTGCCAGAGAAGATCGCCCGAGTCGGCCACAGTCGTAGTTTACGCCGCCGCGCATTCTCGAGGCTGGAGAAGTGCAGTTCAGGGTACTTCGAGCTCCCGTTTCGGGGGCTGGCCTCTTCATTCTGCGGTGCTTTGCACCTCGGCTTGCTGGGCTGGAGCGATCGTGGGAGGGCCGACTGGCTGAAGGGATGCCCGACGAGCACCAAAGGCGTGGACTTGGGTGTGGAGTTCCTGGTTGCGCAGCCCCAACACCTGAATCTGGTTGGCGTAGGTCCGGATGGTCTCTTCCAGGGTGCGGACAAGGTGCCCCCGGCCGTGTTCAGGGTCTGCGGTTGTGGAAGGTGCGGCGTAGGTCGGTTACCCAGGCGTCGGGGTTCTCCCAGGGGATGAAGTGGCCGCCTTGGTCGTGGGCGTTGACGTTGACGTGGTTGAACCAGGTGGCCTGCGGGCCGTTCTTGAACGCTTGGACGCGCTCGTCGGCGGTGTGGATGCCGGGCGGGTTCTCGTACGCCACGAAGGTGAGGCCGGCCGGGGCCTGGACGACCGGGGTGCGGTCGTGGGCCGGGGTCCAGGGGTAGCGGTTGGCGTTGGCGTAGTAGCGCATCGACGTGGCGATCGAGTTGTTCACCCAGTAGATCGTGGCGTGGGTGAGCATGTCGTCCTTGGTGAAGACGGACTCGAGGTCGCCGCCGTTGTCGCTCCAGGCGTTCCAGCGCTCCAGCATCCAGGCGAGCAGTCCGGCGGGGGAGTCGCTCAGCCCGTGGGCCAGGGTGGCGCCGTCGAGCATGTGGACGGCGAGGTGGGACGCCGAGCGGCGGTCCATCTCGATGATGCGCGCGCGGACGTCGGCGGGCTGGTCGTCGGTGAGGGGACGGTTCCGGGTGAGGCTCCAGGCGCGGGGGCCGGTGAAGAAGTCGAGCGGCAGGCCCGATCCGATGTGGATGCCGTACAGCTCGTCCGGGTACTTGTGGCCGAGCTGGCTGGTGACGATCCCGCCGATGTCGCAGCCACCGGCGGCGTACTTCTCGTACCCCAGGGTCTCGGTCATCAGGGTGTGCCAGAGGTCGGAGACCTTCCAGAAGTTGACGTCCGGGAATCCGGTGAGCGGGCCGGGGAATCCGAAGCCGGGCAGGGACGGCACGATGACGTCGAACGCGTCGGCGGGGTCGCCGCCGAACGAGGCCGGGTCGGCGAGCGGGTCGATCACCTTCGACCAGTGCCAGAACGTCCACGGCCAGCCGTGGGTGAGGATCAGCGGGACCGGACGCGGGCCGCGGCCGGGCTTGCGCATGAAGTGCACCGGCACGCCGTCGACGTCCACCCGGTAGTGCTCGTAGGCGTTGATGGCGGCCTCGGCCTTGCGCCAGTCGAAGCCGTCCCGCCAGTAGGCGACGAGCTCACGCAGGTAGCCGTCCGGGACGCCGTAGGACCAGTCCTCGTTCCCCTCGTCCAGCGGCGGACGGGTCAGTGCGAGACGGGTGCGCAGGTCATCGAGGACCTCGTCCGGCACGTGGATCGGGGTGGGCTCCAAGGGGAAGCCGTGTAGGGCGGTCATGACGTGGCTCCTTCTGGGGGACGCGGTGCCGTCGGCCTGCCGGGTGCTTGAGCGGCGGCGAGCCGGGCCATTTCAAGGAGTGCGGGCAACGACGCGGCGAGCGCCTGCCGATGATGCGGGTCGAGCTGGTCGCACATGGCGGTCAGGCGATCGGTGCGCTCCGTCCGGCGTGCCTCGACGGCCTTCGCCCCGGCGGGCGTGACCCGCACCAACACGGCCCGTCCGTCCGAGGGGTCCGGGGACCGGACGGCCAGGCCGTCCCGCTCGAGCCGTGTGACGAGCTGCGTCATCGCGGGTTGCGTCACCCGCTCGCTCGCCGTCAGCTCGGACAGCCGCATCGGCCCGCGGCCCGCCAGCGTGTGCAGCACGCCCAGGGTGGTGAAGCTCATCTGCTCGACCGACGCCAGGCGGATGAACGCCGCCGTGAACTGCTCCATGGCATGGCCCAGCGCCGTGACGTCCAGGTCATCGGACGAAGCGATCGGAGACACCCCCAACTACATCAGCAATCTAAATAAGTAACCTATACAAATGGGGGCGAGGTGGCCACCTCGATATGCCGGGCCACGACCAGCAGGTCGCGGACGCGGACGTACTCCACGCGGTCGTCATGCCACAGCCCGCCCCGCAGACGACCGGTGAGCTCGTCGACGCAACGGGCCAGCGACCGACGCTGAACGGGTGCCAGGTGACCGCCGGCATCGAGGCACAGCTCAACGCATTCGCGCAGCTCCCGCGAGGACCGGTCGTCCTCGGCGACCAGCGCCGCGAGCCGCTGCCGGTGCCAGAAGCGCACGGCGTGCAGGGCCGCTTCTCGTTGCGCGCCGTACCAGTGTTTCCGCACGTACGGATTGGGGGCACCGGGCCGAGGCCGCCGCTCGCCTCGCCGCTTGGCCTGCCGCCGGTCGGCCGCGTAGGCCTGTTTCTCGACGTTCCAGGCCGCACGGCTGGCCTCGAGGACGGCCAAGGCGCGCAGCAAGGCGTCCTCGTCGGTGTTGAACGGCCCGGCCTCGGCCTCAAGAAAACTCAGGGTCGCCTCGAAGCCGATGGGCCGGTACAGCTGCACGCAGGAGCGCAGCGCCGATACACGCCGTCCGAGCGGCAGGCCGGGATCACGCACCTTGCGGGCGAAATTGCCGAAGCTCATCCGGCATCATCCCAGCCCACCCCTGTGTCGGACGGTCGTCACCTGGCCGGGACGGTGGAGTGGGCGGGCTCGGCCGCTGGTGCGGTCAGGTGGCCGTGGCGGTCCAGTGCGGCGACGGCGAGCGCCGAGACGGCGCCGACCGCCGTCAGGGCCAGCCAGGGCAGGGCGGGCATGCCGTGGGTGCGGGCGGCGTCCAGGGCTGCGCCGGACAGCAGGTTGCCGGTCAGAATGCCGATGCCCGAGGCCAGGTTGTAGACGCCGTAGTAGGTACCGAGCAGGTGCGGCGGGCCCAGCGTGGTGAGGACGGTCATCTCGAACGGGAAGACCAGCATCGTGCCGACCGCCAGCAGCACGGCGGCGGCCAGGATCAGTCCCAGCGGCATGGCCGCCTCCACCAGGCCGGCCGGTCGGCCACCGCCCCCGGCGGCGGGCAGTGCGGCAGCGGCGGCCATCGGCGCGAACGCGGCCGCCATCACCGCCAGACCGCGCCAGATCACCTGCCCGGGACGATAGCGGGCCGTGCACCAGGTGGTGAGGCGGACCTGTCCGGCCAGCGCGAGGACGGCCTGCACGGCGAACACCACGACCACCGCGTGCTGGTGGCCGGTGAGCCGCTGGATCTCCAGCGGCAGCCCCAGATACACCTGGAAGGACAGCGCGTAGGAGGCCAGCATCGACACCGCGAAGGCGGTGAAGGCACGGTCGCCGGCGGCGCGTCGCCAGTCGGTCAGCACCGGCCGTCTCCCCTCGGTGAGCGTGTCGGGGCCGGTGGGGCGCCGCGCGGGCAGGAACGCGAGTTGCAGACCCGTCAGGACGGCGAAGATGAGCGCCGCGGCCATGCAGACGGCACGGAACCCGGAGCCCAGCAACGCCAGCCCGGCCAGCGGGCCGATCAGGATGCCCAGCTGGTAGAAGACGTTGAACACCGCGAACGCCTCGGTCCTGCGGTCGGCGGCCTCGACGGCGACGTAGGCGCGCGCGGCCGGGTTGAACAGCGCGCCGGCGAGCCCGGTCAGCACCGCGGCGCCGATCAGCACGGCGGGGGTGGTGGAGGCGGCGAACGCGGCGAATCCGAGGACCCGCAGCCCGCACCCGGCGATGATCGCGGGCCGGTAGCCGAGCCGGTCGGCGACGGTGCCGCCGATCAGGAACATGCCCTGCTGGCTGAAGTTGCGGATTCCGAGCACCAGCCCGGCCATCGCCGCGCTGAGGCCGGCCGGGCCGGTCAGGTAGGCCGCCAGGAACGGCATCAGCATGTAGAACCCGATGTTGATGCCGACCTGGTTGACCAGCAGCACCTGCACCGGACGCGAGAAGGAGCGCGCCTGCGCCAGCGTGCCGCTCACCACGCCGTCCCCGGTCCGGTCGGCCGGTCCTGGTGGCCGACGTGATGCGGATCGTGATCCGTCCGACGATCGGGTTCGTCGCCGCCGCGGGCGGCCGGGCCGGTCATGCGGCAGCGGGTCCAGCGGGTCACCTCGCGTTCGTCCGGCCGGGTGATCTGCTCGGGCCCGGCGACCGGCCCGGACGCGGGGACGGCGTCCAGCAGGCCGTGGCGGGTGCAGAAGGCGTCGCTGTAGACGGTGTCGAAGTAGCGCAGCGGCCCGTCGGGGAAGATCGCGGCGATGCGCTGGTGGCCGGGCAGGGTCCGCGCCAGCCAGGAGGCGACCAGCGCGACCGCGCCCACGCTCCATCCGCCGGTGGCGTACCGGGCGGCCGCGAGCCGTCGGCACGCCCACACCGCCTCGGCGGGCGCGACCCAGTGCACCTCGCTGAACGCGTCGTGGTCGACGTTGGCCGGGTGGATGCTGGACCCCAGCCCGCGCATCAGGCGGGGACGGGCGGGCTGGCCGAAGATGGTGGACCCGACCGTGTCCACCCCGACCAGCCGCACGTCCGGGCACAACCGCCGCAGCACGCGGAAGGTCCCGGCGCTGTGCCCGCCGGTGCCGACCGCGCACACCAGCACGTCGACGCGGCCGAGCTGACCGGCCAGCTCCAGCGCCAGTCCCTGGTACGCCGCGACGTTGTCGGGGTTGCCGTACTGGTCAGGGCACCACGCCCCCGAGGGCGCCCGGTTCAGCAGTTCGGCGACGCGGTCGCGGCGCGCCTGCTGCCAGCCGCCGACCGGATGCGGTTCGGTGACGATGTCCACCTGGGCGCCGTAGGCGCCGAGCAGCTGCGCCACCAGCGGCTCCATGCCCGGGTCGGTCACCACGGTGACCGGATGCCCGTAGGTGATGCCCGCCAGCGCCAGGCCCAGCCCGAGCGTCCCGCTGGTCGACTCGATGATCGGCGCGCCCGGCGCGAGGTCGGCGCGGCCGCGGGCTGCCGCGACCATGTGCAGCGCCGCCCGGTCCTTGATGCCGCCGGGGTTGCGGCCCTCCAGCTTGGCCCAGAACCCCGTCCCCACCCGTTCGCGCGCGTCGCGCTGCCCGGGGCCGTGGTCGCTGGTGAGCAGGTCGGGAATCCACAGCACCGGCGTGTGCCCGACGACGCCGTCGAGGTTGTGGCAAGTGGGTGCGGACAACAGCTGACTGGGTGGCGGCAACGGCGCCGCGTCCGGCATCAGCGCGGATGCGGACGGATGCTGGGCCGCGGAAACAGGCAGGGGAACACGATTCATGCTCGACGTCCTTGTGTGCGCATGCGGGAAGGGCTGACGGGGCGGTGAACCACGGTCTGCCACTGGCCGACTCGCGCACGACCCCTGCTTCCGCGCCGGACGCTCCGCCGTTACGCAGCGTTGGAACACACCGCGCGGCATGCAGAGGCCAAGCAGGACGAAGGTGGAGCAGCGCGCTCGGAAACGCCATGCGTTCCCCGGAACGAGCCAGAGACGGACCGCGGGCGCCTGATCAGGTCCGCGCGACGCACAAACGGCGCAGCAGGCCCGCGCCGGACACGTCACCGGCCGGGGCCGCGGCCGGACCGGCAGCACGCCGTCCCGGGCCCGGACGGGCGGGCCAGGTCACCACGGTCACGGGCGACGGCACCGCCGCCTGCCCCGAAGCCGGGCTGGTGAAGGCCGCGCACGCGTCGTGGTGCGTGTGCCGACCACCCGCCGGGGAGCCGAGCGAGATTCCGCCGCCCGCCCTCGCCGCCACGGCCCGCTCGGCAACGGTGCCCTCGGGCGTGACCGCGACGGTCGGCTCGACCGCGACGACCGGCGTGACCGCGACGACCGGTAGGGCGGCAGCGGACGGCTGCGGCAAGGAGCCGAGGACCAGCCCGCTGGCAAGGACGCTCTGCAAGGCGCGGCCATCCGGCGGCGCGGCGTCGGCCCCGGGCGGCTCTCCCAGGCACAGGCCCAGGTGCAGGCTCAGGACCGCGATGAGCGCCATCCGCACGGCCGCCGCCCAACCGGGCAGCGCCGCCGACGGCGCCCATCGCATGATCACCCCGCCACCGTACATCACACTACGTAGCCAATGAGATGCGAATAGTGATTGAACGGGTGGACCTTCGGGCTTCTACTCGCGTGCGCCCATGGCGTCGATGGCCTGGCCTCGTGTGGTGCGCCAGGTCGAGAGGACTGCGGCCGTTGTCGCGACGGCTGTGCAGAGCGCCGCGGTCTGCCAGATCTCCGTCCAGGGGACGGTCAGTTGGGGCGCGTTGACGAGGCGGCTCAGCGAGAGCCTCTGTGTGGCGGTCGTGGCGGCTCCGGCGCAGAGGGCGAGGAGCACCCCGGTCACGGCGGCCAGCACCGCTTCCGTGCCCACCATGCACAGGGTCTGGGTGCGGGTGCCTCCCGCGAGGTTGAGGGCGGCGAGTTCGCGGCGGCGTCCGGCGGCCGCCATGATCAGGGTGTTGGCGACCGCGATCAGCGAGTAGCCGACCGAGATGCCCAGGATGACCGTCGCCGCCGTGGCCGACTTGGCCGCGACCGCGCTCTTCATGTGGGTGAAGTAGGCGTCCGCCGGGACGGCCTTGACCGGCTGGTGGGCGAGGACGGCGCCCAGTTGCCGCGCCACGTCGTCGCGGTCGGCGCCGGGACGCAGTGTCATCCAGGCACGGTCGGCGCCCGTGCCGGCAGGGGTCAGGGCGGCGGACATGAAGGTGGCGTCCCCGTAGAGACCGGTCTGGATGATGGCGCGGATCGTGGTCTGGTGGCGGGTGCCGTCCGGGAGCCACGTCCAGACCCGCTGGCCGAGGGTGAGGTCGTCGCCCTTGGCGGTCCTCTGGTCGATGACGAGGAAGTCGTCGCCGAGGTTCTGCAGCGAGCCCTCCACCACCTTGGGGGTGAGGACGTCGCCCAGCGCGTGGGCGGGCACGGCCTGGCCGGTCAAGGTGTCGACGACGTCCCCCTGCAACGTGCCCACGTAGATGCGCATGGGGGTCACCGTCGTCACCGTGGCCCCGGGCACGGAACCCAGCGCCTGAACCGCCTTGGCGTCCAGGCCCGCGCTCCGCTCGGGGGTGACGACGAAGTCGGCGCGGGTCTGCTGCCGCGCCTGGTCGACCCGGGCCCGGTCACCGGCGAGTTGGACGCACTGCATGGTGGCCACCAGCCCGACGGCGACGACGACGGGGACGACGGTGGAGACCGTGCGGCGCCGGGCGTTGAGGATGTTCTGCCGGACGAGGAGCGACGTGGCGCCGAGGCGCGTGAGCGGCCACGTCAGCACATGCGCGACCGGCCGGACGACGACGGGGGACAGGAGCGCGAAGGCACCTGTGAACAGGAGCGGGACCATGCCGTACTTGCGCGGGTTGACCGCGATCTCCGGGGTGTCGCGCAGCAGGTAACCGGCGATGAGGGCGCCGGCCAGCATGCCGAGTCCGAGCAGCCAGCGCAGCGGGGTCATGGCGCGGCGGTTCGCTGCGGCGTCGTTCAGCGCCGCGATGGGACGCACCCGGGACGCGCGCCAGGCGGCACTGGCCGCACCGGCCAGGGCGGAACCGAGACCGAGGAGGAAGGCGATGACGAGCGCGAAGGGGTTGACGCCGATCTCGAACCAGCGCGGGGCGACGGCGTGGTCGATCATCCAGGTGTTGAGGACGCCTGAGGCGAGGGTCCCCAGGAGGCAGCCGACGACGGCCGCCACGGCCCCCACCAGGGCGGACTCGGCCAGCACCATGCGGCGGACCTGCCGGGGAGTGGCGCCCACCAGGCGGAGCAGGGCCAGCTCGCGGAGGCGCTGGTCCACGACGAACGCGAAGGTGGCGATGACGATGAAGGCCGCGACCGAGGTGGAGATGGCCATCGTGGTGCCCGCCATGGAGCTGGCGCTCATCAACTCGTTGGCGCCGCCCGACGGGTCCGGGTCGGCGTCGACCCGCTTGTCTCCGCCAAGGACGAGCATCCCTGCGCCGGCGGCCTTCTTGACCGTTGTGATGTTCGGGTTCCCCGTGACGACCAGCGCGTTGACGGGCGGGGAGATCCGCGTCGCCTCGGCGTCGGTGAAGAACACCGCGTCCTCGAACCAGACCTGTCCGGTGACGCCGACGACCGTGTAGACGCCGCGACCGGCAGGGGTGGTGATCTCGACGGTGCGACCGAGCCGCGAGCGGGATCCACCGCCGAGGACGACCTGGTCACGGGCCACCGGAGCGTGTCCGGCGAGCAGCCGGTAAGGCGTGAACCGGGCGACGGACCAACCGTGTCCCACATCGGCCGGGACGCCGTCCGCCGCCACCTCGAAGGTCCGGTCGGCGGTCACCTGGGCTTCGGCGGCGATTCGCGCGACCGTGCCGGCGGGCACGGACGCGGGCAGGTGCGCGGGATCACCGCGCGGATCGGCGGGCACCACCACGATGTCGGCCTTGGGGAAGCGCTGCGGCCCGGAATGCGGCGCGCTCTGGGTCGCGAAGAGGGCGAGGACCATCATCGCGGTCATGGCGGTGCCCAGGGCGAGCGCGACGAACGCGCCGAGGAAACCGACCCACCGGGTGCGGACGGTGGACACGGCGATGCTCAGCACGGCGGCACCTCCAGGCGCCCCATGCGGGCGGCGACGCCTTCGGCCGTGGGGTCCTCGATCTGGTCCACGATCCGGCCGTCGGCCAGGAAGACCGCCCGTCCGGCGTAGGACGCGGCGATCGGGTCATGGGTGACCATGACGATGGTCTGGCCGCGTTCGGCGACGATCCGCCGCATCAGCGACAGCACGTCGCGGGAGGTCCGGGAGTCGAGCGCGCCGGTCGGCTCGTCGGCGAAGAGCACCTCGGGTCCGGTGACCAGCGCGCGGGCGATGGCGACGCGCTGCTGCTGGCCGCCGGAGAGCTCGCTCGGCAGATGCTCCGCGCGGTCGCCGAGACTCACGTCCGCCAGGACCCGGTCCACGTCCTCTCGGTGCGGCGGACGCCCGGCCAGGCGCAAAGGCAACTCGACGTTCTGCCGGGCGGTCAGCGAGGGGAGCAGGTTGAACTGCTGGAAGATGAAACCGATCTTCTCCCTGCGGAGTATCGTCCGAGCCGTCTCGGACATCCTGGCCGGATCGGCTCCGGCCAGGAGCACCTGGCCGTCGTCCACCCGGTCCAGCCCGGCGGCGCACTGCAGCAGCGTCGACTTGCCGGACCCGGACGGGCCCATGACGGCCGTGAACGTGCCTGCGTGGAAGGACAGGTCCACTCCGTCGAGAGCGACGACCTGATTCGCGCCGCTCCCGTACCTCTTATGGACGGCGGACAGGCTGACGACCGCACGGCCGTCGGCCACCCCACCGGAACCGTGGTCGGCCGAACGCCGTCCACTCTTGTTCAGAAACACTTGCTCGCCTTCTCCTCGGGCCTCGTTGCGCGGCGCTCACACTAGATCCCCCAAGGCGGCGATACCTCCGGGACCACCCTGATATCGACCCCGACCCGCACCCTGACATCCACGCTGAAGGCGCATGGCCGGGGGAAGACCGTGTTCGAACGAAGACACAGGTCAGAAGCCGGAAGGGCGCGTCGCTGCGATCGGCGGTCAGGAGGGTTGGACTTCGTCGAAGACGGCGAGGGCCTGAGCGGGGTCCGGGCTCACGAGGCGCTCCAGGCCGTCGGCCGTGAGCCGCGCCCACGTGCCGGCCCGTGCCCACATCCGCTCCTCGAAGGCGCGGACGATCTCGTCCAGATCGCCACCGGCGGCGATGGACTCGGCGAGTTCCGCGCCCTCCAGCATCGCGAGGTTCGCACCCGCGCCCAGAGGGGGCATCAGGTGAGCGGCGTCGCCCAGCAACGTCACCCCGGGGGTGTGGACCCAGGTGTGAGCCACGGGCAGGACGTAGAAGGGGCGGTGAACGAAAGCGCTGCCGTACCGGAACAGGTCGAGGACGGAAGCGGCCCATCCGTCGAACAGGGCGGGCAGGCTTGACCGCACGGCCTCGGCGTCGGCCAGGTCCAGGCTGGCGCGCCCGCTCAGGCCCAGATTCCGTTCGAGGTCGGTATGCCAGTCGAGCGGCGCGCGGAACTTCGCGTACACCTTGACGTGGCCGCCGCTGTTGCGCTGGGCGACGACGGCGCGGTTCGCCCCGTACACGGCCACGGAACCCTCGCCGATCAGCCGGGCGAGGTCGGGGTGTTGGGTGTCGACGTCGTCCACGGAGGTCTCGATCGAGGTGATGCCGGTGTAGCGCGGCGTCGCGGACGAGATCGCTGGGCGGACCCGGGACCAGGCGCCGTCCGCGCCGACCACGAGGTCGAAGGTCTCCTGGCGTCCGTCGGCGAAGTGGACCAGCGCGCCGTCCGGGGATCCCGGCACCACCTCCGTCACGCCCCGTCCCCACTGGACGTCGAGGGGGCCGAGCAGGAGGTCGCGGAGGTGCCCCCGGTCGATCTCGGGATTGGCCTGCTCATCTGGACGGGGTCGCCAGTCGCGCAGGACGGTCCCGTCGGTGTTCAGAATGCGCATCGCCTGCCCCTCGGGACGCGACAACGCCTCGAACTCCGCCGACAGCCCGGCCTTTTCCAGCGCGAGCTGACCCAGCCCCGTGTGCAGGTCCAACGTGCCACCCGAGGGACGGGCGTCGCGGGCGGAATCGCGTTCGAGGACGGTCACGGCGAGACCGTGGCGGTGCAGGACACGAGCGAAGGTCAGGCCGCCGGGGCCGGCCCCGATCACGGCGATACGATGTCTCATGTCGATACACTGTATTGTTCAAGTACGATGTATCGCAACAGTACGGTGTGAACCATGACTGTGTGGGACCGACCGGAACCGCCGACCCGCCCCGCGCCGCTCGACCGGGCGCGCATCGTCGCCGCCGCCACCGCGCTGGCCGACGAGGGCGGCCTCGAGGCGGTGTCGCTGCGCAAGGTCGCCGCCCGGCTGGACGCCGGCCCGATGCGGCTGTACGGATTCATCTCCTCCAAGGAGGAACTGTTCGACCTCATGGTGGACGAGGCGTACGCCGAGATGCTCCCCGAGGAGCAGCCCGCCGACTGGCGCGATGCACTGCGCTCCCACGCCCACCGCACCAGGCGGACCGTCCTGCGTCACGAATGGCTGGCCGACCTGCTCGGCGGCCGTCCGGCCCTGGGCCCCAACGCCCTCGCCGTCGGCGAGGCCACGCTGGCCGCCCTCGACGGCCTCGCCGACCTCGACACCATGCTGCGCGCCGTGGAGACCGTCGGCTCCTACTGCACCGGCGCGATCCGGCGCGAGGTCGCGAGCCTGCGAGCCGAGCGCGCCACGGGCCTGTCCAAGCACGACTGGCAACGAGCCTCCGGCCCGTACCTGACAAAGATGCTGAACACAGGCCGCTTCCCGACCCTGGCCAAGGCCGTCCACGACGGCACGGACGTCGACGCCGAGACGTCCTTCGCCACCGGCCTCGACTGGGTCCTCGACGCCGTGGCCGCCAGACTCACCCGACCATCCACCTAGAGTCGGCGCGACGGCCGGGCAGCGGACCAAGGCGACGCGCACAGAGAGGACCGGGGCCGGACGAGGCGTACTGTGCGAGGGTGTGGCGGGAGATGCGTGATCGGAGGTCCGGGTGATGGCTCGGCGTTCACGGCTTTCCCCGTGCGGCGATGTCCGTCCGGCCGACTGGGTCGTCGCGGGCGTCGGACCGTTCGGGTCCGGGGTGGGCGGCCTGGTGCCGCACGGCTTCGAGGCGTACGCGCGGATCCTTCACCCGGCCTACGCGGCGGACAGAAGCCCGGTGACCTGGGCGCGGGTGGCCGAGTGGTCGGGTGGGACGGTGCATCCGCGAGTGCAGTTCCAGGCGCTGGCCGGGCCCGTTCCGCGGACGGGCGCCGCGCGGCCGTGGGTGGAAGAGCCCGACCCGGGGTCGCTGACACCCCCGCTCTTGGCGGCGCTGTGCGACATCCTCGCCGAGCACACCACGACGGCCGACCGCTGCTGGTTCTGCGTCTGGGACGGGTACGGACCGGCCCCGGCGGAGGCGACCGCCACGTTCACGGCGGACGCAGGCGAAGAGTGGGAACCCGACGTGCTCGCGCCGGAATTCCCGCCAGAGATCGCCGAAGGCCCCCGAGTGGAGTTGCCGGAACGCGCATATCTCCTGCTCGAGGGCCCTCTTGACGCTGCCGGGGAACTCGCGATGCCGCTCTTTCCGCAGTCACCCAACCTGTTCTGGCCCGATGACCGGGCATGGTGTGTCACGACGGAAACGGACCTGGACTCCACCTACCTCGGAGGGACCAGGGCGCTCATCGCCGAGCTACTGGCGGACGAGCGCCTGGAGACCGTCCCGGTCGATGTGACCGACCCCGTGTGGGCGGACAGCGACGAGGTCAACCGGTGACCTGCGTCAGCAGTGGATGGAGACCGTCGAGGTCTTCTTGCCGACGTTGGCGACGCTAGGGGAGTACCCGGCGGGCGCGTAGAGGGTCGCGACCGCTTCGCCGTGGTACTTGCCGGACTTGCAGACGAGCGCCGCGTTGCCCTTGGCCGTGCGCGCTCCGGTGCTCCCGAACGCCTTGATCTTGCTGCCGCGGTTGCTGAAGAGACCGACCTTCCCGCGGATCATCCGAAGCGGCTGGGTGCAGGTCACACCGGTGCGGACGTTGACGGTGCCGTGCACGTGACCGGACTTGTGCGGGATGCCGCCGTGGTCACCGATGAACCGGATCTCACAGTGGATGACCCTGGTCCCGCGGGCCATCGACCGGGCCGAGAAGTCGACATTGAACTTGGCCAGGACCTTGGGCGCGGCGGGCGTCGCCGCCTCCGCCGCCGCCACGTTGCCGGCGACCCCCATGACCACCACGGCCCCCACCACGACCAGCTTCCGCCGCAGACCCGCCGCGGAACCCCGATGCTGCTGCCCCATGTGCTGCCTCCATGCAATTGTCGAACAAAGATCCCCCCGGACAAGAAGTGCGATCCTCGCAGCACGAATGAATTACCGTCAAGAAAACACGCCAGGTCGCATATGGCCACGACCGGCCATTCTAAAGATCACGGCGAAAGAAATGTAATTCACATCACGCGAACCTTTCAGCTCCCGCCAAAGACCTCCACTCGACAGCGCGGACAGCCTTGTCGTCCCACTTCTCCATCGCGGTGATGAGGTAGGCGATGCCCTGCCCGAAGATCCGTTCGGCCATGACGCGGTCGAACGGGTTGTCGCGGACCAACAGGGCGATCTCGCGGTCCCACACGTCGGGGTCGACGAAGGTGCGGGGGTCGCGGGTCGTGGCGAGCACTTCGGTGGCCATGGGATACCTCCCGAGAGGACGAACTGTGCTGTCTCCTCGACCTTCGCCCGCGCCGCCCGGCCCGGCCACGCAACGCCGTTGCGCACCGGGCGCATGTTCGGCAATCAGCGGGCGTGGAGGAGCGCGTCCAGGTGCTCCTGGACCGGGCCGAAGAACGGGTGCGGCAGGTAGTTGGCCAGACCGTCGAGCTCGGCCCAGGCGACCTCGGCGATCTCCTCGTCATCGGCGACATGGGCGTGCCCGCCGGTGACCTCGCAGACGACGTACAGCAGGAAGCGGCCGGTGTCGGGGTGGACCCGTGACCCCAGCAGACGGCCTGCGGTCACCTTCAGGCCGGTCTCCTCGGCGGTCTCGCGCTCGGCGGCCTGGGCGGCGGTCTCGCCGTCCTCCAGCTCCCCGGCCGGAAGCTGCCAGACCAGGTCGCCCTCCGGATGGCGGCGGCGGACCAGCAGGACCCGGCCGCGCTCGACGATGACGGCGGCGGCGACCGGCGGGAGGTCAGGCACGGCACTCCTCCAGAGCGGTCAGGATGGGCGGGTAGATCGTGGGGCCGACGAATTCGGTCAGCTTACCGATCGGTGCCCACGCCACCGAGGTGTTCTCCGCCGGGTCCCGGTTCACCGGACGCCCTGCCAGGTAGGAGCACACGAAGTAGTCGCACACCACCGCGGTCACCGGATGAACCCGGCACCCCAGGTGCTCCGCGACCGTGCAATGCACACCGGTCTCGGCGTGGGTCTCCCGGACGGCGACGGCGCCGCCGTCCTCACCGGGCTTGATCACCCCGGCGGGGAACTGCCAGCCGATTGGCCCCTCGTCCCGCCGCCGCACCAGCAGCACCATGCCCGCGCGGGCCACCACCGCGACCGCGACCCGCATCGGACGCCCCGCCGGAGCAGCCACCTGATCCCGCACCCCCGCCGGAGCCGCCGCAAGCAACCGGTCCAAAGCCGCCTGCTGGCCAGAACGCGGAACCACCTGTGGATGAGCCGCCCAATGATCCACGGTGCGGGCCGCCACCCCCACCCGGCGCGCGAACGCCTCGATCGTCAACCCCAGCCCCCGACGCAGGGCCGTGGCGTCAGCGCCCGTCCACGTCCGCGCCATACCGAACTCCTCGCTGCTGCCTTCGCCACGAGGATGCGCCTGATCAGCGGACGAGAAAACCCCACCGGCACCCCTCTCACCATGGCGAGGCGATGTTCTGTTCCGCGGGTCACCGGGCCCGGTCGCGCAGCGTCAGCCTGTGCTCGGTCGCCAGCGCGGCGCGCAGGTGGACGATGCACATCCCCACGTCATGGCCGGAGATTCCGATCGTCACGGTGGACTCGGTGGCGTGGAAGGGTGGTGCGGCGCTGTTCGGCGGTGCTGCGCGCGGCGGCCAGGATGCGGCCGCGTGGCCGCATCGCCTTGTGCGGGTCGCTTCCGCTGGTGAGGCATCGATGGTCAGGTAGGCCAAGAACGGCGGGACAGAGGTGGCGGCCGGGTCGCCAGGATCGGGGTTCGGTGTCCAGGACGCGTCGCAGATCGTCGCGCCCGTTCACCATGAGGCCTACTCCTCCGGCTCGTCCTCGACGGCGTTCGGGTCGCGCAGGTCCCGGAGCCGTCCTCGCAGGTTGGGTCGGTGGAAGCGGGCAGGTGCAGGGTCTTGAAGATTGCTGGCGGTCATCTGATGGTGGTGAGCGGTCGCGGTTCTGGGGCTCAGCGGTCGCCAGGAGCGGCGGCAGGCGGCCATCGGCCTGGGGGCTCAGTCGGATGCGAGGAGCTCGGCCAGTCGGTGGGTGTCCTGGAGGTAGCGCTCGTAGGGAAAGCCGGCCGCGACCAGTGCGGCGCGGAACTCGTCGTGGAGGGGCTTTCCCGCGGTGCGGAAGGCATTCCGGCCCGCCTCGGTGAGGCGGACCAGCCGCCGTCGTGCGTGTTCGGGGTCGACGGTGACCGTCACCATGCCGCCCGCTACCAGTGGTCGTAGCGCCCGGCTGATCGCCGGGTCGGACACCGACAGTGCCTGCGCCAGCTGGTGCTGGGTCACCGGCTCGATGTCCTCCAGCGTGCCCAGCAGTCGTATCTGACTGTAGGTCAGGCCGTCGCGGTCGTCGGTGCGCTGCCGCGCCGCCTCGCCCAACAGCATGACCACGCGGTGCAGCAGGTCTGCGAGTCCTTCGTCCATGGTGCCAGCGTAGCAAAGTGTTGACGCGTTAATATTAACCATGCAAGATTGAGGTCATGGACAACGTCAGCTTCCTCGCCCAGTCGGCGTTCCCCCTGGTCTGGATCCTGGTCCCGACCATCGGCGCCCTCGTGCGGGCCCGCCATGCCACCTCACCCCGACAGCGGCTGGAGATCTGGCAGCGCTGGTGGGCCATCGGCGCCCTCGGTATCGGCAGCCTCTGGATGACGATCGCGTTCCTCGCCTTCCCGGACACCATGGCCACCGCGATCGGCTTCCACCGGACGCCCTTCATGTTCGAGATCGCCTTCGCCAACCTCGGGCTGGCCGTCATGGGATTCCGCGCCGCCTCGGGCTCCGCGCACGAGCGCGTCACCATCGGGCTCGGTGCGGGGATGTTCCTCTGGGGTGCCTTGGCCGGCCACCTCTACCAGTGGTTCGCAGGCGGCGACCACGCTCCGGGCAACACCGGCGGCGTCCTGGTCAACGACCTCCTCATCCCGGCCGTCATGATCATCCTGGCCATGCGGTCCCGGCGACTGCGGGCCACGCCCCGGCCGACCGTGAAAGCACCCGCCTGACCGCCACCGCCGACCAGCCGCACACGCACCGCCAACACGACGAAGCCCTCACCCAGGGCCCCACCTGCGACCCGGGGGACTGGGGCCAGCTGATCGACCAGGCGGAGGCGATCGCGCCCCTGGAGTTGGACGTCTTGTTCTCATCGGTCGCGGCTGCGCCACGGCATGACTGTGCGGATGGTCGCGGAGGTGCGTGAGGTACGGCGGGGTTTCGACCCGGCGAAAGTCAGCGCTGGATGGTCATCGGCGCCCTCGTGTGGGGGTGCCGATGGTCGGTGGGGGCCAGCCGACGACGCGGTCGACGCATAGGCGGGTGGTGGTGGCGCCCGCCAGGTCGGCACCGGTCAGGTCGGTCAGGCCCCATGGGGGGCGGCCGGTGTTGACCCAGCCGAACTGGGCATCGGTGAGATCGACATCGCGCAGATCGGCGTCACGCAGGTCGCATCCGGCAAGGTGCGTACCGCGCAGAGATGCCCCGCGCAGGTTGGCACCGCGCAGGTCGCACAGCTTGAACGAGCATCGATCCAGGGTCGCCTGCCGCAGGTCCGCCCCGACGAATGAGCAGCGGACAAACCACAGTTGCCGGGTCTGCAGCGAGATCAGGTCCTGGCTGTCGAAGACCTGCCGGACCACTTCGGAGGAGGTTCCGAGCCCCGCCAGCTCCTGTTTGGCCGCCATCTGTCCCATGCCGTCCGTCCTCGCCTGGTGGCCGATCGCGACTGTTCATCGCCAGGACTTGGTATCCGGTGAGAAGAGCGGGCGGCCACCGGTATTCTCGTTCAGCCTCCTGCCGACCTACGAGAAGGACCATCGGGATGCGGCGGACTGAATGCTCGTGGTCTGGCACGACCTGGTGCGTAGTACTGGCAGGGCCAGCTACGCCCTTGGGTGATCGGCTGGGCGCAGAGCAGACTTGGGGCATGGGCAACAACGACTTGGGCGACTTCCTGCGGGCCCGCCGAGCTGGGCTTACGCCGGACGAGGTCGGTCTGCCGGTCGAGTTCGGCGCCGGCCGCCGGGTCGCCGGTCTGCGGCGCGGTGAGGTCGCGCGGCTGGCCGGGGTGAGCGCCGAGTACTAACACCCGCCTGGAACAAGGCCGCGCCCGGCAGCCGTCCGAGCAGGTACTCCATGCCCTCTGCGACGCGCTGCGGTTCGATGACATCGAGTGGCGGCATCTGTTCGCACTCGCGGGCACCACTGCCGTGCACGAGGACCGGGGCGAGCACGCGTCACGGCTACGACCGGCGCTGCGACAGGTGCTGGAGTCGATGGAGCTGGCTCCTGCCTTCGTCAGCGACCACAGGCGGAGTAACGGTCGCCTGACACCGGACAGTTCGCCAAGGCGGTGGCCGACGGGCGGTTTTGTCTGGCGTGGTGGGTGGGGGATTGCCAGACAATGTGTCGCCCCCAAGGCTGAGGTCCAGGCGGCCGTCCCCGGCCGTGCGCCCCGCACCCGGCATCCGGCGCAAGGGAGAAGCATGCGCGCACACGTCAGGATCATCATCGCCACTGCGGCGGCGGCCGTCGGCCTCACCATGGCCTCCGCCCCCGCCCAAGCCAAAGAGGACTACTGGCCGAGCGGCGGCGGGTTCGCCCCGGCAGGCAACGACTACTGGCCGAGCACTGGTGGGTTCGCCCCTCCGAAGGACGACTACTACCCGAGCACTGGCGGGTGACGACGTCCGGCCGAACTTCGGTGTTCGCTCCCGTTTGGGCCGACCGGTAGCCGTCGGCCCAAACGGGAGCGGGCCCGCCGCGGTCCGTCGTGGCAGGTGGTCCGGCGCGCGGACGGCACGGCCTCAGGCTCAGACATCGGCGCACGCGTCGCTCGGCGAAACCGCATGCGGCGCACCCAGCGGGCTGTGACATCGCAGGCGGGCCGCCTTCAGGCTGGACACCGGAAGGCGGCCCGCCCCTTCCCTGCCAGGCACATCTTCGACCTTGGCAGAAATGGGCGAGGACGACGCCCGTCTTCGAGCAGGTTCCGCGAGTGGTCCATGGGGCTCGCCACGAGGACCTTGACCTCGTGGGCGTCGAGCCGTGCCGGGCTCGCGGGCGGAACGTTCCCATCCCTCAGTCGGTGAGTGGGGCGCTCGCCTTGAACAGCTCGGTGCCCCGGCGAGCGATCTCCTCGGACGACAGGTCTTCGGTGTGGGTCAGGAAGACCCAGAGGTGCCCGAACGGGTCCCGCAGCATGACCTGCCGGGCCCCGTAGAACATGTCGGTGGGGGGCTGGAGCACCTCGGCACCGGCACGGACGGCCTGGGCGCTGAAGGTGTCCACGTCATCGACATAGACATGGATCCCCACGGTCGAGCCGCCCGAGGCGGTAGGAGCCCTGAACGGGCCATCGGCGTCCCCGACCATGATGACCGAGCCCTGGATGGCGACCTCGGCGTGGATGATCTGGCCTTCCGGGGCGGCGATGCGGAACAGCTCCTCGCCGCCGAAGGCCTCGCCGTAGAACCGGATGGCCTCTGCGGCGCCGTCCACCATGACATGCGGAACAGCGGCGTACCGGTAGCGCTCGGGAACAGTCGTCATCACAGTGCCTTTCTGAGAAGTCCTTGCTGCTGAGAACACTAGAAACTCAACCAAACTTGAGGTCAACTCGCTGGTTCCCTGCGCTCCACCGCCAGGCGCGGCAGCTCGGGCCTGATCAACCGCCCCATCCCGGTGAGGGAGCCTGAAGCGCACCACGGACGTGCCGACGCGTTCGCACGGCAACCGCGCGATCGAGCGACGCACGCGGCCCCGCGGTCGATTTTTGCCGGCGACAGCTCGGGGTCACGGGGCCCATGAGAGTGAGTGGTTTCGGATCTCCTCGGATCTGGTGGGAACCGTTCGTGGTCGGCTTGGCAACAACGGATGTCCTGATCCGGAGCCGAGAGGCCGAGAAATTGAGTGAGACGAGTCGGGCGGAGGTCGATGACGCTTCCGTCATCGGGCGCTCCCGGCGGGAGCCCGAGGCGTTCGCCGAGGTCTTCCGCCGCCATGCCCCGGACATCAAGCGATACGTCACCCGCAGGTTGGGGGCCGAGGCCGCTGAGGACGTGGTGGCCGAGACCTTCTTAGCGGCGTTCTCGCAGCGGGACGGCTACGACATGTCGCGGCCGAACGCACGACCGTGGCTGTTCGGGATAGCGACCAACCTGATGCGTCGGCACGTGCGGACCGAGGTGCGGCAACTGCACGTCCTTCAGCGCACCGGCAGCGACCCGGTGACGGCGTCCTTCGCCGAGCGCAGCGACGAACGGCTCGCCGCCGAGGCGTCCGGCCCGGTGCTGGCGGGCGCGCTGGCCGCGCTGCCCGTCGGACATCGCGACGCTCTGCTCCTGGTGGCATGGGGCGACCTGAGCTACCCGGAGGCCGCCCAGGCACTGGGCGTACGCATCGGAACAGTGCGCTCGCGCATCAACCGGGCTCGAAAACGACTTCGCAGGGATCTCGGTGGAGTCAACCCCACGGCCGTCGTTAGTGAGGAGCTCGTTCATGAATGAGATGACCCGACTCGAGCGGTTCCGGGCCGAAGTCCCTCGCCCCGGCCTGAGCGACCTTCAGGCCGAGGAGCGCCGGCTGATGGGCGCCATGGTCGACCCGGCCTTCGCCCGTCCCGCGAGCGCGGCGGTCCGTCCGCGCCGGGCCCGCCGCCTGAAGTTCGGCCTGGCAGCCGGTCTGGCCGCCGCCGCGGTGACCGCCGGGGTCGTGGCGGTCTCCCCGGGCCCGGGCCGCAAACCGCTCGGCTCCCCGGTGATCCACACGATGCCGGTGGCGGCGGTGCAGATCCTCCAGCGGGCCGCCGACCACGTGGACAAGGCCCCGGAACTGCACCCCCGGCCCGGCCAGTTCCTGGTCTTCGACTCCCGGACCATGAACCCCGTCGACACCATCTCCAACGGCCGAGCCGCGCACTACCTGTCCCGCGCCAAGCGCACGATCTGGCTTCCCGTGGAAGGAGACGCGACGCACGGGGTGCTGTGGACCCAGGGCCTGGTGCCTCTCCCGTACCCGGGCTGGCCGATCCCGCCCGAGGCCCGCGAGGAGGCCGGTCGCAGCAGCCTGGGCAAGGCCGCAGACGTCGACCACCGGGCCGAGTGGCTGCGTAATGACTTCGCCTACCTGAGCAGACTGCCCGCCGATCCGGCGAAGATGTACGAGCACCTCTACACCCACCTGGGAAACGGCTCCCAAGCCGACGCCCAGGCCTGGTCTAACGTCGGCGGCATGCTCACCGAGGCCTACATGCCCGCGCCACAGCGGGCCGCGCTGTTCCGGGCCGCGGCGGCGATCCGCGGCGTCACCACCGTGGGCAAGGCCGTGGACGCCGCAGGCCGTACCGGCATCGCCGTGGCGCTGGTCGTACCGGGCAGCGGTATCCGGGACGAGTACATCTTCACTCCGAAGACCTACCAGTACCTCGGTCAGCGCAGCGTCGTCACCGACGCCGCCCAAGCCGGAGCACCGGTCGGGAGCGTGCTGACCTCCACGGCCCAGCTGACCGTCCGGGTCGCCGAACGCGCGCCCGCGATCAACGGGCACTGACCGATCGAGCGGTAGGCCGGCCCCTCACCGGTGCAGGTGGCGTGTTCTGTGGCGGCTCTCGGCCCGGTGGTTCAGTTGGTCGACGGCAGGATGGTGCCGGTCCGCTTGAGGGTGCGCATGACTGGGCCGCTCTCCAGCGATTCGATGGCGTCCAGAGCACTCACCTGTCCGGTGAGGTACTGGTAGAGGTGGGTGTTGTCCCGGCAGATCACCTCGGCTACGAGGTTGGCCGGGCCGGTGGTGACGCCGACGAAGGAAACCTCCGGATGGGTGGCCATGGTTTCGGCGACCGCTACCAGTCCCGAGGGGCGTACCGACATCCAGAGTCTGGCCTGCGCCCGGTACCCCAGGACGCGCGGGTCGAACTCGAGCTGGATCAGCAGTGCGCCCGTCCGGCGAAGGCGATCCAGCCGTCGCCGGACCGTCGACTCCGACCAGCCTGTAGCGGTGGCCAGGTCGGCGTGGCTGGTGCGGCCGTCGGCCGCCAATGCCTCCAGCAGGGCGTGATCGGTGGTGTCGACGGCGACCTGGCTTTCCGGGGCCGCCGTGTACCGGAGTCGCGCGGCGTGTTCTTCGTCCAGAGCGGCGAGGCCTGGCCACCCGCTGGGGAGGGCGAAGCCCCGCAGGAGCGAGTGTGCGCTCATCGCCATCACCTTGCTCGTCCGTGGCAGCTTGTCCAGGAGCGATGCCTCGCCGTCCCCCAGGCGGGCCTGAGTGAAACAGGAGATCTCGGTGCCTCCGGAGAGCAGGTGGACGTAGAAGGTGTCGGGCCTGCGGGCCAGGGCGGCGCCCAGCGCGTTCGACGCGTCCGGGGTCGTCCGCAGCCGGATGGTCCATGAGGTGTAGCCGAGCCGCGCACCGTCGACGCCGCCCACCACACGGATCGCCCCAGTCGACCGCAGCTTGCGGTAGCGGCGGGCGACCGTCTGCTCGGACGCCCCCAGTACCTCGGCGATCTGGCTGAACGGAGCCCTGCCGTCCAGTTGAAGGGCATGTACCAATCCGCGATCGATGGAATCCACCGCTAGAAGCTACTCGGATGGAGGAGTCCGCCGGAATCCTGCCTCAGGATGGCGCCGCGTCGCCTGCCGAAGTGAGGCTTGGCCGCCAGTGATGAAGGAGTGAGAAGCGATGATTCTTGTGACCGGGGCCACCGGAAACGTCGGGGGCCAGGTCCTCGCACAGCTCTTGGAGCGCGGGATCCCGGCGCGGGCGATGACGCGCGATCCCGAGTCGGCCCACCTTCCTGGGGGAGCCGAGGTGGTGCGTGGCGACCTCGCGGATCCGGAGGGCCTGGAGATGTGCCTGGACGGTGTGGATGCGGTCTTCCTCATGTGGCCTTTCCACGACGCTCGACCGGTGACGACGATCCTGGAGGTCATCAAGCGACACGCTCAGCGGGTGGTGTTGCTGTCCTCCGGTGCCGTGCAGGACGGGTTCGCCCCTGACCAGCACACCGATCCTGTGGGCCGTTCGCACGCCGAGGTCGAGCACCGCGTTCAGCAGTCCGGCCTGGCGTGGACCGTCCTGAGACCGAGCACATTCGCCGCCAACGCGCTGTGGTGGGCCGACCAGATCCGCGACGGTGACACGGTCGCCGGGCCGTTCGGTGCGGTGCGGATGGCGATGCTGCATGAGGCCGATATCGCCGCCGTCGCGGTGGCCGCGCTGACCGGGGACGGGCACGACCAGGCGTGCTACCAGCTGACCGGCCCCGAACTGCTGACCCAGAGCGAGCAGGTCCACATCATCGGCCAGGCCCTGGGCCGGCGGCTGCGCTGGCAGGAACTGTCCCGCGAACAGGCCAGGCAGCGGCTACTGGACGACGAGTCCTTCCCCGACTCCTTCGTGGACGTCCTGCTCGACGGCTACGCCAAGATGCTCGACGCTCCCGCACCACCCGTGACCCGGACCATAGAAACGGTGACGGGCGCTCCGGCGCGGACCTTCCACCAGTGGGCAGCCGACCACGCCGAACAGTTCTCCCGGCAGTGACCAGAAGCCCGGTGACCATGTCGATGGCCCCGCAAATCGCACTTGCATGACGGCTTCCGACGAGGAAGGGCTACCGTTCCCCCGGAGACATGGACCCTGCATGCGGGACCCGGAAGGTCTATGGGGGCAGATGCAATCTCAATAGGCGGGGGCTGGGGTGTTCATCGGGCGGGCTGCGGAGTTGGCCGGCTGGACAAGCGGCTGCGACGGGTGGCGTCCTCGGGCGCGGGAGTCGCCCTGACGCTGCGTGGACGGCGGCAGGTCGGCAAGTCACGTCTGGTCCGGGAGTTCTGCGACCGGGCCGGGGTGCCGTACGTGTTCTCCACGGCGACCAAGGGAGCCCCACCGGTCCAGGCTGTCGGCGCCTTCCTTGGCGACCTACGCGAGTCCGGCCTCCCCGCCGACCCGACACTGGTCCCAGGACCCTCGGCAGCGAGCTGGCCGGAGGTGTTCCGTGCGTTGGCGGCGGCACTGCCGACCACTCCGTCGATCGTGGTGATGGACGAGGTTCCGTGGTTGGCCGAGCAGGACGCGCTGTTCGACGGTGCGCTGCAGACGGCGTGGGACCGGCTGCTGTCCTCACGACCGGTTCTCTTGCTGCTGGTGGGCAGCGATCCGCGCATGATGGAACAGCTGACAGCCTACGATCGGCCGTTCTTCGGCAGGGCCGACAACATGGTGCTGGCCCCGCTCAATGTCGCCGAAATCGGCCGGGTCCTGGGCCTGGACGCGAGCGACGCGGTGGACGCCCAACTGGTTTCTGGAGGCCTGCCCGGAATCGTGCGGACCTGGCCGCATGCGACACCCGCTTTGGAGTTCCTCCGGGAGGGGGCAGCCGACCCCGCCGCAGCGGTGTTCGGCATTCCCGAGTCAGTGCTGCTTGCCGAGTTCCCCAACCCCGACACCGCCCGACGGGTGATTGAGGCGGTGGGAGCGGGGGAGCGCACGCATGCCGACATCGCGGCTTCGGCTGGGAGTCGCGGTGCGGAGGTCCCGTCGGGGACGTTGTCGCCGTTGCTGCGACGGCTGGTGGAGGAGAAGCGGGTACTGGCGGTGGACCAGCCGCTGTCCACCCGTCCGGGCAAGCCCGCGCTTTACCGGGTGGCCGACAGCAACCTCCGCCTTTACCTGGGGGTGCTGCGCATGGTCCAAGAGCAGGCGCGCCGCGGCCGCCCCGAAGCCGGGTTCCGGCTGATCGAACGCCGATGGCCGACATGGCGCGGCCGGGCGGTGGGGCCTCTGGTCCGGGAGTCGCTGGAGCTGGCCGCCGGTGACGACCGGCTGCCGTGGCCGCGTGTGGAGAGCGTGGGCGGATGGTGGAACCGGCGTTTCGATCCCGAAGTCGATCTGGTGGGAGCCGACCGAGAACCCATCGCCGACACCGTCTCGTTCGTCGGATCGATCAAATGGCTGGGCGGCCCCTTCGATCACCACGACCTGACCGCCCTGCGCCATGCGGCGGTCGAAGTCCCAGGCTTCGACCGTGACAAGACCGGCACGGTCATCGCCTCCCTCAACGGAACCAGCGTCGACCTCGACCTCACCGGCAGCCTGCTTTGGACACCTCAGGACCTCATCGACTCCTGGAGCAGCTGACTCGGACGGCCCAGACGATGGCGATGACCTAAAGGGCCTGGTGGGGCGCTACTCCGCGGCCGCCCGCACCTGCCGAGGCAGTAGCGTGGTGTTCGTGTTGGTCCTGGTCGCTGGTGGTAGTGGGTTCCTGGGCAGGGAGGTTGTCCGGCGGTCGCTGGCCGCGGGGCATGAGGTGGCCGCGGCGTATCGGACACGGCCGGTCGGTGTGGCTGGCGCGGCGTGGCATGCCGTGGATATTCGGGATCGGACGCAGGTCGTTGATCTGGTGACCGCGGTCAGGCCGGACGTGGTGGTCAACGCTGCTTTCCGTCAGGGCGACTGGGCGAGTACGGCGGATGGTGCCGCGCATGTCGCCGTTGCTGCTGCTTCGGTGGCCGCTCGGCTGGTTCACGTTTCCAGCGATGCGGTGTTCTCCGGTCGCGCGATCCGGTACGACGAGACGTCGACGCCCGACCCGACCACGGCCTACGGCGCGGCCAAGGCCGCGGCCGAGACCGCGGTCAGGGCCATCAGCCCGACCGCGGTGATCGCGCGCACGTCGCTGATCATCGGCGACGGTGGTTCCTCTCACGAACGGCGTGTGCATGCTCTGGTCGCAGGGGACCAGGGTGTGCTGTTCACCGATGACGTGCGCTGCCCGGTCCACGTCGGGGACCTGGCGGCGGCGCTTCTCGAACTCGCCTCGACCGGCCGCAGCGGAATCTGCCACGTGGCCGGCGCGGACGCGGTGAGCCGTCACGAGCTGGGTGTGCTGGTCGCCCGCCGGGACGGTCTGGATGCTGCTGCGGTGCCGTCCGGGCGGCGAGCCGACGTCGGCCTGCCGGGCCCGGTCGATATCCGCCTCGACTGCACCCTCACCCGGCAACACCTGCGGACCAGGCTTCGCGGCGCCCGGGAGTTCCTCGGCGGCTGAGCCCCGTAGGGGCCGTGTGGAGGTGGGTTCGTCGCTGGCGGCGGCCGCGATCAGCTGGGGCGAGGTGCGGCGCCGGGTATTGACTGAAAATTCGATCAGGATCCAGAATGACGCCCTGAGTGAATTTTCAGGAAGGGCGTGGATGGGCATGCGGATGCCGGCGGAGTTCGGGGAGCACGAGGCGTGCCTGATGGCGTGGCCGACGCGCGAGTCCCTGTGGGGAGAGGCCTTCGCCCAGGTGAAGGGGGAGTACGCGGCGGTCGCCCGTGCCATCCGCGAGTTCGAGCCGGTGGTCATGGTCGCCCGGCCTGGGACGGCGGACGAGGCCCGCGAACTGTGCGGTCCCGGCGTCGAGGTGGTCGAGCTGCCGATCGACGACTCGTGGTTGCGCGACTCCGGGCCGATCTTCGCAGTGGACGGCGCCGGGGGACGGGTCGGGCTCGACTTCCGGTTCAACGCCTGGGGTGGGAAGCACTACCCCTGGGCCGACGACGACAGGGTGTCCCGGTTGCTGCTGGATCGTCTCCGCGTGGACCGGGTCCCGTCCTCGATGGTCCTCGAGGGTGGCGCGATCACGGTGGACGGCGAGGGGACCGTCATCACCACCGAGCAGTGCCTGCTGCATCCCAACCGGAACCCGGCGATGGGCCGCGCCGAGATCGAGGCCGAACTGCGCGCCCGGCTGGGGGCCGAGAAGGTCGTCTGGCTGCCGTACGGCGGATTCGAGGACGACGAGACGGACGGTCACGTGGACGGCGTGTGCGCCTACGTCGGTCCCGCCCGGGTCGTCCTGTTCGTGCCGGAGGATCGGAACCACCCCGATCACGCCCGGATGCGGGCCAACCGGGCGATCCTCGAGCACACCACCGACGCCCGGGGCCGCGGGTTCGAGATCGTCGAACTGCCGCAGAGCGGGAGCGCCGTCGTGGCGGGCCGTCCCACCGAGGTCAGCTACCTGAACTTCTACATCGCCAACGGTGGCGTCGTGGTGCCGACCGCCGGAGTTCCCCAGGACGCCCAGGCGCTCGCCGTCATCGCCCGGGCGCTGCCCGACCGCAAGGTCGTTGGCGTCGAGACTCCCGCCGTCGCGTACGGGGGCGGCGGAGTCCACTGCATCACCCAGCAGCTTCCGTCCCGGTGACCCGCGCCGAGCCGACCCCCCTCGGGCCGCCCCCAGGCCGGCCCGCACATGAAGGAGAAAGCGTGCCCCGAGCACTCCGCGCAAGCGCGCTCGCCCTGGTCCTGCTGGCGGCCGCCTGCGACTCCGGCGGGTCGTCCGGCGGCGGCACCGGATTCGCGCTGTCACCGTCGACACCCTCGGCCAAGGGGGACATCGCGTCGTTCTCCTGGGGGCTGTACGCCGAGCCGCCCGGACTGGACTACGCCACGGCGTTCGACTACCCGCAGAACGAGATCCTCTCCAACGTCTGCGAGAGCCTGATGCGCTGGACCCCTCAGCTCACCCTGGAACCCGGCCTCGCGCAGGAGGTACGGAGACCGGACCCGCTCACGTTCGTCTACCGGATCCGGCCCGGCGTGAGGTTCCACGGCGGCGGGACGGTGACGGCCGACGACGTCGTCCACAGCCTGAACCGGCATCGGGACCCGGCGGTCGGCTCCACCTGGGTGTCGGCCTTCGAGCACGTCGCCTCGATCGCCAAGAGCGGGCCGCTGGAGGTCACGGTCAAGCTGAAGAGCCCCGACGCCCTGTTCCCGCAGTGGATGGCGACGTCCGCCGGGACCGTGGCCAGCGCGAGATCCCTGAAGTCCGAAGGGACCAGGTTCGGCACTCCCGACGGGAAGGTGGACTGCACCGGACCGTTCACGCTGGGGCGCTGGAACAAGGGGCACTCGATCGAGGTGGACCGGTTCGACGGCTACTGGGGCAGGCGGGCGCGCTCCGGCAAGGTGATCTTCAAGATCATCACCGATGAGAACGCCCGCACCAACGCCCTGCTCAACGGCGACACCGACGGCGGCTACCTGCTGAACCCCAACAGCTACGCGAAGCTGAAGGGCGGCGGCGGCCTCTACTTCGGCCGCGGCGCCACGACCGTCAACCTGAACGTCACCAACCTCAAGGGCACGCTCGGGGACGTCCGCGTCCGCAAGGCCCTCTCCCTGGCGCTCGACCGCAAGGGCTTCGTCAAGGCCGGGCTGCAGGGCAACGGCGTCCCCACGAGTTCGCTGGTCACCAAGGACGTCTGGCCGCAGGGCGTGGACGGCGGGACGGGACTGCCGTCCCCGGAGACCGACATCGCCGCCGCGCGCAGGCTCGTCCAGGACGCGGGCGCGGTCGGCAGGACCGTCACCGTCGCGACCAGCCAGATCGGCCCGGACGTGTCGCTGCTCGCGACCGCCGTCCAGGCGGCCGGTACCCGGATCGGCCTCAAGGTGGACCTGAGGACGGTCGCGCCGGACGCGTTCACCGCGCTGTTCTCCGACCCGAAGGCGCGTGAGGGCATCGACGCGTTCCCGGAGACCTACTACCTGTCGGTCACCGATCCGCTGAGCATGTACAGGATCTTCCGGACCGGGCAGTTCGAGAACTACCAGGGCTTCTCCGACCCCGCCTACGACCGGGCCGTCGACGCGGCCGACACGGAGTACGACCCGGTGAAGCGGGCGAGGCTCACCCAGGAGGTGCAGCGGCTGGAGAGCCGGCAGTACCTGTGGATCCCGGTCGCCGAGTACCCGATGTCGCTGTTCCTCAACAAGCGGATCACCGGCGCGCCGACCTCCATCGCGTTCATGTACTACCCGTGGGCCGCCGACGTGGGCGCGGCCCGGTGATCGGATTCCTGGCCAGGCGGCTGCTGGAGTTGGCCGGGACGCTGGCGGTCGCCTCCTTCCTGGTCTTCGGGGCGGTCTACCTGGCTCCCGGCCGTCCGGAGACCTTCCTGCTCGGCGGACGCGGCGCCAGCCCGCAGCTGCTCGCCGCCATCCGCTCCCAGTACCACCTGGACGACCCGTTCCTCGTGCAGTACGGCCGCTGGCTCGGCGACGTGCTGACCGGCCGCTTCGGGGAGTCCGTCCAGTACCGCAGCTCCGTCCTCGGGCTGGTCGGGTCCCGGCTGCCGACGACCGTGACCCTCATCGGCATGTCGCTGGTGCTGGTGCTGGTGTTCGGCATCGCGCTGGGCTGGCTCGGCGCGGTCCGCGGCGGAGCGGCCGACTCGGGCGTGCTGGTCGGCACGTCGCTCGCCCTGGGGACGCCCTCGTTCGTCGCGGGCGTCGTCATGCAGTCGTACCTCGCCATCAGGCTGCACTGGTTCCCCGACCAGGGCAGCGGAACGGGCTTCGCCGACCTGCTCTACCACCTGGTGCTGCCCTCGATCGCGCTCTCCCTCTACTGGATCGGCATGCTCGCCCGCGTCACCCGGACCGCGATGCTCGACGTGCTCGGCCAGGAGCACGTCACGGTCGCCCGCGGCCGCGGCGTCCCCGAGCGGCAGGTGCTGCGCCGGCACGTGTTCCGCAACGCGCTCGGCCCGATCGTCACGACGGCCGGCCTGATCGTCACCGGGCTGGTGATCAGCACCGTCCTGGTCGAGGCGGTCTTCACGCTGAACGGCGTCGGCGCGTTCCTGGAGAAGTCGGTGACGGTCAAGGACTTCCCCGTCGTGCAGGCCGTCGCGCTGCTCATCGTCGCGGTCTTCGTCCTGGTCAACCTGGTCGTGGACCTGCTCTACCCGTTCATCGACCCGCGCGTCGCCCTCGGCGCGCGCGAGGGGGACGCATGAGGCTCTACCGGACCTGCCTGGTGTTCGCCGGGGCGCTGGTGCTGATCGCGCTGGCCGCTCCGCTGCTCGCCCCGCACGACCCCAACGGGGTCGACCTCGGCGCGGCGGTCTCCGGCCCGTCGGCCGTCCACCCGTTCGGCGCGGACGGCTCAGGCCGCGACACGCTCTCGCGCCTGCTGATCGGCTCGCGGACCGCGTTGCTGGGGCCGATCGGAGTGGTGGTCTTCTCCACCGTCGCCGGGGCGGCGGTCGGGGTCGCGGCGGGCTGGCGCGGCGGGTGGCTGGACACCGTCCTGTCGCGGGGGAGCGAGCTGCTGCTGGCCTTCCCCGCGCTGCTCGTCGCGATGCTGTTCGTGGCGCTGTACGGTCCCGGTCTGCTGACTCCGGTGGTCGCGCTGTCGCTGGCCTACCTGCCGTACGTCTCCCGCCTCGCGCGCGGTCTCACCGTCAGCGAGAAGCGGCGTCCCTATCTGGACTCCTACCGTGTGCAGGGATTCTCCGGCCTGGCGATCTGCGTGCGGCATCTGGTGCCCAACATCGCCCCGACCGTCCTGGCGCAGTCCACCGTGAACTTCGGTTACGCGCTGCTCGACCTCGCCGCCCTGTCCTACCTGGGCCTGGGGCTGCCGCCGCTCACCCCGGACTGGGGAGCGATGATCAACGACGGCCAGGACGCCATGATGCAGGGCCACTTCCTTCCCGCCGTCATCCCCTGCGTGGCGATCGTGCTGACCGTCGTCGCGTTCAACGTGGTCGGCGGGGCCTGGGCCGACCGGATCTCCCGGAGGGCCGCATGACCGTCCTGTCCATCGAGGACCTGCGGCTGGAGCTGCCCGGCGCGTCCCGTCCGGTGCTGGCCGGGGTCGACCTCGAGGTGCGCCAGGGGCAGACCGTGGCCCTGGTCGGCGAGTCGGGCTCCGGGAAGAGCCTCACGTCGCGCAGCGTGCTGCGCCTGCTTCCGCCCGGCGCCCGGGCCGGCGGGGCCGTGCGGGTCGCGGGCGAGGACGTCCTGGCGATGCCGCCCGCCCGGCTGCGTGAGCTGCGGTCCCGCCAGGTGTCGATGGTCTTCCAGGACCCCAGGGCGGCCATCAACCCGATGCTGCGTGTCGGCGCGTTCCTGACCGAGAGCCTGCGCGCCAACCTGGGCGAGTCGAAGGCCGGGGCGCGCGCCCGGGCCGTCGAGATGCTCGAGGCGGTCGGCCTGACCGACCGCGTGCTCCGGCAGCACCCCCACCAGCTCTCGGGCGGGATGCTGCAACGCGTCATGATCGCGGCCGCGCTGCTGGCCGGTCCGGCGCTGCTCCTGGCGGACGAGCCGACCACGGCGCTCGACGTGTCCACGCAGGCCGAGATCGTCGCGCTCCTGGCCGACCTGCGCGAACGGTTCGGCACCGGCCTGCTGTTCGTCACCCACGACCTGGGACTGGCCGCCGCGATCGCCGATCACGTCTACGTCATGTACGCCGGACGGATCGTCGAGCACGGCACCGCCGAGACCGTCTTCGCCGCGCCCCGCCACCCGTACACCAGCGCCCTCCTGGAAGCGACTCCGTCGCTGGCGCAACCGGACCGCCGGCTCCACGCCATCCCGGGACGGCCTCCGGACCTGCGCGCCGAGCTGACCGGCTGCGCCTTCGCACCCCGCTGCACGAGGGCGACCGACGAATGCCACACGACCGTCCCCGTGGGCCAGGTCGCCTGCCATCATCCCGGAGGTACGCATGCTTGAGGTGAACAACCTGGTCAAGCGGTACGGCGGCCTGCTCGCCGTCGACGACGTCTCCTTCGCCCTCGAGGAGGCCGGCTCGCTCGGGATCGTCGGCGAGTCCGGCTCCGGCAAGACCACGACCGCGCGGATCATCGTCGGCCTGGAACGGGCCGACTCCGGGCGGATCGCCGTCGACGGCGCGCCCCCGCCCCGACGCGACCGTCTCCGGCGCGCCCGCCAGATCCAGATGGTCTTCCAGGACCCCTACCTGTCCCTCGATCCCCGCGTCCCGGTCGGCGCCGCCCTGCGGGAGACCCTCCGCCTGCACTTCCCGGACTCCGACCATCCGGCCCGCGTGGCGGAACTGCTGGAACAGGTCGGTCTCGGCCAGGATCAGGCGGCCAGGCTGCCCCGCCAGCTCTCGGGCGGGCAGCGGCAGCGGGTGGCGATCGCCCGGGCGCTCGCCGTGCGGCCGTCGGTCATCGTGCTGGACGAGGCGGTCGCGGGCCTCGACGTGTCGGTGCAGGCGCAGATCCTCAACCTGCTGGCCGATCTGCGTGCCGAACTCGGCGTCGCCTATTTGTTCATCACGCACGACCTGGGTGTCGTCCGTGCCATCACCGACCAGGTGCTGGTCATGCGCCACGGCCGCGTCGTCGAACAGGGCGGCACGGCGCGGATCCTCGCCGCTCCGAGCCACCCCTACACGCGGCTGCTGCTCGACTCGGTGCCGCGGCCCGGCTGGGACCCGGCGGGCGTCGCCGCGGCCCGGAGGGCACTGCCGTCCACTCATCCGGAAGGTTCCGATGCATCTCACCCCGACCGAACGTGACCGCCTGCTGTTGTTCACCGCCGCCGAGCTCGCGCGTTCCCGGCGGGCGCGGGGGCTGCGGCTGAACGTCCCGGAGACGATCGCGCTGGTCGCCGACGCGGCCTGCGAGGTGGCGCGCGACGGCGGACGGCTGGACGAGGCGGTCGCCGCCGGACGGTCGGTGCTCGGGCCGGGCGACGTGCTGCCGGGGGTCGCCGACTGCGTGACCGAGGTACAGGTGGAGGCGGTCTTCGAGGACGGCACGCGGCTCGTGGTGATCCCCGCCCCGGTCGGCGGCGGCCTGGTCGCGGACGAGCCGGACGAGCCGGACGAGCCCACCGCGCCGGTCTTCGAGGACGTCGTGACGGTGCGGGTGGAGAACACCGGCGACGTGCCGATCGGTGTCACCTCGCACTTCCACTTCTTCGAAGTGAACCCCCGGCTGCGGTTCGACCGCCGCCGCGCCTACGGACGCCGTGCCGCCATCGGCGCGGGCGAGACGATCCGGTTCGACCCCGGCGCGACGGTGGAGGTGGGGCTGACCCCGTTCGGGGGCGCTCGGATGATGGTCGGGTTCGCCGGTCTGGTGGACGGCCCGCTGGACGCGGACGGCGCGCTGGAACGCGCCATGGAACGGGCGATCGCGTGCGGATACCTGCACGTCGACCAAGAGGAGGAGGAACTGTGAGCTACGCGGCGGTGCACGGGCCGACGACCGGGGACCTGGTGGCGCTCGGCGACTCCGGGCTGCGGGTCCGGGTGGAGGCCGACGCGCAGCGGCCCGGTGAGGAGTTCCTCGCGGGCTTCGCCAAGACCGCCCGGGACGGCATGCACCTGAAGGCCGCCACGGTCCGCGACACGTGCGACCTGGTGATCAGCAACGTGCTGGTCATCGACGCGCTGCTCGGCATCCGCAAGGTGTCCGTCGGCGTCCGGAAGGGACGGATCAGCGCGATCGGGCGCGCGGGCAACCCCGACACCCTGGACGGCGTGGACGTCGTCGTCGGGACGGGGACGACCATCGTGTCCGGGGAAGGGCTGATCGCCACCGCCGGGGCGATCGACACGCACGTCCACCTGATGTCGCCGCGGATCATGGAGGCGTCGCTGGCCTCGGGAGTGACGACGATCATCGGGCAGGAGTTCGGGCCCGTCTGGGGCGTCGGCGTGAACTCCCCGTGGGCGCTGCGGCACGCGTTCGACGCGTTCGACGCCTGGCCCGTCAACATCGGCTTCCTGGCGCGCGGATCGTCGTCCGCCCCCGGCCCGCTGCTGGAGGCCCTCGAAGGCGGCGCGTGCGGGTTCAAAGTGCACGAGGACATGGGCGCGCACACCCGGGCCCTGGACACCGCGCTGCGCGTGGCCGAAGACCACGACGTGCAGGTCGCGCTGCACACCGACGGGCTGAACGAGTGCCTGTCGGTGCAGGACACCCTCGCCGTCCTGGACGGGCGCACGCTTCACGCGTTCCACATCGAGGGGTGCGGCGGCGGGCACGTGCCCAACGTGCTGACGCTGGCCGGAAGGCCGAACGTCATCGGCT
Source organism: Actinomadura harenae (assembly GCF_003696215.1). Classification (GTDB taxonomy): domain Bacteria; phylum Actinomycetota; class Actinomycetes; order Streptosporangiales; family Streptosporangiaceae; genus Spirillospora; species Spirillospora harenae. The sequence continues at coordinate 36,984 of NZ_RFFG01000013.1, read as the reverse complement.
CGTCCACCAACCCCACCCTGCCGTTCGGCCGGGACGCCGTCGCCGAGCACTTCGGGATGATCGTGTCCGCCCATGGCCTGAAGACCGACCTGCCCAGCGACGTGGTGATCGCCCGCGACCGCATCCGCGCGGGGACCATGGGCGCCGAGGGGGTGCTGCACGACCTCGGCGTCATCGGGATCACCTCGTCCGACGCCCAGGGCATGGGCCGCGCGGGGGAGACGGTCCGCCGGACGTTCGCGCTGGCCGGACGCATGAAGGAGGTCCTGGAGGCCTCACCGGGCCCCGACGACAACGAACGGGTGCTGCGCTACATCGCCAAGCTGACCATCAACCCCGCCCTCGTGCAGGGAGTGGCCGACGAGATCGGCTCGATCGGCGTCGGGAAGCTCGCCGACATCGTGCTGTGGCAGCCGGAGTTCTTCGGGGCCAAGCCGCAGCTGGTCCTCAAGGCCGGATTCCCCGCCTGGGGCGTGACCGGCGACCCGAACGCCTCCACCGACCTCTGCGAACCCCGCGTCCACGGGCCGCTGTTCGGCGGGCACGGCGCGACGGCCGCCGACCTCTCCGTGGCGTTCGTGGCCGGGTCCACGGGCAGGGACGCGCTGACCACCCGCCGCCGCCGTGTCGCCGTCCGCGGCACCCGCGGCATCGGGCCGGCCGACCTCGTCCGCAACAGCCGCACGGGCCTGACCGAGGTGGCCCCGGACACCGGACGGGTGACCTTCGACGGCCGGCCCGTCCACGCCCCGCCCGCCGACCGGGTGTCCCTCGGCCGCCTCTACTTCCTGTAGGAGAGGTCAGTCCAGTTCGACGGCGATCGCGTCGCGCATCAGGTCGCGTGCGCGGTCCAGGGTCAGCGTCCCGCTGAGCCAGCGCTGGCTCAGGCCTTCCACGAAGGCCGTGAGGCGTTCGGCGGCGGCCACCGGGTCGGCGTGGTCGGAGGCCCGCGTGACGAGCTCGGCGATCTCGGCGACCCACTGCCGTGTCGCGTCGCGGAGCTGCTCCTGCAGGTCCTCGTGGAAGACGGCACTGGCCCGCAGCTCGCCCCAGGCGGTGCTGTTCTCCCGGACGTCCGGGACGTCCTGCATCTCCAGCAGAAGGGTCTGTTCGAGCTCCTCGCGCGCGGTTGCGGCGCGCGGACGATCCTCGGTCGTGTAGTCGGACGCGCGGTCGCTGACGTACTCCAGCGTCTGGCGCAGCAGCCCGGCACGATCCTTGAAGTAGTAATAGAGGAGAGTGGTCGACACTCCCGCCTCCGCGGCGAGCTTCTCGACGCGCAGCCCCCGCACGCCGTCCCGCGCGATGCTCCGGGTCGCCGCCTCCAGGATCGATTGCCGTCGGTCCGTCACGGGTCGCGACGGTACCAGATACGATATTGACTGAAAGTTTGGTCAGCCGAGCGGAGTGATCCTGTGTCGGAGCGTCAGCGGCTCATCCTGTCGGCCGCCGTCCGCGTCATCGCCCGCGACGGCGTGCGGGGCCTGCGGATGGAGGACCTCGCCGCGGAGGCGGGCGTGTCCACCGCGCTGATCTACTACCACTTCAAGAACCGCGCCGGACTGCTGCACCGGACGCTGGAGTACGTCAGCGAGCGGGCCGGACGCTACACCGACGAGGCGATCGCCCCCGGCACCGACCCCCGGACGCACGTGGAACTGCTCCTGCTGCACGAGCTCCAGGACACCCCGGCCATCCGCGAGAACAGCACCGCCTGGGGCGAACTCCGGGCGAGCGCCACCTTCGACCCGGTGCTGCGTGAGCCCGTGCGCACGGCGACCGCCGAATGGGTCGGCGACATCAGCGGCCTGATCGACCAGGCCATGATCGAGGGACAAGTGGCCCCCCACGTCTCACCCGAGGGCGCCGCCGAACGCCTGACCTCCCTGGTCGAAGGCCTCAGCGAACGCTGGCTGAGCGGCACCCTGATGCTGGACCGCGCACAGAGCCTGCTGCGGGACGCGATCGCCCTCGAACTCGACCGCGCCCCTCGGCGGTAGCGGCGGCGCGCACCGCGTCACCATGCAGGAAATCAGGCCCTGATGGTGAGCCTCGTGGCCCGGTCGGGCCACGAGGCTCACCGTTCCCTGCCCTTACCGGACGGTGTCGGTGAACTCTGTTCTCGCTCCGGCGAGCACCACGCACGTCAACGAGGTGGCGATGATCATCTCTGCCCAGAGGAAGGCGGCGTAGTCCACCAGGCAGCCGAAGGGAGGGGTTCCGGGAGCGGTGGTGCGGAAGGCGGCCAGGGCGAACAGCGTCGCCGCCATCCAGCCGAGGGCGGCCCAGACCAGGCCGCGGCGGCGGGAGACCAGGAACCAGGCGGCGAGCACCACGGCGCCGGCCAGCGCCCACATGGCGGCCATCATGAACAGCGCGAACAGCAGGACGCTGGTCGTCCGCTCGATGCCCACGTCGAAGGAGGCCGCACCGTCGATCTGCTCGGCCGCCACGTCCTCGGTGAACAGCGGGTCACGGCCGACGAGGGTCATGCTGACCGGCACGGCGGCGCCGCCCGCCTGGGCGGCGACCTCGATCAGGGTTCCGTAGGCGTCGAAGGGATAGTCGGCGACCGACCCGCCGCTCAGCGACACCGGCACGTCCACGCTGGAGATGCGGGCGTGCGCGGGGAAGCGCAGGTCGCCGCGGACGGACGCGGACGTGAGAAGCGCCAGGTCGGTGGTCGGTGCCAGACCGCCCGACTCGCCCAGGTCGCCGCGCGGCACGACCAGAAGGCGCAGGGTGAGCTGCCCGGCGGTCGCGTCCACGTGCTGGATCGAGGCTCGGATGTCGATGCGGTTCGGAGCGGTGCTGACGGCGGCGTGGCGCACGCCGAGCGCGCGGCGCTCGTCGATCTGGAGCCAGGTGCCCAGGACGATCGCCGCGACCACGGCCACGCCGGCCGCGACCGCCAGTAGGCGCCGGATCATGACATCCCTCCGCTGTTCCAGCGTGGTCTGCCCGGTGCGTCCCACGTCCCAACGGAGCCCACGCGATTGTTTAGTTCCGCTTGGGCATCTGCTGGGTGGAGCAGTGGATGCCGCCTCCGCCTTCGCCGAGGGTGTCGACCGGAACCTGGACGACCTCACGGCCGGGGTACAGCTCCTTGACGATGGCGGCCGCGTCCTTGTCGGCCTTCTTGTCGCCGAAGCGGGGCAGGATGACGCCGCCGTTGACGACGTAGTAGTTCACGTAGGTGGCCAGGAAGCCTTCGCCCCGGCGGCCGATGTCGACCGGTTCGGGCAGTTCGACCAGTTCGAGCTTCTTGCCGCGGGAGTCGACGGCCGAGCTCAGCACCTTGTGCGCCTGGTCGTAGGCGGCCGTCCAGACATCCTGGGGGGCGTCCTCGGGCGGGGTGCTGACCACCACGACGCCGGGTTCGGAGAACCGCGCCAGCGCGTCGATGTGGTAGTCGGTGATGTCCTTGCCCTTGACCCCCTTCACCCAGATGAAGGTGGTCGCGCCGACGGTCTCGCTCAGTGCGCGCTCGATGTCGGCCCGGGACTTGCCGGGGTTCCGGTTGTCGTTGACGAGTGAGCTCTCGGTGGCCATGAGCGTCCCGGCGCCGTCCACCTCGATCGAGCCGCCCTCGGCGACGATCGGGGCCTGGATCCTGGTGACGTGTTCCCTGGCCAGGATCCGGCGGGCGACGTTCCTGTCGCGGGAGTGCTCCTGCTTCCCGCCCCAGCCGTTGAAGTTGAAGTCGACCCCGGCGATGTCCTTGCCGGAGAGCACGAAGGCGGGGCCGGTGTCGCGCGCCCACAGGTCGTCGACGGGGATCGGGACGACCTCGACCTGGGAACCGCACGCGCGCTGCGCGGCCTCGACGTCCTGGGGATTGGCGAGCAGCACCACGGGCTCGAAGTCGCCGATCGCGCGGGCGATGCCGGCGATGTCCTCGCGCACCGCCGCCGTGTCGGACTTCCAGATCAGCTCGGTCGGCCACGACATGAAGGTCCGCTCGTGCGGATGCGTCTCCTCCGGCATCAGCCACTTGGCCTTCCCCGCCGACGTGCTCGGCCCCGAGGCGCTCGTCCCCTCGACACCGGTCGGGGACGAGCCACAGGCGCTCAGCGCGCCACCGACAGCAGCCAAGAACGCCCCCTGAAGCGCCTGACGTCGCGAAACCCCCACAACCATCCCCCTGACTGAAAATTCCATCAGGACCTGACCATACCTGACCGACCAGGTAATCGAGGACGGCGCGCCAGGGCATGTCGGAACGCCACCCGGTCGGGCGTCTGCCTGCCGGAGGCGCATCCCGCTTTGTCCCAGCCCGCCGATGAAGCCCACCGGTCCGTCGTCGCGAAACGTCGCGTGGAGGAGCGGGTGAGGGGGGAGGCTCGCGGCTGTCGGCAGTGTCAGTCGGGCTGCAGGGCGCTCAAGGTGAGAGTGACGAGACGGTCCACCCCCGCGGCGGAGCCGGCGGAACCTGCGGCCGTGAGCGCGTGGAGGCAGAAGTCGGCGAGCTCGTCCGGGCCCGCATCGGTACGCACGTGTTCCGCCTGGACGCCTTCGTCGATGAGATCGCGGAGGAAGTCGCGCAGGCGCCGCACGGCGTCGTCGACATGAGGGCCGCTGTGAAGGAGGACGGCGAGGTCGCCCGCGCGGTGCGCAGCCGAATGGAACTGGATCATCGCGTAGGTGTGCAGGACCGACCGGAGACGGGTCGCGACCGGCTCGGCCGGGTCGGCTGCGGCGGCCAACTGGGCGAGATGGTCGTTGACCTGGCGTTCATGCCAGGCGGTGAGCACGGCCTGAAGGTCGGGGAAGTACTTGTACAGCGTCGCCCGGCCCATTCCGGCGCGTTCGGCGATCCGCGACATCGTCAGGGCGGCCAGGCCGCGTTCCCCGACCAGGACGGCGGTGGCGTCCAGTGCGGCGTCCCGCACGGCGTTGCGGTGCGCGTCGATGGTCTCGTCCCACAGCTTCGGCACCACGCAAGCATACACATCGTTGATAACGAAGACACAGTGATGTTGACAGAGACACTCTGTATCGATAAATCTGAGATTGCGGGACGAGAGAGCCCGCTCGACGACCCGGAGGTGTGGGATGCCCGTCCTGGAAGCAGCGGTCGAGACCGATCGGGCGAGCCGCTATCTCGTCCAGTTCTGCAAGCACGCCGAGAAGATGGGGAGTGGCGGTCACATGCCGAAGACGCATTCGCGTGCGGGGGTCTCGCGCGATGACGTCCAGGTGTCCGCGCGGTGGTCCGACGACGGCGGCACCGTCACCTTCGTCCCATGGGGCACCTGCACCCTGACCGCGGGGCCGGGAACCCTCGGCCTGAGAGTCGAGGCGGACACCGAGGACGGCCTCCGTCGGATCCAGGACATCGTCTCCCGCGACCTCGAACGCTTCAGCCGCCGCGCCCCGCTCGCCCTGGTCTGGCGGCGGCCCGACGATCCGCGGATCGACCAGCACGACCCGGACGATCGAACCGTGCGTCCCGCTGGACATCGGCGCGGTCGTGCCCCGGCCATCGTGCTCGCGGTGGGCGTCATCGCCGTGGCCGCGCTCCATCTGGGGCTGGCCGGAGCGATCGGCGCCGGCTCCCATTGGACCGGGACGGCCACCAACGTGGTCGTCGGTCTGGTGGTCGTGAAGGTTGCACTCATCGCTGCGGGACACTTCCGCCTCCGCCACCGCCGCGCCGCAGGACGGTCATGAGCACGCTGCCAGCGCCGAGCGCCGAGCGCCGGACGTCCCGCATGTCACTTTCGAGGCGCCCAACCGCGGTGACCGCACCTTCCTGGTCAGGAAGCATCGCCAACGGCCGTCGGCCGGAACGCTGGACGGCGCCGGCTCGCAAACGTCGTTGACCGGTCGGTGTCGCTTGACGGGTGGGTTGCGGTCAGATCGTCGGGCTATCGGCGCGATGGCGTGAGGGCGTTCAGGGCCGTTTGCATCGTCTGGTTGAGCGCGTGCGCGTCGGCGCCGTTGCGCGAGCGCAGGTTGATCCCGTAGGCGAGCAAGGCGAGCACTTCCGCGGTGGAGCGGGGCGTCGTGCCGGGGGCCAACTGTCCCAATGACCGGGCGGTGGTGAGCGCCTGGGTCAGTGCCTGGCACAGCTGCTGGTGGTGCCGGTCGAGAATGGCACGCACCTGCGTATCGGCGTTCTGCGCGGTGAGGTTTTGTGTGGCGGCGTGGGCGTTGGCGACCATGCAGCCCCAGCGGGCGAACGGTCCGGTGCAGCGCGCGGTGACCAGTTCGGAGAAGAAGTCGGCGATCGCGAGCAGGCCGCGCTCGTCTTCGGCGAGGCGCTGGAACGTCGGCTCCGAGCGTTGCTCCACATAGCGCTGCAACGCCGCGAGGTAGAGATCGTGCTTGCCGCCGAAGGTCGCATACAGGCTGGAGCGGCTGAGGCCGGTGGCCGACACGACGTCCTGGATGCCGGTGGCCTCCGGCCCCTGCCTCCAGAACAGCCGCAGGGTCGTCTCCAGCGCGGCGTCGGGGTCGAAGTGCTTGATGTCGGCCATCGCCACCTCGCTATCTTGGAACGACCTTTCCAAGATAGTAGTCGTGGTGTCATGCTGACGCCATGCCGTACCCCCGCCCCCCGGGGCGGACCCGCCGTTCCACCAGGGCGGTCGCACCTGGCGACGACGGAGTGCCGCTCGTTCATCGCCCTGCGACTTTCGCCTGCCGTCAACTTGGACTGTTCATTCCAAGAAGGGACCACCCATGAGCCTCCAGGCCGAACTGCACGCCTTCTACACCGCCCGCCGCAAGCAGATGCCCGAAGACGTCAAGGCCGTCATGGACGCGGCCGCCGCCGGGCTCGCCGCCTCCGGACAGGCCGACAAGGCCCTGACCGTCGGCGACACCGCCCCCGGCTTCTCCCTCCCCTCGGCCGACGGCAAGACCGTCGCGCTGGACGAACTCCTTGCCGCCGGGCCGGTCGTGCTGACCTTCTACCGAGGCGCCTGGTGCCCCTACTGCAACCTGACCCTGCACGCGCTCCAGCAGCACCATGACCAGATCACCGAACGCGGCGCGCGCCTGGTCGCGGTCTCGCCGCAGATCCCGGACGAGTCGCTGACCCTGACCGAAAAGCACGCGCTGACCTTCGACGTCCTCAGCGACGTGGGCTCGGACACCGCCGCCGCCTACGGGCTGGCCTTCGAGGTGACCGAGGAACTGGCCGCGCTGTACGACAAGCTCGGTTTCGACCTGCAGCGTGTCAACGCAGGCCACCCCCGAACGCTCCCGTTGCCGGCCACCTACGTCATCGGCACCGACCACACCATCGCCTGGGCCTTCGTCGACACCGACTACACCACCCGCGCCGAGCCCGCCGAGATCCTCACCGCACTCACCGCGCTCGGTTGACCCGCTGGGTGCGGCGGACGCCGTCCGGCGGATGCCGCACCCGATCGTCCGGCGGACGGAGGCCCGGCAGGTCTTCGAGGTCGGTGACGGGCGCGGCGTGCTGGGCCGGTGAGCAGCCGGCCGTGTGGGGAGCGTGCGGCGGGGTCAGCGAACGAGGCCGAAGTTGAGCTCGTACTCGAAGGCCAGAATGATGTCCTTGACGGCGTCGGCGCCGTGGGTCCTGCGGATCGGCTTGAAGACGCCCTGGAGGCCGGCCTCACGGATGACCCAGCGGAGAGTGGCGCGGGGAACCTGGCGGCCGGCGGACAGCTCCTTGTAGACGTGGCTCGTGGTCCGCATCAGATCGGGCAGCGCGGACGCCTCGGCGCAGATCATGCGAGTCGCGTCGGTGAGAGTCATGAGGGCAGTGTATGGCTCGCCGCCGCCCCCGCCCGGCCGCTGCGGGCCCGCCCGCCGGGCGCGGAGCTCAAGCGAGATGGGTCGTAGCGTTGCGGAGCTCGACGGGCGGGACATCCCGCGACTCGGCCGCAACCGCTGCGCGAACTCGGGGCCGACGTCGTAAAGGTGGAACCCCTGGCCGGGGACCCGTTCCGGGCCACCGGCCACCACATCGACCGCGGCATGCGCAGCATCGCCCTCGACCTCGGCTCGGCCGAGGGACGGACGGCTTCCGGCGGCCGGCGGCAGGGAGCGATGTGGTGATCGACGGCATGCGGCCCGGCGTCCTGGCCAGGCTCGGCATCGACCACGCCGCTCTGCGGAACGCGAACGAGCGGATCATCACGGTCTCCCCGTCGGGGTTCGGCGACAACGTCCCGATCGCGAACACCATCGCCGTCAACGACGTCACCGCGGCCGTGGTCTCGGCCCTGACCGCCGTGCTCGCTCTGCACCACCGCACGCTGACCGGCGAGGGGCAGCGGACCTGGGACTCGCTCGCGGGGACGCCCCTCTACCTGCAGGCGAACGAGCCCGTCCGGTACAGGGGCGGCCCCGTCCGGCGACCGCGGCTTGGACCCGCGCGGGGTCGGCCCGGCCGGGGGCTTCTATGAGGCCGCCGACGGCTGGGTCTGCGTCCAGGCGCGCGGCGACGGCGCCTGCGTCGGCGCGGGGGCCGAGGGCCTGGTCGCAAAGCGCACGTGTGCGGAGGCGATCGCGGTGGCCGAGGCCGCGGGACTCCAGGCCACGCGGACACGGCCAGCGAGCGAGGTGCTGCGGGATCCGGCGCTGCGGGGCGCCGGGGCCTTCCACATCCGGACGGCCGAAGACGTCTCGGCGTTCATGGTGAATGGCAGGCACGCGGCTTTCGGGCGCACCTGGCGGCGGGCCCGATGAACCCGCCGGGGGCGGGGGAGCACCCCGAGGAGATCCTCGCCGGGCGCGGACTCGAGCGGGCCGAGATCGGCGCCTTGCTCGCCGCCGGAGTCGTCCACGCAGGAGGCCCGATGAAGATGAAAGGCGTCTGCCGACGCCGTACCGGTGAGGGGATGGAGCTATGGGGTTTCTGCCGGGAGCCGGGCGTTCTCAAGGGGCGGAGGCGGCCGTCGCGGTACCCTTCCGGGATGGATCTCAAGGACGCCACGTGCATGATCCTGAACGAGTCGGCCGACCACCCCGAACTGATGCGCCTCTCTCGCGACACCTTTGAGGAACTCGCCTCAGGACGGCAGGTCCCGTTCACGGTGCTGAGCGACATGCTGCGACTGGCGGCCCGGAAGAACGTCTTCCCCTCGCTGGTGCACAAGCACGGAGACCAAGCCTTTCAGGACATGGTCATGGCGATCGGCCGCCAGCTCGACCGGCAGGCACCGATCCACCAAGGCTGACCCCGTGCGCGGGCATGGCCATCGCCCGCTCCCGCGGCACCCTCAGAGGCCGGGCCCCAAACTGACCACCCGCCAGCAGGTCGAACTGATGCGGATGCACGGCACTGGCGACTACACCATCGCCGAACTCATGGAGGAGTTCTCCGTCGGACGGGCGACGGCGTACTGGGTCCTTGGCCGGGTTGCTGCGAGTGTCGGGGACCAGGCGTGAGCGCGTTCGACCCGGATCAGGACCTGTCCCAGGATGTCGCCTTCCGGCTCATGGCCGCCTCCTTCGTCCGCCTGTTCTGGCGCCGGGCCCTGCTGGAGGAGGCCATCGACTGGCTCCTCGAGCACGGCTACCAGGTGGTGCGCCTGGACGCCTCCACCTGGGAACGAGAGCAGGACATGCTCACCGCGATCGCCAAGGCGCTGGACTTCCCGGACCACTACGGCCGCAACCTGGACGCCCTCAACGACTGCCTCAGCGACGTCGCCGCCTTCGAGTACGGAGCCCGCCGCGTCGCCACTGGACTGGTCGTCGCCTTCACCGGCTACGACCGGTTCACCGCCCGCTGCCCGCGCGCCGCTCAGATCGTCCTGGACATCATCGCCGACCAGGCCCGGGGCGCGATCCACCGCGATCCCGCGCGTCCCTGGAGCGTCGCGGGCCTGGGCGAACACGCCGGACTGTCGCGGGCCGCCTTCTCCCGCCGTTTCACGGCGCTCGTGGGTCGGCCCCCGCTGACCTACCTGACCTGGTGGCGGTTGACGACCGCGATGCGGCTGCTGCGCGACTCTGACGCTCCGTTGGGCGTCGTGGCAGAACAGGTGGGATACGGCTCGGAGTTCGCCTTCGCCAACGCGTTCAAACGCGAGTTCAACATCGCGCCCGGACGGTACCGGCGCAACAGCCGCTCTCCTGGCCGACCGAACCCGGTGGACTCCGATCTCGCCTCCCCTTGACGAAGAAGGACGCGGGGCTCGACAGCAGCGCTGTCGCCCGCAGGAGGAACGTTCTGGTGCCTTGAGAACCGCTGGACAATCTGCGCGTCGGCAACGCCCTCGTCGTGCCGAATTCGTACACCTGCCCGTATGTAGGGCCAGGGGTGTGGTCGACGAAGGCCATGCCGCCGTCCTTGGGTTCGGCGAACACCAGCCACTGTGAGCAACTCCAGACCGCTGTCGTCGGCGCAGAGCCGTTCGGCGGCGTGGCTGATGGCGCGTTCGAGCTCCGGGGCGGGCGGCGATGCGGGTGGAGACCTTCTCTGAGAAGACGCGGGACACGCCGACCGTCTTCAGAGCGTCGGGCTGGCTGTCGAGGGACCGGTGGGCTGCGGAGGCCTTCAGGCGCAGGAAGGCGTCCTCGGGGTCACTCACCCAGAAGTCGTTTCATGAGTCGACTTGAAAAACACCCAGAATTGAAACGCGGTGTGAAACGATTCCGTCCCGGGTGTCCCTGGTCGGCATCTCGCGCCGGAGCCGGGTTTGTGGGTCTCATAGGTGACCACCTATGAGACACGGCGTTGTCGTCGTTGGCCCTCCACAAGGCTCACCCAGGTAACAGGCTCGCGATTGCCGTGAGTGGAGAAACATGGAGCATGGCACCCGTCAAGATCTCCTTGGCCGGCTGGTCGAGGAGATCAGGGCAGCTACCACCCCCCACCCGCTGCGCGTCGCCGTCGACGGATCTCCCGGCGCCGGCAAGACCACGCTGGCCGACGAACTCGGCATCGCCCTGCGCGCGCAGGGCCGCGACGTCATTCGGGCGACCATCGACGACTTCCTCGTTCCCCGGGCACAGCGCTATCGACGCGGCCGGTTCTCGGCGGAAGGCTGCTACTTCGACGCTCACGACCACGAAGCGCTGCGCCAGGTCCTGCTTGATCCGCTGGGCCCAGGTGGAGACCGCAGATTCCAGCTCACGGTCTACGACCACGAAACCGACAGCCCGCTGTCCCCGCCGATCACGGCCGCCGCCGAAGACGCCGTACTCCTCTTCGACGGAGTCTTCCTTCTGCGGCCAGAACTCATCGACCGATGGGACCTGCGGATCTTCGTGTCCGTCGACTTCGAGCAGACCATAGATCGCGCCCTGTCCCGCAGCATGGCGTCGGCCGGATCGGCCGACGCCGCGGAGATCGAACGGTCCTGGCGCCACCGCTACATCCCGTCCCAACAGCTCTACTTCGCGACAGCCCGCCCGACCGATCACGCTGACATCGTCGTGTACAACGATCAGCTCCACGAGCCGACCTGGGACATCCGACCCCCGCATCGGCCGGAACGACCGGGGACCGGCATGAACTGAGAGACCATCGAGGGCGCGGTCACCTCCGCTCTGCGCTACGGCGGTGGAGCTGCGCTGTATGTCTCCCAGCCCGGCACCGCCAGCTTCGACCGACGCCGCGCCCCCTACGGCCGCGACCAGCACGCCCTGTTCGGCGACTCCGACGAGCATGAGGAGATGCCCATGGAACAACTGTTCCGCCGCGACGAGCCCTACGGGCCGTTTCCACCCGCACCATGACGGGCCGACCGCTCGTCGGATTGCCGCCGGCCGGAGCCGCTTCCACCAGGCGTAGGAGTCATAGCGCCCTGCGGCTCCTGGCTCAGGAGCCGCAGGGTGCGGGGCGGGCAGCAAGGCGCCGCTGTTGGCGCGTCTGGGCGAGCCGCGGCGTACGGCGACGCTGGTGGCGGTGACCCGCAGCCTGGAGGCCGAGGCCATCGACGACGCACTCGACTTGTTCGCGCTGCTGATGGCCACCCGGATGATCAACCCGGCGCGGCGCAAGTCGGGGACTGACCGGTTGGCGATGCTGCCCAGGTTGGAGAAGGCCTCCAGGGTGCTGTCGCGGGCGGGCCGGGTACTGGTGGAACAACTCGACCTGGTCGCCGAGACCAACGCCGATCTGGACCCGGCGGCGTTGTGGGCGGCGGTCGCGCAGGAGGCCGGCGCGACCAAACAGCAGGTCCTGGCGGCGCTGGAGTCGGTGGAGGAACTTGTCCCCGACGATGACGGCGCCGCCGAGGCCGCGATGCGCTCGGCGCTGGTCGACAAGTACAACACCGTCCGGCCGTTCCTGAAGCTGCTGGGCGAGTCGAGGTCGCTGGGCGCGGCGGCCGGTGGGGTGCGGGTGCTGGCCGCGGTGCGGCGGCTGCCGGAGCTGGCACGCCGGCAGGTGTCACGCAAGCCGCTGCTGCCGGGGGAGATCGACGTCTCGCTGGTGACACCGGCGTGGAAGCGGGCGGTGTACTCCAATAAGGATCTTCCGCAGGGCGCCGTGGACCGCTACGCCTATGTGGTGCGCGTGCTCGAGGCGCTGTTGCGGGCGCTGTCGGTGCGGGATGTGTTCGCTACCCCGTCGCTGCGGTGGGCCGACCCTCGCTCGCACCTGCTGGACGGCCGGGTGTGGGAGGCGGTCCGGCCGGACGTGCTGGCCTCGCTGTCGCTGACCGACCCGGTGCAGGAGCACCTGGACGGCAAGCTGCTGGCGCTGGATGCGGCGTGGAAGCAGATGGCCGCCCGGTTGGAAGAGGCCGGCGAGGACGCCCGGGTCCGGGTGGTGACACCGGCCGACGGGCGGGCCCGGTTGTCGGTGGACAAGCCCGGCACGGTCGGCGAGCCGGGGTCCCTGGCCTGGCTGCGGGGAGCGTGTCAGGCGATGCTGCCGCGCATCGAGCTGCCCGAACTGCTGCTGGAGGTGCACTCCTGGACCGGGTTCCTGGACGCCTACGTGCACCCGGTCGACATCTCCACCCGGATAAGACCAGTTGGCCGCGCTCGGCCTAGTCGTCAACGCCGTCGCGCTGTGGAACAGCCGCTATCTGTCGCAGATCGTCGACCAGTTGCGCGCCCAGGGCATCCCGGTCGCCGGCGAGGACGTCGCCCGCCTGTCCCCGCTCGGCCACACCCACCTCAACTGCCTGGGCCGCTACGTCATCGCCTCCTCCACCCCTGACCAGGGGCTGCGCGAACTCGGCCCGATGCCCGAGCCGCCCGCCGGCGACGGGGGTGTGTAGGGCCTGGCGTCGGTGCGCTTCCTGGCGGCGGGGAGTGAGCAGAATGTGCCCGGAGTCTTGCTTTCGGGGGTCAGCCCCGCAGAGTGGAGATGGCCTTCTCGATACGCCGCCGGCGCGTCTCGGGCTTCTTCGCACTCTCGATTGCACGCACGTGCTCGCGCTTGTGGCTGTATGCAAGGTTGTCGTAGGCGGCGCGGGCGACGGGGTCGTCGTCCAGAGCCTGGGCGAAGTCCGCAGGCTCGACCACGACGCGCGGCTCGGTGTCGAGCTCCAGCTCGACCTCGACCTCCTCGCCGATTGCGACACCGGCGGCCTGCCGGTTGGCATTGCTGAGGCCGAGCAAGTGGCGGCCGCGCAGGAGGGCGACCCGGCTCCTCCAGGAATGCCCGTTGACTGTGATCGTCACCGGCGGCCGCGCGCCCCCGCCGAGCGCTGCCACCACCTCGGACGGAACTTCCAGACCCCGCATGGGCTCAGGTGGCTCAACGTAGGCCCGAAACTTCATGATCTTCTCCTGTTCGTCCTGCCGGTTCACTGCGGATCCCGCCCGCCCGGCTCCGATCGCCGCTCCCGCTTCCCGCACGCGGGGTCACAGCCGTCCGGGACGGCAGCGGCACGCGCCCCGCCGTCCCGGACGGCTGTGAGAGAAGGATCGCGGCTACTCCGCGTAGGGCTGGTCGGTTGCCTGGGCGCTGTAGCCCAGACTCCAGATGTAGCCGTCCGGGTCGGCGAAGGTGCCGCCGTACCCGCCCCACGGCAGAGCGCCGGCGGGCTTGAGGACCGTGGCGCCGGCCTTCTCGGCCTCCGCCATGATCTCATCGACCCGCGCCTCACTGCGGACGACGTAGGTCAGAACCAGTCCGCTGAAGCCACTGCCTTCCTGGTCCGTGCCCACCTGAGCGGCCAAGCCTTCGCGGCTGTAGAAGCCGACGGGTGAGGCGCCGTCCGATTCGAAGAACACCGAGATGCCGAAGTCGCTCTGGATCTTCCAGCCGAGCCCCTCGGTGTAGAACCGCTTGGCCCGGTCCATGTCCCGGACGCCAAGAAGGATCGAGCTGACGTGTGCCTTCATGTCTTGCTCCCTATACATAGATGGTTATGTGGTGCATGGGTGGTTATGTGCCCGACCGGGCATCCAGGCAGGGCCCGGACGCCACCCCGGTGGGGCCCGCCTGTCCCCGGCCTTCGTCACACGAGCCGAGGAAGATCGCCCAACCTGCACCCCGAGCGGCTGGCCAGCTCAAGGGCCTACCCCTCGTTGCCTCCGGTGATCAACACCACTGGTCATGATCGTTCCTTTCGTAGATGCCAGCGGTCGAGGGCCAGATAGGCGGGTCGCCACTGGTGCTGGTAGGCCTGGCGCGCAGGTTCGGTGAGTTGCGCCAGCATCGCGGCGACGGCCTGGTCGCTCGCGCCGTCCAGGAGCCACGGCAGGATTCTGGGGGCGTCGGCGCCGATCCGCTGGGCGTGGATCTGCCCGAAGCGCGTCCACTGCTCCTGGGTGGCGGCCGCCTGAATCAGCGGAAGCGCCTGATCCTCCTCGTGCCTGAGGTGTCCGGTGAGGCCGGTGACCAGGGAATCGGTGAGATCCCCGAGCCGGTCCAGCCCGTCCTCGGGCCCGGCCAGTGCCTCATCGATCGCCTCGATGACCTGGTCGATGGCGGCGTGTTCTACCTCCATCGCCTCCAGCAGCGTCAGGTCGGCCGGCCGGTCGGCCAGGATCTGGCGCAGTACGGGCCACAGTGCGTCATCCTCGGCGGTGTGGTGGACGTGCAGGCAGGTCTTGAACAGCTCCCAGCCGGCGGCGGTGCGCAGGACGGCGCACGGGTCGACGCCGACCCGGGTGGTGACCTTGGCCAGGTGCTCGGCTTCCCGGCGCAGCGCGTCGTGCATCGCGCACATCGCCGTCATGTCGAGCGTGCTACTCATGGGCCACCCCTTCCACCTGTGGTTTTGGACGTCTCCCACTCTGGAGTGGTGACGTGCCCGCATCAACGTGGGATTCCGCGTGATCCGATAACTTGGGGCTTATAGCTCAGATAGGAACAAGGTGGAACTTAGGGACATCGAGATCTTTCTGACCCTGGCCGAGGAGCTGCACTTCGGCCGGACGGCCGCCCGGCTCTACGTGTCCCAGGCGCGGGTCAGCCAGGCGATCAGCCAGCAGGAACGCCGTATCGGAACCCCGTTGTTCGACCGCTCCAACCGCCGCCAGGTCCGCCTGACCCCGGTCGGACAGCAGTTGCGTGACGACCTGCTCCCGGTCTACGCGGGCCTGCGCGAAAGCCTCGAACGCGCCCGGATGGCATCCCGCGGTATCAACGCGCGGCTACGGGTGGGCATGCTGCCCTTCAACGTCCACGACCTGCATCCCTACTGGCGGGCCTTCCGCGACCGGCACCCGCACTGGGAACTGCAGCTGCGCCGCGCTCCCTTCATCGACCCGTTCGCCAGGCTCCGCTCCGGCGACCTGGACGTACTGATCGCCTGGCTCCCCGTGGAAGAACCCGATCTGACAGTGGGCCCGGTCCTGTTCACCGACCCACGGGTACTCGCCGTCTCCGCCGAGCACGAACTGGCCGACCGGCCCTCCGTACCCCTGGAAGCGCTCGCGGACTTCCCGCACGGCACCGCCCCCCACATGCCGGACTACTGGGAGGGCAGCTACCTGCCCTTCCACACCCCGCGCGGTCAGACAATCGAACGGATCGAACCCATCGCCAACGCCGACGAGCTGATCCACCTGGTCAGCACCGGCGAGATCGTCCACAACTTCCCCGCCCACATCACCCGATACTGGGCAATGC
The DNA here is from genome assembly GCF_003696215.1 of Actinomadura harenae. GTDB lineage: Bacteria > Actinomycetota > Actinomycetes > Streptosporangiales > Streptosporangiaceae > Spirillospora > Spirillospora harenae. Next base: position 21,014 of record NZ_RFFG01000013.1, on the reverse strand, counting down.
CGCACCTGCGGTGGCTCCCCATGCCGGACATGCCACACCTGACCTATGCCCTGGTCTGGCACACCGAGGCCGAAACCGACCTGATCCGAGCCCTCGCCCAGACGATCCACGACCTCGGCCCCACCAACGGCTGACCGGCACCAGGCGACCCCGCTCGCGGTCACAGCACGTGACCCGTGGATCGCGCCCGCGTTTGACAGACGGTCACGTCGCGACCACCGCGTGCGGATGGGGTTCTGCGGGTGGTCTCCGGCCAGAAGTCGCCCGCATCTCCTCGGCGAGCTCCAGCGGCGGGCTCTCCTCCTGATCGCGGAGGGAGATCTCGGAAGGGGTCGTGTCCCCTGCCTCCCGCACCACGCCCAGAAAAAGCCCAGTCCCATGCCCGGAAAGTACCCAGGATAGTTCTTGCCGAGGGGGCGTAATCGTTCGACTCCGCCCCCACAGCCGGATCCAATCAAGACCCGTCTCCGACCTGCGGCGACGGCCCACCGATCCAATCGGATCCGATCCATACTTCCGCCCCTCCTTTTCGCCCCCGAAAATCGCTGCGGGCGCCCGTCAGAGGCAGTCCAGCCGACCGGACAGTGGGGACACGATGGACCGCCTCTACCTGCGGCACTCCACCGACAAGCAGACCGACGCCCGCCAGCGGCACGCCCTGTCCGCCCTGCTCGCCTCCGGCGCACCAGCCGAGCGCAAGGCCCACCGGGTTTACGCCACCCGCATCAAAACCGCCGAGCAGCCACCCGGCAACTGACCAGCACGCACCACGCCAGACCCCACCAAGATCATTCTCGGTGCCAACGGCTGTCCGCAGGTTCCTCAACCCCGAGGTCCTGGAGGGATCGGCCGTAGCGGTCCAGGGCGGGGAGGACCAGGTTGTGCCCGGCGTTCAGGAGCGCGTGGCAGGCATCCAGCCCAGGCCGATCGGCGGTCCTGCCGCACTGGGGTCGGCGAAGACCCGGCGGCACCGGGCGGCGGTGAGGACGACGATCGGCTCCTACGCGGGACGCGAGGCGGCGAAGGCCGCGCAGAGCGCGGGGACGGCCACGCCGATCGGCTCCCTGATCACCTCGGTGGCCAGATCGTCGTACGGCGTCGGGTCCCGGTTGATGATCACGAGGGTGGCCCCGGCCTCGACGGCGACGCGGCACAGCGCGGCAGCGGGCTCGACCAGCAGCGAACTGCCGATCGCGACGAAAAGCTGCGCCGCCCAGGCTATGGCGGCGGCCTTGCCGAGCAGGTCCTGGTCGAGGACCTGCCCGAACAGGACGATCGACGGCTGGAGGATCCCGCCGCACCGGGCGCAGGCCGGGTCGTCCTCGCCTCGGTGGAGGACCTCCCGGGTCGGAGTCCTGGCGGCGCACCGGGTGCAGGTGGTGGAGGCCATCGACCCGTGCAGTTCGAGGACCTTGCGCGGTGTGGACCCGGCCCGCTGGTGCAGGCCGTCGACGTTCTGGGTGAGGATCCGCAAGGACAGGCCGGTGGACTCCAGCCGGGCCAGCGCCAGGTGGGCGGCGTTGGGTTCGGCGTCGTGTCCCTCCAGCGCCGGCAGTGCGGCCCAGAACCGGCGGCGCACGCCGGTGTCGGCGAGGAAGTCCTGGCGGTTGAACAAGCCCAGCAGCTCGGGGTCCTTGGTCCACACGCCGTTGGGGCCTCGGTAGTCGGGGATGCCGGAGTCGGTGCTGATCCCGGCGCCGGTGAGCACCGCGATCCTCGAGACGCCACGCCCCCAGTCGGGAAGATCCATGCCGCGACGGTAGGGGGCCGCCAGGGCCGGTCGCGACCGGTTTTCGGCAGACGACCGATCGGCGGACCGTCCTCGGGACGGTCAGACCGTGGGGGAGCGTCTCGTCCGAGCCGGGTACCAGAGGGAGAAATGCCGCCTACCAGGTCGTGGTGGATACCTTCTGGTCGCGATCTTGAGGGTCAGGTGCAGGGCCCGGGCCACCATTGTGCCGACGTAGGCGCCATCGCCCCACACCACGGTCGACTGCGGGCGCGGCCATCGGAACGTGGCCCCCGTGCTGTTCTCGGCACACCGGTGGGAGCTGTTGGAGGGCTGGACGCGGGTCGTCAGGAGGTGCGAGCGTCGTGGTTCTCGCGGTTCGCCAGAACCTCGTCCATGTGCGTCTGCGCCCAGCTTCTGAGCCCGCGCGTCATGGAGTGGAGCGAGAGGCCGAGGTCGGTCAGCTCGTAGGTGACGGTGACAGGGACGGTCGGCGTCGCAGTACGGGTGAGCAGACCGTCGCGCTCCAGCGACCGCAGCGTTTGAGTCAGCATCTTCTGGCTGACCCCGGCCAGAAGACGAGCGATCTCGGAGTAACGCATCACCTTCGGAGTGTCTGCGTGCGCCGCACCGGTCTGGTCGGAGCTGTTGTCACCGCCCAGCGCGCACAGGATCAGGACGACCCACTTGTCCGAGATCCGGTCGAGCAACTGCCGACTGGGACATGCAGCCAGGAACGCGTTGTACTCCACCTTGGCCTGAGCCCTCTGCTGGGCCGCCTTCATCGTCGTCACTGAGCACACCTCTCACCGATGGGTGGGTTACGCACTCCAAAGTACCTACTTCCCGTCGGGAAGTTTCTCTCCAATCATGATGCGGGGACGCCGCAGGCGGCACCCTCGAGTGCACAACGAAAGGCAACGCGATGAGCACGCCCTCCCTCTCTCTTCCCGGCGGCACCTGGACTCTGGGTGACCTGACCGTCACCCGGTTCGGCTACGGTGCCATGCAACTGGCCGGCCCGCGGGTGATGGGGCCGCCCGCCGATCACGAGGGTGCCCTGGCCGTTCTGCGGGAAGCGGTCGACCTCGGTGTCACCCACATCGACACCAGCGACGCCTACGGGCCGCGGGTCACCAACGAGCTGATCCGCCAGGCGCTGCACCCCTATCCCGAGTCGCTGCACATCGTGACCAAGGTGGGCGCGACCCGCGACGCACAGGGGGGATGGCCCACGGCCCGGCGACCTGAAGATCTGCGCCGCCAGGTCCACGACAACCTCAGGTCTCTCCGGCTCGACGTACTCGACCTGGTCAACCTCCGGCTCGGCAACGCCGAAGGCCGCCGGCCCGGCTCGCTCGCCGAGGCGTTCGGGACGCTCGTCGACCTTCAGCAGCAGGGCCTGATCCGCCACCTCGGGGTCAGCAACGCCACCGAGGAGCAGGTCGCCGAGGCACAGAGCATCGCGCCGATCGTGTGCGTTCAGAACATGTACAACCTCGCCCACCGCCACGACGACACGCTCATCGACCGGCTCGCCGCCGACAGCGTCGCGTACGTGCCCTTCTTCCCCCTTGGAGGCTTCACCCCGCTTCAGTCCTCGGCGCTCTCGGCGGTCGCCGCCCGACTGGAGTCGACGCCGATGTCCGTCGCGCTGGCCTGGCTGCTGCAGCGCTCGCCGAACATCCTGCTCATTCCCGGCACGTCAGCGACGGCACACCTGCGCGAGAACATCGCCGGCGCGGGACTCGCCCTCTCCCGGGAGGACTTGGCCAAGCTGAACAACATCGGCGTCGGGTCCATGCCCACAGACTGAGCCCTACCTTCCCAGCGCTCGACGCGCCATGTCAGGCCGTCCACAATCAGTCCAGGATCACGATCAGGTCGTGGCCGTAGGCGGCGACGCTGCGGTAGGAGCGCGCGAGCCATCGCAGGTCGTCCACGGCGCGCGCGAATGTCTTGTCCTCGTCATCCTCCGCCGCGTCTTATAAACGCCACCACGTACCATCTCCTCGATCGAGAGTTCTCGGCGGACTGCAGCCTCGTCAAGAGCCTCGATCGCGGCGGCGGCCTCGATGAGAAGAGCTCGGGCAGAGCAGCGCCACGGCATGCCCTGCCCGGAGCGCGCGTGGTCGGCGAAGCGCCGATCACCGTGAATGATCCGATACGGCAGTGAACGCTCCCGCTCTCCGTAGCCGTCCAGCTGGCGGAAGACCACCAGGTCGAGCGCGTACTCGGCTCGCTCATAGCCGCGCGCGCCGGAATGCCAAGGGCCCTCGAGAGTGTCGAGGCCGCTCGGACGGTCCAACAGCATCGCCCGGTTGATCTCGGGCAAGGGCCCATCGCGGTCGTCGAAGTCGGCGCTGAAGGGCGCTTGCCGCCAGGCGGTCTCCCTCCACACCGCCGCATCACGGCGAAACGCCTGGACCGGCTCCGATATCTCTTCCGACAAGGTATGCACGCCGGGCCGGGCGGTGATCGGGACGCTGGCGTGCGGCGACTGCGCGCTGCGCGACAACGACTTCGTCTGCCTCGGGCCGGGTGGAGGTTTCGTGACCGGGTCACATCCTGGCCGTGGACGACACGGGGCGGCCAAGCGGAACGACGTAGATTCCTGGAGTCACGTCGGGCTGGCCGGGACGCACGTCTCTATGATCACCGAGTACTCGCGGTCGGGACTGCTGTAGGGGGCCGAGGAGTATCTGCGCCACACAGCTCAGCGTTCGAGCATCGACCACGCGGTGGCGCGGCGGGTCCGGCCGCGCTCGCAGAATGGGACACCCGACCCGGCAGCTCCCATTAGGAGGCTCGCCAGCCGTGGAGGCTGATGTCGCCGGGGCTGGTCAAGGTGGCGCGGATGCCTTGGCGGACGTAGCCGACGGTGTTGCCGGGCAGCTCGTCGGGTTTCGCCCATTGGAGGTCGCTGCAGCGGTCGGGTTCGGCGTTGACGACGTCGCCGTTCCATCAGCTGGCGGTGAAGAAGACGCCGATGCGTTGTTGGCCGTTCGGGTCGGCGTGGTGGCAGAGGTGGCTGAAGGCCAGGTCGTCGGGGTCGATGTGGATGCCGACCTCTTCGAGGGCTTCGCGCGCGGCTGCGTGTGGGAGGGGTTCTCCGTGGTCGAGTCGGCCGCCGGGGACCGACCAGTGTCCGTCGGCGAATCCGGTGTTGGCCCGTTGGAGGAGCAGGACCTGGCCGTCGGGGTCGGTGAGGACGAGGTGGACGCCGACTCCTGGCCGGTAGTCCTCGGTGCGGGCCATGTTCGCTCCCGGCGGTCGGTGGTGGCCTCAAGGGGCCACAGTATCCAGACCGCCGGGTCTGCCTGTGGTTTCCCGGGAACGACGCGAGGCGTTCCCGGGTGCTGGTCAGGCGGCTTTGGTGATGGCGGAGGCCAGGGCGGTGATGTGGTCGGTGAGCTTGTCCGGGGTGCGTCCGTCGGTGTGCAGGTGGTAGGCGGTCGGGTCGGTCGCGGCGATCTGGTCGTAGTGGTCGCACAGCCGGTCCAGGAGCCGCTGGTCGGCGATGAGGTCTCGGTCGCTTTGGGTCTGGTCGGGCTTGTCGCGCATCCGCGCGGCGAGTTCCGCCGGGTCGGTGTGGAGGTAGGCGGTCAGGTCCGGGGCCGTGAGGTATGCGGTGTACGGGGCGATCGCCGTGGCGGTGGTCTGGTTGTCCAGGCCGTGGGCAGCGGAGTGGTTCGCGATGACCGAGGCGATGTACCGGTCGGCGACCACGTCGCCGGTCGTGAGTGCCTGCCGGGCCAGGTCGGAGGCGTGCAGTGCCCCGGCGAGGTAGAACACCAGCGCGGGCAGTGGCTGGGCGGCGGCGTTGATGTAGGGCTGCAGGTCGCTGACCGGGGCCGGGGTGTCGGTAAGACTCGTGCAATCACGTACAAGGGGTTGAGTTAGCCCTGGTCAGCGCAGACGTCTGGGTATCGGGTGGACGCCCTGGGAGCTGACGGCAGTCCTTTCCGCGCTCGGCAGTTAAGACGGACGACGGCGCGTGCCTTCTGGGGTGAAGGCGAGGCTCGTTTCGAAAGTCTGGGTGGTGGAGCGGGCGACGAGTAGGACGGGCTCGTTGTAGAGGGGTGGCCAGGTGGATTCGGCGTCGGGTTCGGTGCCGTTCCAGAGGTGGAAGGAGACGACCGGGTCGGTCGGGGCTCCGCTGGTGTAGCTCAGGGTTTTGCCGTAGAGCGGGTTGGTTCCGCCGAAGAGGATCGAAGGTGGACCGAAGGTCTCCAGGACATCGGTCAGGCTTCGATCTTGCGCCGTCCACCGGCGGTATTCGGTCGCGAGGGCCGAGTACTCCGCAGCGGTCAGCGCCCGGTCGATCTTCAGCCAGCCGCGTGCTTGGGCGTACTCGGCGTAGACCGACGCGATGCCTGACTCGTAGTCGCCGGGGATCACCTGTGCGAAGGCGCCGGTCACGCCCCGGGGCGTCCAGGCCCCGCGTTCTTCGAGCAAGCTAGGAAGACCGGCTCTGTCCCTGTGCTCGGCGTACTCGAGATGGTCGAGGACGAGGCGGATGGCCGTCTCGCCGCCGTACATTTCGGGTCTGCGCAGCGTCAGGTTGAGCTGGTCGACGAGGTAGTCGCGAATCTCCGCAGCTGCACGCAGGCCTTGGGAATTCGACGTCGGTGCAGCCTCTCCGAGATCGGATGAGGGCCAGGAAGCGGGGCCTGATGCGGGCTCGGGTCGGCTTGTGACCAGCTCGGCGATCTGGATCAGCCGGGTGGCGTACGGAACGTCGTCTTCAGGCACCAAGGGGAGAGCGGCGGTGAGGTCCGCCGCGCGATCGTTGAGGACCTGCCGGCGTTGGGGGTCCAGTTCGCCCTGGTTGGACAGGTAGGTGGTGACGCAGCCGGCGATGTAGGAGTCCAGAGCTGCGATCGACTCTCCGCTGGGCGCGTCGATCCAGCGGAGCCCGTCGGGGAAGGGCTCGTTCATGTGGTCCGCCCACAGGGCCTTCACGGCGTCGAGGTTCATCGAGTGGCACCTTGGGTGAGGGCTGCTGCTTCGGCTCCGGCGGCGCGGAGTTCTTGGAGGTCGGGGATGTGGTTGTAGAGGGTGCCGACGGAGACGCCCAGGAGGCGGGCGATGGAGGTGACAGAGCGTTCAGGGGCGGGGAGGAGGTCGCGGGCGGCTTTGAGGGGTTCGGCGTCGACGACGGTTGGGCGTCCGCCGGTGCGGCCGCGGCCGCGGGCTCGGGCGGCGGCGAGTCCTTCGTGGGTGCCGATGACGATGAGTTCACGGACGAACTCGGCGAGGGCGGCGAAGACATGGAAGATGAGCCGTCCGCCGGGCGTGGTGGTGTCGAGTCTCTCGAGCAGGGAAGTGAAGCCGATCAGGCGGCGTTGGAGGTCGGCGACCATGGCGATGAGGTCCTTCATGGTGCGGCCGTACCGGTCGAGGCTGACGACGAGGGGTCGCCTTCGGCGAGGAAGGCGTGGCAGGCCTGGAGTCCGGGGCGCAGCGCGGTCTTACCGGACTTCTTGTCGGCGAAGATCCGGCGGCAACCAGCCTCCTTGAGGGCGTCGATCTGCCGTTCGAGGTTCCGGCCGCGAGCCGATACTCGGGTGTAGCCGATGCGGATCTCCGACCGGGCCGTGGGGAAGGCGCCGAGGAGATCGGCGGGCAGCTCCAGAGGGGGCGTCACAGCCTCGTTTCTCTCAACAAAGGGTCTCCGAGGTTGTTGAATCCGCCTGGTTGTTGAAGAGGGTTTTGAGGGGAATGGGGCCCGCAGGGACCAAGGTCGCGATGTCTTCATTTGACGATGGATTCTTGAGGGCATGGGGGGCGTTAGCCTACGCCGGGGTGCGGTCGAATCGGCGCTCACCGTCCACGAGTCGAGGTGTGGGCCGCATCGCTGACCTTTGGAGGACGTGCGTGGTCTCGCTGCGGACAGTACCGATGCCCGGACAGGTGTGGGGCTTGGCGGCGCATGACCCGTCCGGCCCGCTCTACGTGGCCAGCTATCGCGGCCGCGATCTCCTGGGGACGATGCTCACCGCGCTGGATGTCTCCGGACAGGTTCTCTGGCAGCGGGAGTTCGAGGGCCATCCCGGCCCCCCGCGAGTCAGCAGCGACACCGGGAACGTCTGGATCGCCCATCGAACGTCCGGCCGTGACGTGGTCTGCGAGATCGACGCATCCGGCACCCTGGTCCAGACGATCGCACCCGTACACGAGCGAAGCGAGCGGCTCTGCGCGTTCGCGGTGCTCGGGCAGCGGGTCATCACTGCCTGGCTCCGGGTGGGGCGCGGACGACTGGCCCTGGCCGGCCGCGCACCCCGGATCGCGCTTCACAACAACGACGGCGGAATCTGCTGGTCTACCCCGACCGCTCTGGACAAGATCTCTTACCCGGGGGTCGTCGAAGCCGGCGTCGATACCGGTTGGGAGGTTCGGCCGAAGCGGTCCTGGGCGCCGACCTCCATCCGGGCTCACCGCCGGACACCGATTATGGTCACGGGAGATCGGGTGGCGGCCACGTTCGAAGACGACCCCAGCGGCATCGCCGTCACCTTCTTCCTCGATTCCAGGGACGGGCGCCTGGTCGCGGCCACGCCACCGGGGCCAACCGAGCACAAGGCGATCCTGGGGCCTGGTCAGTTCCTGGTCGGCTCGCAAGGCTACGGGGCGTTCTCCACCAGCCACTACGACGCGGACGGCACGATCGTCCGCCGGTGGCCCACGCACACGATGCCGCTTGTCGACAGCAAGGGGCGCATCTGCGGACCGGAGTTCGAGAACGTGACGCCTTCGCGGTCTCATTTCGTCGCCCTCGAACCGGACGGCACCACCCGCGAGGGCCCACACCTGCCGGGCTACTACACGTCCTACCCGGTCCTGGACCGCGAGGGCACTGCGGTCTTCTGGCGTGACGGCCAGCTCCTGGCCGTCACACCAGAGCTTCAGGCACGGGAGCTGCTCGCATCCCCGGACGACCGCCGCAAGGTCATGAGCCGCACCGTCCTACTCGAACGCGGACAGGTCGCGTTCGCTCTGGACGACGAGCTGCTGCTGGTGTCAGACACAGGGCTGAGCACCATGGACGATGGGCCCTGGCCGTGCGCCGACGGAGGGCTGCACGGCAATCCGGTTCTGCAAGCGGAATGACGACACCGATTCGAGCGCTGCCCAATCGTAGTCATGTTCCGTCCGTCCCAGGGTGTCCGATAATGCCGCTGCCCGGTTCCCGCACCAAGTCCACCGACCTGTGGCTTCTTCCGCCGGATGAGGAGCTCCTGGACGCCGGCGTCGACCGAGCGCTTCCCGGTGCTGGGTGGATGTGCAGCCATCCTGGCCCTGTCGGGCTCCATCAGGTCCACCTGCATCGCACCGTCCGGCAGGCGATGGAATGCGGCGGCCGCCAGGCCTTCATCCCGCTCCCGGCGCGGGCGTCGCTTCCCGAGACCGCCGAGTTGACCGACGGGGTCGAGCCCCGCTCGCCGGAACCACTCCAAGCGATCGTCCAGCTCCTGCGGTCCGACCTCTACGAGGACGAGCATGGCGAACACTTCCGCGCGGGCAGGCTTGCCGTCCGCTGGTTCGAGCCCGAAGTCGGGCCTGCCCTGCACGCGGTACTGACGGAGCAGACCCGCCTGCTCTGGCGGGCGCTGCGTACGGCGACCCAACCGGCCCCAGTGATCGACCAGTTCGAACGCCGGACGTCCGGCGCACGCATCGGCCCGGCGGCTCGGGAGATGGTCCTCGACCAAGTACTCCCCCTCACCCGGGGTGGCTGGGCCCGCTTTCGACTCGTCTAACAGCACCGACTCGGAGCGAGGCGTCCCAGGTGAGGGACATTGCCTAGTGCGCTGACCACATACGTTCGCCGTGTTTGGTCATGCTGCTTTGGGGTGTGGGCGTCCCCAGCGTTGCTGGCGTTGGCTGCGGATGCGGGCGTGTTCGCGGCGTTGGGCGGTCAGCACGTCGGGGTGGCGGGCGTTGGCGTTGCGCCACCGCAGGTATTCCTGGAGCTTGCGGGCCAGGACGGTGTGGTTGGGGTGGTCGGAGTTGCCCATCACGAAGGTGCGCAGTGGCCCGAATTGAGCCTCGATCGGGTAGGCCCAGGACGCGCTGGTCCGGGTGAAGCACAGCTCGACCTTGTTCATGCGTGACCAGGAGCGGATGGCGGAGGTCTTGTTGGAGGACAGGTTGCCAGGATCACCTAGATCGGGGCGCCGTCGGGGCGGGCGGCCCGGATCGTCTTCAACGCCTTGAGGGTGTTCACGCCGCCTTTGCGCTGCCGGTTGACGCCCCAGAGCCGGTCATCGCCGAGGGAGTAGCAGCCGTGGAAGTTCGGCCTCGCCGGACACAAGCCCTCTCCTGCACGCGGGGCTGGTTTCCTCAACACGACACCTCGCCCACGGGCGCACGCGGTGCCCAGCTTGGTAGCCGCATCGCGTGCGCCCACCGTGCCCTCGCCCCCGGCCGCGGCGTGGGCGTGGGCGCCGCCGAAGGCGGCCTGGAACAGGCCCGCGCCCACGCCGCCGAGGGCGACCTGAACAACATCGAGTTCGCGTCGCCGACGTCCACGCCCTGGACGTCTCGGACGACACGTTCGACATCGCCCACGCGCACCAGGTCCTCCAGCACATCGCCGACCCGGTCCGCGCGCCGTCGGAGATGCGGCGCGTGTGGGCCTTCGCCACGCCGGAGGAGCGCGCCTGGTGGAGCGGCACGTGGGGCGGCCGCATGGTCAAGTCCAGCGTCGCCGACCAGGCCGTCGCGAACAGCCACGCCACACGCGACGACCTTGAGCGCATCCACCAGGGCCGGCAGGAATGGGCCACCGCGCCCGACGGCGCCTTCTGCGCCCAGAACGGCGAGATCCCCTGCCGCGCCTGACGCCCTTTACCCCCGCCCTGCGGAAACTCCGGAGGCATCGAAGAGCAAGGGCAGGCTGACCACGAAACACGCCCCCGGTGCCCCGGGAGTGGTGTGGACGGTGCCGCCGAGGGCGGTGACGATGTCGCGGACGATCGTCAGGCCGAGGCCCGCTCCGCCGGTCGCGCGGGCCCGGGCGTCGTCGAGCCGGACGAACCGGTCGAAGATCCGTTCGCGGTCGGCCGCCGGGACCCCCGGACCGTCGTCGGCCACCGTCAGCGTCGCGCGCCCGGCGGACGCGCCGACGGTGACGCGCACCTCGGCGCGCGCGTGCCGGGCGGCGTTGTCGAGCAGGTTCCGCAGGACGCGGCCCAGCCGGATCTCGCCACCCCGGACGACGGCCGGGCCCCGCACCGAGGCTGTGAAGGTGAGGTCGGCTTCCGCGCAGGCGCGTTCGGCGACCTGCTCCTCGACCAGGTCGGCCAGGTCGGTCGTCTCGCCGTCCGGGGACCGCTCAGCCGAGGCGAGGAGGAGCAGGTCGTCGGTCAGGGCCTGGAGCCGGACGGCGTCGGCGAGCGCCTGCGCGACCACCGCACGCCAGTCGGCCTCGCCGGGGTGGACGAGGGCGATCTCCAGCGTGCCCCGCAGACCGGACAGCGGGCTGCGCAGCTCGTGCGAAGCGTCGGCGACGAAGCGCCGCTGCCGGTCCAGGGTGTGTTCGAGCCGGTCGAGCGTCCGGTTGGTCGACCGCGCGAGCCGCGCGATCTCCAGGCTCCCGGCCGGGACGGGCACCCGCTGGCCGGAGCCGCTCGCGCCGATCACGTCCATCTTCGCGCGGATCGCGTCCACCGGACGCAGCGCGCGGCCGGTCACCGCCCAGGCCACCGCGCCCACGAACAGCATCGCCGCCGGGAAGCCCCAGGCGGTGAACCGGTCGAGGGTGGCGACGGCCAGGTCCGTCGACTCCTGGGATGCGAGCCGGTAGACGGTGAGCCGCTGCGGCGGCTTCCCGGCGACCCCGGTGACGGCGCGGACGCGGTCGGTCGAGAGCACGCCGGTGACGCCGACGGCGAGCGTCGCGTCGCGGTGCCGGAGCCCGTCCGCGTCCGCGCGGAGGCCGTCCGAATCCGCGCGGGGGGCGACGGCCCGCGCCGGGAACCGGACGTGCCGGACCGTCCAGCCCGTGGCGGGCGGCAGCGGGACGAGTGGCCGGTCGTCCAGTTCGGTGAACGGGCGTCCGGCGACCGCGAACGAGCCGTCCGCGAAGACCACCGCGACGGGCCCGCCGGAGCGCACGAAGACTCCGGGCCCCAGGGGTTCGCCGCCCTCCAGCGCGGACGTCAGCGCGAACGCGTCGGACGTCGCCGTCTCCAGAGCGCTCCGGTCCCAGCGGGCCTGGGTGTCCGCCCGCAGCCACCAGCCGCCCAGCCCGAGGACCAGCGCGGTCGCCAGCGCGGCGGCGAGCGCGGACCGCGCCCGGACGGAGGCCGGCCTACGCATCGGCGGGCATCAGGCGGTAGCCGGCGCCCCGGACGGTCTGGATCGAGGCGCGCCCGAACGGAACGTCGAGCTTGCGGCGCAGGGCGCGGACGTGGACCTCGACGACGTTGACGTCGCCCTCGTACCGCTCGTCCCAGGCCTCGTCGAGGATCTCGGTCTTGGTGACCACCTGCTCGGCCCGCCGCGCCAGGCACTCCAGGATCGCGAACTGCTTGGCGGTGAGGCGGATCTCGGTGTCGCCCCGGCGGCAGCGGCGGGTCGCCGGGTCCAGCCGCAGGTCGCCGACCGTCAGCACCGACCGCCGGACGGCGCCGCCCCGCCGGATCAGCGCGCGCAGCCGCGCGACGAGCACGACGTAGGAGAACGGCTTGGAGATGTAGTCGTCCGCGCCGGTGTCGAGCGCCTCCGCCTCGTCGTACTCGCCGTTCTTGGCGGTCAGCATGAGGATCGGGACCGTCGAGCCCGCGCGGCGCAGCTCCGCGCACACCGCGTAGCCGTTGAGGCCCGGCAGCATGATGTCCAGGACGATCGCCGCGTAGGGGTGCGTCCGCGCCAGGTCCAGGCCGTGCCGTCCGTCGTGCGCGAGATCGACCGCGTAGCCGTCCGCGCGCAGGCCGTGGGCCAGCGTCGCCGAGAAGCGCTCTTCGTCGTCGATGATCAGCAGGCGCATGGCGGTCATTATGTCCGGGGTGTCCTCGGCGGCGGCTGAACCCGGCTTCAGGCCGCTTCAGCCGGGCTTCAGGTCGGTTCAGCGCCGGTTCGGCCACCGGCGCCGAAGCTGGCTGCCATGCCCCTCGCACTCGCCGCCCGGCCCCTCGCGCTCATCGCACCGCGCGTCTCGCCGCAAGCCGACCGCTCTCCGGACGGCGAGGTCCGACGCGCCGGGGGCGGCCGCCGCGCGATTCCGTGGGTCCTGGCGGCGGTGTTCTTCCTCGCCTACGGCGCGCTGTCGGTGACGCGGCACCTCGCCATGGAGAGCACCGGGTACGACCTCGGGATCTTCGAGCAGGCCGTCCGTGCCTACTCCCGGTTCGAGCCGCCGGTCGCGACGCTGAAATCGCCGGGCTTCGACGTGCTCGGCGACCACTTCCACCCGGTCGTCGCACTGGTAGCGCCGCTCTACCGGGTGTTCCCGAGCCCCGTGACGTTGCTGCTGGTCCAGGCCGCTCTGTTCGCGGTGTCGGTGGTCCCCGTGACGCGGCTCGCGACGGACTGGGGAGGCCGCCGCTCCGGGACGTGCGTCGGACTCGCCTACGGCCTGTCCTGGGGAATCCAGCAGGCCGTCCAGTTCGACTTCCACGAGATCGCGTTCGCGGTGCCGCTGCTCGCGTGCTGCGTCGAGTCGGCCGCCCGGCGGCGGTGGGCGTCCGCCGCCCGCTGGGCCCTCCCGCTCCTGCTGGTCAAGGAGGACCAGGCGCTCATGGTCGCGGCGATCGGCGCGTACATCCTCTGCCGCGGCGACCGCAGGACCGGCGCCGCCCTCATGGCCGTCGCCGCCGTGACCGGCCTGGTCGTCATGGGTGTGGTGATCCCGGCCTTCAGCCCGAGCCATGCCTACCGCTACGCGCACACCCTGCACGGCGGACGCCCCTTCGCCGGGCTCGCCGTCAAGGCCGGCACGGTCGAGGCGCTGCTCGCGCCGACCGTCTTCCTCGCGCTGCGCTCACCACTCGTCCTGCTCGCGGTGCCGTACGTCGCGGCGCGCTTCTGGGCCACCGAACCGCACTACTGGGGCACCGGCTTCCACTACAGCGCCGTCCTCACGCCGATCCTCTCCATCGCCGCAGCGGACGCCCTCCACCGCTCCCACCATTTCCTCGGACGGGCGGCAGCGCCCGCGATCCTGGCGGTGGCGGTGGCGATCACCATGGTGGGGCCGTGGCCGGTCGGGCCGCAGCCGCTCGCGCGGCTCCTCAGCCCGGCGACCTGGACGGCCTCCGACCGCTACCGGGCGGCCGCGGCGACGCTCGCGCTCGTCCCCGACGGCGCGGAAGTGGCCGCCGCGAACCGGCTCGCGCCGCAGCTCACCAGCCGCTGCCGCGTGTTCCGGCTGCTCGCGTCGCCGCCGTGGCGGCGGCCGGAATGGGCGGTCGCCGTCACCGGCGCCGCGCCGTTCCGGCCGTTGGCGGCGGCCGACGCGTCCGCCCTCGAAGGGCTGCCGGCGGCGGGCTACCGGCTGGTGGCCTCCGGCGGCGGGGTCGCCGTCTACCGCCTGGCCCTTCCGCCCGGACGCCCGGCCGCGCCGTCCTCCTAGTGCGCCGGTCGCGAAGCGTTTCATGAGTGCGTTGCAATCATCCAGCCAAATGCAACAAGCCATGCAGCGCCGAACACCCGGGACAGGTCTTCGTCACGCGCCTGTTTCATAGGCGTTCACCTATGAGACAGGCCCGGCGGGGCCCACGACCCGACCCGCGCGAGCGCGCTCCATCTCACCCCAGCTGCCAACTACTTGACGTCAATCGCCAACTACCTGACGCCGGGTGGCTCACTACTTGGCGCATCCGGGACGCCTACCTGGCACTCAACAGCTGGGCGGTCCCTCGTACTGCGGTCGGTCTCCGGGATGTGCTCCGGGAACGGCCGAGGCGCCGCTGGCGGATCTCGCGGCCCCCTGCGGCCGCCCGCGTTTCTGCGCGCGGCCCGCCTCAGACGGACCGCGTCCTGACCGGCCCCCTGTCCTGGTTCATTGAATCTGGCGAGTAGTCCATGCGCTGACCTGGGGTTCGTCACTTTCATTGGTTCTGGAAGAGTTCATCGAACTCAGTGAATCTGGCGAGCGTGGAACGACGGCGTGGCTCCAGGCTTTGGATCCAGTGATGGATGGGGTCTTGCTTCGTGATGGGCTCGTAGCCGTGGAGGTTCGTGATGCGGTCGATCTCTTGGTAGAACCTGGCACGAGTCTCGGGTGCAGCCGCGATGGCGCGCCAGTGCGGCGCGGCCAGGATTCCGGCGAGGCTTACTAGTTCGGGGCGGTAGCTGATTACGTGCGCTGGAGAGTCAATGGAGAGCCGTCCCGGCTTTGGCCCCAGCAGGCGCGTTATACGAGTCCGCGATCGGTTTAGCATTCCATGGCGCTGAACGAAGTATTCGAACCACTGCTCGGAGATTACGAGTGCGTCGGCCATGGTTGGGTGGCCGTAGCGGCGGATCAATTGGCGGTGTCGCCGTTGAGTTGAGAAGACTTCGGGAACCAGGCTCAGGTCGAGGTGGGAATGGGGCCCTTCGATCGGATGTCCCCATGCTCGGCCGCCCACCAGGGTCCGGTGGCGGAGGCAGGTGAAGTAGTGGAACGGATGACGGCAGAGCACTGCTCCGCCGGCTCGGTGAACGCATCGTGGGCAGGCGGGCCTTTGCTGGGGCTGGAGGAGCCGTCGGTCTTCGTCTGGCATGAAGCCGGTGATCGCCTGGCGGAGTGTGGATTCTGGTATGCCGCTCAGGATGCTTACTTTGGCGATATCAATCGTTACCGAGGTGAACTGGTTGTATTTCGCCTTGGCCTTCGCACTGGTGGCGGTCCAGCGTCGAAGCGCCCCTAAGGGCAGATGATTGATCCTTTCCAGCCGACTCAGATAGGACTCCAGCGACTCATATGGTGCGGGCGGTGAGGTGATCGGAAGCCTGCGCAGGGGCTGTTCGATCATGCGGCGCCTTGTTGCTTCCGAGGCCGTGAGGGTGCTGCCTTCATTGCGAGACCATGCTCAGCCTGGTGGTCGAGCAGGATCGCCTGAAGGTGGGCTTTAGTGATCTTCTCGGTGTCGTCGAGGATGGCGTCGATCGCGGCGCCGCGGATGACGTGGGAGAGGCTGCCGAGCATGCCCCCGGTGCGCCGGTAGAGGTATTCGCCATGGCGGGCTAGTGTTCCCGGTTTGTGCTGGTGGAGCGGGAGGGCCTGTTCGAGGGTCAGCACGAGCGACCGCCAATTGTCGCGCTGAGTGGGGGTGCCGTGGGCGAACGGCTGGGTTGACAGGGTGCTGAACCGGCTGGCGATCTGGCGCCCGCGAGTGCCGGAGAACAAGCCGACACGTTCAACATCGATCCCGGCCAGGATGAAAGTGGCAGGGATGCGCTCGGCGAAGTACTTGAGCTGGTCAGAGACCTCGGCTCCCGCGCGAGTGGCGAGATTGAGGTTGTGGAGTTCATCAACGAGGACGAGGTCGCAGCCCACGTCACTAAGGACAGCGCAGACCGCGTTGGTGATGTCGGTGATGTTGTCTCTGCGGGCGACCGGGAGCCCGAGAAAGCGGGCGAACTCCGCGGCGAGCATCCGGGGCGTGGCAGCTGGAGGGACGGTCACATAGATCACGGGAATGCGATGCTGGGGCTCGGGGTGGCGGAGTCGAACGCTGATCTCGTGGGCGCGGCCAAGCTGGGTGATGGCGGTGGTTTTGCCAGTGCCACCTCCACCGGTGATGATCAGTCCGCGGCGGGCAGAGATCTGCCGCCGGTTGAGAATGAGAAGGCGGCGAACTGTCTTGATGACCTGCTGGATCGTGGGGGTGTTCACCACGATCGGATCGCTGAGGAACTCCAGCCGGGCTGAGCTTCCCCCGTTCCGCGGACACCCGATCTGAGTTGACCTTGATCAACTTGGGAAGGAAGTGTCTCGTGCCTTCACCACATCCGCCGGAGTTCCGGCGTCGCGCTGTCGAGTTGGCGCGGTCTGGCGACAAGTCGGTCTCCGCGCTGGCCAAGAGCTTGGGTATCAGCCAGTCGTGCCTGTCGAACTGGATGCGCCAGGCCGACATCGAGGAAGGGCGCGTCGAGGGGCTGACCGCGGCCGAGAAGAAGGAACTGGCCGTGCTGCGGCGCAGGACCCGACAATTGGAGCAGGAGAACGACATCCTCAAGCGGGCGGCGGCGTACTTCGCCCGCGAGAACATGCTCCCAAAATAAGGTTCTCGCTGGTCCGCGAACTCGCCGCTGACGCTGTTCCCGTCGCGGTGGCCTGCCGAGTCCTGGGGGTTTCCCGGTCGGGATATGCCGACTGGCTCGGCAGGCCGGCGTCGGTGCGGCAACAACGCAACGACGACCTGCTGAAACAAATCCGCGAAGTGCAGGTGGAGTCGCGTGGGAGTTACGGTTCGCCGCGGGTGCACGCGGAGTTGACGCTGGGGCGGGGCGAGGTGGTGAACCACAAACGGGTCGAACGGCTCATGCGCGAGGCCGGGATCCAGGGGATCCACCGGCGCAGAGGCCGCAAGAACCTGGTCAACGCGGCCACCGAGGAAGACCTGGTCAAGCGGGCCTTCACGGTGGACGCCCCAGACGTGCTGTGGGTCACCGACATCACCGAGCACCCGACCAGGGAAGGAAAGCTGTACTGCGCGGCCATTCTCGACTGCTTCTCCCGGCGGATCATCGGGCATTCCATCGGGCCACGACAGAACACCGAGCTGGTGGTCGACGCGATGGCTGCCGCCGTGACTCGCAGGCAGCCCGCCGGATCCACGATTCTGCATTCGGATCACGGCACGCAATTCACCTCCTGGACCTTCGGGAAACGGCTTCGCGATGCGGGACTACTCGGATCGATGGGCACGGTCGGCGACTGTTACGACAATGCAATGATCGAATCATTTTGGGGAACGATGCAGCTCGAACTGCTCGACACCAAGATCTGGGAAACTCGGGCAGAACTCGCCGCTGCACAGTTTGAATGGATCGAGTGTTGGTATAACCCATTCAGGCGGCATTCCAGTATCGGAATGCTGAGCCCGGTCGCTTACGAGGAGCAGTACCGCACCGCCTTGCGGGCGACCTGACCCATCTCACCGCACGTGTCCGTGCAGCGGGGGGAACCTCAGGCATCGTCGTAGGCGGCGCGCTCAGCCGGAGCCAGCAGAGTCAGCTCGCCCGGTGGGGAAGGCGCTTGGAGATCTCGCTGCACCCAGCGTGACCAGCCTTCCTTGGTGGTCAAAGGTTCGTCCGGGGGCGGGGCGAAGGGCGGCGAGGGCGTGGAGGTTGTTGCGGTCATGGCCACCGTTCTGCTTCGGCTCGGGCGTCGAAGACCCCAAATGGGATGACAGTTCCGGTTTCCTGGGAGTCGATGCCGTCGTCTTCGGAGAAGTCGTCGTCGGTGCCGGCGTCCACCATGACCGGCTCGATGTCGGGGCGGTGCGTGCTGGAGGCGGCTCGGGTTCGCGCTGCGACCTTGTCATGTGTCGGGTCCCTGTCAGGACCTTGATTCGCCCTGTTCAGAAGGTCGTTCAATGCCGATGCTGCGGCCGTTTCCTGCTCGGCCCGGTCGGGCAATGACGCTGCCGCGGACTTGCGAGCCTGCTGCCAGGTGAAGTCGGCGAAGGGAGCTGCCACCATCGGCAGATGCGTCCACGGGATGCGGAGCCATCCGCCATCGTGGTGATTGCGGACCCAGATCTGGGTGAGGTCGTAGGGGTCGTAACGCACCTCCCAGAGTCCCCGCTTGGCGCTCACTCCCGAATGCTGCCGCCGGTAAAGATTGAGGGCCTGGTCGTCATAGGTGCGCCGGTCCAGGCGCACTCCGTAGTCGTTGATAGTCCGCCAGGCGACCGGGAGCAGCTCGATGTAGTCTTCACCGGTCAACATCAGGGGGACGTATCCCGCAGCAGTCACCAGCGCAGCGAACATCTCGTTCGGAGACAACGGCCGAGCCGTGTCGGGACTGAGCAGCCCTTCGTGCGGGCGTTGCTGCCAGCCGATCACAACCCATTCGTCCAGCAGCTCCTGAAGCTGGGCCATCGACCAGCATGCCTCACGATCCACCGCCGCACCGCGGCGTGTCACATCCCGACCGGTGTAGCCCGCGACGTATTGGCAGAACAACGTATTGATCCCATCGAAGGTCGCCTCGATGACACCCTTGTCGGTGGGGGCTTGTGGGTGCGCGGGCTGTACCGAGATTCCCAGGCTCCGGCAGGCTCCTATGAACGCCTGCGAGAGGTAGACCTTGCCGCGGTCACACACGATCGTCTCGGGAATCACCACCGGCTTGGCCGCCGCGTCCTTCAGCCGGGCATCAATCTCGGCGAGCTGACGATGCGGTAGCCGCGAACCGGTCATGCGCAGCGTGTCGGCCCAGCCCGGCCGCATCGGCTCGGGAACCAGTGTCCGCGCCAACAGCAGCGAGGCGTCCACGGCCTTGGTGCCCACCGGACGCAGCACTGCCGCGCAGATCGTGCGGGTCGCGATGTCGATCGCCGCGGTGAGCTCGACCCTCCGGGCCTGCCCGTCATCGAACAGCGCCATCACGTCCAGTGTCGTGGTGTCGATCTGAACCTGTTGGCCAGGACGCGCCGCCCAGGTGACGCTGAAAGGAGCAGCAGGCCGATTGGCCACCGACCGACGGTTCTTGGCCGACCCGAAGGTGTGGTGTCCTGCGGTCAGGGAGTTCATCAGCCGACCGAACGTGGACTTCGACGGCACTGGAACCGCGTCGGGCCCATACCGTTCGTCCAGGAGATTCTTGACCTTCCATCGCAATCGGTCGCGCGTGCCGGTGGAGGTGCCAGCCTCCGCCGCGACGATCTCCTGAATCGCCTCAACGACCCGGGAGTCGGTCCGCCCATAGCGGCCACGAGCCTTGTTTGACCGGGTATCGACCAGCCCGCGCAGGCCCTGTTCACGGTAGCGCCGCCGCATCCGCTGAATCGTGCGCGCACTGGCCACCACACCCATCGCGTCGAGTTCGGCGACCTTGGCGAGCTCACGTTCGGTGAGCGTCCGGGTGGCCGCATCGTACTCGGGCCGCGGAACCGCCCCGGCCTCGGCGCCCGGAGGCAGACCAGTTTCCACCTCCACCACATGCTGCTCCCAGAAGCGGGCTTGAGCGGCGGCCCCCTCAGGGACCCCAGCCAGATCCCGAATGACAACGTCGCGGACCTGCTCCTGTTCGCTGAGCAACGCGAAATCATCGGCGCTCACGAGGCGCGTCAGCAGCACGGCTGAGGGCCGCCCGTCGGTGGCCAGCAACCGTGCCCAGGTTCCCGTCAGGGCTGTGACCTGATGCTCCATCGACTCGAACCGGACCCGGTCACCTACCCGTAGGACCCGCGTCACGAGGCTGTGTCCCAAGCCCATGCCCCGGCATCCAGGCGTTGCGAAAGATCGGTGCCCAAGCGGTGGGACCACATCTGGTGAAACAACACCGGAAGCACCGCGATGGGGTCACCCACCTCGGCCGCTCCGTCCATCAGCGACGCGCCGTCGGCGAACACCTCGCAGAGTCGAGCACCGACCGCTTCATCCGCAAACCGGTCGTGGCGGTAGCCCGCCAACCAGCGCACGTTGCTCAGCCAAGTCGGGTCATACGCAGCGACCAGGCGATACTGCCAGCCGACCGAGTCGCAGGCCTGCTCTGTCGCCTCGAAAGCACCAGCGTCGCGCGAGCGAATCCGTTCGGACGGACGGCAATCGATCACGACCCCGGTGCCGTCCTTCAGCCGGGCGAAGAAGTCCGGCGCATGAGACCTGACGCGCTGGCCATCCGACCAGAACAGCCAGAACGGCTGGGATGCGAAGCCCACCACGTCCACCGCGAAGTCGAGCGCCATCGCTTCATCACGCTCCAGCCACGACTCGTACCCCACGTGCTCGTCCATCGTGGCCGCGTAGTACAGCCCTGGATAGTTGCGTTGCCCTCGGTAGGACGGAAAGTCCCGAACCGCGCTCGCGCGTTCGAACGAAACCTCCTGCGCATGGACCAGCTTGCGGCGTACCTCGTCACCGCCCTCCACGAAGGCCACCTGGAACTCATCGCACCGGGCAGCGCCTGCGCCCTCAACCGCTCTCACTGCATCACCTTGGCCCGCTGGCGACTCACCCACCGAGCATGACAGCTCACCCACCGTGATTCGCCACTGTCCCGTTCGACTGTAGGTGGCCAATGAAGAGTGGGTGACCTGCGGGGATGCCGCGATGTTTGGGACTGCGGTGTCGGGCGTTCTCACGCTATCTGGCTCTTGCGGAAGTACTGGTAGAGCGG
>NZ_RFFG01000129.1 GCF_003696215.1 Actinomadura harenae | reverse complement strand
CCTGACCACCAGCGAGGACACGATCTGACCCAAGGACTCCAGGTCCTGGACACGAGAGTGTTCACTCGCCGGCGGCTACCAGGCACCGAGTCTGGCATCACAACCCGACCCGGCAGCTCCCATTAGGACAGGTCGTGGAGCATGATGGGATTCGTGCTCGGATCTGTAGGTTGCGAAGGTCCCCGGCCCGCGTGGCCGGGGCTTCTTGGGAGGTTCGGATGAACTTCGGTAACGACGTCCCGGCCGTGGACGCCGCCGAGGTGCCGGAAGGCGCGTACCTGCTGGACGTCCGCGAGCAGTACGAATGGGACGCCGGACACGCGCCCGACGCGGTCCACATCCCGATGGGCGAGCTGAACGACCGCGCCGCCGAGATCCCCCGCGACCGCGACATCTTCGTCGTCTGCCGCTCCGGGATGCGCTCCGCCCAGGTCACGATCGCCCTCAACCAGGCGGGATGGACCGCCAGGAACGTCGACGGCGGCATGAAGCGCTGGGCGGAGGCGGCCCGTCCCCTCGACGGCCACGCCGACGCGCCCCCGCACATCGCCTGACCTCGAGACGCCCCGGCTCAGGCCCGCTCCCGCGCACGGTACGAAACTCGGGCGTTCCACCTCTGGAGCGTTCGATGTACCATTTGCCCGTCTTAACGGAACACCGCGGGAGCTCGGGCCAACCGGGCTGAGAGGGCGGCACGACGCGGCGCCGCCGACCGCATGAACCTGTCCGGGTAATGCCGGCGTAGGGAGCGTGCAGTGTCCGCTGTGCATGAGAAGTCCGTCGACGCGCCGCGCGACGAGGCCCCGTACACCCTCGACCAGCCCGCCCCCAGGGTGCTGGGCTTCTGGGACCAGTCGGCCTTCTGGGCCAACCTCGGCGTCAGCCTCCTCGCGTTCTCCGGCGCGTACACCGTCCTCGCGCCGACCGCGGACGGCAAGCCGACCATCTCGATCATGGCGGGCATCACCGCGATGATCGTCGGGACGGTGATCGGCGGCCTGATGCTGGGCCTGGCCGCCGTCCCGGGCGCGCGCACCGGCCGGCCCGCGATGGTGCTGCTGCGCGGACTGTTCGGGGCCCGGCCGTCCTACCTGCCGACCCTGCTGAACGTCGCGCAGCTGATCGGCTGGGGCACCTTCGAGCTGATCACGATCGCGGGCGCGGCCCGGGCCCTGTACGACGGCGTGCCGCGCTGGGTCTACGTGGTCGCCGCGGGCGTGATCACGACCGTCCTGACGATCTGGCCGCTCGGATCCGTCCGGCTGCTGCGCCGCTACGTGACGGTCGCGGTCTGCGTCGCTCTCGTCTACTTCTACATCCAGCTGCTGCGCGAGCCGCTGCCCGACCTGAACCAGGGGTCGTGGGGCGGATTCTGGATCGGCGCGGACGCGGCGCTCGCGGTGTCGATCTCGTGGGTCCCGGTCGCCGCCGACTACACCCGGCACTCCCGGACGCAGCGCGCCGCCTTCGGCGCGGCCACGGTCGGCTACTCGATCACCCAGATCATCGCCTACGTGCTCGGCCTCTTCGCGCTGGCCCTGGTCGCGGGCGACTCGTCCCGGATCTACGACCCGTTCCTGCACGTCACGCTGGGCGCGATGATCTTCGCGATCTTCGTCCTGCGGGAAGCGGACCAGTCGTTCGCGAACGTCTACTCGACGGCCGTGTCGATCCAGAACCTCGTCCCGCGGGCCGACCGGCGCGTCCTGTCGATCGCGCTGGGCGTCCTGATCACGGTCCTCGCGCTGGCCCTCGACATCAACGACTACGCCGGATTCCTGTCACTGATCGGTTCGGTCTTCGTCCCCATGCTGGGCGTCCTCGCCGCGGACTTCTTCCTCGGCAGCGGACGACGCGGCTGGAACACCACCCGCTCCGCCCCCGCCCGCTGGAACATGATCGTCGCCTGGCTCATCGGCATCGTCGTCTACCAGCTCATCAACCCCGGCACCGTCGCCCACTGGACCGACCTCTGGCAGAACGTCCAGAAGACCCTCCACTTCACCCCCGCCACCTGGATGAGCGCCTCCCTCTTCTCCTTCCTCGCCGCCGCCGCGGCGGCCCTCCTCCTGTCCCCTCTGACCCGCAAGTCCAAGCCCAACACCCTCGCCTGACCAGGCCAAACCCGCTCCGACCACGTCCACCCCGGACCTGGTCGGAGCACCAGGCCCCACGAACCGCCCCCACCCGAAACACCCCCTTCGCATAAGCGCCGGTGAACGGCGGCGGAAGCGGGCGGCTCGGCGCTCAAAGACGGCCCCTCGCTGCTCGAGGACCGTCGCTCGGCGGTCGAGCACGCGCCGACGACGACCGAGAGCCCCTGCATCGGCCCACCCAGAACAGCCAGCCCGCACGAGCATCGCAACGTCGTGGACGACCGCTCGGCAATCGTGGACAGAAGACGCGGCGGTCAGAGACGGACGCGTGGCGGTCGCGGCGTCGTGCGTGGGTCGAGGACGGAAATGCAGCAGTCAGGGAACACGCGCGCCGTTCGGGGCGTCGCGTGGGGGTCGGGAACGGGGTGGGGTGGGGGTGTCTGGGCGGGGAGGTTTTTGTGGGTCGGGGATGAGGTGGGGCTGGCTTCTTGGTGGTGGCCGTACGCGGCCAGGGTGGCGGCCGGGGCGTGGTGGCCCTTGTGGGGCGGGGGTGTTGTGCTCGGTGACGGCTTGGCCGCGATGGAGGGCCGGGGGTGCCGCACTGGGGTCGAAGGTGCTGTGAGGTGCGGACTTTGAGGGTTATCCACAGGTCGGGGCACGGCTGTTCCTGGCGGGTGGGGCGGCG
The DNA here is from genome assembly GCF_003696215.1 of Actinomadura harenae. Taxonomy (GTDB): domain Bacteria; phylum Actinomycetota; class Actinomycetes; order Streptosporangiales; family Streptosporangiaceae; genus Spirillospora; species Spirillospora harenae. The sequence goes on along the minus strand of NZ_RFFG01000129.1, from coordinate 16,351 downwards.
GAGACTGGTTGTGGCGTGGGGACGCGAGGGGCGGCTGTGCGTGGAGGGAGGCGATGGTTTTCGACGTGAGGGAGTGGTGCGTTGAGACCTTTCACGGGCGGTTGCCCGGCAGGACGAGGTGATGCGATGGCAGCATGAGGGCGTGCAGCTCCAGGTTCACGATCCGATCGCGCGCGCCGTCATCGAGAGCGCCGCCGACGCGATCGTCGCCGTGGATCACGAGCACCGTGTGACGGTGTGGAACCCGGCGGCCGAGCGGATGTTCGGCTGGACGGCGGCCGAGATGATGGGGCGGGTGCCGCCGATCGTGCCGGACGAGCTGACCGCCGAGCACAACGCGGTGCAGGAGCGGCTTCTCACGCGGCGCGCCGGGGAGGGCGACAGCGGCCGGATCTCGATCGCCACGCGCCGGTTCTGCCGGAGCGGGAGGCTGATCGACGTCCGGATCGACACGAGCCTGCTCCGGGACACGAAGGGCGACACGCTCGGCTGGGTCGGTGTCTACCACCCGGTGGAGGAGGACGAGGTCGCGCAGCATCACATGGCCGAGCGGGCCCGGCTCGTCCGGCGGCTGAACGACATCGTCGCCGACCTGAACGCCGAGCTCGACCTGGCCGTGGTGCTCGACCGGATCACCGCGGCGCTGATCGAGCTGACCGGCGCCGACGCGTCCGGGTTCGTCCGGATCGAGGGTGAGCGGCTGCGGCTGGTCAGCCTGGCCGGTCTGCCCGAGCGGATGCGCGGTGCGACCGCCGACCTGCGGTCCAGCCTGGTCGGGGAGCTGCTGCGGACGGGCAAGACGGTCAAGCTGGCCAGCGGTGCGCAGCGGCTCGGCGACCTGATCTGGTCGGAGCTGCCCGGGCTGCACACGATCACGCTCGGCCTGTCGTATCTGCAGAACCGGCCGTACGGCGCGCTCTACGCACTGTTCTCCGGCCGTCGCCCCGGCCACACCGAGCTGGAGCTGCTGGAGCTCCTCGCCGGGCACGCGGGGGTCGCGGTCGGCAACGCCGTCGCGTACGCCGAGGCCGTCCGGCAGCGTGCGCACGAGCGGGCGGTGATCGACGCGAGCGCGGACGGGATCGCGGTGCTCGACCGGGACGGCCTGGTCTGCCAGTGGAACCCGGCCGCGACCCGGCTCACCGGTGTCCCGACCGAGCGGGCGCTCGGTGGTCCGCTGCCGTTCGACGCGCCGGCGCCCGGCAGCATCCGCACGCTCCGGCTGCCGTCCGGGGTGTGGCTGGAGGTGCTGGCCGCCGAGGTCGCCGAGACCGACGAACTGGTCGTGGACTTCCGCGACGTGTCCGAGGCCAAGGCGCTCGAGGAGGCGAAGGACCTGTTCCTCGCCACCACCAGCCACGAGCTGCGCACCCCGATCACGGTCGTGCGCGGCTTCGCCAGCACGCTCGTCAACCGCTGGGACGAACTCCCCGACACCGACCGGCGCGCCGCCGTCGCCACCATCGCCGACCGCGCCGAGTCCCTGGCACGGCTGGTCGAGCACCTGCTGCTCGGCTCACGCGCCGGGGCGGACGAACTCGCCGTCACCATCGACGCGTTCGACCTCGCGCACGTCATCACCGGCGTCGTCGCCGGGTTCCGCTCCCTGTCCCCGCTGCACCAGGTCGAGCTGGAACTCGACCCCCACCTGCCGTTCTGCCAGGGGGACGCGCTCGCCACCGACATCGTCCTGGGCCAGCTCCTGGAGAACGCCTTCAAGTACTCCCCGGACGGCGGCGTCGTCCGCGTCCGCGCCACCTCCGAAGACCAGAACCTGATCGTGACCGTCACCGACGAGGGCATCGGCATCGCCCCCGGCGACCACGAACGCATCTTCGAGCGCTTCGTCCAGGGCGAGGCCGGAGACCGACGCCGCTTCGGCGGCATCGGCCTCGGTCTCTACATCGTCAAACGCCTCACCGAGGCCCAGCACGGCACCATCACCGCCCACCCCGCCCCCCAGGGCCCCGGCACCCGCATGCGCCTAACCCTCCGCCAGACTCCCTGACCCGCGCACACCAATCTCCAACGCCCCCTGTCCCGCCCCAGGACCAGGACGACACCGCCTTCACGTGTGCCTCGGGGAACGCCCGGATGCATGAGAAGGCCCTCGCTCTGGACGTGCCGGGCCCTGGCTGGAGACTGGGAAGGCGAGGACGCCGGTGGTCGTGGAGTCATCGGCCATGACGCTCTGGTCGTCCCCGCTCGGCGGCCGCGTGCCCGTGGGGCGTTCTCGGCGGCTACTCCCGAGGACTGGTGCGGTTCGGGTCGTGGGTCGGTCGGGTGAGGAGGCCGGTCAGGGCGGCGTCGGCGATGGCCTCCGCCTCGGCGGGGGTGAGGGGGGCGTGGCCGCTGACGAGGCGGAAGATGATGGAGCCGAACAGGACGTCCTGGGCGATCTCCACGTCGATGTCGGTGCGCAGTTCACCTCGTTCCACTCCGGCTCGCCACATCTGGCGGATCAGTTCGCGGCGTCCCTCCAGGAAGCGGTGCCGGAGGAGTTCGGCAGCACCTGGATCGGTGACGGTGGCCGCCAGGAGCTGGGCGTAGACCTGGCCGACCGGACCGGCGTAGAACGCGGCGACGTTCCGGACCTGCCGGGTCAGGTCCTCACGTGCCGAGCCCGTGTCGGGCACCGGGGTCACCTCGGCCATGTGCAGGGCGAACGCGTCGATGGCGACACAGATGCGGTTGGACCAGTGCTTGTAGATGGTCGCCTTGCTCACTCCGGATCGGGCGCTGACGGCGTCGACCGTCGCCGCCGGCAGCCCGCCCTCGGCCAGCAGTTCGGTGGCGGCGCGCAGCACCGCCTCGCGCACCCGACGGCTGCGGGGAGCGAGCTCCTTGTCAGCGGGCATCGTCGTAGGCCGTCGCCACGGCGACCTCGCGCCACTGGTCGAGTTCGGTCTTGACCTGCTGGAGCTTGGCCTCGACGCGGGCGACGCAGTCGGCGCCCAGCTGAAGCCGGACCGGCGGATCGCCGGCCCCCGCGATGGAGACGATCGCGGCGGCCGCCTTCGCCGGATCACCGGCCTGGGCGTGGTTGTTCTCGGTCCGCCAGACCCGGGTCCGACCGGCCGTCCGCGCGTAGTCCTCGATCACCTGCCCGGTCGTGTGCAGTGAGGAGTCGTCGAGGAAGTCGGTGCGGAAGAGGCCGGGCTCGATGATGATCACCTTGATGCCCAGCGGGGCGAGCTCGACGCGCATCGCCTCGCTCATGCCCTCCACCGCGAACTTCGTCGAACCGTAGACGCCCCACCCCTGGCCGGAGGTGAACCCGCCCACCGAGGTGATGTTCAGGATCCGCCCGGACCGCTGGCGGCGCATCACCGGCAGGACGGCCCGGGTCACCGCCAGCAGGCCGAACACGTTGACGTCGTAGACCGCCCGGACCTCGGCGTCGGACGCCTCCTCCACCGCTCCCAGCAGCCCCCGGCCGGCGTTGTTGACCAGCACGTCGATACGGCCGAACGCCTCGACCCCGGCGGCCACGGCCCGCTGGACGGCGGCCTCGTCCGTGACGTCCAGGTTCACGGCCAGCAGCCGGTCACCGGCGCCGGCGAGTTCGGCCTCGACCTGCTCGGCGTCGCGTGCGGTGGCGACCACCGCGTCCCCCTCGGCCAGGGCCTTGCGCGCGATCTCCAGACCGAAGCCACGCGAGGCACCCGTGATGAACCAGATCCTCATGGAGGTCCTCCCTAAGTGAACTGAACGTTCAGTTTACTTCGCGAAGATCGTTTCCACCAGGGCCCCGACCGCCGCTCATCCCGCTCGGGCCATGACATGGCGGAGGCGGCGACCGAGTGGGGGCTTGGCTTTGGGCGGGTGGCCGGATGGGGCCATGGTCTTGACTGAGGTGAGTGGGGGTGGGGGCGGAAAAGTGTGGGGTTGGCATGGTGTGACGGACGAAACGTGCGCGCGAGGAGTAAAGAAGGCGGGTGCTGGATAGATCCATCATGACGGTCCGTTGAGCGGGGGGTGAGGATGCGTGGAGCCGGTGAGGGGCTGCGCGCGGGCGTTTCGCCCCGGTTTCGGGATTGGCTGTAATGGGCATTTCGGTCGTATCGGAATGACGGGGGTCATCCGGGTACGGGGAGCCAGGGGGAGGTGAGGGCGTCGAGCGTGGTACTGCTGCCTCACGCGCCGTCCAGCGTCGCGGTCGCGCGCAGGCGCCTCGGTTCCGAGCTCACGGCCTCGGGAGTCGAGCCGTCGGTGGTCGACGACGCCAGCGTCATCGTGAGCGAGCTCATCAGCAACGCGCTGCGGCACGCGCGCCCGCTGCCCTCGGGGCAGGTCCGGGTGTCCTGGACGCGGCGCGGAGATCTCATCGAGATCGCGGTGAGCGACGGGGGCGCCACCACGGAGCCGCGGCGCGGGCCGGGGACGCTGTCCTCGCTCGGCGGCCGCGGGCTCGGGATCGTCGAGACGCTCGCCGAGGGGTGGGGCGTCCGGCACGAGGACGGGACGACCACGGTGTGGGCCCGGCTTCACGCGCCGCGGTTCGGCGCCGAGCGCCGGGTCACCGCCGGGGTGCTGCCCGATCTGATCGAGATCGCGGACCTGGCGGAGCCGCTCGGGGGGCCGGATGCGGACGGTCCGGGCGCCGTCTGCCGCGAAACCTCAATAAGTCGGGCATACCCCGGCTAGTCGGACCACCGGTTCACCTTGTAGGGTCCTCTTCAAGCTCGGGCGCTGTCGTGCCCCCGTCGACACCGCCCGAGCCACCACGTCCGGCCCCCGGGTTCGTCCCGGGGGCCGTTTTTCTTGCGTCAGGGGGACGGCGGGGCGTCCCGGAGGATGGGGCAGGACATGCAGCGGGGGCCGCCCCGGCCGGTGCCCAGTTCGCTGCCGGTGATGCGGATGACCTCGATGCCCGCCGCCTCCAGCTGGGCGTTCGTCTCGACGTTGCGCTCGTAGGCGACACAGACCCGGGGCGCCAGGGCGAGGGTGTTGTTGCCGTCGTCCCACTGTTCGCGTTCGGCGGTGACCGGGTCGAGGCCGGTGTCGATGACCTTGAGGCGGTCCAGGCCCATGGCCTCGGCGGCGGCGTCGAGGAAGAGCCGGGGGCCGGAGACCTTCAGGTCGCCGTTCGAGGCGGTGACCGTGAAGGCCTCGAGGGAGTAGGCGACCGGCGGGTACATGACCACGGTGTCCACGTCGACCATCGTGCAGACGGTGTCGAGGTGCATGGTCGCGCGTTCCTGCGCGATCGGGACGGCCAGGACGGTGTGCGCCAGGTCGGCCGCGAAGAGCTGGCGGGCCAGGCGTTCGACGCCCGCCGGGGTCGTCCGCTCGCCGGTGCCGACGGCGACGACGCCCGGACCGAGCAGCATGATGTCGCCGCCCTCGACGTGTTCCATGGACGGGTCGTAGACCGGCCGGATCCCGGCGAACCGCGGGTGGTGCCGGTAGATCAGGCCGGTGAGCGCGGACTCGTTGCGGCGCGCGGGCATCGCGAAGCTCGTCAGCGCCACGCGGTCGCCGACCCACGCGCTGGAGTCGCGGGTGAACAGCAGGCCCGGCAGTGGGTCGATGATGAAGTCGAGCTCGTCCATGAGGCGGTAGACCAGGCCGTGCGCGGTCTTGAGCTCCTCGTGCGCGAGGCCCGCCACGAGGGTGTGCGCCAGGTCCTCGGGGTGGAGGTCGCGGAGATGGCCCTCGACGACGCGGCGGAGCTGGTCGCCCCAGCGCGGGTCGCCGATCAGCTGCGCGATCGCCTCGTCCCGCGCGGGCTCGAACTCCAGGGCGTCCTGGAGCAGCTCCGAGAGGTAGAGGACCTCGACGTCGCGGTCGCGGAGCGCCTGGGCGAACGCGTCGTGCTCCTCCTGCGCGCGTCCCACCCAGGGGATCGCGTCGAACAGCAGCTTGGCGCTGTTGCGCGGGGTGAGCCTTTTGAGCTCGGCCCCCGGCCGATGAAGCAGGACGGTCCGGAGCCGTCCGACCTCGCTGGTGACCCGGTGTCTGTTCGTCGTCTGCGTCACCTTTCGCAGTCTATGCGCGCATGATCGGACCCTTCGGACCGCCGTCCCGCGTCGGGGCACCAGGCGGGGCGGAAAAATCGGTCGATATTCGGGGGACAGGTCCGTAATGTCAGGGGCATGTTCCTGGCGGCCGGCACCTCGCAGCTCGCGGACCTCGGTCCGCTGAGCTCGGTGTCGGCCGTCCTCCCCCTCGACGGCGGCGCCCGAAGCTGACCCCTCTCCGTGCCACCCCGGAGAACCAGCGGAGAGGGGTGGACCACCTGACGCGCGGCGGCGCCGAAGCGCCTGCGCGGGGTTCTCACCACGACGAGTGAGAACGGGAAAGATCATGGCCAAGGAGCTCTACGAGCGGGCCAAGCCGCACCTGAACATCGGGACGATGGGGCACGTCGACCACGGCAAGACCACGCTGACCGCGGCGATCACGCAGGTGCTCGCCGAGCGCGGGCTGGCGTCCGCCGTGCCCTTCGAGGGGATCGACCGAGCCCCCGAGGAGCGGGACCGCGGGATCACCATCAACATCGCGCACGTCCAGTACGAGACCGCGACCAGGCACTACGCCCACGTCGACATGCCGGGCCACGCCGACTACGTGAAGAACATGATCACGGGCGCGGCGCAGATCGACGGGGCCGTGCTGGTGGTGTCGGCGCTGGACGGGGCGATGCCGCAGACGCGGGAGCACATCGTGCTGGCGCGGCAGGTCGGCGTCCGGCACATCGTCGTCGCGCTGAACAAGGCGGACGCGGTCGAGGACGCGGAGCTGCTCGACCTGGTCGAGCTGGAGATCCGCGACCTGCTGTCGGAGTACGGGTTCCCCGGCGAGGAGATCCCCGTCGTGCGGGTGTCCGGGCTGCGGGCGCTCGAGGGCGACCCGTACTGGACGGCCCGGATCGGCGACCTGCTCGACGCGGTCGACGCGTACGTGCCGGTGCCCGAGCGGGTGCTCGACAGACCGTTCCTGCTGCCGGTGGAGAACGTGCTGACGATCACCGGGCGCGGGACGGTGGTGACCGGCGTGGTGGCGCAGGGCGCGCTGCGGGTCGGGAACCCGGTCGAGGTCGTCGGGTTCGGCGAGACCTTCGGGACGGTCGCGACCGGCCTGGAGACGTTCGGCCGGACCATGGACCGGGCCGAGGCCGGGGACAACGCGGCGGTGCTGCTCCGCGGCGTCCGCCGGGAGCAGATCCGGCGCGGCCAGGTGATCGCGGCGCCCGGCTCGATCCGGCCGCACGTCCGGTTCCGGGCGCGGGTGCGGGTGCTGACGGCGGCCGAGGGCGGACGGCACGGGCCGTTCTTCCACGGGTACCGGCCGCAGTTCCACTTCCGCACGACCGACGTGGTCGGCGACGTGGACCTCGGCGGCGAGGGCGCGATGGCGCTGCCCGGCGACTCGGTCGAGATGACCGTCGAGCTGGGACGCCCGGTCGCGATGGCCGAGGGGCTCGGCTTCGCGATCCGTGAGGGCGGCCGGACCGTCGGCGCGGGCACCGTCACCGGGCTGCTCGACTAGACGGGGAACGGGCCGGGCCCGCCATCCGAAAGGGGATGGCGGGCCCGGGTCGTCTCTGGGGTCAGTTCTGGGCGGAGGCCGGGTCCTTCTTGCTGCCCGGGTCTAGTTCGCTGGACGGGGTCTCGATGTCGCCGCCGCCCTTACCTTTGCCCTTGCCGTTCCCGTTGCCATTCCCATTTCCGTTGCCGTTCCCGTTGCCATTTCCGTTCCCGTTGCCGTTCCCATTTCCGTTTCCGCTTCCGGGTGGGGTCGGCTTTCCGGTCTTGGGAGGCTGGCCGTGCGGGTTGCCCTGGTGGCCGTTGCCGCTTCCCTCGCCGTCCTTGCCCTTGTCGAACGGCTTGCCGGTGGACGGCGCGGACGAGCCCGGAACGGGCGGCTTGCGCGAGCCGGACGGACCGGTCGGATCGACGCCGGACGTCTCCTCCGTCCCGCCATGGTTCTTGGACGGCTTCGGGTGCGGCGACCGGTGCGAGTGCGCGGGGGCCTGGCCGGGCAGGTTCCCGGTGCCCGCCGCCAGCGCGACGCCGCCGAGGGACGCCGCGGCCAGCGCCGCGATGGCGACCTTGACCGTGAGCAGGCGTTTCAGCCCCCGGCCGCCGCCGCGACGGTGGCGTCCTGAGACGGCGGGCAGCACGCGTGTCGCGGCCGCCGCGGGCGTGGGTGCGGGAGCCGCCGCGGCCGAGCGGAAGGCGGCGACGGCGGCGTCCTCCCCGGCCAGTTCGTCCGGGCGGCCGGGCGCGGACGCGGCGGACAGCATGGCGGTCAGCGGGTCCGCGGCGTCCGGCCGGGAACCGGCGGAGAAGGCGTCGAGGAGGCCGTCGGCGGCCTCCGGCGTGAGCTCCTCATCGGGGTGCCGGTCGTTCATCGGCTCTCCTTGGCCATGGAGGCATGAGCGTCCGGTCCGGTGCGGATCACGACCTCCATGCGCGTCGTTCTTTCGTCCCCGGCCGTCACCGGCGTGCGATGTCCGCGGACGAGCGGCATCTCTGATCCGATGCTCGGCGCCCGGAATTCTCCACATGGCCTGGAAAGGCCGGGCGTCCACAAGCGCGGGGTGTTCTCGGAAGGGCGCGATGCGAAGAATGCTCGGCCTTTTCGGAACGTCTGGGGACCGTCCGGGGGCGCGGGCCGGGGGACACCGCGCGGAGCGGCGCATGGTTCGACGGGCCGATGTGTCAGGTTCCTCAGCCTGAACACCCCCTTCCGGTGAGCGGTCTCGGTCCCCGTCCTTGCTGGTCGGGGAGGTATCAACTATCTCTTTCAGCGCCGCGCGGGGCGGCGCCGTCACCCGGGCGCGCGCGGGCGTGGCCGTCCGGACGGGCGGACGCGGCGGTCTCGCGCGGCCGCGTGAGCTGCCCGGCGAGCCTGCGAAGCCCCCGGTAGGCCGCGGTGCGCACCGCGCCGGGCTTCTTCCCGAGCACCTTCGCCGCGGCGGGCGCGGACAACCCGAGGACGACCCGGAGCATCACCGCCTCGCCCTGGTCGGCCGGGAGCCCGGCGATCAGCGCGAGCGCCCGGTCGGTGTCCAGGCCGTCCATCGCCTGGACGGCGGTGTCGGCCTCGCCCGGCCGGGTGACCAGCTCGTCGATCGGCTGGTCGGCGACCGGGCGGCGGGACCGGGCGCGCAGATGGTCCAGGGCCCGGTGCCGGGCGATGGTCGCGGCCCAGCCGCGGAACCCGTCGATCCCGCCCTCGAAGGTGCGCACGTCGCGGGCGATCTGGAGCCACGCCTCGGAGGTGACGTCGTCGGCGTCCTCGCCCACCATGCCCCGGACGTAACGCAGCAGCCGGGGCTGCACATCCCGGTAGAGCAGGCGGAACGCGGCCTCGTCGCCCTCCCGGGCCGCCTCCACGGCCCGGTCGAGCGGGCCGTCGTCCGCCTCCGCCGCTTCGTTCACGCCCGCCATTCTGCAATCAGTTGGGAGTGGGTGTGACACATGCGGAGCGATCGGCGCTGAACCCCTTGAGACCGCGACGCCCCCGGCGCCGCCCCCGTCACGCCGGACGCGGTCCGCGCGGGGTCACCGGTTCCCCGGCCGGTGACCCCGCCACATCAGACGACGGAGCCCATGGACAGCGACACGATCTCCCTGGCCGACCCGGCCGCGCGACCCCCCGCGCCGGCCGGGCCGTCCGACATGCCCGACGGGCCGTCCGGCATGCCCGACGACGACGCCGCGAGCGATGGCCGCACGCGGTCCCGGCGCATGCCCGAGCCCGGCGACACGCTGGTCTACTCGCCGCACCGCACGTCCGCCGAGGCCCCCGCGCCCGCGCCGGTCACCCCGCTGTGGGCGACCCCGACCGGCCCCTCACCCGCGGCGGAGCCCGAGGACGTCGAGTCCGCGCCCGTCTTCGTGGACCTGTCCGGACGGCGTCGCCGCGTCGGCCGGCGCGCCGGGATCGCCTGCGGCGGGCTGCTCGCGGCGTTCCTCGTCGCGATCGGCGTCGGCGTCGCGACCGGGGCGAGCGTGCCGGGGACGCCGTGGACGGCCGTCCCGGGGACGCAGCACCACAAGAAGAGCCGGACGCCCGCGCTTCAGCCGAAGACCATCCCGCATGGCCAGGAGCGGCCGGGCGGGAATCCCCCGGTGGCCGTGCCGCCCGCGGCGAACGGGCCGAACGGGGGGACGGCCAACGGCCGCTCGCCCGCGCCCACCGGCGGTTCCTCGCCGTCCTCGGCGCCGAAGCCCTCGTCCGCCGTCACCCCGAGCAAGACGGCGACGCCCGCCCCGCTGCCCACCCGGACCCGTCCGGGGAACGGCAAGGCGACAACTCCGGGGCAGACCAAGCGGCCGAAGAACAACGGCTGACCAGGGATCCCCACGAATGACCATGGATCCCCACGAACCCCCGCCGTCGTCCGCCGACGCGCCAGGTAGCACCGACGACAGGGCAGGTCGTCGGCGCGGTCCCACCGGCGCGCGCGGACGGCGGCGGGCCCAGCCCGCCGGGCGGGGCCGTCCCGCATCCGCGCGTCCCGGGACGCGCAGGAGAAGCGGCGCCCCCGCCGCCGGGCGGGCGCGCGAGCCGCGTGGGCACTGGGTGCTCATGGGTCTCGGCAGCCTCGCGCTGATCCTGCTGCTCCTGCTGGACGGATTCGCGAACGGCGCCGTCGGCGAGGCGCCCAGGCACGAGCCGAAGAGCCAGCCCCCGCCCGCGCCGGAGGCGGTGACGTCCGGCGGACCGGTGGTCAACATGGCGGGCGGCACCCCGCACAGCATGCGGACCCCGCCGAAGACGATCGCCCTGACCTTCGACGACGGCCCCGACCCCACGTGGACGCCGCGCCTCCTCGACGTCCTGAAGCGGCACGACGCGCACGCGACGTTCTTCTCGATCGGCGCGCACATCGCGCGGCGGCCCGCGCTGGTCAAGCGGATGATCGACGAGGGCAACGAGATCGGCTCGCACACGTACACGCACGTGGACATGGCGACCGCGCCCGCCTGGCGCGACCGGCTCGAACTCGACCTGACGCAGCGGGCGCTCGCCGGGGCGGCCGGGGTGCACACCCGGCTGGTCCGGATGCCGTACTCGTCGAGGCCGGACGGCCTGACCGCCCCCGAGTGGCGCGCCGCCGAGCGGGCCGGACGCGACGGCTACCTGCTCGTCCTCACCGACACCGACACCGAGGACTGGCAGCGGCCGGGCGTCGACAAGATCGTCCAGTCGGCGCTGGCCGCCGAGAAGGACGGCCGGGGCGCGATCGTCATGCTGCACGACGCGGGCGGCGACCGCACCGAGACCATCGCCGCCGTCGAGCAGATGATCACCAGGCTCCAGGCGCGCGGATACCGGTTCACGACCGTGTCGCGGGCGATGGGCCTGCCCCCGGCGGACGTGCCCGCCACGACGTCCGAGAAGGCGATCGGGTGGACGCTCGTCGCGGCGCAGCGCACGGCGTCCGCGCTCACCGACTGGATGCGGATCCTGTTCGTGATCGCCGGGGTGCTCGCCGCGCTGCGGCTGGCCGTCCTGCTGGTGTTCGCGCACGTCCACCGGAAGCGCGCGCGGCGGAGCCCGCTGTACCGGGCGATCAGGCCGCGCGACGGCACGGCCCCGGACGCCTCCGCCGCGCCGCCCGTGTCGGTGGTCGTCCCCGCCTACAACGAGGAGGCGGGGATCGCGGCGACCGTCCGGACCCTGGTCGACACCGACTACCCCGGGCCCCTCGAGATCATCGTGGTGGACGACGGGTCCTCCGACCGGACGGCCGAGATCGTCGAGCGGCTCGCACCGCCCGGCGTCCGGCTGATCCGCAAGCCCAACGGCGGCAAGCCGGACGCGCTCAACGTCGGGATCGCCGCCTCGCGCGGCGAGATCCTGGTGCTGGTGGACGGCGACACCGTGTTCCAGCGCGACACCCTGCGGCACCTGGTCTCGCCGCTCGCCGCCGACCCGTCGGTCGGCGCGGTCAGCGGCAACACCAAGGTCGCGAACCGCAAGGGCGTGCTGGGGAAGTGGCAGCACCTCGAGTACGTCATCGGGTTCAACCTGGACCGCCGGATGTTCGACCTCGCGCGGTGCATGCCGACCATCCCCGGCGCGATCGGCGCGTTCCGCCGCCGGACGCTGGTGTCGGTCGGCGGCGTCCCGACCGACACGCTCGCCGAGGACACCGACCTCACGATGGCGATCTGCCGCGGCGGCTGGCGGGTCGTCTACGCCGAGCACGCGCTCGCCTGGACCGAGGCGCCGTCCTCGCTGCGGCAGCTCTGGCGGCAGCGGTACCGGTGGTGCTACGGGACGCTCCAGGCGATGTGGAAGCACCGCCGGGCGCTGGTCGAGCGCGGGCCGTTCGGCCGCCGCTGCCTGCTCTACCTCACGGCGTTCCAGGTGATCCTGCCGCTGTTCGCGCCCGCCGTGGACCTGTTCGCCGTGTTCGGCCTGGTGTTCATGGACCCGGTCGCGCCCCTGGCGATGTGGAGCCTGTTCGCGCTCGCCCAGGTCGCGGCGGGCGGCTACGCGCTCTGGCTGGACGGCGAGAGGCTGCGCCCGCTGTGGACGATGCCGCTCCAGCAGGTCGTCTACCGGCAGCTGCTGTACCTGGTCGTCGTCCAGTCCGTGGTGACCGCGGTGCTCGGGACGCGGCTGCGCTGGCACACCATCCGGCGGACGGGCACGTTCGGCGGCCCCGGTCTCGACCTCGGCCGCGACGCCGATCCCGACCTCGGTCCCGGCTCTCATGCCGGGATCGCGGCTCCCTGATGCCGGCCCGGTGGAGAGCGGGGCCACCGGCCGGCGCGTCCCGCGGCATGGCCGCGGGTGGCGGGGAGGACGGGGGGACGCCGTCAGGAGCAGCGGCGTCCCCCCGTCACCGCCGCGCGGACCGCCCGCCCCGGGTGGTCTCCGTGCACTTCTGAAGGCCGCATCTGAAGACCGCATCTGAAGGCCGTATCGGCCCGCATCCATGGAGCGGGCTGATGCGTCGAACCGCGGAGTGCCGTGAAGTGCGGTGGAGTCGCATCTTGGAGAGTGCGCCCCACGGGGTCCGTGGGGCGCTGGAAGACCGAATGCGGGGAGAGTGCCGAAGAACGTCCGCGTAAGGCGTAGGTTGTCCGAGATGGTCGTCTCGTTCCGCTGGCGAGGTCGATCTTGATGTGGTGGGATTCCCCCCAGACCCCCGCTGATTCCCTGATGGAGTACGTGTGCGAGCCCCCCGCGCCCTGATTCCCCTGGTCGCCGTCGTCGGCGCCGGCGTCGTGGTCGCCCTGGCAGGTGCCGGTGCGGCGATCGAGAAGAGTCCGGCCCTCGGGTCGACCGACGCCGGACGTCCCCAGAGCGGCGCCCAAAGCCCCGCCTCCGTCACCACCGTGACCTGGGACGTCTGCGGCGACGCCGAGCCCGGCTGCCCGCTCGGCGGCGACCCCGCCGGTCTCGTCCGCCGGATCGACCGGCAGCTGGCGTCCACGGCCGTGGCCGGGAAGGTCGTCCAGCCGGACGCGCTGCTGCTGCAGCGCGTGTGCTCCTCGCAGGTCAAGTCACTGAAGGCGCTGGGCCGGCTGAAGTCCTGGAGCTGGGCGTTCGCGCCGCAGCCCGCCGCCGACGACCGCACCGACCGCGCCTGCGTGAACGGCGAGGGCCACCTCGGCCTCGCCATCGCCACCCGCGAGCCGCTGTCCGACGTCCACCACACCGGCCTGCCGTCCGAGCCCGGGCACGGCCGCATCGCCGTCTGCGGGACGGTCGCCACGTGGGGCGCGCGGGTCTGCACCGCGCAGTTCAGCACGTCCGCCCCCGGGGACGACCCGGACGGCACGTGGCGTCCCAAGCAGGCCCAGACGCTGCTCGGCCTCGCCGACGCCGACCGCGTGATCATCGGCGGCGACTTCACCGACAAGCCGCGCGCGAAGTCGCTGGACGCGTTCTACAGCATCTACTCCGAGTGCGACGGGCAGCGCGCGGGCGACCCGACCCTCCAGGACGCCTCGGGCAAGGCCACCGAGAAGGCCGACTACGTCTTCGCGACGCGTTCCGCCAAGATCAGCTGCGGTGTCCCGGCGTCCCCGGTCCGTTCGTCCGACCACCGGCCCGTCACCGCCACCGTCAACTTCTCCTGAACCCCGGCGCGCGCACGAGTCCTTGTAGGAGCGACTCGTGCGCGCGGGGGTGAGCGTCAGTGGACGCCGCGGTCCTGGCCCTCCCAGAAGGGCTCGCGGAGCTCACGCTTGAGGATCTTCCCCGTGGGGTTGCGCGGAATGGCGTCGCGGAACTCGACCGTCGACGGGCACTTGAAATGCGCCAGGCGGGCCCGGCAGTAGTCGATCAGGTCCTGCGGCCCGAGCTCGGCGGACGCCACGACCAGGGCCTTCGGGGTCTCGCCCCAGCGGTCGTCGGGGACGCCGATCACCGCGCAGTCGGTCACCTTAGGGTGGCCCATCAGGACGTTCTCGACCTCGGCCGGGTAGATGTTCTCCCCACCCGAGATGATCATGTCCTTCACCCGGTCGTGGATGAACAGGTAGCCGTCCTCGTCCAGGTAGCCCGCGTCGCCGGTGCGGAAGTAGCCGTCCGGGAGCAGCGCGGCGTCCGTCGCGGCGGGCAGGTCCCAGTAGCCGACCATGTTCTGCGGCGTCCGGCAGAGGATCTCGCCGACCCGTCCCGCGGGCAGCTCCTCCAGCGTCGCCGGGTCGGCGATGCGCAGCTCGCAGGCCGGGTACGGGATGCCCGCGCTGCGCAGCCGCGCGGCGCGCGGACCGTCCGGATCATGGTCGGCGACGGGCAGGTAGGTGATCGCGCCCGTGGTCTCCGTCAGCCCGTAGACCTGCATGAACGCGACGCCGGGCAGCATCGCGATCGCGCCGCGCAGCACGTCCTCGCTGATCGGGGACGCGCCGTACAGCATCAGCCGCAGGCTGGAGAGGTCGCACGCGCCGACGTCCGGGAGCATCTGCATGAACTGGAGCAGCACCGGGACGAGGAAGATGTGCGTGACCTTGTGCCGCTCTATCGCGCGCGCGATGAGGACAGGGTCGGGTTCGCGTCCGATGACGCCGGTCAGCCCGTCGAACAGGACGCCGACGGTGAGGACGCTGCCCGCCACGTGGTACTGCGGCATCGCGACCATCAGGACGGTCGACTCGTCCAGGCCCCAGAGTTCCTGGGTGATCGGCAGCGCGGTGGCGAAGTTGTCGTGGGTGAGCATCACGCCCTTGGGCGACCCCGTCGTCCCGGACGAGTAGAGCTGCACGAACACGTCCGTGGGCTTCGCCTCGTGAGCGGGCGGTGCGGCCACCTCGGATTCGACCCAGTCTTCGTAATCGGTGCCGAGCACCAGGGTGCGCGCGGTGTGTTCCAAGCGGTCTTTCAGCGCGTCCAGGACAGGGGTGAAATCGGGCCCCACGACGAGGATCCGCGCGCGCGCGTTGGTGACGATGAACGCCACCTCGTCCGGCGCGAGCCTGTAGTTGACCGGGACCAGGACGGCGCCGATCCGGGCCGCGCCGAACAGGAGCTCGGCGTACTCGAGGGAGTTCTTGTCGAGGATCGCGATCCGGTCGCCCGGTCCGACGCCGGACGCCGCGAGCGCCGCCGCCACCCGGTCGACGCGATCGTCGAGGTCCCGGTAGGAGACCGCGCGGTCTCCCACGTGGAAGGCGATCTTGTCCGGGTGCTCGCGCGCCCGTTCGCGAAGGATCTCGGTCAACACCGGCATGGATCCGCCCCTCTCGCCGACGACCCGCCCGCACCGCCCGGCACGCGGCGGTGAGGGCATCATCAGGCCATCGACGTCCCCGCGACAAGCGTTTCCCGTGCTTTCCGGGCCGCGGGCGGAGGTGGAGGTGGAGGTGGAGCGTCTAGTGCCGCCTGGAGCTCTTGGAGACCAGCGTGACGACGAGCGCGATCACGACCGCGAAGAAGCCGACGATGAAGAAGAACTTCAGCATCGACAGGACCCACCCGAGCACGGTGAAGGCCAGCCAGAGCGCGATGATGACACCAACGATTGTCAGGATTGTCCGTCCCATGCCTCAAATCTAGGCGGCGGACGCGCACATCGTCATCACTCTGCAGGACGACCCCGACCCCTACCCGTCCCTTAGGCGAACCCTGAGACCTCAGGGGGACGTGTCCGGGAGGGGCTGGTCGAGCTGCGTCCTGGGCGACGCCTTCGGGGTCTCCTCGTCCGCGGGCTTCGCGGCGGCGCCGTCGAACATCGTCCGGCTCGCGTCCAGCATGGTCTTCGGCGCGTCCTCAGACGACGGCGACGGCGACGGCGCGGGCGCAGCTGCGGGGGCCTGGGCGGCCTGCGGGGCGACCGGCGGGGGCGGAGGCGGGACGGCACCCGGCGCGGGCTGCGCGTACGGCCCGGAAGGCGCCTGCTGCGGAGGCGCGAACCCGGGAGCGGCGCCGA
>NZ_RFFG01000128.1 GCF_003696215.1 Actinomadura harenae | reverse complement strand
GGCATCGCCCTCATGCGCAACCTGGCCATGACCGACTGAACCAACAACCGGCACGACACCCCACCAACAGGCCCGCCGCAACATCCCCGACCTGCATGCCCTGATCATTACGGGACAACCTTTAGCGGGATCAGGGGCTTTTTTCGTTCCGCCGGTCTCCTCCTGCTTCCACGACGGCCTCGCCCTGTGGCGGGGTCGTTGACATGCCCACACAAGGAGGAAGCGCGTGTCCCCCCATCCCTTTCAGCTGGACGCTGCCCCCTGGCTTGTCCTGCTGGTCATCGCCTGGCCACTCACGGTGGTGATCACGTGTGTCCTGCGGTGCCGGATCGCCCGGGCCGCGATCAACAAGTCCGACGTCCGCGACCTGCCCCAGGTGCTGACCGCCCTGGGGCCACTGCTCAGGGACACCTTCACGCCGGTCCCTGGCCTTCCGGCACCACCGCCCCTCGCCCTGCGCGCCGAGACAGCGGCCCCGGAAGCGGCAATGAACCTTCAAAAGGCCCCAGCGACGGTGGAGACGACACAGTGACCAGGCGACGTACGACCTTCCGGGATCCGGTGGCGGACCTGGCGACTCGTGACCCCGAATATCTGGAGGCGCTGCTGAGCGACCTGCCTGAGCGTCATGCCCTACTGCTGAAGGACTTCTACGTCACTGAAGGTGGACGGCTGTCGTGGACCTATCTGGAGATCAAACACGGCATCGCCACCGGCAAGCTGCTTGAGGCCGTGGCTGAGGCCCTCCAAGTGGCATGGGAGGCGGGCCACCACCGGATGGCGGACGGTCTGCTCGACATCCGTCGTTCCCATCCTCCGGCAGCCCCCTCCGACGAGGTCAGCGTCTGCCTCTATGAGTGCTGCGACCGCTCAATGGTCGCGGGCATTCCGGTCGATGGAACCTACGAGGTAACGGTGAACGGGACTGTGGTTCCCGTTCACCTGCAAAGGGTGGCCCAGCCCGGCCGGCCCCCCAAGTACTGCTCCAACCGCTGCAAGCAGGCGGCGTACCGTAGCAGGAAGGCCCGCGACGCAGCTGCAGCAGCCCGACCCTTCTCAGACACCCCCTAGCCGCGCCAAAGTCATCGCCGACGGGCGGCAGTCTCCCCGGCTACGCGGCCGCCTCGAACCGATCAAGTGACGAGCGCGTACCCAGAAGCAGCGCCTCACCGGTGGCGGTCGCCGGGGCCCAGCAAACTGGTGACCTCGGCGATCGCGCCGGCGAGGGATGGAAGTAGCGGCCCACGTTCTCTGGCTTCTTGCACCGGGACTTGGCCACCAGCATTAGCAGGCTCGCGCCGACTCGCCCAGATACGTCAGCACCGAAAGCCAAAACTCGCGCGGATCCCAACCGCTCCACGACCCGCCGAGGGCGCTGTGCGCGTTCAGCAGCGCCCAGGCCTGCCCATAAAGACAGGCGGTCGCATCCGATGCCGAGACATATGTCGAGCGGGCCCAGCACCTTGCCCAACCCGGAACGTCGATGGGTGATGAACATCGACTCCCCGAACGCGGCTCTTTAGCATGCGCAGCACGGGCGGCCCTGGCGCCCCAGTACCAGGCCGCACAGCTCAGAGAGCATCTCCCAGGAGCACATCGCCGATCTGGGGGAGGCGCAGTTTGATGCCTCACCGACGACAACCCCCTTCGCCGGGTGGCGGCGTAGCCGGGTCGCCACGGTCGCTCGATGGTCGCTCGGTGGTTTCGGTAGGGCGTGGTGGCAGGCGGCACGGGGCGGCACGCTAAACGGGGCAAGGGTGGACAGGGTGACACGTTGCGGCACGGCCACGCCCCCCACGTGAGGGGTGGCGGTGACTTCTAATCTGCCGGTCGGGGGTTCGAATCCCTCTGGGCGCGCCACCCCCTGACCTGCGAAAACACAACCGCAGTCATGATCAAATACCGTCCATCTTGCTCCGTTTCGCCCCCTGGTCGCTCCGTGGTCGCCCGGCGGCCCCTAACGCCCCCGACCGCACCCGTCGTGACCCACGCCACCCACGCGACCGCCACGCCCGTAGGCCCGTCCAATGGGCCCGGCGAGAACCCCGAAGCCCACGGTCGTGCTCATGAGATCCGGGCTGAGGGTTCTCTCAGCCCGGATTCATTTTGGTTGAGGTAGTACGTGCGGGCGGGGCGTCGCGGGCTTCCGGATGGGTGACGTCGAGGTGGTGCCCCGTACCCCGGCCGCGAGGGGAGCGTTTGACGATCTTCCTGTCGTAGGAGGAACGTGGTGCGGTGATCAGGACGTTGCGGGCGGCAGCCGCGGAAGACCTGCCCTCCCGCATGGCGCGCGGCATGCTGTGGACCGCACTGGTTCTGCTGTTCGTGCTGCGTGCCATCCATGCGGTGGAGAACGGCCTGCCCGGCGCGGTGGTGGCGCTCGCGGCGGCCCCTTATCCGCCGTTGATCGCGATCCTGGTGCGCCGGTGGCGGACGCGGCGGAGGCTCCGGTACGGATTGCTGGGCGCGGTGACGGCGCTGGTCCTGCTGCCGTTCGCCCTGGTCGGGGCGGATTGGGACTGGCTGCCCTGGACCGTCGCGGCGGCGGTGCTGTGCGTGCTCCCCCAGCGGATCGCCTGGCCGCTGTTCACCCTGATCGTCGCCGCGGCCTTCGGCGGCATGGCGCTCACCGGAGCGTCCTTCCCCGGCTGCTTCTGGCAGGCGGCGGCCACCGCGACCGACGGGCTGATCGTGTTCAGCCTGTACGCGCTCGCCGAGATGGTCGACGACCTCCACGCGGCCCGGAAGGAGCAGGCCCGGCTCGCGCTGGTCCGGGAACGGCTGCGCCTGGACGGCGAACTGCGCGGCGCCCTGGACGGGGAGCTGGCGGCCATCTCGGACCGGCTGCGCGGCGCGGCGGGTGCCGCGCCGCCCACCGCGCTCGCCGAGGTGAACGAGGCGACCGCCGCGGCCCGGCGCGCGCTGGCGGGCATCCGGGCCACGGCGAGCCGGTACCGCGCCCGCGAGGAGCCGGACGCGGCGCCCGTGATCGGCTCGCCGCGGCAGGCCCGCGTCGCCCTGGTGGCGGTGATCGTCCTGCAGAGCACCAAGAACCTGCTGTACATGGTGAGCCAGCCGGGCGGCGACGCGCGATGGCTGATCGTGGCGGTCCCGCTGGTGGCCTGCGTCATGCTGCTGCTGACCTGGCGGCGGTCCCCGGTGCGGTGGGTGGTGGCGTGGGCGCTGTTCGTGCCGCCGGTCTGGGCGGTCTGCTTCTTCCTGCCGACGGTGTCCTTCCTGACCTACCTGTGGGGGTTCGTCATGGGCGCCGCGCTGGTGACGTTCCGTCCGCCGCGCTCATGGGCGGTCGCCGGCGGGCTCCTGGCGGCGCACGCCGTGTTCTTCAACGTCCTCCCGCCCGCTCCGCGGCCGGTCGACCAGGCGGCCTTCCTGGTCTCGGACCTCATCCTGGGAGGGTTGTTCGCCAGCCTGTCCCGGCTCGCGGGCCTCGTCGTGGTGCTGGAGCGGGCGCGGCACGAGGTGGCGGCGGCGGTGGCCACCGCCGAGCGGCTCCGCGTCGCCCGCGACCTGCACGACGTGCTCGGCTACACCCTGTCGGCGGTCGCGCTGCGCGGCGAGCTCGCCGCGCGGCTGCTGGAACGCGACCCGGACCGGGCCGGCGCCGAGCTGACCGGGCTCCGCCGGCTCGTGGAACGGTCCCGCGCGGAACTCGGCTCCATCACCGGCGGACGGATCCGGCTCCGGCTGGACCGGGAACTGGACGCGGCCGTGGACGTCCTCACCGTCGCGGGGATCTCCGTGCGGGTGCGGGGGGACGCCGGGCCGCGAGCGGAGGCCGTCGACACCGCGCTCGCGGCGGTGCTGCGCGAGTGCGTGACCAATGTGCTGCGCCACAGCGAGGCGCGCGTCTGCACCATCTCGCTCGTCCGGGCGGACGGGACGGTGCGGCTGAGGGTCGTCAACGACGGCGCCGGGCCCGCGCGCGGCGAGCCGGGCTCCGGGCTGGCCGGCCTCGCCGAGCGCACCGGCGGCCGGTCGACGGCCGGACCCCTGCCGGGCGGACGGTTCGAGGTGACCGCCGCGTTCGCCGCGGGAGAGCCGGCGCCGCACTCAGAGCCAGCCCGCCTCTCTGGCGATCCGGACGGCGTCGACGCGGTTGCGGGCGTTTAGCTTGGCGACCACCGAGGCCAGGTAGTTGCGGACCGTGCCGTAGGTGAGGAACATCCGCTCGGCGATCTCGATGGGCTCCGCGCCGGTCGCGACCAGCTCCAGCACCTCGGTCTCGCGCCTGGTGAGCGGGTTCGGCGGCGACCGGAGCGCCGCCACCGCCAGCGCCGGGTCCACCGCCTGACCGCCCGCCGCCACCGTGCGGATCGCCGCGACGAGGTCGGCCGGCCGCAGGTCCTTCGGGACGAACCCGGCGACCCCGGCGGCCAGCGCCCGGTGGAGCTGTCCCGGCCGGCTCAGCGCGGTGAGGATCAGTACGCGGCACTCCGGCAGCCGGTCGCGTAGTTCGGCGGCGGCCTCCACGCCGTCCATCCCGGGCAGGTCGATGTCGACGACCGCCACGTCCGGCCGGTGCCGCTCCGCCGCGGGCACGATCTCCGTGCCGGACGCGACCTGTGCCGCCACCTCGACACCGTCCTCCAGCGTGAGCAGTTCGACCAGCGCCTCGCGGAGCAGATGCATGTCCTCGGCGATCAGAACCCGGATCATCGCCCCCCCTTTCCCCTGGAAACAGGATCGTTCCATGGCCGTGCTGCGCGCACCGGAGCCGGTGTGCAGAATGCACGCCGCCCCGATGACGTCCGGCACTGTGTCCGGCCCGCGCGTCCATCGAAGATCATTCCGGACGCCGCGGATCACCTCCGAGCGGCGCCCTTCCCACCATCCACCGCCCCCTCGGAAGGGAGGACAGTGTGCGGACCCGTTCCTCGCGCCCGGCGCTCCTCGCGCTCTCACTCGGCTACTTCGCGCTGGGCACGGCCTCGCTGGCGGTCGTCGGCCTGAGCGCTCCGATCAGCCGGGACCTCCAGGTCCGGCCGGCCACGGTCGGAACCCTGGTCACCGTGTTCGCGGTGGTCTTCGCGCTGGCGGCCCCCGCCGCGACGATCCTGCTTGGGCGGATGTGCCGCAAACGCGCCCTGCTGCTGGGCCTCGGCCTGCTGGTGCTCGGCGGGGCCGGCGCGGCCGTCGCACCCGACTACCCGACGCTCTGCGCGGCACGTGTGCTGGCGGGGCTCGGCGCCGCGGTGTTCGGGCCCGCCGCGTCCGCCGCGGGGTCGGCGATCGTGCCCGCCGAGCAGCGGACCCGCGCCCTCGCCACCGTCTTCGCCGGGATGACCGCCGCCTCCGTCCTCGGCGTCCCGGTGGCGTCCTCGGCGGGGGACGCGCTCGGCTGGCGCGGCATGATGCTGAGCGTCGCGGCGCTCACCGCCGTCGCGTTCGTCCTGGTGGCGCGGCTCCTGCCCGTCGTGGAGCCGGAACCGGCGCCGACCGCCCGGTCCTTCGCCGACACACTGCGCGCCCCCGGCGCGGTGCCGATGCTCGGCACCACGTTCATGATCATGACCGCGCAGTTCACCGTGTACGGCGTCGCGGGCGCCTACCTGACCGCCCGGTTCGGAGCCGCGCAGGGCACCGTCGCACTGGTGCTGTTCGGCTTCGGCGCGCTCGGGACGCTCGGCAACGTCCTCGGCTCGCGTGTGTACGCCAGGTTCGGCGGGGTGGGAACCGTCAGCCTCGCCTTGGGCTGCTTCGCGGCCGGCTTCGCCGGACTGACCGGCATCCCCGGATCGCTGCTGCTCGCCCTGCCACCGCTGGCGGTGTGGGCGTTCGCGAGCGGGCTGTTCATGGCCCCGCAGCAGGCCCGGCTGGTCGAACTGCTCCCGGAGCGGCGCGGCATCCTGCTCGCGCTGAACGCCTCCGGCCTCTACCTGGGCATGAGCCTCGGCAGCCTCGCCGGCAGCGCCCTCCTGCCGGGACTCGGCGCGCGCCCGCTCTCCGCCCTCGCCCTGCTCCCGCTCGCCCTCGCGACGGCCGCCCACCTGGCGTCCGCTCGCCGTAACCGGCCCGTCCACACCATCCCCCAAAGCCCGACCCTCACCCATCACTGAAAGGCCGACCCATGTCACAGCTCATCCGCGACTACATCGAGACCGTCTGGAACCAGGGCCGCACCGAAGAGGCCGAGCGCTTCCTCGCCGACGACCTCGTCCAGCACAACCCCCACCTGCCGAACGGACGCCGTCCGCTCGTCGAGTTCATCGACGGCCTGCGCCAGCAACTGCCCGGCCTGCACTTCGACATCCGCCGCACGGCCGCCGAGGGCGACCTGGTGTTCGCGCACAGCCTCTTCACCGCCGAGCCCGGCGCGCGCGGCACCGCCGTGATCGACGTGTTCCGCATCGCGGACGGGCTGATCGCCGAGCACTGGGACGTGCGCGAGGACGTCCCCGAGTCCACCACCAGCGGCAACCCCGTCGCCTGACCCGCCAGGAGCACACGATGACGAACCCCCTCGAAGGCGCTCTGGCGGGGAAGAGCGCCATCGTCACCGGCGCGGCCACCGGCCTCGGCGCCCGGATCTCGATCGGCCTGGCGTCCCGCGGCGCCTCGGTCGTCGTCAACCACCTGCCGGGGCAGGACGCCGAGGCGGCCGAGGTCGTCGCCCAGGCGACGGCCGCGGGCGGAAAGGCCGTCGCGGTCCCGGCGGACATCGGCGACACCGAACTGCTCGGCTCGCTGTTCAAAGCGGCGGCCGACCGGTTCGGCGGCACCGACATCCTGGTCAACAACGCCGTCCGGGCGGTCCTCAAACCCATGGCCGAGGTCACCGAGGACGAGTTCGACGCGTCCTTCCGGGTGAACGCCCGCGCGCCGTTCTTCGCGATGCAGCTCGCGGCCCGCCACCTGCGCGACGGCGGTCGCGTCATCAACATCTCCTCGCACACCACCGGCCTGTTCTTCCCGCGCTACGGCCTCTACGACGGCGCGAAGGGCGCCCTCGAGCAGTTCTCGCGTGTCTTCTCCAAGGAGATCGGCGACCGCGGCATCACCGTGAACGTCGTGTCGCCCGGCCCGACCGACACCCCCGAGTTCCGCACCCGTCCGCCCGAGTTCATCGCGAGCCTGGAGAAGATGACGGCCATGGGCCGCATCGGCCGCCCGGACGAGATCGTGAACGTCGTCGCCTTCCTGGCCTCCCCGGAGGCGAGCTGGGTGACCGGCCAGAACATCCGCGTCAACGGCGGCGTGATCTGACCTCGTCTTCGTCCGACCCCGTCCGATCCGGTCCGATCCAGTCTGATCCCGTCTGATGCGGGGAGAACCGTGGCGTCCCGGAGAACCCGGGGCGCCACGGCCCGACCGAGCAAAGGACAAGGACTGGGGGCGGCCGACGGCCCTTCCCCGTTTCACCGGCACCCCGCCCCAGGGCACTGACGCTCTCCTCGGAGACAGCTTCTGGGGCGGTTGCTGATGTCCCTTCCTGACGGGGCCCGCAGGCGGACGGCCCTCAGGCCGGTCAGGCCGGTCAGGCCAGGACGTAGCCGAGGCGGCCCTCGACGAGGAGCTTGCCGGAGGTGGGACGGCCCTCGCAGTCCGAGCGGAAGGAGACGAAGTGCTCCGAGTGGGAGCCGGTCGGGATGGAGCAGCGGTAGATCGGCTTGACCTTCACGCCCTTGGGCGGCTTGAGGTACACGTAGCCGATGCGGCCCAAGCGGACGCTCTTGGGGCTTTCGCAGTCCGAACGCGCGGACACGAACTGGTCCAATAGGACGTAACCGTTGAGGCAGCTGTAGAGCGCCCTGGTGCCGCTGGCGGGCTGGGCCAGGATGCGGAACGTCCCCTCCCGGCGGTACAGCGGGCCGGGTGCGGCGGCGGTGGTCACCCAGTGCTTGGCCTGCGCGCCACCGAAGTAACGCACCAGCGTGAGGGTCTTCGGTGCGGCGGCGGTCGCCGCGACCGGCGCCATCCGGGTCACATGCGCGTCCCCAGATCCCGCGAGCGCCACTCCGCCGGTGACTGCGAGCGCCGCACACGCCACACCGGCCACGACGAGCTTCGTTCTCATTCAGCAGCCCCCTAGGCTGATCAAAGTAGTGAGAGGACGCCAGACAATCCCACAAATGTGGGCGCACGACACCACCTGGGCGAATCATTCACACGCATCGCACAGCAGACCGCAAGCAATGCACAAGTCGGCGGAGACCGCCGTGATCGGCGGACCGACCGGCCGTTGGTGTGGGGGGGTCGGCGCGGCGTGAACGAAGGTGGGAACGCCGGCGGCGTGCGCGGTGCGTGGCGGGTTGAGCCGACGTGCACCAAGGAATACCCCGCGCGAGCCGCCGTGCCACACCGCCCCCACGGGTCGCTCGGCCGCCCCCTCCGCGTTTGGGCAGGTGAGGGCGTGTCGACCCTGCCGGGACGGTGGGACTCTTTGGTCATCCGGCTGTCGCCAGAGACCCGACCGGCCTCCGTTCCAGGGGCGTTTTCACCTGTGCGGGTGGGACGGCGTCCTGCGGTTTCGGGGTGGGTCAGGCGGGGGTGGTGGTCTTGGCGCGGCGTCCTTCGACGGCGACCCAGGCCGCGACCGCGGCCCCGGCGGCCAGGGTGACCGTCAGCCACAGGAAGGTGGTCTGGAACGCGGCGAGGTCCGGGGCGCCGTCCTTGGACAGGATGGCGACGAAGATCGCGCTGCCCAAGGCTCCGGCGACCCGCTGCAGGATGTTGACCTCGGCGGTGGCGTGGGAGAGCAGGTCCTTGGGGGCGGTGGCGAACGCCGCGGACATCAGCGGCATGCCGGCCAGGCCCAGCCCGATCCCCCGCAGGAGCAGGACCGCCTGGACGAGGATCATGTCGGCGCCCGCGCCCATGAACACGAACGGCAGCGTCGTCACGGCGCTGAGCGCCAGGCCCACGGTGGCCACGATGCCGCCGCCGAACCTGTCGGTCAGCTTCCCGCCGACACGCATCGTCAGCGCGGTGCCCGCACCGAACGACAGCAGCAGCAGGCCGGTCTCCATCGCGTCATGGCCGCGCAGCACCTCGAAGTACAGCGGCATGATGATGACGCCGCCGAACAGGCCCGCGCCGGTGAAGAACACCGCCGCGCTCGCCGCCGAGAACACCTTGTCCTTGAACAGCTCCAGGCTCAGGATCGGGTTCTCGCGCCGCCGGCCGGCCAGGACGTACCCGACGACGGCCGCGACGCCGACGGCCAGGGACACCAGCACCTTCGCGGAGTGGAGGCCGCTCGGGGCGCCGGCCTCGATGACGCCGTAGCTCAGCATCGGGATCCCGACGCCCAGCAGCGCCAGGCCCCGCACGTCCAGCGGCGTCCTGGTGCCGCGTTCCAGCGGCAGGAACCTCCATCCGAGGATGAGCGCGACCGCGCCGACCGGCAGGTTGATCAGGAACAGCCAGCGCCACGAGAGGGAATCGATCAGCAGGCCGCCCAGCGCCGGCCCGAGCGCGGGCGCGACGACCACGGCCAGGCCCGCGGTGCTCATCACCCGGCCGATCCGGCCGGGCCCGGCGACCTTCCCGATCACCGACTGGCCCGCGGGAACCAGCAGACCGCCGGTCACACCCTGGACGACACGGGCGGTGACCAGCACCGCGAGGTTCGGGGACACCGCGCACAGGAGCGAGGACGCCACGAACCCGGCCAGCGACCACATCCACAGGCGGCCGGTGCCGACCCGCTGCCCCAGCCACGCCGAGGCGGGCAGGGCCGCGCCCAGGGCGAGCAGGTAGGAGCTGGCCACCCACTGCACCGACGTCAGCGAAACGCCCAGGTCGCGGCCGATGCTGTCCAACCCGACGTTGACCAGCGAGGAGTCCAGCGCGGCGATGAACGCGCCGAAGACGACGACCCAGGTCACCGTCCACACATGGCGCGGGATCTCCGTGAGGCCCGCCGAAGCGGTCGTTCCGGTGTCCGGCTTCTTCGTAATTTGCGGCATGCGCCAACTGTAGGGAGTCCCCGCAATTGGGTCAACCCGCGAATATTCGGTAGAGTGACGCCATGACGACGCCCGCGAACTCCCAGCGCCTCGACGCCCTGCTGCGCTGGCCCACCTACGCCATGGGTCAGCTGCACCGGCAGGCCCTGCGACTGATCGACGACGCCCTCGCCCCGGAGGGCCTGTCGCTGCGCGACTACTACGTGCTGGTCTGCCTGGCCGAGGAAGGAGAGATGGCCCAGCAGCAGGTCGCCGACCGGCTCGGCATGGACCGCAGCGACCTGGTCAAGCTCCTCGACCGCCTGGAGGACGCCGGCAAGGTGACCCGGCGCCGCGACACCAACGACCGCCGACGCCACGTCCTGGCCCTCACCCAGAAAGGCCAGGACGCGGCCACCCGCACCGCCGAGCTCTGCCGGCCCGCCACCGAACAGCTCCTCGGCCGGCTGTCGGAACAGGAACAGCAGACCCTGCACACCCTGCTCCTCAAAGCCCTCGGCGAGGCGCCCCCCGCATAGCCGAGGCGTTCACCCCCGCACACCCCGCAATCCACGTCCGGGCTCACGGCGCCCGCGGTCCCCCTGACGCCGTCCACGGGCTGCCGCGCCGCGCAGGACGCGGCCGAAACCCGTAAGCGAGCCCAGGCCGCACAAGCGGTGCGGGGCGGGCGGGCTCCGGCGTCGTCCGGCTCGACGGGGGCTCTTCCGTCGGCGTTGTCGGGTGGGCGAGGGGGCGGGTTTTTGATCTTGACCGGAGGGGTGGGGGGCGTCATTCTTGGGGGCTCCTCCTCCCCCGAATGGTGATGCGATGCGTCTTGTGCTGTCCGTGGTGGCTCTGGTGGTCGGGTCGGTGGGGGCGGTCGTCGTCGTCTCGCCGGCGGATGCCGTGACCGAGACCAGGACGCGGTTCCAGGATTTCGGGGTTTCCCGTGAGCAGGTGGACGCCGAGCATGACGAGGTGACGTTCACCGGGGTGGTCGTGACCGATGAGGCGGCGCCGCGTCCTGTCGGGGACGCGCTGGTGGCGATCCACTGCGTCCGTGACTGCGTGACCTTCGACGAGGTCGGGAAGGCCTACGCGGACGCCGAGGGACGGTTCAGCCTGACCGGTCACCTGGATTCGGGCGGTTACTACGCCGCCCAGTACTACTCCTACCGGCAGCCGCAGTACAAAGACTCTCGGTCGCCGCTGGTGAAGGTGACGGCGGGGGCCAAGGTTCCGGCGGTCGTGACGCTCGACGCGCTTCCTGCCGCCCTGGACTACGGGACCAAGGTCGCCTACGCGGGCCGGGTGCGGCGGCAGGACGGCCGGCCCCTGGCCGGCAAGTGGGTTCAGCTGGCGGAGTGCCAGACCGGCTACGTCTGTGACTACTGGAACGTGCGGACGGACGCCGATGGGCGGTTCCGCAGCAATACCGTCGCACTCAAACCGGTGTGGGTGGACGCCTCCATATCCAGCGGGCTCTACTCCACCGACAGCGGTGTCGACCCGACCATCCGCTACAGCGTCCGGTACGAGACCCGCGTCACCGATCTGAACCTCCGCCTCGCGGCCAAGTGGAGCGGGTGGGTGGAGGCCGACGTCCGGGTCGAGCGCAAGACGACCCGGTGGGAGCCGTATGCGGACGCCTACGACGCGGTCGCGTTGTACTTCCGTCCCAAGGGTGGCAAGACATGGACGCGGAAGAACGGCTGCGAATCGCCTGATGCCGGCGGTTGGATCCGGCGGTGCATCGCGCCCGCACCAGGAGACGGCGACTGGCAGGCGCGTGTCGCCCTGACCGACGGGACGCGGCCGAGTGTGAGCGCCATGCGTGGCATGACCATGCGCATCCGACGCGGTTCGAGATGTTCAACGCCGCGCCTGAGCCCGTCCGCAAGGGAGGGAAGGTCAAGCTCTCCGGCCGCCTGTCCTGGATGCGACCCGACAGGCTGGACGCCCATGGGCTGCCCACGGCGCTCGGCAGGCGCAAGGTCGTGTTCTCCTTTCAGGCACGCGGCTCCAAGAAGTGGAGCTATCTCGGCAGCGGACGGACCGACCGGTACGGCCGGTTCAGCTCCCGGTTCACGGCGCGGCGCGACGGCACCTGGCGCGTTGCGTTCGCCGGGGACGGGCGGCTACTCGCCGACTCGGCCAGTGATTACGTCGACGTTCGCTGATCGCCTGTTCGGCTCGGGGTGGCGTCGCCTGAGCGGGCCAGGGCTATGCCGCCGATCAGTTCGGCTCTGATGCCGAGGGGCGACGCGACCACCGGGAGGTCGCTCACCACCGGTAGTGCCGTGCGGCGGATGCCGTCGCGGATTCCGTCCAGGAGGACGGGAGGGGGCGGCGTCGTGTCGGTGCTGACGATGACGCGTCCGGGGTCGAGCAGGTTGGCCAGGGCGCCGAGTTGCTCGCCGAGCAGGGCGCCGAGGCGGTGGAGAACGCGGTCGGCGGCCGGGTCCCCGGCCGGGAACGGTTCGGCGGACGCCGGTGGTTCGTGCCAGGGATCGAGGGGGATCTCGGTCGCCAGGCATCCGCGTGCCCCGCAGGCGCAGGGGTGGCCCATGGGGTTGATCTGGACGTGGCCGATCTCTCCGGCCAGCCCGGCGGCGCCGCGGTGGAGGCGGCGGCGGCCGAGGATCAGTGCCGCGCCGAGCCCCGGGGCCAGCTTGATGTAGACCAGGTCCGTCCCGCCCCGGCCGGCGCCCTGCTCGAGTTCCCCGAGGGCGCCGAGATTGGCGTCGTTCTCCATGACGATCGCGGTGCCGGGCAGGAGCGCGCGCAGGCTCTCGGCCGGGCGGATCCCGATCCAGTCCGGCAGGATGCCGCGGACGCGTGGATGATCCCCCTCCGGGCCGCCGACAGGGCAGGGCAGGCCGAGGACGACTCTGGAGAGCCCGTCGGCAGGGGCGCCCAGCTCGGTCAGGCATTCGCGCAGGAACCGGTGGCCGTGCACCAGCGCGCCCTGGGCGTCGAGGCTGACGTCGAGCCGCCGCTCCCGCTCGGCGGCGTGCCGGTCGTCGCCGACGACGACCCGGACGCGGACGGCGTCGCGGGAGAGTGCGATCACCCCGAACGTCCCGTGCCGTGGTGGCCGCCGCCATCGTTTCGCCGGACGTCCCAGGCCGGCGGGGGCCACCACCGTCTCCTCCACCGCCCCGGCCGCGTGCAGCCGTCCGAGGACGCCGGTCACCGTGGGCCTGCTCAGCCCGCTGTCCCGCACGAGGTCACTGATGGTCAGCGCGCCGTCGTACGGGATGAGGCCCAGTACCCGCTCGTCATGCGACGCCATGTGGACGTCCCTCCGCCGGGTCTCTGTCGGCGGCCAGGATGAGTGCGCCCAGGACACCGGCGCGGTCGCCCAGGGCGCCGGGGGCCAGGCGGACGGCGTCGCCGACTCCCGGCTGGGTGCGGCGGTCCAGGGATTCCCGCAGTCCGGTCAGGAGCGGACGGGCGGCCCCGGTCAGCGGCCCACCGAGGACGATCAGGGCCGGGTCGAGGGTGTTGGCGAGGTCGCCGACCACGGTGCCGATGGCCCGGCCGGCGTCGGTGAGCACCCGGCGGACGATCGACTCCGAGTCCGCGAGGGACACCAGCCGGGACGCGGTGAGGGGGCCGAAGGACGGCTCGAGCGCCTCCAGGATGGCGGTGGTCGAGGCGAGCGTCTCCAGGCAGCGGAGCCCGCCGCACCGACACGTCCGGCCGGTTCCGGCGGCCCCGGCGACCGGGATGTGGCCGATCTCCCCGGCGACGCCGCGCATGCCCCGGTGCACGCGCCCGTCGAGGACCAGCCCGGCGCCGATGCCGGAGGAGACCCTGAGGTAGAGCATGTCCCGCGCGCCGCGGCCCGCGCCGAGCCGGGCCTCGGCCAGGGCACCGAGGTTGGCGTCGTTGTCGACGGCGACCGGAAGCCCGAGCCGGGCGCCGAGTTCGGCGGCCGGGCGGCTCCCGGCCCAGCCGGGCAGGACGGGGCCGCTCACGACGCTTTCGTCCGCGGCGAGGATCGGCGCCGGCAGGCCCATCCCGACGGCGACCAGGGCCTGGGGTTCGGGCGCTTCGGCGAGCGCGGACAGGATCTGCTCCTCGGCGGCCCGCAGCGCCGCGTCCTTGCCGCCCGCCACGTCGATGGCCACGGTGTTCTCGGTCAGCACTCGCAGGGACAGGTCGGCGACGGCGACCGTCATGTGGCCGCGTCCGAACTCCACGGCGGCGACGAGGCCCGCGGCCCGCGTGAGCGACAGCCCGGCCACCGGGCGGCCGGGGCGGCGGCCTTCGGACGCGGGCTCGACGTTGTGCTCGGCCACCAGTCCGGCCGAGAGCAGCTCTCCGACGGCGCCGGACACCGACGACCGGGACAGGCCGGTCCGCTCGATCAGTTCGGCGCGGGTGAGCCGTACCTCGCCGCGGAGCTCGTCGAGGATCAGCCGCGCGGCGGTGGGGCCGGGCACGGCCGAAATCTATCCCGGCACGCTCCTTTATGTCCAGATCCTATGTAAGTCACTTTTGTCAAGAAGTGCTCATAAATGGGCCCTCATTATTCTCATTGACGTGTCTACCACCGAAATTTAGGCTCCGCAGGCAAGATCCGCTTCGGTCTCGCACCTGGAGGAATCCGGCCAAGCGATGGGCCGATTTTGTCGCCGACTTACCAAAAGCGGCGTCCTCCCGGCACGGGCACCGAGGACGACCCCCGGAGGTGGACGCGCATGGTCAGATTCCGTCTGCTCGCCGCCGTCGTCGCGTTGGCGTTGCCAATGTCGGCGGTCGGCGCGGCACAGGCCGAGGCGGCGGCCGATCAGGCCCCGATCGTCCGAACCGACCACGGCGCGGTACGGGGCGCCACGGTCGGCGGGGTCGACGAGTTCCTCGGCGTCCCGTTCGCCGCGCCCCCGCTCGGGGACCGCCGCTTCGCCGCGCCCGCCCCGGCGCCCCGGTGGGACGGCGTCCGGCAGGCGACGTCGTACGGCCCGGCCTGCGCGCAGCTCGCGAGTGGCAACGGCCCCCGGTCGGACGCCGAGGACTGCCTGTACGCCAACGTCTTCCGGCCCGCCGGGGCGCACGGCCGGCTGCCGGTGCTCTTCTTCATCTACGGCGGCGGCTTCCAGAACGGCGGCGCCCAGCAATACGACGGGGCCAAGCTGGCCGCCGACAACCACGTGGTCGTGGTCACCGCCAACTACCGGCTCAATGTCTTCGGCCTCCTCGCCCTCGCCCGGTCGGGTGGCGGCGGCGGTCTCGGCGGCGACTACTCGCTGCTCGACCAGCAGGCCGCGCTGCGCTGGACGCGGGCCAACGCGGCCGCGTTCGGCGGCGACCCGCGCGCGGTGACCGTCGGCGGCGAGTCCGCCGGGGGCGTGTCGGTGTGCGCGCATCTGGCCGCCCCCGGCTCGGCCGGGCTGTTCCGTGCCGCGATCATGCAGAGCGGCAGTTGCGTGTCGACCCCGCGGGCCGAAGCCGAACCCGCCGGTGCCGCCTTCGCCCGGACGGTCGGCTGCACCGACCCGGCGGCCATGGTCGCGTGCCTGCGGGCCAAGCCCGCCGCCGAACTGCTGGACGCGAGCGCCGACACCGACCTCGGCCTCGTGAACGGCGGGGACCCGCTGCCGACCGCGCCCGCCGACGCCGTCGCCTCCGGCCGCGTCCAGCGGGTACCGATGATCTTCGGCGTCAACCACGACGAGGGCCGGACCTTCGCGCTCGACTGGGACGACACCCCGGCCTCCTACCGGGACTTCGTCACCGGCTCGTTCGGGGCACGCGCACCCGAGGTGTTCAGGCGCTATCCGCTGAGCGCCTACAGCGGCCCCTACGCCCCCACGTACGCGATCGCCGCGATCCTCACGGACTCGGGGCTGATCGCCGACATCGGAGGCTGCCCGACCCTCAGGCTGGCGCGACGGTTCTCCGCGGTCACCCGCGTCCGCATGTACCAGTTCGACGACCGGAAGTTCCCCGGTCTCACCCCGGGCACGCCGCCCGGGTACGTCTGGGGCGCCCCGCACGCGGGCGAGCTGGCCTACCTGTTCCCAAGCTTCGACAACGGCACCCCGATCACCCCGTACTTCACCGCCGCCCAGCGCAGGCTGGCCGACGACATGAGCCACTACTGGGGATCGTTCGTCCGCCGGACCACTCCCAACGCGCCCGGGCGGCGGCTGGCCCGCTGGCCGGCCCTGGCGTCCGGCGCGATGCTGTCGCTGCGTCCGGGCGGACGGAGCACCCCCATCTCTCTCGCCGAGTACCGAGCCCAGCACCAGTGCGACTTCTGGGACGCGAACTGATGCCCGTCCACCTTCGAAAGGCCGTCACCATGCGGTTCCCCGACAGACTCCTGCGCGTCGGCGCGCTCGCCGCCGCGATCGTGCTGACCGCCTCCGGCACGGCGGCCGCCGAAAGCCCACCCGGCTCGGACCGGGTCCGGGCACTCGTCGGCAAGATGACGCTGGACGAGAAGCTGGGCTTCGTGAGCGGCACCACCGACCCCCGCGACATGGGCGAGTCCGGATACGTCCCGGGCGTCCCCCGCCTGGGCATCCCCGAACTGCGGCTGACCGACGGCCCGGCCGGGGTCCGGGTGGCCGCGCACGCCACCGCGATGCCCGCCCCGGTGGCGCTGGCCTCGTCCTTCGACGACCGGCTGGCCCGCAGGTTCGGCCAGGCCATCGGCCGGGACGGGCGCGCCCTCGGCCAGGACGTCCTGCTGGGCCCCATGGTCAACACCATCCGGGTGCCCCAGGCGGGCCGCAATTTCGAGACGTTCAGCGAGGACCCGCTGCTCTCGTCCCGCATGGTCGCCGCCGAGGTGCGCGGGATCCAGTCGCAGGGGCTCATCGCGACCGTCAAGCACTTCGCGGCGAACAACCAGGAGACCGACCGCGGCCTGTTCAGCACGGGCGTGAACGTCCGCGTCGGCGAACAGGCGCTCCAGGAGATCGAGCTGCCGGGCTTCCACGCGGCCGTCGACGCGGGCGCCGGCGCGATCATGTGCTCCTACAACCGGCTCAACGGCGCCTACGCCTGCCAGAACGAGCGGTTGCTGAACTCGATTCTGCGGGAGCGGTGGGGCTTCCGGGGCTGGGTGATGTCGGACTGGGGCGCCAACCACGGCGCCGGCGCGATCACCAAGGGCCTGGACCAGGAGATGCCCGGGGACGCCTTCGGCCCGGACTTCCCGGCGTACTTCAAGAAGCCGCTGCGCGAGGCCCTGGTGAGCGGCCGGATCCCGATGGCCGCGCTCGATCACTCGGTGGCCGGGATCCTCGGCCAGATGCGGCGGTTCGGCCTGCTCGACCGGCGGCCACGGCCGTCCAGGGACGCCGCGGGCGGTGCCGCCGCGGCCCAGCGGGTCGCCGAGTCCGGTGCCGTGCTGCTGCGCGACCGGCACGGGGCGCTGCCCCTCACCGGCCGGGCGGGCCGCGACATCGCGGTGATCGGCCCGACCGCCCGGATCCCGCTGATCACCGGTGGCGGCAGCTCCCACGTGGTCCCGGACGCGGCCGCCGCGCCCCTCGACACCATCAGGGCCAGGGCCGGCGCCGGCGCCAAGGTCGCCTACTCGGCCGGCACCGATCTCGACGGGGTCACCGTCCCGGCCTCGGCGCTCAACCCCGCGAAGCCCGTCGACACCACGGTGCCCGCCGGGAAGACCCTCGCCTACACCGGCACCCTCACCGTCCCCGAGACCGGGGACTACCGGCTCGGCCTGCAGATCTCCGGCGGCACCGGCTCCCTCGCCCTCGACGGCACCGAGCTGGTCACCGCCGACGGCCCGTTCGGCGCGAGCGTCATCCCGACCCGCGACGGACTGGTCAACTGGCCGGCCACCGCCCGCCTCACCGCCGGGAAGCACCGCCTGACCGTCAAGGCCGCCGCGCCGGAGGGAACGGCACAGCGGATCCGGCTCGCCTGGTCCACCCCGCAGCTCGTCCGCGACGGCATCGCCGCCGCGGTGCGGACCGCCGAACACGCCAGGACGGCCGTCGTCTTCGCCTACGACGAGGGCACCGAGGGCGCCGACCGGTCCTCGCTGGCGCTGCCCGGACCCCAGAACGCCCTCATCTCGGCGGTGGCCGCGGCCAACCCGCGCACCGTGGTGGTGCTCAACACGGGCTCGTCCGTCACGATGCCCTGGCTGAACCGCACCGCCGCCGTCCTGAACATGTACTACCCGGGTGAGCGGGGCGCCGAGGCGACCACGCGCCTGCTGTTCGGCGACGCGAACCCCTCGGGGAAGCTGAGCCAGACCTTCCCCGCCACCGAGAAGCAGACCCCGGTCGCCGGAGATCCCCACCGCTTCCCCGGCGTGAACCTGCAAGAGGACTACAGCGAGGGCATCTACGTCGGCTACCGCTGGTACGACAAGGAGAAGGTCAAGCCGCTGTTCCCCTTCGGGTACGGCCTGTCGTACACGACCTTCTCCTACCGGGACCTGAAGGTGCGGCGCACGGGGCGAGGCCTGGAGGCCACCGTCACCGTGACCAACACCGGGCGCCGCGCCGGTGAGGCGGTCACCCAGCTCTATGTCGGCCCCGCCGCCAAGGTCTCCGCGCCCCAGGCCGTCCGGTCGCTCGGCGGCTACGAGAAGATCGGCCTGCGCCCTGGTGAGTCCCGCCGGATCCGCATCGACGTGGACGCCCAGCAGCTGAGCCACTGGGACACCGCCCGCCACGCCTGGACGCTGGGCACCGGCGACCGCACCATCTGGGTGGGCTCCTCCTCCACCGACCTCCCCCTCCACACCAAGGTCCACATCTAAACCGACCGCCTCCGCCGGTGCCACCCTCCTCGGCCCACACCAGGAGGGTGAGCACCGGCGTATCCATGCCACGCCGCATTGTTGGATTTTTCTTGGTGGGTGCCAACCTTTGCCGCCTGTCCGGTGTGTGTAACGGGCGACAAGGAGGCGGATGGTGCAATACGACGGCTTGCCCGAGTTCGTTGCGGCCCGGGGGCCGGCGCTGCTGCGCTCGGCGTTCCTGCTCACCGGGGACCGGCATCTCGCCGAGGACCTCGTGCAGGCCGCCCTGGTCAAGCTCGCGCCCCGATGGCAGCGGGTGGCGGGCAGCGGCGACCCCGAGTCCTACGTGCGCAAGATCCTGTACCACGACCACCTCAACTGGTGGAAGCGCCGGGGACGGCACGTCTACCCGAGCGCGGCGCCGCCCGAGCCCGCGGGGCATCCGGACATCGCCGACCGCACGGTGCGGTCCGTCCTGCTGGGCCAGGCGCTGGGGAGGCTGACCGCCAAACAGCGCGCGATGATCGTGCTGCGCTTCTACGAGGACCGCTCTGAGAGCGAGACCGCACGGCTGCTGGGCTGTTCGGTCGGCACCGTGAAGAGCCAGACCCACCGTGCCCTCGCGCGGATGCGCGCTCTCGAACCCGGGCTCGCCGACCTGCTGACCGACCACGAGATCCCGGAGGTGGCGCGATGATCCCCCGCCTGCACGACGCGTTGGACGAACTGGCCGGGGACGCACCGCTCCGGGTGGACACCGCCCGGGTCCTGAAGGTCGCCCGCCGCCGCAGGCGCGTCCGGCTGGCCGCCGTCCCGGCCGTGGCGGCCGCGGCCGCCGCCGCGGTCTTCGCCGGGACGGCGCTGACCGGAGGCCACA
>NZ_RFFG01000127.1 GCF_003696215.1 Actinomadura harenae | reverse complement strand
GGGCGGGACGCGGCGGGCGCGGCGCGGGCCCGCGCGTGGACGCTGGACCGGGTGGAGTTCACGCGGATGCGGGTGCGGGAGGCGGTCGCGTCGGCGTCGGCTCCGGCGCGCGGGGTGGGGCGCGGCCGGGACGGGGGCGGCCGGGCGGAGGGTGGTGTGGTCGCGTTGCGCGGGGTGCTGGGGCATCTGGCGGAGTGGACGCGGTGGCAGGTCGCGGCGGTGCGGTCGGCGGTGACGGGTGAGCCGCCGGTGCCGGGCGGGCGCCCGCCGGACTATCCGGAGGGGTTCGCGGGGGTCGCGTCGTTCGACGTGTGGGAGTCGATGGTGCAGGACGCGATGGCGGTGCGTTCGCTGGGCGAGCTCGCGCGGGACCTGTCGCAGGTGCTGGACGATCTGGCGCGGTGGGTCGCGGGCGGCGACGACGCGCTGTGGGGGCGGGTGGTGCCGGAGCCGCGGCGGTTCGGGCGGCCGGGTCCGGCGCGTCCGCTGGCGGATCTGCTGGCGGGGTGGCGGGGGCCGCTCGCGCACGTGGAGTGGCATCTGGACCGGCTGGCCGGTGAGCCTCCCCCGCCGCGCGGCGCGCCCGACGACGAGGAGGGGATGTGGGTGGTGGACCGCTGCCCGCTGCACCCGTGACCGGCCCGGGCGGGGTGCGTGCGGGCCGGGGGCGCATGGGCCGGGCGCCGGGGGGCCAAGGTCAGGGGCGGGGGCTGAGGTCGCGGGTGAACCACACGGTCTTGCCGGGCGGGCGGGACCGGGTGCCGTAGTCGGTGGCCAGGGCGGTGACCAGCAGCAGTCCCCGGCCGTCCTCGGACCAGTCCAGGCCGCGCGGCGCGGCGACGGCGGACGGCAGGGCGGGCCGTGCGGGGTGGTCGTCGGTGATCTCGCCGAGCAGGACGGGCGCGGCGGGCGCGCCGTCGAGGGTGAGGCGGAGCCGGACGGCGCCGCGGCCGTGGACGACGGCGTTGGTGATGAGTTCGTCCACGATGAGGACGACGTCGTCGATGTCGGCGGGGTCGGGGGCGATGCGTCCGAGGCGGGCCCAGTCGCGCAGCCGTCCGGTGGTGAGGGTGCGGGCGCGGGCGGCGGTGCGGGGGTCGGCGGTCAGTGTCCACGCCGCGTCCGGCGCCGGTTCCGGCGGGGCGTCCGCCGAGGCGCCGTCCGCGGGGACGCCGTCCCATGCGGGTTCGTGTCGCGCGGGTTCGTGTCGAGCGGTGTCGCCAGGTTCGGGTTCGTCGGGTTCGTTGGTGACGGGGGGTGACGGCCGGGGGGCCGGCCGTGGCGGGTCCCCGTCGGCGTCGGGGTCCCCGGTGAGTTCGTCGTCGATTCCGAGCCATCTGGTGCCCACTGCCCCGACTCCTTCTGTGCTGGCGGAGGTGGTCGGCGTCGTCGTGACGCGCCGGTCGTGCGGTCGTTCGCGGTGCTGTTCGCCCTGGTGGGCGGTGGTCTGTGGTGTCGAGCGTCCGGGGGTGCGGCCGACCGTGCGGGGTGGGCGTCCGCCGCGTTCCGGGAGTTTTCGCGGGAGTCCTCTCGTTGGTGGACGCGCCCGGCGGCGGGCCGGTGCACGGGCGCACGGAACCCTCACTTCGGGGTGAGGTGATCGGCGACACGCGGCCCAGGGGTCGGAGGCACTGCCCGGTTGCCGTTAGAGTGGTGACCGTCGGTGTGGCTTGTGTCCCCCGGGCTCTAAATATCGCCTTCGCGGAATACCGTTCGGCTGGAGCCGCGTTGTGCCTTTCGCCGTGAGGCGACCACCACACCGACTTAAACGTCACGGGAACGCCGTGGCTCCGACGGGAAGCCGTCGGGGCCACGGCGTTTCTTCGTGTTCGGGGGTGGGGTGGGCCGGGCGGGCCCGGGGACGGGTCGCCGGGCGGGTGCGGGCTGTGGGGTGGGGGCGGGTGGGTTTCGCGGGGGCCGGGTCCGGGGGTGCGGACGGGCTGCGGGCGCTCCCCCGGGCGGTGGTGTCAGGAGAAGGCCGCGAGGATCGCCGAGACGAGCGCGGTGATGACGCCGAGCGCGGCGATCACCACGGCGGCGATCAGCCGGACGCGGCGGCGGGGCGTCCCGCCGTGCGTGATCAGGCGGCGGGCCAGCCGCGGGTCGTCCTCGGCCAGGCGGGTCTCGATCTCGGCGAGGATCCGCTGCTCCTCCGTCGACAGCGCCATGCTCATACCTCCGGGGGCGTTCAGGGTGCTGTGTTTGTCCCCCGTCGGGCGCTGGTTTATCCCCGGTTGACGGTCACCGTTGCGGCACGGGCGGGCGGGCTCTCGCGGTGGACGCGGTCCAGGGCGGTGACGGTGTAGGTGTAGTCGTGTCCGGGCCGGGCGGAGGGGTCGGTGAGGGTGAGGCGCGCGCCGGGCGGGGTGCCCGGGTCGCGGACGGTCCCGATCAGTGCGGCGGGGTCGACGGCGGCGCAGTCCGCGCCGCGCCCGTCCCGCCGGTAGATCGCGTACGCGGCGGTCCGTGCGGCGGGGTCGCCGCCGCTGGTCCCGGCGGGGGCCCAGGAGATCTGCGCGCCCTTCCCGGCGGTGGTGGCGCGGACGTCGTGGACGGGGACCGGCGCCCCGGGGCCGCCTCCGGCGGGCGGGGCGGCGGGCGGGATCGCGGGCCGCGCGTAGTGGTCGGCGCGGACGCGGGCGGCGAACCCGCGCCGGTTGCGGGCCAGGTCGGTCGCGGAGAAGAAGATGTCGCCGCGGACCTCGGGGTGGCGGGCGTTCAGGGTGAGGTGGCGGGACAGTTCTTCTGGTTTGCGCCATGTGGCGTCCTCGCCGACGCGGTAGCCGGCCTGGCCGATGCTGAGCTGGACGCCGGTGCCGGCGACCTGGCGGCTCCACCAGGCGACCAGGGTGCGGTAGTCGGCGGCGCGGTCGCCGATGGGCCAGTACAGCTGGGGGGTGACGTAGTCGATCCAGCGGTTGCGGATCCAGCCGCGGGTGTCGGCGTAGATGTCGTCGTAGGACTGCAGGGCGTGGGTGTCGGACCCGGCGGGGTCGGTGGTCTTGTTGCGCCAGACGCCGAAGGGGCTGATCCCGAACCGGACCCAGGGCTTGGCCTGGTGGATCTTTCCGGAGAGCGTCCGGATGAGGGTGTCGACGTTGCGGCGCCGCCAGTCGGCCTTGCGGGTGCCGTGGCCGTGGGCGCGGTAGGTCGCGGCGTCGGGGAAGTCGCCGGACTCGGGGTAGGGGTAGAAGTAGTCGTCGAAGTGGACGGCGTCGATGTCGTACTTGCCGACGACGTCCATGACGGCGTTGGTGGCCAGGTCGCGGACCTGCGGGAGGCCCGGGTCGTACCAGAGCTGGTCGCCGTAGGTGCGGACCCAGTCGGGGTGGCGGCGGGCGGGGCTGCCCGCGGGGAGTTTGGACCGGTCGGTGTTCTGCGCGACGCGGTAGGGGTTGAACCAGGCGTGGAACTCCAGGTTCCGCGCGTGCGCCTCTTTGATCATGAAGGCGAGGACGTCGTAGCCGGGGTCCTTGCCGGGGGTGCCGGTGAGGACGGCCGACCACGGCTCGTAGGGGGAGCGGTAGAACGCGTCGGCGTCGGGGCGGATCTGCACGACGACGGCGTTGAGGTTCATGGCGGTGGCGGTGTCGAGCAGGCGGGTGAACCGTTTGCGCTGCTCGGCGGCGGGTTTGGACGGGTCGGTGGGCCAGTCGGTGCCGCCGACGGTCGCGATCCACATGGCGCGCAGTTGCCGGGAGCGGGAGTCGCCGGGCGCGGCGGTCGCGGGGCATTCGGTACGGGCGGTGCTCGCGGTGTTCTTGCGGGTGCCGCCGAACGCGGACATGCATCCGGTCGCGGCGGCCAGGGCGAGGACGGCGCCGGTGAGGCCCGCCGCCGCCCGGCGCGTCCGCCCGCCGCGGGCGCCCCGCCCACCGGCGGCGCCACCGCCGGAGTCTCGGCCGCCGACGTCGGTGGCGGGTGAGGTGGGACGCGCTGCCTGGGTGTTCCGCGATCGCGATGCCATAGCCGAGCCATTGTCACGTACTCGCCGCCATGGTTCCGCCGTAACACGCGTGTCCGCGTGGAACGCCCCCCACCCCGCGCCGGTTTGTCCGGGTTCGTTGTGGTCAGGCGTTCTCGGCGGTGAGTTCGACGGGCTGGGCGATGACGTCGACCATCGCGCCGTTGCGCAGGACGGTGATGGGGAGCGGGCGTCCGATCGCCTCGGCGAACATCAGCCGCTGCAGGGACTGGGCCTGCGACACGGGCGCCCCGGCGGCGGCCAGGACCAGGTCGCCGCGCCGGAGCCCGGCCTGGTCGGCGGGGCTGCCGGGGACGACGTCGGCGACCCGCAGCGCCTCCTGCTGCCCGAGGTGGTCGCGCAGGTGGTGCGGGACGGGCACGGGTGCGGCGACGACGCCCAGGTAGGCGCGGCGGACGCGGCCGTCGCGCATGAGCGCGCCGATGATGCGGCGGGTGGTGGCGTTGACGGGGACGGCGAGTCCGACGCCGATTCCGGCGACGGCGGTGTTGACGCCGACGACGCGTCCGCGCCAGTCGGCGAGGGCGCCGCCGGAGTTGCCGGGGTTGAGGGCGGCGTCGGTCTGGATGACGTCCTCGACGATCCGGACGGCGCTGCCGCTGCGGGTGGGCAGGGAGCGGCCGAGCGCGGACACGACGCCGGCGGTGACCGATCCGGCGAGGCCGAGGGGGTTGCCGACGGCGACGACGAGCTGCCCGACGACCAGGGTGTCGCTGTCGCCGAGGGGTGCGGGTTCGGGGGCGGACGGGTCGGCGCGGACGACGGCCAGGTCCGACAGGGGGTCGGTGCCGACGACGGTGAAGGGGGTGGTGGTGCCGTCGGCGAACGCGGCCTGCCCGCCGGTGGCGCGGCCGACGACGTGGGCGTTGGTGAGCAGGAACCCGTCGCCGGTGAACAGGACGGCCGAGCCGGCGCCCTCGCGTCCGCGGTGCCGGACGCGGAGTCCGGCGACGCTGGGGGTCAGGTCGCGGGCGACGTCGGCGACGACGCGCGAGTAGGCGTCCAGGGCGTCCCCGCCCGGGTCCTGGCCCCGGTCCCGGTCTCCGGCGCGGTCCCCGCCCTGGCCGTCGTGCCGGTCGGGGCGCCGGCCGCCGGCGGTGTCGCCGTCGTGCCGGTCGGGGCGGGGGTCATTGGTGTGCGGGTCGCTGGTGTGCGGGTCGCGTGGGTCGGGGAACATCGCACCTCCCGATGATTACATGCTTACACGTAAACACCGTGGGGTGAAGAGGTCTTCCCGTCCCGGCCCGGCCGCCTGTCGGGGCGGGGCGGGGGTCATGTGCGGCGGTAGGTGGAGATGATCACGCCGGTCGGTGACGCGGTCGTGTCGGTCAGGTGGAGCCCGAAGGGGGCCTCGCCCGCGAAGAGGCGTTTCCCGCCGCCCACGACGACGGGGAAGGTGAGCAGGAGGAGCTCGTCGATCAGCGCTTCGCGGTGCAGGGCCGCGGTGAGCCGGCTGCTGCCCCAGACGCTGATCTCGTCGTACCGCTCCTTCAGCCGGGAGACCCGCTTGGGCAGGTCGTCGTCGCCGTCGAGGATGGTCGTGTTGTTCCACGCGGCGGTCTTGAGGGTGGAGGACACCACGTATTTGGGCTGGGCGTTCAGTTTGGCGGTCCGGGGGTCGGACGGGTCGGCGCCGGGCCAGTAGGAGGAGAACAGCTGGTAGGTGCGGCGTCCGATGAGCAGGGCGTCCGCGGCGAGGACGGAGGCGGTGGTCCGCCGGTCGACGAGGGGGTCGGCGTAGGGCTGGGTCCAGCCGCCGTGGTCGAACCCGCCGTCCCGGTCCTCGTCCGGGAGTCCGGGTGCCTGGATGACGCCGTCGAGGGTGACGAACGCCGTCAGAACGATCTTTCCCATCACATGCCCCTTTCGTCGGTGCCGCCGGTGCGGCCGTCGCCCGCCGGGCCTGCGGCGGGCTTGGCGCCGAGGGCGGCCAGGACGGGCGCGGGCGTCCGCTCGGACAGCCGGTTCTGGAAGTCCAGGACGCCGGCCCAGGCCGGGCGCAGGACGATCCGGACCATGCGCAGTCCGGGCTGGTCGATCGCCTCGATGTAGGCGGTCCCGGCCTCCTCTCCCATCATCGCGCGCTGCATCGTGGCGTATTCGGGCAGGACGCCGTCGGACTCGGCGAGGGTGACGCGTCCGCGGAGCATGAGCACCTGCGGGGGCGCCTCGGTGGTGTCGATGCAGACGGCGACGTCGGGGCGGGCGGTCAGGTCCCGGACCTTGTAGGTGCCAGCGAACGCGGCGATGACCAGTTCGCCGCCGGTCCACAGGAAGTTGACGGGGATCACCCGGGGCGTCCCGTCCTTGCCGGTGTAGGCGAGGCGCGCGACGGGGACCGTGGCGAGCAGGTGCCGGGCCGTGGGGGTGTCCAGCAGCCGCAGGTCGCCCTGGCGCAGGTACGCCGCCGCGTCGGTGCCGGTATCGGTGGAGGTGGAGGTGTCGTCGGTGGTGTTCATGGGCCGTCACGATAGGACGGCTACTCCTAAATAACAAGCACTACTCCTAAATTAGGAGTTGTCCGTATCATGGGGGGATGAGCGGCAGACGGAACTACGGCGATCCGTGCGGGGTGGCCCGCGGGCTGGACGTCATCGGCGAGCGCTGGGCGCTGCTGGTGGTCAGGGATCTCCTGCTCGGCCCCAAGCGCTTCGGGGACCTGCTCGCGGGCCTGCCCGGGGTGAGTCCCAACGTGCTGAGCCAGCGGCTGCGGGAGCTGGCCGAGCACGGCGTGGTCCGGCGCCGCGATCTGGGGCCGCCCGCCCGGGTCCACCTGTACGAGCTGACCGAGTGGGGCCGTGACCTGGAGCCGGTCCTGCTGGGGCTGGGACGGTGGGGAAGCCGCGCGCCGTCCCCGCCCGAAGGGGTCCTCGGCGTCGACTCGCTGCTGCTGAGCGTCAAGGCGGCCTTCGACCCGGCCGACGTGGCGGAGGCGGCCCGGTTGTCCGGCGTCTATGAGATCCGCGTGGGCGCCGACATCTACGCCGCGGAGGTGACCGGCGACGGCGTGCGGATCGACCGGCGGCCGGCGTCCCGGCGGCCCGACGCGGCGCTCACCGCGGACCTGGACACCTTCCGCGCCCTGTGCGTCCACGGGACGACGGTGGAGGAGGCCGTCCGGTCCGGCGCCGCGCGCCTGGACGGCGACCCCGAAGCCCGGCGGAGCCTGGTCGACCTGCTCCTGGCGGCGGTCCCGCCCCGCCGGGACGCCGCGCCCGTGACGGCGTGACCGTGAGGCCGTGACCCCTGGCGCCGCCGGGCGGAAATTCTCCGGGGCGGGGCGAGGGTGACGGCTAGGGTCGAGCGCATGAACACCGGGGTCGAGGCCGAGGCGGACGTACTGGAGCGGGCGGCGGGGGTCGGCGGTGAGCTGGTGCTGCGCCGCGCCGGGGAGCATCACGAGATCATCAGCAACGGGGTGTTCCTCATGGACACCCGCAACGGGGAGTCGGAGCGGCTGCTGGTGACGGCGGCCGTCGACGCCGTCTCGGGCGGCGCCGTCCCGGGGGACGGTTCCGGGGCGGTGAGCGTGCTGGTGGGCGGTCTCGGTGTGGGGTTCAGCCTGGCCGTGGCGGCGGGGCTGCCGCGGGTCGGCGCGGTCACGGTCGTGGAGCGGGAGCCCGCGGTGGTCGGCTGGCACGCGGGGCCGGACGCGCCGCTGCGCCCGTTCTCCGGCGGCGCCCTCGACGATCCGCGGGTGCGGGTCGTCACCGCCGACCTTGTGGATCATCTCGCCGGGGATCCGTCCCGGCATGACGTGCTGTGCCTGGACGTCGACAACGGCCCGGACTGGACGGTCACCCCCGGCAACGCCCGCCTGTACGGGGCGGACGGCCTGGACCTGCTGACGTCGCGGCTGACGGGGCGGGGCGTGCTGGCGGTGTGGAGCGCGGGCGCGGCGCCGGCGTTCGAGGAGCTGCTGCGGGGCCGGTTCGGGTGGGTGGAGGTGCTGCCGGTGCCGGTGCCGCGCGGCGAGCCCGACGTGGTGTACCTGGCCCGGAACGCCTGACCGCCGCCCGCGCGGACGCCCGCCCGTGCGGCCCGGTCGCCGGACCATGCGGCCGGACCGCACGGGCGGGCGGACCACGGCGCCGGGGTCACGGGCGGGGGTCACGGGGCCGGGTCATGGGGCGGGGACGCCCCGGCCGTTCGGCCGTTCGGCCGGGGCGTGCGGTGGGGGTGTCGTGGCCGGTCGGAGGCGGGTGACAAATCGGGGTGGGGTGATTCTGTAGCCCGGGTGATCCCCCCACGCCGGACCGTTCGCTAGGTTTCGACCCAACACGCACGTTTTGTGGAGGTTGCTGTGTCCACCGTTCATGCCGCTCCGGCGTCCCGGCGTCCCGTCGCTGTCCTGTCCGACCTGCTGCCGGGCTCGCTCGCCCGCGACGCCGCGCTGGTGGCCGGGGCCGCCGCCCTGGTCGGCGTCGCCGCGCAGATCTCGATCCCGCTGCCCGGCACGCCCGTGCCGGTGTCCGGGCAGACCTTCGCCGTCCTGCTGGCGGGCGCGGCTCTCGGCCGCACCCGCGCGGCGCTCGGCATGCTGCTGTACCTGGCGGCGGGCGTCGCCGGGGTCCCGTGGTTCGCCGAGGGGACGTCCGGCGCGTCCATGGCGACGCTGGGGTACGTGCTCGGGTTCGTGCTGGCCGCCGCCGTCGTGGGACGGCTCGCCGAGCGCGGCGGTGACCGCACGCCGCTGCGGACGGTCGCGACGATGACGTTCGGCACCGTCCTGATCTACCTGGTGGGCGTGCCGTACCTGATGGCGTCGCTGCACGTGGGCCTGGAGAAGGCACTGCACCTGGGCGTCACGCCGTTCCTGGCCGGGGACGTGCTGAAGGTGCTCCTGGCGGCGGGCCTGCTGCCGGTCGCGTGGCGGTTCGCCGGCCGCCGCGGCTGAGCCGCCGCTCCGGCGGGGCGCCGTGCGCCCCGCCGGAACCCCCGCCCCCGCCTGTTTGAACGGGTTCAAAACTCCCGTAGAGTGGCGTCCGTGAAGCTCGCCGTGCACGCACCCGGCCGCCTCGAAGTCCGCACCGTTCCGGTCGCCGACCCCG
The DNA here is from genome assembly GCF_003696215.1 of Actinomadura harenae. Classification (GTDB taxonomy): domain Bacteria; phylum Actinomycetota; class Actinomycetes; order Streptosporangiales; family Streptosporangiaceae; genus Spirillospora; species Spirillospora harenae. Next base: position 10,837 of record NZ_RFFG01000127.1, on the reverse strand, counting down.
GCGACCTGCTGTCGCGGCTCCCCCACCCCACCGCGCTGGCCTGGGTCCGGCACGGGGACGGCCTGGTCGGCTGGGGTGAGACCGCCCGCCTGGAGCTGCCCGGCGGGCACGACCGGTTCGCGGCCGCCGACGCCTGGCTGGCCGAGACGTTCGGGTCCGCCGAGGTCGAGGACCCGCTGCGCCTGCCCGGCACCGGCCCCGTCGCGTTCGGCAGCTTCGGCTTCGACCCCAAGTCGGCGGACTCGGTCCTGATCGTCCCCCGGTACGTGCTCGGACGCCGCGACGGCCACGCCTGGGTCACCACGATCGGCGACCCCCACGACGACTCCCCCGACGCCCTGGACTCCCTGGACGCGCTCGCCGGAGCACTCGGCGCGCCCCGCGCCGACGGCCCGCCGCCTGCGGCGTTCGCGCCGGTCGCACCCGGCCGCCTCACCTGGAGCGACGGCGCCCGCAGCGCCCCCTCGTGGGCGCAGGCGGTGCAGGCCGCGACGGCCCGGATCCGCGACGGCCACCTCGGGAAGGTCGTCCTGGCCCGGGACCTGATCGCCCACGCGGACCGCCCGATCGACGCGCGCGTGCTGCTGCACCGCCTCGCCGACCGCTACCCCACCTGCTACACCTTCGCCGTCGCGGGCCTGGTCGGCGCGACACCGGAACTGCTGATCCGCCGCGCCGGGGCCCAGGTCGACTCGCTGGTGCTGGCCGGGACCACCGCACGGGGCACCACGCCCGCCGACGACGAAGCCCGCGCGGCGACGCTGTTCCGGTCCGCCAAGGACCGGGAGGAGCACTCCTACGCGGTCGACATGGTGCGGGACGCGCTCGCGCCGCTGTGCACCGACCTGGACGTCCCGGCCGAGCCCGAGCTGCTGCGGCTGTCGAACGTGACGCATCTGGCGTCGCCGGTGCACGGGCGCCTGGCGGCGGACCGGACCGTCCTTGACGTCCTGGGCGCGCTGCATCCGACGCCCGCGGTGGCGGGCACGCCGACGGAGCGGGCGCTGGACCTGATCCGCGAGCTGGAGGGCATGGACCGCGGCCGGTACGCGGGCCCGGTCGGCTGGGTCGACGCGCGCGGGGACGGCGAGTGGGGCATCGCGCTGCGGTGCGCGGAGCTGTCGGGGACGCGGGCGCGGCTGTTCGCGGGCTGCGGGATCGTCGCGGACTCCGATCCGGCGGCGGAGCTGGCGGAGGCGTCGAACAAGTTCCGCGCGATGCGATACGCCCTGGAGGGCTGACCGTCCACTCCCCCGGGGCCGCCCGGAACCGCTCCGGAACCCGCTCCAGCGGCCTCGCTCCGATGGTGGGCCGCGTTGAGTCCTTCCCGGTGGGGAGGCGTCCGGGGCGGCGCGTAGGGTAAGCGGATGGTCTGGAGTCTGCTGGGCGCCCTCGCCGCCGCGTGCTGTTTCGGCGTCGCCACCGTCCTGGAGGCCGTGGCGGCCCGGACCACGGCGCCCAGCGAGGGCATCGACCCGCGGCTGCTGGTGCGGCTGGCGGCGAACCTGCCGTTCCTGACGGGCATCGGCCTGGACCTTCTGGGTTTCGTGCTGGAGCTGGCGGCGCTGCGGTCGCTGCCGCTGTTCGTGGTGCAGGCGATCGTCGCGGCCGCGCTCGCGGTCACCGCCGTCGTGGCGGGCCCGGTCCTGAAGGTGCGGCTGCGCGGGGCCGAGTGGGCGGCGGTCCTCGCCGTGTGCGCCGGGCTGGCGCTGCTGGGGTCGTCGGCCGGACGGGAGGGACCCGCCCACGTCGGGCAGGCGTTCCACTGGACGCTGCTGGGCTGCGCACTGGTACTACTCGCCGTCGGCGCGGCGGCCGGACGGCTCCGCGGGACGGCGCGGTCGGTCGCGCTCGGCCTGGTCGCGGGCCTGGGATTCGGCCTGGTCGCGCTGGCCGCGCGGGTCCTGACGAGCCTGAACCCCCTGGACCTTGTGACCGATCCCGCCTCGTACGCGCTGGCCGCGGCGGGCGTGGCGGCGCTGCTGTTCTACGCGACGGCGCTGCAGCGGGGGTCGGTGACCAGCACGACGGCGGCGATGGTGGTCGCCGAGACGGTCGTGCCGGCCGCGGTCGGGGTGGTCCTGCTGGGCGATCACACGCGGCCGGGGCTGGGGCCGGTGGCGGCGGCGGGGTTCGCACTGGCGGTCGCCGCGACGCTCGCCCTGGCCCGGTTCGGCGAACCCCACGTCCCCGACCCCGCCCCCGCCCCCGGCGACTCCTCTGAGGGGGATAAGGGCCGCCGGGCCGGGAACGACCGATCCGAATCAGCCCACCCCGCAGGCTGAACGCGAACGGTCAGCCGTAGGGAACGCCCAGGGGCCCCAGGCCCCGGGCCCCAGCGGCTCGCCGGGCTCCGGCGGCCAACGACGCGACGGAGTCGAGCGGACTGCGCCCGCATCCTCGACGGCGCCGGACCCGGTCCGCGGATGACCGCCACCAAGGCGATGACCGGCCACACCCTGGGCGGCTCGGGCCTCCTCAGCCTCGTGATGGCGGTGCTCGCCATGAAGGAAGGAACAGTACCCCCGATTCTGGACTCGCCGATCCGATCCGGTCCCCGAGGCCGCAGGACCGGGCCTGGCGCAGGGCTCCCCCGCCTCCGGCGACCTGGCCATCGCGCAGACAGCCGCGTTCGGCTTCGGAGGGATCAACTTGGAGGCGGCACGGCAGGCACGGCAGGAACTGACCGCTGGGGCCGTCGGAGCCAATGCCTGGTTGCTCGACGCCGTGCGCGGTGACCAGGGCTGATGACTCTCCGTCCGCGTGGATGTGGTGGTCAGGCCGTGGTCGGGAGCGGCGCGGGGTCTGGCAGGAGGGCCAGGAGTTGTCGGGTGTGGCCGGGCAGCTCCGACTCGGCGAGCCCTGTGAGGAGGTCCCGCAGCGGGATGAGCTGGTCGACCAGGCAGGTGCCGTTCGACAGCAGCCGGGTGGGTACGGGGGTGTCGAGTTCGGTGCCGCTCAGCGCCGGTCCGGCCAGCGCGCACAGAGCGTCCGCCTGGCGCCGGAGCCGGTCGAGGAGCCCGGCGGTGCCGCCTGAGAGCGTGATGACGCGGTCGATCGTCCAGGTGTCGAGGGCGACGCGGTTGTCATAGGCGGTGTTGGAGCCGGACGCGACGGTGGACGCGGCGGTAATGGTGGACGCCGTGACGAGCGAGACGTGCGCCAGGATCTGGTCGGCGGTCCACTCTCCCGGCGGCGGCGTGCCCGGTTCGCCGGAGCCGGTCACGGTGGCGGCGGCGTCGAGCAGCGACCGGTAGGCCGTCTGGAGCTGGGCGGAGTCCATGGGAGGTTCCTCTTTCTGCTGGTGGGGGGTGCGGTGCGTGGTCGCGGGGGCGGGCGCCGTTCAGGCGTGCCGAGGGGGCGACATCTTCCAGGGCGCCTGCGGGAGGACCTCGCCGGTCTCGAGCAGGGACTTGAGGTTCGCCAGGACGGCGGGCCAGCCCTGGGAGATCCCGTTGAGCATCTCCCGGTTGGGGAGGTTCTCGTGGCTCACGGTCAGGCGGACGATGTCCTGGTGCGGCTCCACGAGGAACTCGACGACCGACGGTTCCCTGGTCGTCGCGGCGTCCGGGCGGTCCTCGAAGGTGATCACGAGGCGGGTCGGCGGTTCCGCGGTGAGGACCCGGCCGACGACGTCGACCGTCCCTGACCCGTCGACGCGCCGGTGCTCCCAGGGCGAGCCCGGCCGCCAGTCGGAGACGTTGGCGTGCTCCCAGTAGAGCGCGGTCAGGTCGGCGTCGGTGAGCGCGCGCCACACCTGCTCGGCGCTCGCACGGATGTAGGTGACGTAGACGTAGGTCGGCACGGCGGCCGGCGCGTCGGTCATGGCGTACTCCTCGGCTTGGTTCCGGATGGCGCTGAGGGCGCGCAGTCTCGGCCTGTCGAACTCGGCGATCCAGCGTCGTTCGATCTCGTGGATGGGCATCGGGTTGAGGTAGTGCAGGCGCTCGCGTCCGCGTCGCACCACGGTCACCAGGCCGGCGTCGACGAGGACGTCGAGGTGCTGCGTCACCGACTGGCGCGCCATCTCCAGGCGTTCGCACAGCCCGCCGAGCGTCTGCCCGTCGCGCTCACGCAGCCTGTCGAGCAGCAGCCGCCGGGTCGGGTCGGCCAGCGCCCGGAAGGCCGCGTCCATCATTTCGATGTCCTGACTCACCCGGACATTATGCAGGCATCTACCTGCATATCGTCAAATGCCGACATGTTCGCTGGTCAGGGCGGTCTCCAGCCCCTCCGTCGCGTCCGTGTGCTCACGTTCCGGTGGTCGACGGCGGCCGGGTTCCGCAGCCCTGTTAGCTCGCAAGAGTGGATCTCGACGAAGCGGTGCGCCTGTGAGGCACCGAGCCGGGGCGGTTGAACTCCGCGAATCACGGCCATCGCGGGGTCGCAGTGCGGGCGGGGCTGGACCGCCACGAGGGCCAGGACCACGTTGCAGGCGCCCCGGATCTCCGGCCGCAGGGCCCGCTGCTCCGACGACAGCGGCGAGTCGAACAGAGCGCCCGCCCGCGGTGAGGTCTGGCCAGGCCTCACCGTGGTGATCGGAAGGTCCCGCGGGTCGGTCCCCGCCTGGCGGGCGGCGCGCCAATCCGCCTGGGCCGGCACCTCGGCCACCGCGTCGGCCGACGGGCCGGGGCGCGCGGCGGCCAGTTCCGCGCCAGAACGGCGGCCTGTTCCCGCCAGGAGTGCATCAGCATTGGCCATCCTCATCATCTCCTTCAGGTCCTGGCGGTCGGCGGTCAGGGTGTTCTCGGCGTCGGCCGGCCACGCCTCCAGGACGGTGTTGCGACTGATGAGGGAGTGGTTGTCGACGGCCTGCCGTTCGACCTGCGCCAGCAGCTCGTCGATCCGCCCGAAGCTGAAGCGCCCCTTCCACATCACCGGGGCCGCGCCTTACTACGTGGACATCTACGTCATGGGCTCTGGGTACAACAGAGCCTCCCTGCGACAGGCGTGCGTGTTTCTGCCCTTGAAGGGCTGCTGAGGTGGCCCGCCACCGGCCCTACGCCGTTCAGGCCGCTGGCGCCGCGCTGTTGCTGGCGGCCGCGCAGGTGTGCGCGGCCGACTCCGCAGCCCCCGCACGGCACCGGCTGCCTGACCGCCTGACGCCTGTGTGGTCGGCCATCGTCTCCGATCTCGACGGAGGTTCCGGCGACCCGAGCGGCCTCGCGGAGTTCATAACCCGGCCGCAGGCGGCGTTCTCTCCGCAGGTCGGCCGTCGTAACCGACTTCAGTTCGCTCCAGATCCGCGATCCGGAGACCGGACGGATGCGGCACGACATCGACGTCGAGTACTCGACAGGCTCGAGCGTGAGCGTTTCCGGTAGCGACGGCCGGGTCTTGGTCAACCGCCTGGTCGATCCCGGCCGACCGGGAGCCACCAGCCTCACCGACCTGTCCGGCGCGACCACGCCGCCGCTGCCCTGGCCGGTGGCCGGGGAGTTCGCCGGTGCGGTCCCAGGGTTGATCTACGTCGTCTCCCACTCGGCCTACCAGTACGTCTTCACCGCGTTGCGGCTGGACCATCAGGGGCTGGCCGCCCCGTCCGGGTGGCCCCGACCCGGCTGACTGGCCCGGCCCGTGCCGCTTGCTCGCCCCGGAGCGGCACGCGACACTCGGCCACTCGTCGGTGGTGCACCGCCCGACCAGGTCGGCGAAGCGCTTGGCGGGGATGGTGCGGATGTCGTGGCAGCGGGCGACCAGGCCGACCGCTGAGATTCTCACGGTCAGGACCGTGTCCGGGGCAATGTCGGGGTCCGCGAGGGTCACCACGGTGACGCCGGCCCCGGCGATACCCGCGGCGGCCGCCGACAGCACCACCACCGGCACCTCGGTACCGCCGATCGGCGGGTGTAGACGTCGGCCGAGTCGGGGGGCCGAGTGCCCGCCTTGGGGGACCTTCCGCCGGCGCCATGTTGGTGTTCAAGCGCTTTCACCGGTGTGGGTTCGGTCGTAGGTTCTCAACGAGTGCGAATCGGGACGCCGCTGCTTCTTCTACGTTCTCGGAGGGACCGCCCGAGATGAACGAGGACCCGTTGGTCCGGTCGTGTGACCGTTTCCCGCTCGGGCTTCCCGGGCACGCGGTGCCGGTCAGTGCTGAGCAGCCCACGACCGGCGCGCGCCCGTGGGGCATGGACCAGGCCGTGTCGCCCGCGCCGATCCGGAGCATGGGCAAGCACGAGAAGCCCACCAGCACCCGGACCGAGAAGGTCGCGACCAAGCACAACAAGGACAGTGAGGATGTCCCGGACGACTACACGCAGACGGTGACCGATTGATGGGTGCCCCGGCGGTGCTGATGCTTGCCGAACAGGGCGACGCGGAAGCGGTCTCGGTGGCGGATGTGCTCGCGGCGCGGGGCGTGCCGGTGGCGTGGTTCGACACCGCGTGGTTCCCCACGCGGGCCGCGGTGACCGCCCGGTTAGGGGCGGGCGGTTGGGACGGTGAGGTCACCACCCCTGGCGGGGTCATCCGGTTCGATGAGGTCACGGCGGTGTACTACCGGCAGCCTCAGCCGTTCACCTTCCCCGCGGGCCTCAGCGAGCCGGAACGGCGGTTCGCGACCGTTGAGGCCCGGTTCGGTCTCGGCGGGTTGTTCATGGCGCTCCCAGCGCGTTGGGTGTCGCACCCCGCGCGTCTGGCCGACGCCGAGTACCGGCCGCTTCAGATGGCGACCGCCGCCCGGTGCGGGTTCACCCTCCCCTCGAGCATCCTCACCAACGACCCCGGTCATGCCGCCGCGTTCACCAGCTCGGGGAACGCGGTGTACAAGGCGACCATGCACAAGCTGATCAGCGAGGCCGACCGGGTCAAACTGATCTACACCACGCCCGTCACCGCGGCCGCGACCGACGACCGGGTGAGCACCACCATGCACCTGTTCCAGAACAACGTGCCCAAATCGCACGATGTCCGTCTGGTCGCGACGGGGTCCGGGCACCTCCACGCCATAGCGATCCACACGGCCGACCCGGCGGGACGCCAGGACTTCCGGAGGGGGTACGGCACGCTCCGCTACGAGATCACCGGCGTACCGGACCGGGTGGCCAGGGCTTGCCGCGCCTACCTGGCGGCGCTGGGGCTGGAACTCGGCGTGTTCGACTTCGCCGTCACCGACGACGGGGCATGGTGGTTCCTGGAGTGCGGCCCCGGCGCGCAATGGTCGTGGTTGCAGGCCGAGACCGGGGCACCCATCGCGGCCGCCGTCGCCGACATCCTCACCGGAGTTCCCACATGACCGACACCCGCCAGTGGAGAGCGCACGCGGCCGCGTTGGCCAGCCAGATCGCCCAACACGGCGAACTCGGCGACCAGTGGCGCCGGGTCGTCGAACAGGTGCCGCGGCACGTGTTCGTCCCCCGGATCTGGTCCGACGGGGACCCGGCCGAAGCGATCACCACCGGTGATCCGCGGTGGCTCGAGCTGGTGTACTCCGACGAGACGCTGGTGACCCAGCGCATGACGTTCCCCGGCCAAGGCGGGTTCGCGTGGGCGACCAGTTCCAGCACCCGCCCCGGGTTCATGATCCGGATGCTGGGCCTGCTGGACGTCGCCGACGGGATGCGCGTCCTGGAGATCGGGACCGGCACCGGATACGGAGCGGCGTTGCTGTCGGAGCGCCTCGGCTCCGACCTGGTCACCAGCATCGACATCGACCCTGCGTTGGTCGACGCCGCGCGGGAGCGGCTCGCGGCCGCCGGATACGCGCCGGTTCTCGCCGTCGGTGACGGCACGGCCGGGTATCCCGGCCGTGCCCCCTATGACCGGGTCATCGCGACGGTGGCGAACGAGCGCGTGCCGTATACGTGGGTCGAGCAGACCCGGCCGGGCGGTGTGATCCTCGCCGACCTCCGGCCGCGCGGCATGACGCGGGCCGGGGCGCTCGCGCGTCTCGTCGTCGGAGGCGACGGGACGGCGGCGGGGCGGCTGGTGGCGTCGGCGGGGTACATGTCGATGCGGCGGGCGGTGGACCTGCCGGGGATCCCCGAGGCGCCCCCGATCGACGCCACGACCGTCCGCACCCGCCCATCCCGGCTTGGTAGCGAAGTTCTGAACGTGCCAGGGTTGTCGTTGCTGATCTGGCAGCACATCCCCGGTGTCTCGGCGTTCGGCCTGCCCGGCGACGCTGCGCAGGTCGTCGCGGGTGACGGGTCGTGGGCGCGGGTGCCCGCGGACGGCCCGGGGATGGTCGAGTACGGCGGCCCGTCGGACGTGTGGGCCCGCGTTGAGGACGCCCACGCCTGGTGGACCGGGCACGGCCGGCCCGGTGTCGAGGACTTCGGCCTGACCATCACCCCCGCCGCGCACCACTGGTGGTTCCAGTCCCCGGACATCCCCGTTCCGGCGGCCGCCAGCGGCTCCTAGCCCGGTCCTACGGCTCACTTTTCGTCGCGCTCCTGGTCGGGGCCGCGACCGTGCTGGCACCTAAGCATCCCCTCGACCTCGGTAGCGATCTGTTTGCGCTGGTCCAGGACGGTGCGCAGCGAGTCGGCCAGACGGGGCAGCACGGCCTCGGGCGCGGTGGTGCCCGGGAGCGTGACGGTCTGAGGCTCCACCGCGGCCTGGATGTCGTCCACCAGCTGCTCGCCCATGCGCGGGGCGCGCTTGCGGGCCAGGGTGAGCAGCCGGCGGCGGCCCGCCTGACGCAGGCCCTGCGGGCCACCGAACCGCGACAGCAGTTCCAGCACGGCGGGGTGGTCGGTCTTGGGGCCCAGCACTCGTCCCAGTGCAGGGTGGATCTGGGTGAGCAGGCCGCGGATGCGGTTGCGGACGCGGGTGGCCTCGACAGCCAGGTCGTCGTCGAACCCGACCAGCGCCTCCAATTCGGCCAGCGCCTCGTCGCCGGTGTCGACCCGCCGCAGCGTGTGCGGCAGGGTGCGGGCCGCATCTGCGATGACGAACACGTCGCGGGCGTCGGTCTTGGCCTGGCCGGGGTGCAGGTCGGCCAGCCGGCGCATGGTCAGGCCGGGCAGGTAGGCGACCTGGCAGCCGGACGCGCGAGCGACCGCGACCGGCAGTGCGCCGATCGAGGCGGGCTGGTCGACCACCATCAGCACCGGGCCGTGCTGGCCAAGTCGTTCAAACAAGGCCCGCAGCTTGGCCTCGTCGTTGGGCAGCGGCTTGTCGTGCAGCCGTTTGCCCGCCACGTCCAAGGCGCAGGCGTGGTGCTCGCCCTTGCCGACGTCCAACCCGACCCGCGCGGCGGCAGCCCGGTCCCCTACTGGGCCGTCCCCGACCTCGACCACGCTCGCAGCCGCTTCCTCGACGCCGGAGCCGAGCACTGGCGCGGCCCCTCCAGGTCGGACCCGGCCGGCGGATCTGCCAACTCCGCGACCCCTTCCACACGGTCTTCGGTCTCGAGGGCCCCTGACAACCCGACGAAACCTGCCCCCGAGCCCGGTGAACGCCCAGAGGCCGCGCCAGCCGTCCTCCAGCGGGTTTGTTCGCTGGCGAGGGCCACCCGCCAGCGTCATCGACGTTCACGTTCTTCCATGGAGCCGGGTGGAAGAACGCGGGCAGGGCCTCCCGCACCACGGCGTGACATCGACGCGTTCCCACCCTGGGTCCAGCCGATCACGGCAGCCCCAGCGTCGGGGCCGCTCTCTCCACGTCAGCACCGCCGGCCGCAATGTGGGTCCTGCGGATTCCGGCGCGCGAGGGTCGGTCAGCTCTGCGCGACGAGCTCCGGCTCCTGGTCCTCGGGCGTCATGATTGAGTAGAGCCGGTGGGCCTTGCCGCTGACGGCAGCGGGCAGATGGTCCAGCTCTGCGGCGTTCCCCTGGCTCAGCGCGTTGAGGGATGCAGGCGAGGGCCCATTCGCGATGAGGGGCCGATTTTCCGATGCTCCTCCGCTGGATCTTGCCGGTGATATAGGGGCCGGACATTTCGTTCTCCGCCGGCTCGTCGGTAAGCCCGGCAAGGTAGTCAAAGTCCCGCTGCTGCGGAATCTCGGCCCGCCGTACCTGCTGTCCTGTCTGCAGGTATCCCCTGACGGTGTCGGAGGACCAGCCCGTCTGGACCGCGTGGGCAGCATGGAGGCCAACAACCCAGCCGATGACGTCCTGAGCGTCGGCCAGCCGGTACAGGACCATCCGTGGCCAGTCCCATTCGGTGGCATCACGGCCGTAGGACAGTGCTTCCTGCAGGCGGTCGACGGCCTCGACGATGAGGCGCTCGGATCCGGCGAGGACTTCATCGGGAACGATCTTGTCTGTCATGGCCCCAAGCTAGGAGCGGGCAGGTGCCCGGAACCTCGACGCGCCGAACCCAATCACGCCAAGTCTCGGCGTCGATTCGTAAAGACTGTGGAGGCTCACCAGTCAGGCTTCCGCTCAGACCAGAGGCGCTCACTGCCGACGACCTGCCCCGCTGAGCCAGCTGTACGACCTTCGAGCGTCGGCTTACCAGCCCCGCCACCGGTCCCGTCGGATCCTCGGTGGCCGAAGCCTCACCGAGCGAGACTTGCTGCCGTGACCACTCCCCCACCTCCGCTCCCGCCCCAGCGGGAACCGGTAGTGACGGAGAGTGCACCGTCGCCCTGGGCGCGGCGGCGGTTCCTGATCGGGCTCCTGGTGTCGGGAACGGGCTCCACGATGACGCCGCTGGCATTGTCGGCCGTTGGGCCCCTCACCGACCGCGCCGCGCGGCACCCGGACCGCGATCATCATCCGGGAACGCGCGCCTGGTGGTGGTCGCTGAGCGGGGTTCAGGATCCTGCTGGTTGGAACCTGCCGTCGGGGCCCTTCTGCGGGCCGGGCCCGGTCTTCACCGCGACGTCGGGAGCACACAGGCGACAGCGCTTGCCTCGTGCCAGCTGCTCGGCGCGTACCGGTAGGTGAAT
>NZ_RFFG01000126.1 GCF_003696215.1 Actinomadura harenae | reverse complement strand
GCGCGGACGGCTGGTGCTGCGGGCCGGACGGCTGGTGCCGCTCGGGCCGTTCGTGCGGGGCGCCGGGCCCCTGCTGGCCCGGCTGGCCGAGGCCGGCCGGGGTCTCGGCGGTGCGGCCGACCCGGCTCGGGATCGGGTTCGCCGGGGCCTGCGGCGCGGGCGCCTGCTGGGCGGACGGGTTGGGGGTGTTCTGCCGGGCCGGAGGAACCCGCCGTGCGTCAGCCTCCGGCGCCGGCCTGGTAGGGCGGCCCTCGTCGAACCCCGCGGCGATCACGGTGACCCGGACCTCGTCGCCGAGCGCGTCGTCGATGACCGCGCCGAAGATGATGTTGGCGTCCGGCGCCGCGGCGTTGGACACCAGCTGCGCCGCCTCGTTGATCTCGAACAGGCCGAGGTCGGAACCGCCGGAGATGGACAGCAGGACGCCGTGGGCGCCGTCGATGCTGGCCTCCAGCAGCGGGCTGGAGATCGCCATCTCGGCCGCCGCCACGCTGCGGTCGTCGCCGCGCGCCGAGCCGATGCCCATCAGGGCGGAGCCCGCGCCGGACATGACCGACTTGACGTCGGCGAAGTCCAGGTTGATGAGGCCGGGCGTGGTGATCAGGTCGGTGATGCCCTGAACACCGGAGAGGAGCACCTGGTCCGCGGCCTTGAACGCGTCCAGAACGCTGACCTGCCGGTCGCTGATCGACAGCAGCCGGTCGTTGGGGATGACGATGAGGGTGTCGACCTCGTCCCGGAGTGTCTCTATTCCGGCTTCCGCCTGCATCGCGCGGCGCTTGCCCTCGAACGAGAACGGCCGGGTGACCACGCCGATGGTGAGCGCGCCGAGGGACCGGGCGATGTTCGCCACGACCGGCGCGCCGCCGGTGCCCGTGCCGCCGCCCTCTCCCGCGGTGACGAAGACCATGTCGGCGCCCTTGAGCACCTCCTCGATCTCCTCGCGGTGGTCCTCGGCGGCCTTGCGGCCGACGTCGGGGTTGGCCCCCGCGCCGAGACCCCGGGTGAGCTCGCGGCCCACGTCGAGCTTGACGTCGGCGTCACTCATCAGCAGCGCCTGGGCGTCCGTGTTGATCGCGATGAACTCGACGCCCTTGAGTCCCTCCTCGATCATCCGGTTGACGGCGTTGACGCCGCCGCCGCCGATGCCGACGACTTTGATGACCGCGAGGTAGTTCTGCGGTGCTGCCACGACGAGGGGCCTTTCCGCTCGCTTATCTAATCGAGTCTCGGGCGAGGACCGGACCGGGTCTCGACCCGGTACAACCCTCACCCTCAACTTGAGGCTTACAGTTATGTCAACCTGATGACTGATACGGACAGTAGGGCGGGCTAACGGCCAGGGTCAACTAACCTCCCGCCAACCGCCCCGGCGTGTCGCGTGCGCGGACTTGGCGAGACTTGCCCTGGTTGGTACGGGCCGTTGCCCGAGCCCGCCTCCCGGTCCGCACCCGGGTCCGGTCCAAGCTTCCCCCATCGGGCCGCCCGAAGCGCTCCGACACACGGGAACCGCGCATTCCGGCGGCACGACCAGCGGCGACCGCGAACCCGGCCATTGGCCCGCACGCACGGCGAACGGCGGCCGCCGAGGCGGTCCGGACGCGGCCGTCCGCGATCACCGAAGTGATCATCACCACGCCGCCCGGACGGCGCGCCCGGCGTGCCGGCGGCGCGGGCTGGTGCGTGGACTAGTGCGTGGTGACCACCTCGGGCGAGCTCACGTCGACCGTGTTCGCGGACCGTCCGGCGGGCGAGCGGCGCAGCGCCTCGACCAGGCGCAGCTTCTCCGCCGTCCGCTCGTCCGAGCCCCAGACGATCGTGAGCCCGTCCGCCAGGCGCAGCGTCACCGCCTCCGGCGACACCGCCGTCACCTCGGCCAGCTTCCGCCGCAGCGCGGCCGGCAGTTGCTCGATGACGTGGAGGGACGCCAGGCTGGACGGGTCGGACGGCCCCGGCGCCGACACCGCCAGCAGCGGCAGCCCGGCCGGACGCGCCGTCCCGTCGGTGACCGTGACCCCGGACGCGTCGAGCAGGAAGAACCGGCCGTCCCGGGCGACGACGGCGCGCGGCGTCCGCTCGGTGACCACGATCCGGATCGTCCCGGGCCAGGCGCGCTCGACCTTCGCCGACGCCACCTCCCGCAGCCGCTGGACGCGGGCGCGGACCGCGCCGGTGTCGAGCCGCGCCATCGGCGATCCCAGCGAGATCCCGGCGGCACCCTCGATCCGGTCGCGCGGCGCGAGCCGGTTCCCGGTCACCTCCACATGCCGGACGACCAGCAGCTTCGAGCCGAGCAGCACCCAGCCGGCCGCGGCGAGCACGCCCACGACCAGCAGCGTCACGAACGCGGCCTTCCACCGGTTCGGACGGCGCCGCGCGGGCGGCCGCCGGGCCTTCCGCCCGTCCGGGGCACGGCCGGGACCGGACGCGCCCGAACCCGGCCGCCCGTCCCCGTCCCCGGCCCCGGCCTTGGCCCCGGCCCCGTGCCTGTCCTTGGGACGCCCGGTCGTGGGGCCCTGCGTGTGTCCGCCGCTGTGCACCGTGCGCCGCCTCGTCCCAGCCTCGGTCATGCCCTCAAGGATGACCGCCGGCCGCCGGGAAGCCACGCCTCCACGCCGCGCCGCCGGTCCCCCGGGGGCCGGTCCTCGGGTCAGGCTCCCGCCAGGCGCTCCAGGATCACCGGGCCGAGCCTGGTCACGTCGCCCGCGCCCAGCGTGATCACGATGTCGCCGGGCCGGGCGATGCCCTTCACGACGTCCGGGACCTCGTCGAACACCGGCGCGTACACCGTCTCGGTGCCGTCCGGCACGCGGTCGGCGATGAGCCGTCCGGTGACGCCGGGCTCCGGGTCCTCGCGCGCGCCGTAGACGTCCAGGACGACCGCGACGTCGGCCAGGCCCAGGGCCTCGCCGAACTCGGCGGCGAAGAACCGGGTGCGGCTGTACAGGTGCGGCTGGAAGACCGCGACGATGCGGCCGCCACTCTCCCTGCCGTCCAGGTAGTCGCGGGTCGCCGACAGGTCGGCGGTCAGCTCGGTCGGGTGGTGGGCGTAGCTGTCGAAGACCTCGGCGCCCGCCGCCTCCCCCTTGCGCTCGAGCCGCCGCATCGCCCCGCCGAACCCGCGCAGCCCCTCGCGGACGGCCTTCAGGTCGAGGCCGAGCGCGTGCGCGACCCCGACGACGGCCGCCGCGTTCAGGGAGTTGTGCCGTCCGGGGACGGTGAGGACGACCTCGCCGAGCCCGTCCGCGTCGCCCTCGATCACGAACCGCGACCCGAGCCCCTGCGGGGTGAAGCCGGTGACGCGCAGGTCGGCGTCCTCGGCCTCGCCGTAGGTCAGGACGCGCAGCCCGCGCGCCCGCCCGAGGTCCGCGAGCTCCCGCGCCACCGGGTCGTCGGCGCCGGCGACGAGCGCGCCGCCGTCCTCGACCCGGCCGACGAACTTCGCGAACAGCTCCTTGACCTGCTCGAAGCCGCCGTAGTTGTCCAGGTGGTCGGCCTCGACGTTGGTGACGACCGCGACGTTCGGCGTGTACATGAGGAACGAGCCGTCGCTCTCGTCGGCCTCGGCGGCGAAGACCTCGCCGGTGCCCTCGTCCGCGCCGAGCCCGGTCGTGACGAGCTGCCCCCCGATGCAGTAGGACGGGTCGGCCCCCGCGTGCTGCAGGGCGACCGTCAGCATCGACGTCGTGGTGGTCTTGCCGTGCGTCCCGGCGACGGCGACCGCGCGGCGGTCGGCCATCAGCGAGGCGAGCGCCGCGGACCGGTGCAGGACGCGCAGGCCCCGCTCGCGGGCGGCGGCGAGCTCGGGGTTGTCCTCCCGGATCGCCGACGACACCACGACGGTCTCGGCGTCCCCCAGATGGGACGCGTCGTGCCCGACGAAGACCGTCGCGCCGAGCCCGGCGAGCTGGCCGAGGAGCCCGGAGTCCTTCGCGTCGCTGCCGGAGACGGTGATGCCGCGCTTCAGCATGATCCGGGCGATGCCCGACATGCCAGCTCCGCCGATCGCGATGAAGTGGACCCGGCCCAGCTCACCGGCCGGGACCACCGCGGACGGGTCGACCAGGCTCATCGGCCCTGCCCCTGCTGCTGCTGCGCGGCGCGGACGACGTCGTAGACCATGCGGGCGAGCGCCACGTCGGCGTCCCGGCGGCCCATCCGGCCCGCGGCCTCGGACATGTTCGCCACCCGGGCCGGGTCGCGCAGGATCGGGATCAGGTGGCCGGCGATCCACTCGGGGCTCAGCTCGGCGTCGTCCACGATCAGGCCGCCGCCGTTCTGGACGATCGGCTCGGCGTTCAGCCGCTGCTCGCCGTTGCCGATCGGCAGCGGCACGTACACCGCGGGCAGCGCCACGGCCGACAGCTCGGCGCAGGTCATCGCGCCCGCCCGGCACATCGCCATGTCGGCGGCGGCGTAGGCGAGGTCCATCCGGTCGCAGTAGGGGATGGTGACGTACTGCGGGGCATTGGCCGGGCCCGGGTCGGGCACCTCGGTGTTCTTCGGGCCGACGATGTGCAGCACCTGGATCCCGGCCGCGCGGAACGCGGGCGCGGCGGCGACCGCGTTCCGGTTCAGCGACCGCGCGCCCTGCGACCCGCCGAAGATCAGCAGGGTGGGCAGCTCGGGCAGCAGGCCGAAGTAGGAGCGGGCCTTGTCGCCCATCGCCATCCGGTCGAGGTTGGCGATGTCGCGGCGCAGCGGGATGCCGACGAACTTGGCGTTCGGCAGCGGCGAGTCGTGGTGCGAGACGGCGACGTGGTCGGTGAACCGCGAGCCGAGCTTGTTGGCCAGGCCCGGCTTCGGGTTCGCCTCGTGCACGATGATCGGCACCTTGCGCTTGCGCGCGGCCAGGTAGCCGGGCGTGGCGACGTAGCCGCCGAAGCCGACCAGCACGTCGGCCCGCATCTGGTCGAGGACGCCGGCGGCGGCGTTGATCGCGCCGCGCAGCCGTCCGGGGACCGACAGCAGCTGCGGGGTCAGCGTGCGGGGCAGCGGCACCGGGGGGATCAGGGCGAGCTCGTAGCCGCGCTGGGGGACCAGCCGGGTCTCTAGGCCGCGTTCGGTGCCGAGGCAGACGATCCCGGTGTTCGGGTCGTGGCGGCGCAGCGCGTCGGCGAGGGCCAGCGCGGGCTCGATGTGTCCGGCGGTGCCGCCGCCGGCCAGGACAACCCTCATGCTCGTTGACAACTCCTCAGCGTGTCCTCAGCGGGTTCGGGTGCGCGGGTGTGGTCGTGTCGTGCGGACGGGGCGTCCCCCGCCCCCGTCCGGCGCTCCGTCCAGGGTCCGTTCCGGCGCTCGTCCGGGTCAGGACCCCCGCGGCCCGAGTCCTAGCCAGCTTAGAGCCCGTGACAGCGGTCCGGGGCCGCGTGCGGCGAGCGCCTGCCTCGCACCCGGCTCACGCTTGGCGAACGCCAGCAGCATCCCGAGCGCGATCAGGGTGGGGATGAGGGCCGATCCACCATAGGAGACCAGGGGCAACGGGATGCCTGTGATGGGAAGCACACCGATGACCGCGCCGATGTTCACGATGGCCTGGACCACCAGCCAGGCGGTCGCCCCGGCCGCGGCGAGCCGGGTGAACGGGTCCTTGACGCGGCGGGCGATGCGCAGCCCGGCGTAGGCGAGCAGCCCGAACAGGCCGAGCACCACCAGCGTCCCGACCAGCCCGAGCTCCTCGCCGATGATCGCGAAGATGAAGTCGGTCTCGGCATGCGGGAGGAAGTCCCACTTGGCCCGCCCCTCCCCCAGCCCGGTGCCGGTCAGGCCGCCGGACGAGAGGGCGTACAGACCCTGGGTGCCCTGGTAGTTGAACGTCAGCTGGTTGCCGGACTGGTCCAGGAACCCGGTGAGCCGCTGCATCCGGTACGGCTCGACCACGATGAGGATCGACACCAGCAGGCCGACCAGGCCGGCCATGCCGACGAACAGCCGTCCGGGCGCGCCGACCACCCACAGCAGCGCCAGGAAGATCGTGAGCAGCACCAGCGTGGTGCCGAGGTCGTCGCCGAGCATGACCAGCAGCACCAGCAGGCCCGCGCCGGGCAGCAGCGGCATCAGCAGCGGACGCCACTCGGTGAGCTGCCCCAGCTTCTCCTTGCGGGCGAGGATGTCCGCGCCCCACAGGACGAGACCGAGCTTGGCGGGCTCGGACGGCTGGATCTGGATCGGCCCGAGGCTGATCCAGCGGGTCGCGCCGCCCGCCTCACGGCCGAGCCCCGGCACCAGCACCAGTGCGAGCGCCGCGAACGACAGCAGCAGCATCGGGAACGCCAGCGCCCGGAACCCCTTCAGCGGCAGCCGGGACGCCGCCCACATGCCGGGCAGCCCGATCGCCATCCAGACGGCCTGCCGCTGCACCAGCGTGTACGCCGACCCGGTCTGCTGGAGCTGCTTGACGCTGGACGCCGACAGCACCATGGTCAGGCCGAGCGCGAGCAGCAGCACCGAGCAGCCCAGCACCAGGTAGTACGAGGTGAGCGGGCGGTCCAGCAGCCCGACGGCGGCGGCGACCTGCTCGCGCGGCCGGGGCCGCGCCGTGCGGTCGCCGCCGGTCTTCGCCCGGTCCCGCTCCGCGGCGGGGGCGCTCATGCCCGCGCTACGAGCCGCCGGACCGCTTCGGCGAACGCGTCGCCGCGCGCGCCGTAACTGGTGAACATGTCGAAGGAGGCCCCCGCCGGGGCGAGCAGCACGGTGTCGCCGGGCTGCGCGAGCGCGGCGGCGCGGGTCACGACTCGGTCCATCGCCCCAGTGTCGGTGTCCGGAACGTCCACCACGGGGACATCCGGCGCGTGTCGCGCGAGTGCCTCGGCGATCCGCGCCCGGTCCCGCCCGATCAGCACCGCCGCGCGCAGCCGGTCCGCGCAGGACGCGACCAGGTCGTCCACGTCGGCGCCCTTGAGCAGGCCGCCCGCGATCCACACCGCCGACCGGCAGGACGCCAGCGAGGACGCGGCCGCGTGCGGGTTGGTGGCCTTGGAGTCGTCCACGTAGTCGACGCCGTCCACGGTCGCGACGTGCGCGATGCGGTGCGGGTCGGGCACGAAGGACCGCAGGCCCTCCCGGACGGCCTCGGGCGGCACGCCGAAGGCGCGGGCCAGGGCCGCCGCCGCGAGGGCGTTGGCGACGTTGTGCGGCGCGAACGGCTTCACGTCGCGCAGCTCGGCGAGCTCCGCGGCGGTCGTGCGCGGGTCGTCCACGAACGCCCGGTCGACGAGGAGGTCCTCGACGACGCCGAGCCGGCCCGGCTTCGGGACGTCCAGGGTGAACCCGACGGCGTCGTCCGGCCCGAGCCGGGTCGACACCGGGTCGTCGGCGTTGACGACCGCGACCGAACCCGGGGTGAAGATCTTGCCCTTGTCCCCGGCGTACGCCTCGAACGACCCGTGCCAGTCGATGTGGTCGGGCGCGACGTTCAGCACCGCCGCCGCCAGCGGCCGGAGGCTGGACGACCAGTGCAGCTGGTAGCTGGACAGCTCCACGGCCAGCACGTCGTGCTTCTCCAGCACCGCCTCGACGATCGGCGTGCCGACGTTCCCCACCGCGACCGCGTCGTGCCCGGCCGCGGTCAGGATGCACGTCAGCATCCGGACGCAGGTGGTCTTGCCGTTGGTGCCGGTGAGGGCGAGCCAGGGGGCCGCGTCCGCCGGACGCAGCCGCCACGCGAGCTCGACCTCGCCGTAGATCTCGATCCCGGCGGACGCGGCGGCCGCCAGCAGCGGCACGTCCGGCTTCCAGCCGGGCGAGGTGACGACGAGCTCCGTCCCGTCCGGGAGGGTGTCGCCGTCCCCGAGCTGCACGGTCACCCCGCGCGACTCGAGATCGGCGGCCTGCTCGCGGGACGCGTCGTCGTCGCGGGCGTCCACGATCGTCACGCGCGCGCCGCGCTCGGCCAGCACCCGCGCCGCGGCCCGCCCGGAGACCCCGAGCCCCGCGACGACGACCCGCCGCCCCTCGTACGACTCGGTCACTTCTTCGGCATCCATTCCAGGTAGAACAGGCCGAGCCCGATCGCGGTGAACAGCGCCGACATCAGCCAGAACCGCACGACGATCGTGGTCTCCGCCCACCCCGACAACTCGAAGTGGTGCTGGAGGGGCGCCATCTTGAACACCCGCTTCTTGGTCATCTTGAACCCGCCGACCTGGATGATCACCGACAGCGTGATCATCACGATCAGGCCGCACAGCACGCCCAGCAGGAACTGGGTGCGGGTGAGGATCGCCAGGCCGACCAGGACGCCGCCGAGGGCCAGCGAGCCGGTGTCGCCCATGAACACCTTCGCCGGGGGCGCGTTCCACCACAGGAACCCGAACACGCCGCCGAGCACCGCCGCCGCGACGACCGCGAGGTCGAGCGGGTCGCGGACGTTGTAGCAGTTCGGCGCGAGCGCGAACTCGCAGGAGTTGCGCAGCTGCCAGTTGCCGATCAGCACGTAGGCGGCCAGCACCATGGCGCACGGACCGGCGGCGAGGCCGTCCAGGCCGTCGGTGAGGTTCACGCCGTTGGACGTCGCGGCGATCAGCAGCAGCGCCCAGATCACGAACGGGATCGCGCCGATCGCCGGCCCGAAGTCCCGCAGGAACGACAGGTGCGCGTCCGCGGGCGTGACGTCCAGGTGGTTCGGGAAGTTCAGCGACCCGACCGCGAAGACCACGCCGACCAGGATGATGCCGATCATCTTGGCGCCCGAGCGCAGGCCCAGGCTGCGCTGCTTGAACACCTTGATGTAGTCGTCCACGAAGCCGACCGCGCCGAGCCCGGTCATCAGGAACAGCACCAGGCCGCCCGAGACCGTCGGGCTGGTGCCCGTCAGCAGGTGCGCCGCGCCGTACCCGACGAGCGACCCGAGGACGAACACCGTGCCGCCCATCGTGGGCGTCCCGCGCTTCTTCAGGTGGGCCTCCGGGCCCTCCTGGCGGATCATCTGGCCGTAGCCGAGCCGGTTCACGATCCGGATCCATACCGGCGTGCCGACCATGCCGAACAGCAGGGCCACCCCTGCGGCGATGATGATGTTGGTCATGCCCGGGCACCCCCCGAGAGCAGCGCCTCGGCGACCCGTTCCAGGCCCACGACACGGGAGCCCTTCACCAGTACGACGTCCTGCGGCCGAAGCCGCTCCCTGAGCGCGGTAACCGCCGCGCCGACGTCATCCACCTGTACCAACTCTCCCGTCCACGACCCCACCTGCGCGGCCCCTTCGGCCACCGGAGCGGCGGCGTCCCCGACGAGCACGAGGCCGGCGACGCCGCTGCGCGCGACATGCTGCCCGATCTTGACGTGTTCCGCGACCGAAGTGTCACCGAGCTCGGCCATCTCGCCCAGCACGACGAAGGCCCGGCGGCCCCGCGCGAGGTGCGCGAGCACGTCCAGGGCGGCCCGGGTCGACTCCGGGTTGGCGTTGTACGCGTCGTTGATCACCGTCACGCCGTCGGCGCGGTCGGTGACCTCCATCCGCCAGCGGCTGCGCGGCCCGGCCTGCGACAGCGCGTCCGCGACGTCCTCGACGCCCATCCCGGCGGCGCGGGCGACCGCGGCGGCCGCCAGCGCGTTCGGGACCATGTGCCCGCCCGCCAGGCGCAGCGCCACCGGCGCCTTGCCCTCGGGCGTGACCAGCGTGAACCGGGGGCGCCCGGCGTCGTCGAGCGACTCGTCCTCGGCCCGGACGGTCGCGTCCGCGGACCGGCCGAAGGTCACGACCCCGGCCACGGTCCGGGACGCCATCGACGCCACGAGCGGGTCGTCGGCGTTCAGCACGGCCGTGCCGCCGGCGGGCAGCGCCTCGACCATCTCGCCCTTGGCCTGCGCCACGGCCGCCTTGCCGCCGAACTCGCCGAGGTGCGCCGATCCGACGTTCAGCACCACGCCGATCCGCGGACGGGCGATCCCGCACAGGTAGGCGATGTGGCCGACGCCGCGGGCGCCCATCTCCAGCACCAGGTGCCGGGTGCCCTCGTCGGCGCGCAGCGCCGTCAGCGGCAGCCCGATCTCGTTGTTGAACGACCCGACCGGCGCGATCGTCGGCCCGGACCGCTCGATCACCTGGGCGATCAGGTCCTTGGTGGACGTCTTGCCCGCCGACCCGGTGACCCCGGTCACCACGGCGTCCGGCAGCCCGGCCAGCACACCGCGCGCGAGCAGCCCGAGCGCCTCCTGGACGTCCGGCACCACCACGGCGGGCCCGTCCACCGGGCGGGCCGCCAGGACGGCGCTCGCGCCCCCGGCCAGCGCCGCCGGGGCGAAGTCGTGCCCGTCGGCCCGCTCGCCCGGCAGCGCCGCGAACAGCGCGCCGGGGCCGGCCTCCCGGGAGTCGATCACCACGGGCCCGCGCACCACCGGCTCCGGGCCGTCCGGCGGAAGACCGGTCACGACGCCGCCCGCGAGCTCGGCGATCCTCGACAGCGGAAGTGGGATCACGCCTGCGTCCCGTCCCCTCTCACGTCCTGCCCGTTCGACGCGCCGGTCCCCGCCGGGGTTCGCCCGGCGGCGCCGCGGTCGCGGTCCCGCGCGCGGTCCTGCTGGGCGCGGATCGCGGCGCGGACGACCTGGCGGTCGTCGAACGGATGTACCTCACCGGCCACGTACTGGCCCTGCTCGTGGCCCTTGCCCGCGACGACCACGACGTCGCCGCGACGGGCCCGCCCGATCGCCAGCGCGATGGCGGCAGCGCGGTCGGGCTCGACCACGATGTGCGCGCGCTCGGTCTGGGGGACCTTGAGCCCGCCCTCGACCATAGCGGCGAGGATGCCCAGCGGGTCCTCCGACCTCGGGTTGTCATTCGTGAAATACGCCATGTCGGCCAGCCGCGCGGCGGCCTCGCCCATCAGCGGGCGCTTACCGCGGTCCCGGTCGCCCCCGCAGCCGAGGACGATCGTCAGCCGCCCCTCGGTCACCTTCCGCAGGGACGTCAGCACCGCCTCGACCGCGCCCGGCTTGTGCGAGTAGTCCACCAGCGCGACGTACTCCTGGCCCTCGTCCACGCGCTCCAGGCGCCCCGGGACGCCGGTCAGCGACCCGACCCCCCGCACCGCCACCGGCAGCGTGATCCCGGCCTCCACGAGCGCCACGATCGCCCCGAGGGCGTTCGCCACGTTGAACGGGCCGGGCAGCTGGACCGACGCGTCCGCCTCGATGCCGCCCGGGCCGAGGACGCGGAAGACGCTGCCGTCCGCGCCGATCCGCACGTCCACCGCCCGCCAGTCGGCCTCCGGGTCGCCGGACGCCGAGAACGTCGTGGTCGGGACGGTCGCGATCGTCAGCAGCTCGCGGCCGTACTCGTCGTCCAGGTTCACCACGCCGACCCGGCTGTACCCCGGCGTGAACAGCTTCGCCTTCGCCAGGAAGTAGTCCCGCATCGTCGGGTGGTAGTCCAGGTGGTCCTGGGACAGGTTGTTGAAGATCGCGACGTCGTACCGGGCGCCGCCGACCCGGGCCTGCTCCAGCGCGTGGCTGGACACCTCCATCGCCGCCGCGCCGACGCCGCGCTCGCGCATCATCGCGAACAGCGCGTGCAGGTCGGTCGACTCGGGCGTGGTCAGCTCGCCGGGGACGGTCTCGTCCCCGACCCGGATCTCCACCCCGCCGACCAGGCCGGTGGTGGTCCCGGCCGCGCGCAGGCCCGCGTCCAGCAGGAACGTCGTGGTGGTCTTGCCGCTGGTGCCGGTCACGCCGATCAGCGTCAGGTCCTGCACCGGCTCCCCGTACACCCACGAGGCCGCCGTGCCGAGCACCGCGCGCGGGTCGTCCACGACCAGGACGGGCAGCCCGGCCGCCGTCGCCCGCTCCAAGCCCGTGGGGTCCGTCAGGATCGCCGTGGCGCCCTTCTCCGCGGCCTGGGCGGCGAACCGGGCGCCGTGGACACGCGCGCCCGGCAGGGCCGCGTACACGTCGCCGGGCAGCACCGCGCGCGAGTCGTGCGTGATCCCCGACACGGTCACCCCGGACCAGTGGTCCTCGGCCGGAAGGCCCAGCGTCGACGCGAGGCCGGTCAGCGGACGGGCCGGGTTGGAGGTCGGGCGCATGGCGTGTCTTTCGGTGCGGGCCGGAGCGGGGCCGGGTGTGCGGATATACGGGGTCAACGGTGCGGAGGTCACGGCGGGTCAGGGTACTCGCTGCGCTCAGTCGTCGGCGTAGATCTTGACGGACGGGGCCCGGCTTCCGCTCGGCGGGATCTTCCGGGTCTGCAGCGCGAAGTTCATCACGTCCTTGAACACCGGCGCCGCGACGTCGCCGCCGAAGTAGCTGCCGCGGGTCGGATGCTGGAGCACGACCTGGACGACCAGCTGCGGCGCGTCGGCCGGGGCGAACCCGGCGAACGAGGCCGTGTAGCCGCCGTCCTCGTAGGTGCCGGTGCTCGGGTTGACGATCTGCGCGGTGCCGGTCTTGCCCGCCACCCGGTAGCCGGGGATCTGCGCCTTCGGCGCGGTGCCCTCCTTGGTGGTGACGCCCTCCAGCATGTCCCGGATCTCCTGCGCCGTCCGCTGGCTGATCACGCGCTTCTGCGCGGGCGCGGCGGCCGGGGTGAACGAGCCGTCGTCGGCGGTCGTGCCCGCGACCAGGTTCGGCGCGACCCGGACGCCGCCGTTGGCGATCGTCGAGTACACGCTCGCCATCTGCAGCGCGTTCACCGACAGCGACTGGCCGAACGCGATCGGATACCGGTCGGTGCCCGACCACTGCTTCGGCGCGCGCAGCTGACCCGGGGTCTCGGCGGGCAGCCCGACCGCGGTCTTCTGACCGAACCCGAAGTCGCGCAGGAACTTGTAGAGCGTGTCCTGGTCGATGCGCTCGCTGGCCAGGATCGTCCCGACGTTGCTGGACTTGGCGAGCACCCCGGCGAACGTCAGCCGCTCGGTGGCGTGCTCCTCGGAGTCGTGGAACGTCCGGTCGTACCTGCGGACGCTGTAGGGCACCCGGAACGTCGTCTCCGGCGTCACCCCGCCGCGTTCGAGCACCGCCGCGGCCGTGACGACCTTGCCGGTGCTGCCCGGCTCGTACGCCTCCTGGACCAGCGGACTCCCCCACCGGCGCCAGTTGGACTTGCCGTAGTCGTTCGGGTCGTAGCCGGGCGCGGACGCCATCGCGAGCAGCTGGCCGTTGCGCGGATCCATCACGATCACGCTGCCGCTGCGCGCGCCGGTCGCCTTCACCTGCGCCTCGATCGCCTGCTGCGCCTTGTACTGGACGTCGCGCATCAGCGTCAGCCGCAGGCCCTTGCCGGGCACCGGCGGGCGCTTCTGGTCCTCGCCCATCGGGATGTGCTGGCCGTCCGGGCTGATCTCGATGCGCTGCCACCCGGCGCGCCCGGCGAGCTGCCGGTTCATCGAGTACTCCAGGCCCGCGCCGCCGCGTCCCTCGGCGTTCACGAACCCGATCACCCCGGCGGCGAGCGAGTCGTTGGGATACTCGCGCCGGTACTCGGGATAGGTGCCGATGCCGAGGAACTTCATGCCGAGCACCAGGCGCGCCTGGTCCGGCCGGACGCCGTGGGCGAGCACCTCGTACCGGCTGTTCTGCCGGGACAGCTGCTTCAGGACGGCCGCCTGGTCGAGCCCCAGCATCGGCGCCAGCGCGCCCGCGATCTGCTGCCGCTTCTCCGGCTTGATCACGCTCGGGTCGGCGTAGATCAGCCGCGCCTCGACCGTCATCGCGAGCGGGTTGCCCTGCGCGTCGGTGATGTCCCCGCGGACGGCGGGCAGGTCGATCTTGCGGAGCCGCTGCTCCAGCGCCCGCGCGGTGTAGTGCCCCGACTCGATCGTCTGGAGCTGGACGAGCCGACCGGCGAACAGCGACAGCACGAACGCCACCACGAGCAGGCCCGCGTTCAGGCGCTTCATCGGGTCGCGGCGGCGGAACGGCACCCGGATCCGCCGCTTCGGCGGCCTGCGCGGCGGCCCGCCGCGTCCCCTGGGCCCGCCACCGGACCTCGGCCGGTGCGGCCCCGGCCTGGTGCGCCCGCCGTCGGACACCCGCGTCCGGCCGCTTCCGGACGCGCGCGTGCGTCCGCCGTCGCTCGTGCGCGCGCGCCCCTCGGCGGCGCTCTTGCTCCCGCGCGCGGACGAGGCGCCCTTGCGGCCGCCGTCCGTGGTCGACGCGTTCTTACGTCCACCGCTCGTACCGCCACTACGGCGCGCCGGGGCGTCCTTGCCGTCGCGCGTGCGCGAGGAACCGTCCTTGGCGCTCCCCGAACGGGACGCGGGGTCGCCCTGGGACTTGCCGTCCTTCTTCGGGCCGTCCTTGCGCTGCGGAGGGACCATGCCGTTACGGGCCGGCCGCCGGGCGGCTGCGCCGCCCGGCGACCGGGGTGGGGTGTTACCCGTATTGCGTCCGGACGCGCGCGCCGCGCCCGGACCGTTCTTCTCGTCCCGCCCGGCCGAGCCGCGCGGTCCTCTCCCCTGTGGCCCGCGTCCACGCCCGGACGGCGGACCGGCGGGACGCCGGCTCACCGCGCCTCCCGAGCCGTCCTCACGGCGTCACCCTCCCACCGGAACCCGCGCCGGACGCGCTCGGCACGCCCTCGCCGGGGATGATCGCCCCGGGGACGCCGAGCACGCCCACCGCGCCCGCGGTCGCCGCGGCCGCGTTCGGCACCGGGCGCACCCCGCTCCTGCCGGTGACCGTGCCGTCCTGCGAGATCCACGCGGGCTGCGTCGGCGGCCGCATGCCGTAGCCGCGCGCCTTGGTGTCCAGCGAGGCCGGGGCCTCCTCCCGCGCGATGTCGCTCTGCATCTGCTGGCGCTGCTGGTCGAGCAGCTTGTTGTTCTGCTGGAGCCGCGACAGCGTGAACGCGTCCTCGGCGAGGACGGTGTTCAGCAGCAGCAGGCTCGCGAGCGCCCCGCCCAGCAGGCCCACGATCAGCAGCACGAACGGCGTGCGCGGCGGAGCCGACTGCCGCACCGCCCGCGCCGTCCGGCGCGCCGCCCCCTGCTTCCCGGTCCCGCCCTTGACCGAACCCGGCCGGGCCGTCCCGGGCCGCGTCCGCGTCTTCACCCCCGCACCGCGCGCCGAAGCACCCGCCTCGCGAGTGCCCGCGCCGCGCGCCGACCCCTTCGCCCCGCGCGCCGACGCGCCACGTGCCGAGGTCTTCGCTCCGCGAGTGTCCGTACCGCCCGCCGACGCGGCTGCCTCGCGAGTGTTCTTCGCGCGCGTGGGAGTGGCCCCACGTGCGTCCGTGCCGCGGGACGAGGCGCTCGCGCCGCGCGCGGCCCCGCCACGCGTGGAAGCACCCGCCCCGCGGGTGTCCGTACCGCCCGCCGAGCCGCTCGCGCCGCGGGCCGAAGCGCCTGCCTCGCGGGTGTTCTTGGCGCGCGTGGGAGTGGCCCCGCGTGCGTCCGTGCCGCGAGACGAGGTCCTCGTCCCGCGGGTGTCCGTGGGGCGCGTTGACGTGTTCGCACCGCGGGTGTCCGTGGTGCGTGCGTCAGTGCCGCGAGTGGTAGCGCCGCGTGTCGAAGCGCCCGCCTCGCGGGTGTCCGTGTCGCGGGTGGGGGTGCGGCGTTTGGGTTTGGGCGTGGAGGCCGCGTCCGGCTCTTCGGGGGCGGGTTTGGGGCGGGCGCGGGTGGTGTCCGGGCGCTCGGGCCTGGAGCGGCGCTCGCGGCGCTGCTTGGGCACGGGCGGGGTCGCGGTCCCCGGGGTGCGTGTGCTCATCTGGCCTCCCGGACCCGTTCGGCGGCGCGCAGCCGAACCGACCCGGCTCTTGGGTTGGTCTCGGTCTCGGTCTCGGACGCCACCTCGGCCCCCCGGGTCAGCAGCCGGAAGCGCGGCTGGTGCTCGGGCAGCGGGACGGGCAGGTCCGGCGGGGTCTTGTCGGCGGTGGCCTCGGCGAGGACGTGCTTGGTGATGCGGTCCTCGAGCGAGTGGTAGCTGAGCACCGCGACCCGGCCGCCGACCGGGAGGGCGTCGAGCGCGGCGGGCAAAGCCCGCCGCCAGATCTCCAGTTCGCCGTTGACCTCGATCCGGAGCGCCTGGAAGGTGCGCTTGGCCGGGTTTCCGCCGGTGCGGCGGGTCGCGGCCGGGATCGCGTTGCGGACGAGTTCGGTGAGCCGCGCCGTCGAGTCGAGCGGCTCCTTCTGGCGTTCGCGGACGATGGCGGACGCGATGCGCTGGGCGAACCGCTCCTCGCCGTACTCGCGCAGGATGCGGGCGAGGTCGCCCGGCGGGTAGGTGTTCACGACCTCGGCGGCGGTGAGCTCCTGGGTGCGGTCCATCCGCATGTCGAGGGGCGCGTCGTAGGAGTAGGCGAAGCCGCGGTCGGCCTCGTCCAGCTGCGGGGAGGAGACGCCGAGGTCGAACAGGAAGGCGTCCACGTTCGGGACGTCCAGCCGGTCGAGCACGGCCTCGATGTCGTCATAGACGGCGTGGACGAGCGAGACCCGGTCGCCGAAGCGCTCCAGCCGCTTGGCGGAGCGCTCCAGCGCGTAGGTGTCCCGGTCCAGGCCGATCAGGCGGAGCGTCGGATGGGCGGCGAGCATGGCCTCGGCGTGGCCGCCCATGCCGAGCGTCCCGTCCAGGTAGACGGGCGTCCGGCCGGCGTTCACGGCCGACTGGACGGCGGGCGCCAGAATCTCGAGTACGCGGTCGAGCAGTACCGGAATGTGACCGGCCTGCGCCGCGTGGTCGCCCACGTCCATGCTCCTACCCCCATGTTGCTGCCACTTGCTCGCGGTATACGTGGCATCGGCGGCCGGCGGCGTGTGCCGTCCGGCCGTCTCCCGTCGGTGCCGGCGCCCTGGTGAAGCCCCCTGTGCGGGCGCCGCCGGCGGCCTCGTCCGGCCAGGTCCCCATCCGCTGCCCTTGAGGAAGATCACCGCGTCACCGCGGGGGGTCGCCTTCTGGCGCCGGGGAAGCTGCGCCAGAGGGCCTGGAGAGCGGCTGGAGACCTGGCCGAACGCTGGCCGGTGCCGGTCCTCGGGACCGACGTTCAGCAGATCGTCAGAGGATCCCGGGCAACACCTCCTCGGAGATGTCGGCGAACGCCTGCTCCTCCTGCTCGAGGTAGGAATCCCAGGCGCCGCTGTCCCAGATCTCCAGGCGCGTGTTCGCGCCGATGACGGTGCAGTCGCGGGTGAGCCCGGCGTACTTCCGCAGCGGGGGCGGGATCGTGATCCGGCCCTGCTTGTCGGGAATCTCGTCGGACGCGCTGGCGAAGAAGACCCGGCCGTAGGCGCGCACGGTGCGCTCGGTGACGGGCGCGGCACGAAGCGCCTCGGTGATGCGCTGGAACTCCGCCATGGGGAAGACGTACAGGCAGCGTTCCTGGCCCTTCGTGATCACCAATCCCCCCGACAGCTCCTCGCGGTACTTCGCCGGCAGGAACAGTCGTCCCTTGTCGTCGAGGCGCGGCGTGTGGGTGCCGAGGAACACCGGCCCCACCTCCTGCGCCGTGGGGGGCGCTACCGCTCCCCACGGCGCCCCACTCTACTCCACTCTTCCCCACCGTCAACTACGAAAACACCTGCCGCGCGCGGATTTCGCGAACGATTCCGCAGGTCAGGCGGGGTGGCCTTCCGGGGGGCGCGCGGTGGGGCGGCGCGTCACGGCGTTCCGGCGGGACGACTTGACAACGCGTCCTGACGCAGCCCGGAGCGTTCCGGGGCGTCCCGCCGGGGGCCTCGGCGGGGGCCGCGATGGGGGAAAGTGGGGCGTCTCGCGGGCTGTGCCGGACGCGCGGGTGGAGCACAATGGCTCCGATCCCCATGACCATCGCGGCCGTCGGCGGGGAGACGTACTGTCGGTGCAACACCGGCGGCGGGGCCGCGGGTGTCGCGGGCACGCGGTGCGGTTCGTCCGGAAACGGAGGAGCCGCGCGGACGTCCGTGCAAGGGTTGCGCACCGGGGCGCCGTCCGGGCGGCCGGGCGGCTGAGGAGGGTTGGTTGGTGGCAGTAGGGATGCACGGGGACCCGGCGACCGGGACCGGGCGCTCGACGCCCGCCCCCCGCTCCGGGGACGGCCTCACGGACGGATCCCGGGCCGGTTCCCCCCGCGGCCTGGACGACCTCGCGCGGGTGAGCGGGCGCATCCGGGACGCCGTGGAGACGGTGGTCGAGGGCAAGCCCCGGGCGGTGCGGCTCGCGCTGACCGTCCTGCTGGCCGAGGGCCACCTGCTGATCGAGGACGTGCCGGGCGTCGGCAAGACGATGCTCGCCAAGGCCCTGGCCCGCTCGGTGGACTGCTCGGTGCGGCGCGTCCAGTTCACGCCCGACCTGCTGCCGAGCGACATCACCGGCGTCAGCGCCTACAACCAGGAGCTGCGCGAGTTCGAGTTCAAGCCGGGCCCGGTGTTCGCCAACATCGTGGTCGGCGACGAGATCAACCGCGCCTCCCCCAAGACCCAGTCGGCGCTGCTGGAGTGCATGGAGGAGCGGCAGGTCACCGTGGACGGGACGACGTACCCGCTGGAGCGTCCGTTCATGGTGATCGCGACGCAGAACCCGGTGGAGATGGAGGGCACCTACCCCCTCCCCGAGGCGCAGCGCGACCGGTTCACCGCGCGGATCTCGATGGGGTACCCCGACCCGGCCGCCGAGCTGGAGATGCTCGACACGCACGGCGAGGCGAACCCGCTGGACGACCTGGAGCCGGTGGCGCACGCGTCCGACGTGCGCGCGCTCATCGAGGTGGTGCGGCGCCAGCACGTCGCCGAGTCCGTCCGGCAGTACGCGATCGACCTGGTCACCGCGACGCGGAACCATCCGGAGCTGCGGCTCGGCGCGTCCCCGCGGGCGACCCTTCACCTCGTGCGCGCGGCGCGCGCGTACGCGGCGCTCGACGACCGCGACTACGTGCTGCCGGACGACGTCCAGGAGCTGGCCGTCCCGGTGCTGGCGCACCGGCTGCTGCCGAGCGCCGAGGCGCAGGTCGAGCGGCGGCGCCCGGAGCACGTGGTGACCGAGCTGGTGCACCGGCTGCCCGTCCCGTCCCCCCGGGGCTGACGGGGTGCGGCGGGCCCTGGCGGGTCTGACCACGCGGGGCCGGTCGTTCGTCGCGGCCGGGGCCACCGCGATCGTGTGCGCGTTCGTGCTCGGCGAGCGCGACCTGCTGCGCGCGGGCGTGCTCGTGCTGGCGCTGCCGCTGATCTGCACGTGGGTCGTGTCGCGGACGCGGTACCGGCTCGCGTGCGCGCGCCGTCTCGAGCCGCCGCGGCTGCCCGTCGGGCACGAGTCGCGGGCGGAACTGCGGCTGGAGAACGTGTCGCGGCTGCCGAGCGGGCTGCTGATGGTCGAGGACCGGGTGCCGTTCGCGCTCGGCGGGCGGCCCAGGTTCGTGATCGACCGGATCGAGCCGCGCGGGTCCCGCGAGCTGAGCTACCGGATCCGGTCGGACGTGCGCGGGCGGTTCCGCGTCGGGCCGCTGACCGTGCGGCTCGCCGACCCGTTCGGGATGGTCGAGCTGGTCCGCTCGTTCAGCCTCACCGACACCCTGACGGTGACGCCGGCGATCGTGCCGCTGCCGTCCGGGCGGCTCGCCGGGGCGTGGGCGGGCGGCGGCGACAGCCTGGCCCGGACGGTCTCGACGGCGGGCGAGGACGACATCGCGCCCCGCGAGTACCGGCACGGGGACGACCTGCGGCGCGTCCACTGGCGGTCGACGGCGCGGCGCGGCGAGCTGATGGTGCGGCGCGAGGAGCAGCACTGGCAGAGCCGGGGCACGCTGTTCCTGGACACCCGGAGCCTGGCGCACCGGGGCGAGGGGCCGGGCGCGACGTTCGAGCAGGCGGTGTCGGCGACCGCGTCCGTCGGGGTGCACCTCGGCCGGATGGGCATGGCGCTGCGCCTGGTCACCGACGCCGGGGAGAAGCTCGCGCCGACGGCCGACTACGCGGGCGAGTTCGAGGGCCTGCTGCTGGACAGCCTGGCGGTCGCGCGTCCCGGGGACGGCGCGGCGCTGGACCGGGGCCTCGCGGCGCTGGTCGGCGGGTCCGGGCGGGACGGCGACGGGCTGGTGGTCGCGGTGTTCGGGCGGCTGACGCCGGAGGAGGCGCGCGCGGTCGCGTCCGTCCGGCGGGGCACGGCGGCGTGCGTGGCGGTCCTGGTC
>NZ_RFFG01000125.1 GCF_003696215.1 Actinomadura harenae | reverse complement strand
GGAGCGCGGCGGTCGCGTCGGCGGGCACGCCGAGCGGCCCGGTCACCACGAGGCCGCCGACGGTGCCGCTGCGCGCCTGGTCGCGGGCCGCGCCGCCGAGCGTCGAGTACACGAACACGACCGTGCAGGTGATCGCGACGGCCAGGCTGAGCGGCGCGATCACGGCGGCGAGCCGCCGGTGGTCGGCGCGGTTGCTCTCGGCGGCGAGGTAGCCGCCGACGCCGGACCAGCGTGCGGTGAGCCGGGTGAGGACGACGGTGCCACGCGCGAGGGGCGCGCCGAACACCGCGACCGCGGCGGCCGCGACGACCACTCCGCCGAACGCGATCGGCAGGTCCGCCTTCTCGGTGTGCAGGACGCCGAGGACGATCAGCACGCCCGCGAAGCCGACGCAGCAGACCGCCCCGACGACGCGCGCCCAGGACGCGGTGCCCGCCGGGGGACGGACCGCCTCGCCCAGCGCCTCGACCGGGCGGACCCGGTTGACGCGCCAGGCGGTCGTCTGGGCGGCCACCCAGGCCGCGCCCATCGTGACGGCGGCCGCGGCGATCGCCGGGAACGGCCCGAGGGACAGCGGCAGCGTCGCGGGCATCGCCCCGGCCGCCACGAACAGCCGGTGCATGAGCGCGACCAGCCCGAACCCGCTGAGCGCGCCGATCGTGGCGGCGACCGCCGACAGCAGCAGCACCTCGCGGCTCAGCAGCCTGCGGATCTGCTTCGGGGACGCGGCGACGGCGCGCAGCAGCGCGAACTCGCGCAGCCGCTGCTGGATCGACAGGGTGAACGTCCCGGCGACGACGAGGACGGCGATGCCGAGCGAGATGCCGCCGACCGTCGCGCCCATGCTGATCAGCATCACCCGGTATCCGGACGCGGCGGGGAACTCCAGCTCGCCCCGGCCGTCCCCGGTGCGGATCGTGTACGGGACGCCGTGCAGCGCGTCCCGGACGGCCGGCAGCGCCGACGCCGGGGTGACGCCGATCGCGGCGATCTGGCCCGGGTGCCCGGCGAGCCGCCGCGCCTCGGGGGCGGAGAAGTACAGCAGCGCCTGGCCGCGCAGGCCGCGGTCGGTCACGCCGGTCACGGTGTACCGGGTGGGCGAGCCGGCCGACTGGACGAGCACCGTGTCGCCCACGTGGACGCGGGCGTGGGCGGCGGTCCCGGCGTCCACGACGATCTCGCCGGTGTTCGCGGGCGCGCGGCCCTGGGCGATCCGCATCGGGGTGAGCGCCGCCGAGTCCCAGTCGTGCCCGAGCGACGGCGTCGAGGCCAGCGGGCGGCCCGACGACGGCGACACCAGGTCGGCGGGGAAGCTCAACTCGGGCACGACCTTCTGGACGCCGGGCGCGGCGGCGGCCTTGGCGACCGCGTCCTCCGGCAGCCAGGCGCGCTGGTCGATCGCCCGCGACCGGTGCCGCGCGTGCCCCTTGTGGTACTGGACGACGTGGACGCTCTGGTCGCCGGTCACCACGATCGGCGCGCCCGCGTACCGCTGTGGGTGCGGGCTGCTCGCGACGCCCGTCTGGAGCAGCACGCCGCACGCCGTGACGAGCGCCGCCGCCGCCCACAGCGCGATGAAGGCGCCGGCGAACGCCGCCTTGCGGAAGCGGAGGGAGTTCAGCGCGAGCCCGATCACGAGCGCTCCAGCCGGGTCATCCGGGCGGCGACGGTGTCGGCGGTGGGCCCGTCCAGGGCGTCGACGATGAAGCCGTCGGAGAGGAACAGCACGGTGTCGGAGTAGGACGCGGCGACGGGGTCGTGGGTGACCATGACCACGGTCTGGCCGAGCGTGTCCACCGAGTGGCGCAGCAGCGTCAGGACCTCGCGGGCGCTGCCGGTGTCCAGCGCGCCGGTCGGCTCGTCCGCGAACACCACCTCCGGCGTGGTGACCAGCGCCCGCGCGATCGCGACCCGCTGCTGCTGGCCGCCGGAAAGCTCGGACGGGCGGTGCCCGGCCCGGTCCGACAGGCCGACCGACGCCAGCGTGGACCGCACCCGGGCGCGGTCCACCCGCGCCCCGGACAGCTTCAGCGGCAGCCCGACGTTCTGCTCGGCGGTCAGGAACGGCACCAGGTTGAACGCCTGGAAGACGAAGCCGAGCCGCTCGCGGCGCAGCACGGTCAGCTCCTCCTCGGAGCGCGCGGTCAGCTCGACACCGCCGATCCGGACGCTGCCCGAGGTCGGCCGGTCCAGCCCGGCGGCGCACTGGAGCAGCGTGCTCTTGCCCGACCCCGAGGGGCCCATGACGCAGGTCAGCCGGCCGCGGGGCAGCCCGACGGTGACGCCGCGCAGGGCGGCCACCGCGCCGGGGCCGTCGCCGTAGCGCCGCCACACCTCGGTCAGCGCGACGGCCATGCCCTCGTCCGAGCCCCCGCCCGAGCCCTCCTCCGAGCCCCCGGACCAACCGACGCCCGGCGCCCCGGCCGCGCCCGCGGCCGTGCCCTCGGACATGGCGCCGCCCCGTCCGGCCTCCGGCCTCGCTCTGCTCATGGGTCCTACCTCGTCATCTCGGTCGGGGGCCGGGTGGCCCGGTCAGGTGTCCGGCCCCTGTCGGGCGGCCGGGCGCAGGACCGCGCAGGCGACGGGCCCGTCGCGGTCCACGGTTGTGATGAGCGCGGGCCGTGCTCCCGGCGCCCGTTCGGCGTGTGCGAGCACGGCCGCCATCTGGAACGCCGCCGACGCGGCGCGGGTGTCGCCGATGCGGCGGGCGCAGCCGGTCGTGCGCGGCGGGCGTCCGCCGAACAGCGCCGCCAGGGCGTCGGCCTCGGCCTCGCCCGCCGCGTCCGGGGCCTCGCCCGGCACGACGAGCCCGATCTCGTCCGGGGTGACGCCCGCCTTGGCGAGCGCGGAGCGCGCGCATCGTTCGAGGACGCGCGCGGCGTCCCGGGGTTCGTCCTCGGCGAGCCCGCTCTCGACCGCCGCGACCTCGAACACCGGGGCGCCTTCGGTGGACGCCAGGTCGGAGCGGGTGAGGCGGAGCATCGCGCAGCCCTCGCCGAGAACGGGCGGGCGGACGCGGTCCTGCGCGGCGTGCCATTCCAGCCACGCGCGCTCGGCGCTGAACTCCTCGACCGCCCCGCACAGGACGGTGTCGGCGCGTCCGGCGCGCAGGAGCCGCAGCGCGTAGCGCAGCGCCGCCAGGCCCGCGGTCCGCCCGGCCGCGACCGTGGAGTTGGGGCCGCGGACGTGGTGCCAGATGGCCATCTGGCCCGCGGTGTAGTTCATCAGCGCGGCCGGGAAGCGGGCCGCGTCCACCAGGTAGGGGCGGTCGCCGGTGAACGAGTCGGCGGTGAAGGTCGTGAGCGCCGCGACCGGGCCGGTGGAGATGCCCAGCACGAGCGCGGTCCGCTCCGCCGCGGCCTGCGCGTCAGCCGCGTCCGATGCATCCGGTGCGGCCGGTTCACCGGGCAGCAGGTCGCCCGCCGCCAGGACGGCCATCGCGGTCGCGCGGTCCATGGCGCGGGTGCCCTTGCGTCCGAGGACCTCGCGGGGAGCCCCGATCGGGGCCCGCGCCACCTCGGTCATCGGCGGGCCGGTCCAGCCCGCGGGGTCGAGCGCCGTGACGGCGGTGCGGTCGCCGAGGATCCCTGCGGCGAACTCGGCGCGGCCCCGCCCGTAGGGGGAGACGGCCGTCCAGTCCGTGATCACGGCGCTCACCGGGCCGCTCCCAGGGCCGGGACGGCCGCGGGGGCCGCCGTCTCGTCGCCGCGGCCGAAGACGACCACGCAGTTCGCGCCGCCGAACGCCAGCGCGTCGTTCTGCACCACGCGCGGACGGACCGACAGCGCCTGGTTGGGGACGCAGTCGATCGCGCACTCGGGGTCGGGCTCGCGATGGTTGATGGTCGGCGGGACGAACCCGTGGCGCAGCGCGAGCGCGCACGCGGCCGACGCCAGCGCGCCCGCCGCGCCCATCGTGTGCCCGATCATCGACTTCACCGACACCGTGCGCGGCGGCAGCTCGCCGTGGACGCGCCGGATCGCGCGGCTCTCGGTGACGTCGTTGGCGCGCGTCCCGGTGCCGTGCGCGGAGACCAGGTCCACCTCGGACGGCTTGACCCCGGCGTCGTCCAGGGCGAGCCGCATGCAGCGCGCGACGCTCTCCTCGTTCGGCGCGACGGCGTGGTCGGCGTCGCAGTTCAGCCCGTACCCGAGCACCTCGGCGTAGATCCGCGCGCCCCGCCGCAGCGCCGCGTCCAGCGGTTCGAGCACCAGGACGCCCGCGCCCTCGCCGGTGAGGATCCCCTCGCGGTTCAGGTCGAACGGCCGGCACAGCTCGGGCGCGATAGTGCCGAGCCGGTAGAACCCGGCGAAGGTCTTGCGGCAGAGCGCGTCGGCCCCGCCGCACAGGGCGAGGTCGGCCGAGCCGTCGCGGACGGCGTCCAGGCCGCAGCCGATCGCGTGGTTGCCCGCCGCGCACGCCGTGCAGACGGTCAGCGTCTCCACGTCGGTCAGGCCGAGCTCGCGGGCGGCGGCGACGGCCAGCCGGACCGGCGACACCCGGCGCGCCAGGGCGGGGTCCTGCCCGTCCGGGCCGTGCTCGACGCTCTGCCGGACCAGGTCGTCCAGGTCGCGGGACTCTCCGTCGGTGGTGCCGATCGCCACGACCGACCGCGCGGCGCGCAGCGCGTCCATGTCGAGGCCGGCATCGCAAACGGCGAGGCGCGCGGCGACGGCCGCGAACGTCGCCGCCCTCCCCCACGCGCGGTGGTCCAGGCGGGTGAGGTGCTCGGCGGGCTCGAACCCGCGCACCTCGCAGCCGGTCGAGTGCGCGAACCCGCGCACGTCGATGCCGGTGATGGGCGCCGCGCCGCTCGCCCCGGCGCGCAGCGCCCGGTGGAACGCCTCCGCCCCGACCCCGATGCTGGAGACGGGGCCGAGGCCGGTGACCACGACCCGGCGGCGGCCGTCCCGCGCGGCGGCTCCCATCACGCCGCCTCCGCGTCCGCCAGGACGGCGAGCACGCCGTCGAGGCTCACCATGCGGGCCAGTTCGGTCTCGTCGATCGAGACGTCGAACTCCTTCTCCAGGGAGCCGAGAATGTCGATGAGGGACATGGAGTCGGCGCCGTGGTCCTCCCGGAAATGGCTGGCCGGGAGGATTTCCTCCGGGTCGAGTTCCAGGATTTCGGCGACGATCTCGCGCACCTGCGCGCGCTGACTGGCGTCCATTGAGCGCTGCATGACACGGCCCTTTCCGTTGGTCCTTGCCATGAGGCTCCTCCGTCCCGCTCTACGGTTCCTATATCGCCTATATGCCGGTCCGGCCGGTGCCGGGTCCGGGGTCAGATCCCGTCGATGGTGATGTCGCCGGAACCGCTGTGCGCGGAGATCTGCGCGGCGGCGCCGGGGGTGTCGTCGAGCTTGCGGTGCACCGATCCGCTGCTCGCCCCGGCGTCGATCCGGTACGCCTGGCGGGGCAGCCGGATCTGGATCCCGCCGGAGCCGCTGCGCGCTTCGACACGCCCGGGGGCCGTCGCGAACTCCAGCTTCAGCGACCCCGAACCGGTGTGCCCGCTCAGGTGGGCGGCGCGCAGGGCGGTGCCGGTGAGGCTGCCGTGGCTGCTGGTGGCCTCCACGTCGCCGCCGACGCCGTCCAGGTCGATGTCGCCGGAGCCCGCGCGGACCGTGACCGGCGCGGAGACCTGGCTGACCGAGACGCCGCCCGAGCCGCTGTGCGCCTGGACCGGGCCGGCGATGCGGGCCAGCGTGACCTGGCCGGAGCTGCCGTCGTAGTCGACGCCCGCGACGCCGCTGACGTCCACCGAGCCGCTGCCCCCGTGCACGCTGATCTTGGTCGAGGCGGGGACGGTCACGTCGTAGCTGATCTTGCAGCCGTCGCAGTCGGCGGCGAGCCGCAGGTCGCCGGACGCGGTCCCGGCGACGGGGCCCGGGCGCGTGTGGTGGTAGTCGATGTCGCGGTGCACCCGGATCGGCCCGGAGCCTGTGGTGACGTGCACGGATCCGCTGCCGTTGCGGATGTCGACCTGGGCGGCCGAGCCGTTGACCGTCGTGTCGTCGGACGTGTGGTGCAGCGGCGGCCCGATCGTGTCCGCCGAGCAGCCCGCCGCGCCGAGCGCCGCCAGCCCGGCCAGCGCCGCCCCCGCCGCGAGAGCGGTGCGCGACCCCCTCGTGCGTGGCCCTGCCGTCCGTGATCCGGTCGTGCGTGACCCCGGTGTGCGTGATCCCGTCGTTCGCCGTCCCATGGGAAACCCCCTGGCTCCGCGCCCGGCTCCCCGGGACGCGCTGCTTGTATGGCCTAAGCATCACGTGTAAACTATCTCTAACACATGACATGACGGAGATACAAGAGCAAGTCCACTACCCTCAACGGAGCGCCGTCCTCGCCTCACCAGTCATCAAGGGAACCCACATGAGCAGCACCCCGCCTTCGGGGGACGAACTGCTGGCCATGCTCGCCGCACTGGCCAATCCGCACCGGCTGCGCATCGTCGCCGCACTCGCCGGGAAACGGAACTACGTCAGTCAGCTCGCCCGCGAACTCCAGATGAGCCGGCCCCTGCTGCACATCCACGCGCAGCGCCTCGAAGAGGCCGGCCTGATCAGCGCGAGCCTGGAACTCTCCAAGGACGGCAAAGCCATGAAATATCTCGAACTGACGTCCTTCGAGATAGTCTTGTCCGCGGCGGCGATCGCCGCGGCCGTCCCCACTCTCAGCACCGATGCCAAGGAGAAGAAATGACCGCTGCGAGCGGCAACTGGAGCGACTGGGGCCAGATCACCTTCGTGCTGGTGTTCATGGGTCTGATGACGTTCCTGGTGATCGCCATCCTCGCCGTCAGCGCCCGCATCGTCGCGGCCCGCGTCTCGGCGGCGCGCGAACGCGACCTCAAGGACCTCGTCCAGCGGTCGCAGGACCTGGAGGCGCAGATCGGCAAGGAGCTCGGCGAGCTCCGCGAGCGCGTCACCCGCATGGAGAGCATCCTGCGCACCGTCGAGTGACCTCCCCGGGCGGCCACGCCCGCCCGGAGCACGAACGGCCGCCGGGAACACCGGCCGCCCCCCGGCCGCCCCCGCCGGCCCCTCCCGTCGTCTGCTCCCCCGATCGGCGCGTCCGGTCAGCCCGCCCGGTCCTCGGCGGGCGGCGCTCCCAGGCCGGCGGCGCGCACCGCGGGGCTCACCGCCGCGGCGACCGCGAGGACGCCCATCGCCACCGACAGCGTCCCCACCGTCCAGGCCGCCCCGATCCGGCCCAGCAGGAACCCGGACAGCAGCGAGCCCAGCGCGGTCGGCCCGAACGACACCAGCCCGACGACGCTGTTGACCCGGCCCAGCATGGCGTCCGGCGTCACCCGGAGCTGGTGGACGACGATCGCGACGTTCCACACCGCCCCCGCGAAGCCCATCGCCGCGAACAGCGCGGCCAGCGCCAGCGGCTCGCGGGTCAGCGCCACCAGCGGCATCAGCACCGCCCACAGCACGTTCGCGCCGATGACGACCGCGCCGAGCCCGACCCGCCGCCGCACCCGCGGCGCCACCAGCGCGCCGAGCATCCCGGCGACCCCGGACACCCCGACGACCAGCGTCAGTCCCGCGCCCTTGCCGAGGACGACCACCAGAGTGAGGTTCAGCGCCTGGAACAGCATGTTGCTGCCCGCGATGAGCCCGGCGGCGGCGCGCAGCAGCGGCTCGCGCCAGACCCAGGCGAGCCCGGCGGCCAGGTCCCCGGCCATCGGCGTCCGGCCGCCCTCACGCGGACGCTGCAACGGCCTGCGCACCAGCAGCACCGTCACCAGCGACACCGCCTGGCTCACGACGGTGAACACGAACGGGCCCCACGGCACCCACGCGAACAGCATCGGGCCGCACGGCCGCCCGACCAGCCCGGCCGCCTGCTCGCGCGCCTCGTTCCGCGACAGCGCGGCGGGCAGCTGCCCCGGCTCCACGACGTTGCGGACGGCGGCCCGCTCCGCCAGCCGGTAGGCGACGGTCAGGCAGCCCTCCACGAACGCGGCGGCGAGCAGCCACCCGAACCCGAACCGGCCGAACACCAGCGCCGTCACGACGCCGCCGAGGGCGAGCACCCGTCCCGCGTCGCAGGCGACCATCACCCGCCGCCGGTCCCACCGGTCCACGAGCACCCCGGCGGGCAGCTGCGCGATCGCGTAGGGGGCCATCGCCGCGAACCCGGCGAGCCCGGCCCGTCCGGGCGAGTGGGTCTCGGCGAACGCGAGCAGCGGGTACGCCAGCGACACCACGCGCGCGCCGAGCAGGGAGAGCCCCGCCCCGATCCACAGCAACAGGAAGTCGGTGTTGCCGCGGAGCGGGGCGGGACTCTCGGCCTGTTCCCTCTCGTCGGCCAGGCTCATCCGCGCAGGCACCACTCGAGGACGGCCATGGCGCTGTACAGCTTGTTCTCGGCCTGGGTGAACGCGATGCTCGCCGGGCCGTCGAGCACGTCGGCGTCGACCTCCTCGCCGCGGTGCGCGGGCAGGTCGTGCATGAACACGGCCTTCGGGCTGGCGTCCCACAGCGCGGCGGTGACGCGGAACGGCTCGAACACCGTCCGCCAGTCCGGGTCGGGCTTGCTGGTCCCGGTCGTCTGCCAGCGGGTGGTGTAGACGACGTCCACGTTCCGGGACCGGTCGTCCATGTCGTGGCGTTCCTCGATGGACGCCCCGTGCGCGGCGGCCGTCTCCCGCGCCCGCGCGAGCAGCCCCTCGTCGAGCCCGTAGCCGGGCGGGGTGCGCAACTCCAGCCGGGCGCCCGCGAAACGGGTGAGGGCCAGCGCGAGCGCCGCCGCCGTGTTGTTGCCCTCCCCGACGTACAGGACGTGCAGGTCCTCGATGTCGCCGAACCGCCCGCGCAGCGTGGTGAGGTCGGCGAGCGCCTGCGTCGGGTGTTCGTCGGACGTCATCGCGTTCACCACGGCCATCCGCCGCTGCCCGGCCATCGCGCGCAGTTCGGCGGGCGGGCCCGCGGTGCGCGCGACGACGGCGTCCAGCATCGAGGCGAACACCCGCCCGGTGTCCTCCACCGACTCGCCCGTGTTGAGCTGCAGGTCGTCCGGGCCGTACGGGATGACCTGCGCGCCGAGCCGGAGCGCGCCGGAGGTGAAGGCGGTGCGCGTCCGGGTGG
Source organism: Actinomadura harenae (assembly GCF_003696215.1). Classification (GTDB taxonomy): domain Bacteria; phylum Actinomycetota; class Actinomycetes; order Streptosporangiales; family Streptosporangiaceae; genus Spirillospora; species Spirillospora harenae. The sequence continues at coordinate 11,040 of NZ_RFFG01000125.1, read as the reverse complement.
ACGTCTTGCGGAAGTAGGTGCCGACGATCGCGCCGGTGAGCGTCCGCTCGGACCGGGTGTGCCCGGCGGCGTGGTCCACGCCGCGCCGCACGATGCGGACCAGGTCCTCGTCGGCGAGGTCGGTCAGCGAGATCAGATGACGGGCGTTGTGTCCCATGCGGTGCTCCCGGTCGGGGTGGTGGCGGATGCGGCGGGGGATGCGGTGACCGATGCGGTGGGGGTCAGGGGGCCGGTCGTGGGGGCGAGCAGGTCGAGCGCCTGCTCGACGGTGCGCGCGACGCCGATCGCGTCCCGGTCGGCCGCCGCCGCGAAGCCCTCGGCGACGGCGTGGTCCAGCGCGGCGAGGAGCGGCTGGAAGAACCCGGCGACGTCCAGGAGCACGACGGGCTTGGCGTGCAGGCCGAGCTGGTTCCAGGTGGCGACCTCGATGAGCTCGTCGAGCGTCCCGAGGCCGCCGGGCAGCACGGCGAAGCCGTCCGCGAGCCGGTACATCAGCGCCTTGCGGTCGTGCATGGAGCGGACGACGACCAGTTCCTCGCCCGCGGGCGGGACGGGCCGCTCGCGTTCGAACAGCGAGGTCGGGATGACGCCGAGCACGCGGGCTCCCCCGGCGCGCGCGGACGCGGCGACCGAGCCCATGATCCCGACCGAGCCCGCGCCGTAGACCAGGCCGAGGCCGCGCGCGGCCAGCCCCGCGCCCAGCTCGGCGGCGAACTTGACGTACTCGTCCCGCGCGCCGGGCCGCGCCCCGCAGAACACCGCGACCTGCCGCGCGGAACCTGCGGAACCTGCCGATCGCCTGTCCGGCGCGTGCTCGTTCGTCGTGCGTCCGTTGGTGGTGTCGGGTTGGTCGCGCATGGGGGTCATCCCTCGTCCCTGGGCGTCGGCGCGAAGCCGTGGGGGCCGCGCTCGGCGGCGCGGACGACGGCTTCCAGGAGCGCCCGGCAGCCCTCGGCCAGTTGCGGTGCGGGCGTGTGCTCCCGCGGGGAGTGGCTGATGCCGTCCGCGCTCGGCACGAACAGCATCGCGGTGGGGACGTGGGCGCTGAGGACGCCCGCGTCGTGGCCGGCGAAGCTGAACATCCGGGCCACCGGCGCTCCGGTGGCGCGGCAGGCGTCCTCGACCAGGTCGCACAGGTCGGGGTGGAAGAGCGCGGGCGGTTTGCGGGACAGCCGGACCACCTCGCCGGTGCAGCCGAACGCGGCGGCCGTGTCGTGCGCGAGCTCCCTCAGTTCCTTGGCGGCGAGCCGGAGGGAGTCGTCGCGGGCGGCGCGCCACTCCACGACGAGGCGGGCCTCGCCGGGCACGACGTTCGGGGCGCCCGGCAGGAACGCGATGTGCCCGACGTTGACCACCATGTCGCCGTCCAGGGTGAGGACGCGGCCGGGGATCTCGGCGGCGACGCAGGCGGCGGCGCGTCCGGCGTCGGCGCGTTCGGCCATCGGGGTGGTGCCCGCGTGGTTGGCGGTGCCGTGCACGACCACCTGGTGGCGCTCGATGCCGACGATGCCCTCGACGGCGGCGAGGCCGAGCCCGGCGCGTTCCATCCGGGGGCCCTGCTCGACGTGCAGTTCCAGGTAGGCGCGGATCCGGTCCACGTGGTCGCCCGCGCACAGCGCCGTGGATCCGGTGAGGCCGCCCGCCGAGTCGGGTCCGGCGCCCTCCTCGTCCCAGAAGTTCACGATCTCCAGCGCGGCGGCGGCGGGGTGGCCGGCCTCGTGCAGGGTGCGCAGGACCTCCAGGGCGGCGATCACGCCGTAGGCGCCGTCCAGGCGGCCCCCGGCGGGGACGGTGTCGGTGTGCGAGCCGGACAGCAGCCAGGGGATCGCGCCGGGCACGTGCCCGAACACGTTGCCCGTGGCGTCGGTGCGGGCGGCGAGTCCGGCGGCGGTGAGGCGGCCCGCGAGCCAGGCGCGGGCCTCCAGGTCGGCGGGCGACCCGGCGACGCGGTCCACGCCGCCGTCAAGGCGGCCGCCGATGCCCGCGAGGGCGTCCAGGTCGGCGAGCAGCCGGTCAGCGGAGATGTCCATCGTCACCATCCAGGTGCAGCAGCGGGCGGAGGGCCCCGAGGTGGGTGAGGGCGTGGTCGTGGTCGCCGGGGACCCGCCCGACGGTGAGGCCGCCGGTGGCGAGGGCCTTCCAGCGGGCCAGGTAGGCGTCCGGGGTGCGGCCGCGCAGGACCGAGTGGCGGCCGTCGGCGGTCTGGTCGGTGAGGACGACGGTGACCGGGCCCGGCAGCGGCGCGTAGGCGTACCGCTCCATCGACCGGGTGAGCAGCCGCCAGGTCGCCACGCGCGGCGCGACCTCGTCGAGGGTGTCGGGTGAAGCGGTGATGCCCGCGAGGGCGAGCAGCCCGACCAGCTCGTGGTCCAGGCCGGCGCTGCGCCCGGCGAGCTCGGTGAGGTCGGCGCGGGCCGCGAACAGGTCGGCGAGCCGGTCCACGAGAGGGTCGTCCACGCCGTCCAGGCGGTTCCAGGCCAGGTCGGTCTGGGGGTCGACGAGGACGAGCCGGACCGGGACGCCCCGGTCGGCGAGCCGGGCGGCCATCGACCAGGCGATCGTGCTCGCCGACGACCAGGCGAGCAGGGTTCCGGGGCCGGACGGCGCGGCGGCGAGCAGTTCCCCGGTGTACCCGGCGGCCAGCTCGTCCACGAGGCCGGGCGTAGGGTCGCGGTCGCCGAGGGCGGCCGCCTCGAACGCGGCGACCGGTCCGGGCAGCGCGCCGGGGGCGGCCAGCGGCAGGTACCAGTGGGCGCTGCCGCCCGCCGGGTGGACGCAGAACAGCGGCCGTCCCGTGCCCTCCCGGCTGAGCCAGGCGAGCCGTCCGCCCTCAGGCGCGGCACCGGACGAGGAGCCGGATGCCGACGCGGCGTCCATGCGGCGGGCGAGCGTCTCGACCGTGCGGCATTCGAGCATGTCGCGGGTGCCCATCGGGAACCCGGCCGCGCGGGCCCGGGAGACCACCCGCAGCATCAGCAGCGAGTGCCCGCCGAGGGCGAAGAAGTCGTCGGTGGCGGCGACGTCCGCGACGTCGAACAGGTCGGCCCAGAGGGCGGCGAGGGCGCGCTCGGTGGGCGTCTCGGGAGCGCGGCGGTCCGCGGCCGTCCCCGGGTCGCCCGGCGCGGACGGCGCGGGGAGCGCCTTGCGGTCGAGCTTGCCGTTCTGGTTCAGCGGGAACTCGGCGAGCGGGACGAACACGCCGGGCACCATGTGGTCGGGCAGCCGGTCGCGACAGTGCGCGCGCAGGTCCGCCGGGTCGGCCGGGTCGTCCCCGGAGGGGACGCAGTAGGCGACGAGCCGCCGCCGGTCGGCGTCGCCGTGCGCGACGACCAGCGCCTCCCGGACGGACGGGTGCGCGACCAGCACCGCCTGGACCTCGCCGGGCTCGATCCGGTAGCCGCGGATCTTGATCTGGTGGTCGAGGCGGCCGAGGAAGTCCAGCTCGCCGTCCGGCAGGACGCAGGCCAGGTCGCCGGTGCGGTAGAGCCGCGCGCCGGGCGCGACGGAGAACGGGTCGGGCACGAACCGCTCGGCGGTCAGGCCGGGCCGCCCGGCGTAGCCGCGCGCCAGGCCGGCGCCGCCGATGTACAGCTCGCCGGGCACGCCGACCGGCACCGGCGTCATGGCCTCGTCCAGCACGTACATGGTCGTGTTGGGGATGGGACGGCCGATCGGGACGACCTCGCGGGTCTCGGGGCCGGTGATGTCGTGGGTGCTGTTGGCGACGGAGATCTCGGTGGGGCCGTACTCGTTGAGCACGACCGGGCCGGGGGCGAGGTCGAGCCAGCGGTTCAGCGTCCGGCCGGGGAAGGAGTCGGCCCCGACGGCGAGGAGCGCCGCGAGCCGGCCCGCCTCGTCCGCGCCGAGCTGGTGGGTGAGCAGTTCGAGGTGCCCGGGGGTGAGCTTGATGAAGTCGAACGGCCCGGCGTCGGCGAGCGCGCGGCCGAGTTCCAGGGGCGGCACGTCCGGGGCGATCATGTGGACGGGCTGCCCGGTCATCAGCGGCGCGTACATGTTCGGCACCACCATGTCGAAGGCGATGGACGAGAACAGCGGCGCGCCGCCGGACCCGCGTCCGCTGTAGCCCTCGACGGCCCACCACAGGTAGTTGCCGAGGCCCCGGTGCGCGATCTGCACGCCCTTCGGGCGGCCGGTGGAGCCCGAGGTGTAGATGACGTAGGCGAGGCCGTCGGGGTCGGCGGGGTCGTCCGGCCGGGTGGCGGGACGGGCCGCGACGGCGTCGGCGGTGGCGGCGCGGTCGGCGACGACGGTGGGGCCGTCGAAGACGTCCGCGAGCAGGTCGCGGTGCGCGGCCTCGGTGACCAGGACGCGCGCCCCGGAGTCGGCGAGCATGAAACCGAGCCGGTCCGGCGGGTAGGACGCGTCGAGCGGCACGTAGGCGCCGCCCGCCTTCCAGATGCCGAGCAGCCAGGGCAGCAGCAGCGGCCCCCGGTCCAGCAGGACGCCGACGACGGTCTCGGGGCCGACGCCGAGCGCCCGCAGGTGCCACGCGACCCGGTTGGCCTCGGCGTCCAGTTCGGCGTAGGACATGCGCAGGCCGGCGGAGGTGACGGCGAGGGCGTCCGGGACGCGCGCGGCCCACTGCTCGAACACCCGGTGCATCGGGGTCGGGTCGCGGTCCGCGGCGGTCGCGTTCCAGGTGCCGAGCAGCGCGCGGCGTTCCTCCTCGGCCAGGTGGGCGCCGCGGGCGTCGCCGTCGAAGTCGGCGGCCATCGCCTCCAGGACGGAGCGGTACAGGGCGCCGAGCCGCCGTCCGGCGTCCCGGCCGAGGACCGTGCCGTCGGCGACCAGGACGATCGACCCGGCCTGGGTGATCACCGACAGGGGGAACTCGTTGGGGCTGTCGTCGACGCTGGCCTCGTAGTCGACCAGGTCGGTGTCCACGACGTGGAAGTCCAGGTAGTTGAAGAACACGTCGATGAGGCGGCCGCCCTCCCCCGCGTCGGCCTGGATCGCCGACAGCGGGTAGCGGCGGTGCGGCCACAGGCCGACCTCGGTTCGGTGCACGGCCTGGACCAGGTCGCGCCAGGTGCGGTGGCCGCGTTCGAACGGGAACGGGACGGTGTTGAGGTACATGCCGTAGACGCGTTCGGCGCCGGCCGCCTCGGGCCGCGTGTCGCACACGAGGCCGGAGTGGAACGCCTCCTCGTGCGTGGTCATGCTCATGACCTTCAGGTGCGCGCCCAGCAGCACGCTCTTGAGGGAGACGTTCGCGTCGGAGGCGAACGCGCGCAGCCGGTCCTCCAGGTCGGCGTAGGGGACGCGGACCTGGTGCGCGGCGCGCGGCCCGGGGTCGGCCCAGGACTGCGGCAGGGTGAGGCGCGGAAGGTCCCCGGCGATGCCGAGCCAGTGGGCACGGTCGGCGGGGTCGGCCAGGGCGCGGCGCTCGGCCGCCACGTAGTCGGCGTACCGGACGGCCGGACGGTCGTACGGCTCGGGGTCGAGGCCGTCCCGGAACGCGCGGTAGCAGCGGAGCAGCTCCATCAGCAGCGAGTGGTAGCTCCAGCCCTCCAGGATCGCGTGGCACTCGGTGATCGAGACGCGCCACCGGTCCGGGCCGCACACGTGCGCGAACACCCGCAGCAGCGGCGGGCGGGCCAGGTCGAACGGGGTGTGGCGCTCGATGGCCATGTACTCGCGGACGGCCCGTCCCTGCGCCTGCGCGTCGAGGGCGGTAACGTCCCGGCTGCCGACCCGCATGACACCGGTGTCGTGCACGATCTGCATCGGCTCGGAGTAGGCCGACAGGTCGATGGACGTGCGCAGGACGTCGTGCCGGGCGACGACCTCGGCGGCGGCGGCGCGCAGCGCGTCCTCGGAGAACGGCCGGTCGTCGCGGACGGTGAACGTGGTGACGTTGTGGTAGTTGCGGTCCTCGCCGGACAGCATCTCGAACAGCATCCCGGCCTGGACCTTGGACAGCGGGTAGGCGTCCCGGACGCCGGGCCGCCCGCGCAGCGCGTCGGCGTCGGCGGGGTCCAGGAGGCTGAAGGGCGCGGTCGTGCCGTCCTCGCCGGTGAGCGGGGCGCGGTCCGCGACGGCCTCGGCGAGCCGGGCGACGGTCGGGTTCGCCATGACGTCGCGGACGGACACGTCGAGCCCGGCCTCGCGCGCCGCGCCGACCAGCACGACGGCGCGGATCGAGTCGCCGCCGAGGTCGAAGAACCCGTCGTGGACGCCGATCCGGTCGTGGTCGAGGACCTCGCCCCACACGTCGGCGAGGCGCCGTTCCAGGTCGGTGCGCGGCTCGACGTAGGCGTCCGCGACGCGCAGGGCCTCGCGGCGCGGCGCGGGCAGCGCGCGGTGGTCCAGCTTGCCGCTCGGGGTGAGGGGGAAGCGGTCCAGCGTCACGTACGCGGCGGGGACCATGTAGGGCGGCAGGGTGCGGCCGAGCCCGGCGGCGAGGTCCTGCGGGGACGGGCCGGGCCGCTCGTCGGGCACGACGTAGGCGACCAGTTCGCGGTGGCCGGCGTCCTCGCGCACCCGGACGAGCGCGTCGCGCACGCCCGCGAGGCGCTTCAGCGCCTCCTCGATCTCCTCGGGCTCGATGCGGTAACCGCGGATCTTGACCTGGTGGTCGACGCGGCCGAGGAACTCCAGGCCGCCGTCCGGGCGCCGCCGGGCCAGGTCGCCGCTGCGGTAGAGGCGGGCGCCGGGCGGGCCCCAGGGGTCGGGGACGAACCGCTCGGCGGTGAGGCCTGGCCGTCCGGGGTAGCCGAGGGCGAGGCCCGCGCCGCCGACGTGGATCTCGCCGGGGACGCCGGGCGGGACGGGGTTGCCGCGTCCGTCCAGCAGCACGACCGACAGGTCCGCGAGGGGCTCGCCGACGGGGCTGCGCGCGCCGTCGGCGAGGTCGGCGGCGGTGAGCCGGTGGTGGGTGACGTGCACGGTCGTCTCGGTGATCCCGTACATGTTGACCAGGGCGGGCCGGTCCAGTCCGGCGGCCTCGGCCCAGGGCCGCAGCGCGGCGGGCTCGAGGCGCTCGCCGCCGAACACGACCGCGCGCAGGGCGAGGTCCCGGACCCGGCCGGGGGTCGCCGCCATGGTCAGCGCGCGGAACGCCGACGGGGTCTGGTTCAGGAGGGTGACGCGTTCGGCGGCGAGCAGGCCGAGGAGGTCCTCGGGCGAGCGGGCGGTGTCCTCGTCCACCACGACGACGCGTCCGCCGTGGCAGAGGGCGCCCCACAGCTCCCACACCGAGAAGTCGAAGGCGTAGGAGTGGAACAGCGTCCACACGTCGTCCGGGCCGTAGTCGAAGTGCTCGCGCGCGGCGGCGAACAGCCGGGCGACGTTGGCGTGGGTGAGGCAGACGCCCTTGGGCCGTCCGGTGGAGCCCGAGGTGTAGATGACGTACACGGGGTCGTCCGGGTGGACGGCGACGGGCGGCGGCGTGTCGGGGCTGACGGCGAGGTCCACGCGCGCGGCGGACGAGTCCAGGACGATCAGGCCGTCGTCGGCGGGGCCGCCGAACCGTCCGGCGTGGCGGGCCTCGGTCAGCACCGGGCAGTCCCCGGAGTCGGCGCGCATGAAGGCGAGCCGGTCGGCGGGGTGGACGGGGTCCAGCGGCAGGTAGGCCGCGCCCGCCTTGAGGACGCCGAGCAGCGCCGCGACGAGCCGCGTCCCGCGGTCCAGGCACACCCCGACGGGCTCGCCGGGCCGGACGCCGCGCCGCCGCAGCAGGTGCGCGATCCGGTTGGCCTCGGCGTCGAGCTGCGCGTAGGTGCGGTGGTCGCCGTCCGCCGTGACGGCCGTCGCGAGGGGCGTGCGGGCGGCCCACCCGGCGACGAGCTCGTGCAGCGGGAGCGGCGGGCCGGTGGCCGGTTCGCGGGGGCCGGCGGTCAGGGCGGCGGTCTCGGCGGACGTCAGCATCGGCAGGTCGGCGACGGGCAGGTCCGGGCGGTCGAGCGCGGCGTCCAGCAGCCGGACGAAGTGGGCGGCCATCCGCTCGGCGGTGGCGGCGTCGAACAGCGCGGTGGCGTACTCGATCTGCCCCCGGTAGCCGTCGCCGACCGCCTGGATCTGGAGGGTCAGGTCGAACTTCGCGGTCGTCCAGGGCAGTTCGACCGCCTCGGACCGGACGCCGGGCAGGTCCAGCGCGGGCGGGCCGTCGTCGTGCAGGGCGAACACGACCTGGAACAGCGGCGTGCGGGACATGTCGCGGTCGGGGACGAGCTCGTCGGCGAGCCGCTCGAACGGGGTGGAGACGTGGTCGAGCGCGGCGGCCAGGCGCGGCCGCGCCGCGTCGAGCAGCTCGCCGAAGCCCGGCGCGCCGTCCCAGCGGGCGCGCAGGACGGCGCTGGTGACGAAGTGCCCGACGAGGTCGTCCAGCTCGGCGCGGCGGCGGCCGGACACGGGGGTGCCGACGGCGACGTCGGCGCGCCCGGTGTACCGGGACAGCAGGACGTGGAACGCGGTCACCAGGACGGCGAACGGCGTGGTGCGGTGCTCGCGCGCGGCGTCCCGGACGCGTCCGGCGAGGCCGTCCGGGAAGGTGAGCGGGGCGGCCGCGCCGTGCCAGTCCCGGACGGCCGGGCGGGGCCGGTCGGCGGGCAGGTCGAGCGGGTCAAGGCCGGTGAGCTCCTCGCGCCAGAAGTCCAGGTCGCGGCGGTCGGCGCCGCCGTCGCGGGCCTGCTGCCAGGCCGCGTAGTCGGCGTACTGGACGCGGAGCGGCGCGGGCGGCGGGGCGTCCTCGGTGACCGTCCGGTAGAACGCGGCGAGGTCGCGGGCGAGGACGGGCCAGGACAGCCCGTCGAAGGCGATGTGGTGCACGACCAGGCAGAACAGGTGGTCGTCGGCGTCGATCCGGAGCAGGCGCGCGCGGACCGGCGGGCCGTCCGCGAGGTCGAAGGGGGCGGACGCCTCGGCGGTCGCGATCTCCACGGCGCGGGCGGCCCGGGCGGCGGACGTCCGGCCGGGGAGGTCCTCGGGGACCAGGACCTCGGTTCCCAGGGGTTCCACGATCTGGACGGGCTCGCCGTCCACGAGGGCGCAGCGGGCGCGCAGCACCTCGTGCCGTTGGAGGAGCCGCGTCCAGGCCGTGCCGAGGGCGGCGGCGGACAGCGGGCCGCGCAGGCGCAGCACGACCGGGATGAGGTACTCGGTGCTCGCCGGGTCGAGCCGGTTGAGGAACCACTGCTGGCGCTGCTGCGCGGACAGGGGCGGCGGCCCGGCCCCTTCGGCGGGGGCGAGGGAATCCGCTTCACCCGAAGCCGCGGGGGCGGCTCCGGACAGGCCCGCCAGGCGGCGGCGCAGCAGTTCCTCCCGCAGCACCGCGAGGTCGTCGACGGTCATGACTCGATCTCCTGGTCGGTGGAGGTTGCGGATGCGAGCGCGACGACCTCGGTCTCGGGCAGCGCGGCGATCTCCGCGCGCAGCCGGTCCTCGACCTCGGCGGCCAGGCCCGCGACGGTCGGGCGCTCGTACAGCGCGCCGATCGGCAGGTCGAGCCCGAACGCGGCGCCGACGGCGGCGACCGCGCGGGCGGCGAGCAGGGACTCGCCGCCGAGCCGGAAGAAGTCCCGGTCGGCGCCCGGGTCGGTGCCGAGCAGGTCGCGCCAGATCCCGGCGATGCGCCGCTCGGCGGGTGTGCCGGGCGGCCGGGACGCGGCCCGCTCCGCCTCCGCCGGGACGGCGGGGAGCGGCGGCAGGGCGCGCCGGTCGAGCTTGCCGTGCGGGGTCAGCGGGAGCCGGTCGAGCGGGACGAACACGGCCGGGACCATCGCGGCGGGCAGCGCCCGCGCGCACGCGGCACGGAGCGCCTCCGGGGACACCGCGCGCAGCCCCTCCGGGGACGGCGGGGGCGGCCCGGCGGGCACCCAGTAGGCCACCAGGATCCGGTCGTCGGGGTCTCCGCCGGGTTCGCCGTGCGCGGCGACGCGGGCCGCCGCGACGTCCGGCAGCGCGGTCAGCGCCGCCTCCACCTCGGCGGGCTCGATCCGGTGGCCGCGGATCTTCAGCTGGCCGTCGACGCGTCCCGCGAACTCCACGGAGCCGTCGGCGCGGACGACGGCGCGGTCGCCGGTGCGGTAGAGCCGTGCGCCGGGCACGGCCGCGTACGGGTCGGGGACGAACCGCTCGGCGGTCGCGTCGGGCCGTCCGGCGTAGCCGCGCGCGACGCCCGCGCCGCCGAGGCAGATCTCGCCGGAGCCGCCGAACGGCACCGGACGCAGCCGGTCGTCCAGCACGTGCAGGGTGGTCCCCGCGACGGGCGCGCCGAGCGGGATCCGGGCCGGGCCCTCGGGCGGCGGCCCGGCGGGGACGAGCCAGCCGGTGGCGCGGACCGTGGCCTCGGTCGGCCCGTACACGTTGTGCAGCCGGTCCACGGTCCGGTTCAGCCGGTCGAGCAGCGCCGGGTCGCAGCTCTCGCCGCCGACCTGGGCGACCATCGGGACGCGGTCCAGCCCGGCGTCGAGCAGGCCGCGCCAGCTCGCGGGCGTGAGCTGGAGGTGGGTGACGCCGTGCGTCTTGACCAGCCGCACGAGCTCCGCCGGGTCGGCGGCCTCGGCGTCGGTGGGCAGCACGACCCGCGCCCCGGACGCCAGCGGCGTCCAGAGCTCGACCAGCGAGATGTCGAAGGTGAGCGCGGCGGGCGCGAGCCACACGTCGCCGGCGCCCCGGGCGAAGTCGTCCCTGGCGGCGAGGATCGTGTTGGTCAGCGCGTGCTGCGGGACCTGCACGCCCTTGGGGCGGCCGGTCGAGCCGGAGGTGAAGACGACGTACGCCAGCTCGTCCGGGCGTCCCGGCACCGGGCGGCGCGTCGGGCCGGGCGCCGTCCCGCGCTCGCCCGGGCCGGTCCCGGCACCGGGTTCGATGCGCAGGACGCGGACGTCCCCGGGAACGGCGTCGCCGAGGCGCTGCCCCTGGGCGGCGAGCACCAGCCGGGCCCCCGCGTCCGCGATCATGCGGCGGACGCGGTCCGGGGCCTCGCCGACGGCGAGCGGGACGTAGGCCGCGCCCGCCTTCCAGACGCCGAGCACGGCCGCGACGAACTCCGGGCCGCGCCGGGCCGGGAGGCCGACG
>NZ_RFFG01000124.1 GCF_003696215.1 Actinomadura harenae | reverse complement strand
CGGGGCGGGCGCCGCGGCGGGCTCGGCCGCGGGCGCGGCGGCGGGGGCGGGGACACTGCCCGCGTCGCCGATGACCGCGAGCTCGGCGCCGACCTCGACGGTCTCGTCCTCGGCGACGGTGATGCTGGTCAGGATGCCGGACGCGGGAGAGGGGATCTCGGTGTCGACCTTGTCGGTCGAGACTTCGAGAAGCGGCTCGTCGGTCTCGACGCGCTCGCCCTCCTTCTTCAGCCAGCGGGTGACGGTGCCCTCGGTGACGCTCTCGCCGAGCTGGGGCATGGTGACGGAGACCGGCATGGCTCTCAGATACTCCTTCGAGATCTCATATTCCCGGCGCGGCAGTTCAGCCGTGCACGTGCAGTGGCTTGCCGGCGAGCATCAGGTGTGCCTCGCCGACCGCCTCGGACTGGGTCGGATGCGGATGGATGAGCTGGGCGACCTCGCTCGGCAGGGCCTCCCAGTTGTAGATCAGCTGACCCTCGGTGATCAGCTCGCCGACCCGCGCGCCGACCATGTGCAGGCCGAGCACGCGGCCGCCGCGCTCGGCGATCACCCGCACCTCGCCCTGCGTCCCGAGGATCTTGCTCTTGGGGTTGCCCGCCAGGTCGTAGACCGCCTCGTCGATCTCGTACCCGCGTTCGGCGGCGACCTTCGAGGTGATGCCGACGGAGGCCACCTCGGGGTCGGAGTAGGTGATCCGGGGCACGCCGTCGTAGTCGATCGGCGCCGGGCTCAGCCCGCCCAGCCGCTCGGCCACCAGGATGCCCTCGGCGAAGCCGACGTGCGCCAGCTGAGGCGTGTCGATGAGGTCGCCGACCGCCGAGACGGACGGCACCGACGTGCGGCACAGCTCGTCCACCTTGACGAAGCCGCGCTCCAGCGCGATCCCGGCCTCCTCGAACCCGAGCCCGGACGAGACCGGGCCGCGGCCGACCGCGACGAGCAGCAGCTCGGCGTCCACGGTCGTGCCGTTCTCCAGCGTGACCGAGACGCCCTCGTCGGTGGGCTCGACGCCCTGGAACCGGACGCCCAGCTCGTACTTGATGCCGCGCTTGCGGAAGGCGCGCTCCAGTCGCTTGGAGCTGCTCTCCTCCTCCAGCGGCAGCAGGTGGGGGAGCGCCTCCACGATGGTGACCTCGGCCCCGAACGAGCGCCAGACGCTCGCGAACTCGACGCCGATCACACCGCCGCCGAGGATCACCACGGACGACGGGACGCGGCCGAGCGTCAGGGCCTGGTCGCTGAAGATGACCTTCTCGCCGTCCACCTCCAGGCCGGGCAGCGTGCGCGGGGCGGACCCGGTGGCCAGCAGGACGTGCCGTCCCTCCAGCGTCCGGGTGGAGCCGTCGGCGGCGCGGACCTCGACGGACGTCGGGGACGCGAGCCGCCCCTCGCCCTCGACGACCTCGATCCCGCGCGCCTTGATGAGCCCGGTGAGGCCCTTGACCGTCCCGGAGACGACCTTGTCCTTGTAGGCGTGGACGCCGTCGATGTCGATGCCCACGAAGTCGGCCTTCACGCCGAACGTCGCGGCCTCGCGCGTCTGGTCGGCGATCTCCGCCGCGTGCAGCAGGGCCTTGGTGGGGATGCAGCCTCGGTTCAGGCAGGTGCCGCCGAGCCTGTCGCGCTCGACGAGCGCCACGCGCATGCCGAGCTCGGACGCGCGCAGCGCGCACGCGTAGCCGCCGCTCCCGCCTCCCAGGACCACGATGTCGAAGGGGCCGCTGTCAGCCAATGTCGCTCCCTTGTCCGCCTTACGCGCCTACGGCTGGTGTGCCTCGCGCACCCGGCGGCGGCACGGGGTGACGCCCCGCCGCCAGGGAAAATCTATTCCCTTGTGCGCCGGGCGGACCCGGTCGGGGTCCGCCCGGCGGTGAAAAACGTCAGAGCTCGCCGGCGGCCATGTCCTCGGCGACCGCGACCAGCGTGCGCACGGCCGAGCCGGTGCCCGCCTTCGGCGTGTAGCCGTAGGGCTCGCCCTTGTTGTAGGACGGGCCGGCGATGTCGAGGTGCGCCCAGCGGACGCCGTCCGGCACGAACTCCTTCAGGAACACGCCCGCGACCAGCATGCCGCCCCAGCGCTCGCCGCTGATGTTGGCGATGTCGGCGACCGCGGAGTCGAGGCCCTTGCGGAGCTCCTCCGGCAGCGGCATGCCCCAGGAGGGCTCGCCGACGCGGACGGCCGCGGCCACCACCTTCTCACGGACGTCGTCGTCGTTGGCCATGACTCCCGTGGTCCGGGTGCCGAGCGCGACCAGCTGGGCGCCGGTCAGGGTGGCGACGTCGATGAGCAGGTCGGGCTCGTCCTCGCCGGACCGGACGATCGGGTCGGCCATGACCAGGCGGCCCTCGGCGTCGGTGTTGAGCACCTCGACGGTCTTGCCGCCGTAGACGGTCAGCACGTCGGACGGGCGCTGCGCGGTGCCGGACGGCATGTTCTCGGCGAGCGCGAGGTAGCCGACGACGTTCACGGCGGGCTTGAGCTCGGCGATCGCGGCGAGCGCGCCCAGCACGGCGGCGGCGCCGCCCATGTCGGACTTCATCCAGTCCATGCCCTCGGCCGGCTTCAGCGAGAGGCCGCCCGAGTCGAAGGTGATGCCCTTGCCGACCAGCGCGAGGGTCTTGGACGCCTCCGGGTGGGTGTAGGCGAGGCGGACCAGGCGCGGCGGGTTCGCCGAACCCTGCCCGACGCCCACGATGCCGCCGTAGCCGCCGTCCACCAGGGCCTTCTCGTCCAGCACCTCGATGGCCAGGCCGCCCTCGCCCGCCACCTTGGCGGCGACGCCCGCGAAGTCCTCGGGGGACAGGTCGGACGGCGGGGTGTTGACCAGGTCGCGGACCAGGGAGATCGCGGACGCGAAGGTCTCGGCGCGGCGCACCGGCGCCTCGTCGCCGGAACCGACGATCACGATCTCGGCGACCGGGCCGGGACGCTCGGAGGTGCGGTAGGAGGAGAAGCCGTAGTTGCCGAGCAGCGCGCCCAGCGCCACGGCCTCCACGTGCTCGGCGGACGTCGCGGGCAGCGCGACCGCGACCCGGGACTTGCCGGCCAGCGCGCGGAGCGCGGAGCCGGCGGCGCGGCGCAGGCCCTCGGCGTCGAGGGCGTCCTCCTCGCCGAGGCCGACGGCCACGACGAGGGCGGCGGGCAGGGCGCCGAGCGTCGGCAGCTTGACGACCTCACCGGCCTTGCCGGTGGCGCCCAGCGCCGTCAGGGAATCGGCGAGCCGCCCGGAGAGGGCGGCGTCGAGATCGTCGGCGCCGGCCGGACGGACGGAGTCCCCGGCCGGATGGACACCGACGACGATCGCGTCGGCGTCGAGAGCTGTCAGGACTGCGCTGTCAAGACTGATGGTCGTCACGTCCTCCGATGTTAGTCCTCCAGGTGACCGGTTTCGCCCTTTTGGATCAAGCATTGCCCTCATCGGACGGCCTGCGTCACCAGGGCGGCGGTCGTCGCGACCTCCACGAGCGCGCCGAGCACGTCCCCGGTGACCCCGCCGAGCCGCCGGACGGCGTGCGCCAGCGTCGCCAGCGCCACCGCCAGCGCGACCACGACGGCGGCCCCGGCCCTGACCGCGCCGCCCGTCCCGTCCGCCGCGAATCCCAGCCCCGCGGCGGCGATCACGACCACGACCGAGACGGCCGCGACGGCCTTGACCGGGACGGACCCGGCGACCAGCGCGCCCAGCCCGCCCGGACGCGCCGACGGCACCCCGGCGCGACACGCCCAGGGCAGCACGAGCCGCCCGGCGACCCCCGCGACCAGCGCGGACGCCCACGGCACCGGCGCCGACGACAGCGCCGCGACCTGGATCAGCAGGGTCAGGAGCAGCGTGGCCACACCGAACGGCCCGATGTCCGACCTCTTCATGATCTCCAGCGCGTCCCCGGCGGGCCTGCGGCTGCCGAGCCCGTCCGCGAGGTCGGCCAGGCCGTCCAGGTGCAGGGCGCGGGTCAGCGCCGCGCTCACCGCCACCGCCAGCGCCGCGCCCAGCAGGCCGCTGAACCCCAGCCCGCCCGCGACGGCCAGCGTGACCGCCATGCCACCGCCGACGACCACCCCCACCGCGGGCGCGAGGACCATCGCCCGCCGCGCGGCGTCCCGGTCCACCCGCTCGGCGCGCAGCGGGACGACGCTGAGCAGCGTCACGGCCAGCCGCGCCCCCGCGTCCCAGTCCCGCGCGCTCACGGAAGCTCCAGGACACGGCCCGCGACGACCAGCGCGACGTCCTCGGACTCGGCCGCCAGCCGCTGGTTCACACTGCCGAGGACGTCCCGGAACGCGCGTCCGACGGGCGTCGTCGGCACCAGCGACATCCCCACCTCGTCACTGACCGCGACCACCCGCGCCGCCGTCCCGCGCCACGCCTCGACCAGCTCCTCGACCCGCCCCTGGACGCGGGACGGGTCGTCCCAGGCGTCCGTCTCCTCCATGACCGCGGCCACCCAGGACCCGATGCCGTCCACCAGCACCGCCCCCGTCGCGGACGCCAGCGCGTCCGCGAGCCCGGCCGTCTCCACGGTCTCCCACCAGCCCGGACGCCGCTCCCGATGCGCCTCGATCCGCGCCGTCCACTCGGCGTCGGACGCATCACCGGCCCCAGTGGCCACATACGTCACACGAGGCTCAGCCATCAGCCGCAGCTCGGCCTCGGCCGACTTCCCCGACCGCGACCCGCCGAGCAGCAACGTCCGATGGGGCCCGGCGAGCGACCCCGTCCAGAACCCCATCCGCCGCTCGAGCTCACCGGGCGACCCGACCCGGTGATCGACATGGACGGCCCGAACGTCCGTGGCGTCCGACACCGCCCCCACCCGCCGAAGCCACCCCAGGTGCTCCGGACACCCCACGAGGTCAAGCAGCGCAGCCGAGTACACGACCCCGGCGACGGCCTCAGGCCGCTGCCCAACCCCACCGGAGACCAGCACCCGCTCCCCACCGGGCGCACGCACATCCCAGCCCCCGGGCACGTCCTGACGCGGACACTCCTCCAGGGGCACACCGTCGATCAACACACGCGTGGGCTCAAGGGCGATCCCGGCGGCGCGCGCCCGCGCGCACGACGCGCAGCGGCAACCGGGTGCGGGCCAGCCCTCCGGCCCCGCGGTTCCAGGCAGTTCGATCTTCATCCTGCCCACGACCCTATTGACCGGCGTCCACCGCCGCGCCCGCCGCCCGACCGGTTACGCTCACCGCTACCGGGCGGGTCCGAGCGGCGAAGGGGCAGTGGCGATGGCGTGGAACTGGCAGCTGGAGAAGGCCGGCGGGGAGCGGACCGGCGCGGAGGAGTCCTTCGGCACCCAGGCCGCCGCCGAGACCTGGCTGGGCGAGCACTGGCGCGAACTCCGCGAGGACGGCGTCGAGAAGGTCGTCCTCCTGGACGAA
Source organism: Actinomadura harenae (assembly GCF_003696215.1). Taxonomy (GTDB): domain Bacteria; phylum Actinomycetota; class Actinomycetes; order Streptosporangiales; family Streptosporangiaceae; genus Spirillospora; species Spirillospora harenae. Next base: position 15,078 of record NZ_RFFG01000124.1, on the reverse strand, counting down.
GAGGACACCGTCTACACCATGAGCCTGCTCGACCCCACCTGAGGAGCATCAACTCGCACAGGGAGAGCCCCGCAGTACCGCCCCAGCAGGGACGTGGGGGCTCTCATGCTTTGCGCGCCGCCGGAGCGCCAGCGGAGGCGGCGCGCAAAGCAGCCCGCAGGGACGCCCCCGCAGCGAAGCGAGGAGGGCATCCCTGCGGGTCCCGGGGGTGTGGGGGGTCGTCCCCCCACAGTGTTACGGCCGAGAGGCGGGGCTGACGGTCTTCGTCGGGTCGCGTTCGACGATGGGGTCGAGGACGGCGTCGATGCGCTTGAGGACGTCGGCGTCCAGCTTGACGCCGGCGGCCTTCACGTTGTCCCGGACCTGCTCGGGCCGGGACGCGCCGACGATCGCGGACGACACGTTGGGGTTCTGGAGGGTCCAGGCGATGGCGAGCTGGGCCATGGTGAGGCCGAGCTCGTCCGCGACGGGCCTCAGTTCCTGGACGCGGCGCAGGACGTCGTCCTTGACGAACTCGGAGATCATGCGCGCGCCGCCCTTGTCGTCGGTGGCGCGGGAGCCGGCCGGGGCGGCCTGGCCGGGGAGGTACTTGCCGGTGAGGGCGCCCTGGGCGATCGGGGACCAGACGATCTGGCCGATGCCCTCGCGCTCGCACAGCGGGACGACCTCGGACTCGATGACCCGCCACAGCATGTTGTACTGCGGCTGGCTGGACACGATCCGGTCGAAGCCCATCTCGTCCGCGATCTTGAGGGCGCGCTCGATCTCCTCGGCGCGCCACTCCGACACGCCGACGTAGAGGACCTTTCCCTGCCGGACGAGGTCGTCGAAGGCCCGGAGGGTCTCCTCGAGCGGGGTCTCGTAGTCGAAGCGGTGGGCCTGGTAGAGGTCCACGTAGTCGGTCTGGAGGCGCTTCAGGGAGGCGTTGGCCGACTCGAGGATGTGCTTGCGCGACAGCCCGCGGTCGTTCTGGCCGGGGCCGGTCGGCCAGTAGACCTTGGTGAAGATCTCCAGGCCCTCGCGGCGCTGCCCCTTGAGGGCGCGGCCGAGGACCTCCTCGGCCCGCGTCCCGGCGTACACGTCGGCGGTGTCGAAGGTGGTGACGCCCTCGTCGAGGGCGGCCGCCACGCAGGCGCGCGCGGCGTCCTCCTCGACCTGGGAACCGTGGGTGAGCCAGTTGCCGTAGGCGATTTCGCTGATCTTGAGGCCGCTGCGGCCGAGGCGTCGGAACTCCATGATCTGGAACCCTACGACGCGCCCGTCCCCGTGCGGCGGCCGCCCGCCCTGAGCGAGCCCCGCCCAGGCCTCGCTCAGGACCTGGGTCAGTCCTTGGTCTTCCAGCTGGTGTCGCCGATCTGGACCTGCGGCGCGGGGACGCGCAGCCGGCGGATCTGCATGGCGCGCATGGCCGCGTAGAGGCCGAGGCCCTTGCGGTCCTCACCGGGGAACTGCTCTTCGGCGAGCTTGGTCACTCCGCGCGAGAGGAGGAGGCCCTCGACGAAGACCACCAGCAGCAGCACCGGCGGCGCGAACAGCATCGTGAGCCGGACGGCCGGGATCGGCAGGAAGTTCAGCACGACCAGCGCCAGCAGCAGGTACATCAGGTACGAGCCGAAGGTGCGGCGCGAGTCGACGTAGTTGCGGGCCATCCGGCGGACAGAGCCCTTGTCCCGCTTGAGGAGGTACCGCTCCTCGCCCTTGGCCATGCCCTCGCGCGCCTTGGCGCGGTCGGTCGCCTGCTTGTCACGAAGGCGCTTGTACGCCTCCTTGCGGTTGGCGGGCGCGGTGATCGGCTGGCGCCGCTTCTTCTCGGCCTCCTTGCGCTTGGGCGTGGGACGGCCCTTGCCCCCCGGCTTGGCCACTACTTCGGGAGGAGCCTCGGGGGCATCCTGCGTACGACGTCGGAACACGGAACTCAGCCTACCGGCTGCGAACATCGTGGCTGCCTCGCGCGTTAACGCGTAGGGTGATAAGAACCCCAGCAGTGGTCATTGAGCCCAGTATTGACTGGGCCAGCCAGCACGAAGGGACCGGCGCCGCGCGATGAGCGTGATGAAGCGAATGTCGATGATCTTCAAGTCCAAGGCGAACAAAGCCCTGGACAAGATGGAGGATCCTCGGGAGACCCTGGACTACTCCTACCAGCGTCAGCTGGAGATGCTGCAGAAGGTCCGGCGGGGCGTGGCCGACGTCGCGACCTCGCGCAAGCGCCTTGAGCTCCAGATCAACCAGCTGGAGCAGCAGCAGAGCAAGCTGACCGACCAGGGCCGCCAGGCCCTGCAGATGGGGCGTGAGGACCTGGCCCGCGAGGCGCTGACGCGGCGCTCCGGCCTGGACTCCCAGTTGAACGACCTGCGGGCGCAGTACCAGCAGCTGCAGGGCGAGGAGGAGAAGCTCACCCTGGCCTCGCAGCGGCTGCAGGCCAAGGTCGACTCCTTCCGCACCCGCAAGGAGACGATCAAGGCCACCTACACGGCGGCCGAGGCGCAGACGAAGATCAACGAGGCGTTCTCCGGCATCTCCGAGGAGATGGGCGACGTCGGCCTCGCGATCCAGCGCGCCGAGGAGAAGACCGAGAACATGAAGGCCCGCGCCGGGGCGATCGACGAGCTCCTGGCGTCCGGCGCGCTCGAGGACTTCTCCGGTCCGAAGGACGACATCCAGGCCGAGCTCGACCGCATGGGCTCCGGGCCGGGCGTCGACGCCGAGCTGGAGGCGCTGAAGCGCGAGCTCGGTCAGGCCCCCGCGCCGAAGCAGCTGAACCAGGGCCAGGGCGCCCCCGGGCAGCAGCAGAACCCGCAGGCCGCCCCTCAGGCCGCTCCGCAGAGCCAGCCGCAGGGCCAGTGGCCGCAGCAGCCGGGAGGCCACCAGTGATCGTCCGCATCATGGGCGAGGGGCAGCTCGACGTCTCCGCCGAGGACCTCGCTGTTCTGAACAACCTCGACGACGCGCTGGAGACGGCGATCGAGTCGGGGGACGAGGACGAGTTCCGCAAGGCCCTGCACGGGCTGCTGGAGAACGTCCGCAAGGTCGGCAAGGCGCTGCCCGCCGACAGTCTTGAGCCGTCCGAGCTGATCCTTCCGCCGGCGGACGCCAGCATCAACGAGGTGAGCGCCATGCTCGGCGACGAGGGGCTCATCCCCGACTAGTGCGGCGTCCCGGTCCCCGGCACAAACGTCGGGGCCCGGACGTTGTACCGGTGAGAACAACTGTTGGGGACGGAGAAGAGGAGAGATGGCCCGCACGCGTTACGCCTCCGACCGGGGGTTGACGTCGCGCATGCTCGTGACGATGTTCCTGCTGGGGCTGGTCTACGTCGCGTTCGTGACGGCGTTCTTCGTGATTTCTCCGAAGCTGGGCGTCATCGGACTGGTGATCGCGCTGGTCTTCCTGTTCGTCCAGTACTTCTTCTCCGACAAGATCACCACGTTCGCGATGCACGCCCGTGAGGTCTCCCCCGAGGAGGCCCCCGAGCTGCACGGCGTGATCGACCGCATCTGCGCCATGTCCGACTCGCCCAAGCCGCGGGTGGCGATCGCCGACACCGACGTGCCGAACGCGTTCGCGACCGGACGCAACCAGAAGAACGCGGTCGTGTGCGTCACCACCGGGCTGCTGCGCCGGCTCGACCCGGTGGAGCTCGAGGGCGTCCTCGCGCACGAGATGGCCCACGTCGCGCACCGGGACGTGGCGGTCATGACGATCGCCTCGTTCCTCGGAATCTGCGCCGGCCTGCTCACCCGGATCGGGCTCGAGTTCGGCCTGTGGGGCGGCTTCAACCGCCGCAGCAACGACAACAACGCCGCGCTGATGGTCATGGCCGTCGTCGCGGTCAGCGCCGTCGCCTACGCGATCAGCTTCCTGCTCACCCGCGCCCTGTCGCGGTACCGGGAGCTGTCGGCCGACCGCGCCGCCGCGCTGCTGACCGGCCGCCCGTCCGCGCTGGCCAGCGCGCTCACCAAGGTCACCGGCGAGATCGCCCGGATCCCGACCAACGACCTGCGCGCGGCCCAGCCGTTCAACGCCTTCTTCTTCACCCCGGCGTTCGGCAAGGGCTTCAGCGTCTCGCAGCTGTTCTCCACGCACCCGACGCTGGAGAAGCGGCTCGAGCAGCTCAACAAGATCTCCGGCGAGCTCAGCAGGGGAGTGTGATGGGGTTCCTCGACGCCTTGCTCGGCCGGTCCAAGCCGGTCAAACCCGATCTCGACGCGTTGTTCGGCCTCACCACCGCCGCCGTCACCCTGGAGGCGGCGGCCGGGTTCACCCCCACCGGGCTGGGGTCGGTGTGCTTCCGGGCCGCCGAGGGCGGCGCGTTCGCCCAGCTCCAGAAGGACGCGGTCGAGCTGCTGAACTCCGGTGACACCCCGGAGGTCGAGGCCGGCCAGGACTCCTACGGCTACACCTGGCTGCTCTGCCGGCACAGCCCGGACGACCTGCCCGGCCTGGTCACCGACCTGCACGCGATCAACTCCACGCTGGAGGCGGGCGGCTTCGGCCCGCACCTGCTGTGCTCCCTGGTCGGTTTCAAGGGTCCGGAGGGGCAGCGTCTCGCGCTCGTGTACCTGTACAAGCGCGGCACGTTCTACCCGTTCGCGCCGCTGCCCGGCGACCGCCGCGACAACGCCCTGGAGATCCAGGCGCGCGGCGCGGTCGGCGCCGACCTGAAGTTCGAGGACGACCTCGGCCGCTGGTTCGCGGTCTGGGGAGCCCCCGGCCTCTGACCCGCCCTCGTCGGCCTCCTCCCGCTCGCCCTGATCCTCCCCGCGTGATCCGTCTGAACCGATCCGACCCGATCCGTTTCCGGAGGACGCCATGTGGACGCACGAGCGGTACTGCGACGCGGTCGAGCGCGAGGTCGCCGCGTTCACGGCGGCGCTGGAGGACGCGGATCCGGCCGCGCCGGTGCCGTCCTGTCCCGGCTGGGCGGTCCGTGATCTTGCCGGCCACCTCGGTGTGACGCAGCGCTGGGCGGAGGGGCTGGTGCGCACGCGTGCGACGCGTCCGATCAGCCCCCGGCGGCTCGCGGGCCCGATCCCCGAGACCGACGCCGAGTTGCGCCCGTGGTTCGCCGAGGGCGGCGCGGCGCTGGTCGCGACGCTGCGCGCCGCCGACCCGGGCATGGAGATGTGGGCGTGGGGCGGTGATCAGCACGCCCGGTTCTGGTCGCGGCGGATGGTCCACGAGGCCGTTGTCCACCGCGCCGACCTGCACTTCGCCCTCGGACGCGGCTGCACGGTGTCCGGCGAGGCCGCCGTCGACGGCATGGACGAGCTGCTGGGGAACCTGCCGTACGCGGCGACGTTCGCCCCGAAGGTCGAGAACCTGCGCGGTGACGGCTCGACGCTCGCGTTCACCGCGGACGACACCGGCGACCGCTGGACGGTCGGGCTGGAGAAGGACCGTTTCGAGTGGCGGCGTTCCAGCGCGGCCGACGACGTGCACGCCGACGCGTCCGTCCGGGCGGACGCGTCCGCGCTGTTCCTCTTCCTCTGGGGACGCCGCAAGACGGGCGATCCCGGCATCTCGGTCGCGGGTGACCGCGATCTCGTCGCGTTCTGGGCGGAGAACTCCGCGATCTGACCCGTCCGGCGACCCGCTGATCATCCGGAGACGCGGTGATCATCCAGGAACGCGGACGGCCACCGGCTCGATGCCGGTGGCCGTCGCCGACACGTCGGCCTTAGGGGCGCCGATGATTCGGCCTTAGGGGAGCGCGAGCATCTGGTCGAGGGCGACGCGGGCGTAGTGGGCGGTGTCCGGGTCCACCTCGATCCGGTTGACGACCTCGCCGCGCGCCAGGGACTCCAGCGACCAGACCAGGTGCGGCAGGTCGATGCGGTTCATGGTCGAGCAGAAGCAGACCGCCTTGTCGAGGAACATCACGTTCTTGTCCGGGTGGGCGTTCGCCAGCCGCCGGACGAGGTTCAGCTCCGTGCCGACGGCCCAGGACGACCCGGACGGGGCGTTCTCGATCGTCCGGATGATGTACTCGGTCGAGCCGATCTGGTCGGCGTTGGTGACGACCTCGTGCTTGCACTCCGGGTGGACGAGGACGTTCACGCCGGGCACCCGCCGCCGGACGTCCTCCACCGAGTCGAGGCTGAACCGGCCGTGCACCGAGCAGTGCCCGCGCCAGAGGATCATCCTGGCGTCGCGCAGCTGCTGCCCGGACAGGCCGCCCTCGGGACGGTGCGGGCTGTAGACCACGCAGTCGTCCAGTGAGAGGCCCATCTCCAGCACGGCCGTGTTGCGCCCGAGGTGCTGGTCGGGCAGGAACAGGACCTTCGAGCCCTTGCTGTAGGCCCAGTCCAGCGCGCGCTTGGCGTTGGACGAGGTGCAGACCACGCCGCCGTGGCGTCCGACGAACGCCTTGATGTCGGCGGAGGAGTTCATGTAGGTCACCGGGACGACGTCGTCGGCGATCCCGGCGTCCTCCAGGACCTCCCAGCACTCCTCGACCTGGTCGAACGTGGCCATGTCGGCCATGGAGCAGCCCGCCGCCAGGTCCGGCAGGACGACCTGCTGGTGCGCGGCGGTGAGGATGTCGGCGGACTCGGCCATGAAGTGGACGCCGCAGAACACGATGTACGGGGCGTCCGGGCGGGCCGCGGCCTGCTGGGCGAGCTTGAACGAGTCCCCGGTGACGTCCGCGAACTCGATCACCTCGTCCCGCTGGTAGTGGTGGCCCAGCACGAACACCTCGCCGCCGAGCGCGGCCTTGGCGGCGCGGGCGCGCTCCACCAGCTCCGGATCGGACGCGGGCGGCAGCTCGCCGGGACAGTCCACGCCGCGCTCGCTGGCGGGGTCGGAACCCGTGCCGAGCAGCAGCAACGGAAGATCGCGTACGGGGGTGGTCACGGGATGCTCCCTCCTGCGACGGAGCCTTATCGTCGCTTTGACGACTAATAATCGCACATTGCGGACCCGGGGCGGCCGGGGTGTGAGCGAGGTCTCGCCGTGAAAGACTGGTGGGAGATGGAATGGCCATGGGCCGAGGTACGTTGTTCTTCCAACAGGAGACTGCGGAAGCGCCCCTAAGCGATTCCGCCGGCCGTCCTCCACGAACTGGCGAAGAACCGTCGCCTCGGCGGCGCTGTGAGACCCGGGAGCACATCACATGACGGTTTCGGGCGAGACCACGCAGGAGACCACGCAGCAGGGCGTCGTGCTGACCGACGCCGCCGCCGAGAAGGCGAAGGGCCTGCTGGAGCAGGAAGGGCGTGACGACCTCGCCCTGCGCGTCGCCGTCCAGCCGGGCGGCTGCTCGGGCCTGATCTACCAGCTGTTCTTCGACGAGCGCGAGATGGACGGCGACATGGTCCAGGACTTCGACGGCCTCAACGTCCGGGTGGACCGGATGAGCGCCCCGTACCTGACCGGCGCCACCATCGACTTCGTCGACTCCATCGAGAAGCAGGGCTTCACGATCGACAATCCCAACGCCTCGGGCTCCTGCGCCTGCGGCGACTCGTTCAACTAGGACGGGCTCCGGAAGGCCGGTGCGGCGACCGCCGCGCCGGCCTTTTCGCGTGCCCGCGCGGGCCATCCCCGGGGCATCCCGGATGTCCGTGCGGACCGGCCGGGGGCGTTCCGGGTGTCCGCCCGAGCGGTCCGTGAGGCCGTCCGGCGCGCCGGTACGGCCCGTCCGGGTGGCCCGGTGCGGACGTGGCGCTTCGGTTGCGCGCCTCGCCGTCGCGGGAAGTAGCCTCTTGGGGTTTCCTACAGCCGGTGACAAGCCGGACGCCACACCACGAGGAGAGCGACGCCGTGCGCATCGCCGTAACTGGCTCCATCGCGACCGACCATCTGATGACCTTCCCGGGTCGCTTCACCGACCAGCTGATGCCCGACCAGCTCGACCGGGTGTCGCTCTCGTTCCTGGTGGACGAGCTGGAGATCCGCCGCGGCGGCGTCGCGGCCAACATCTGCTTCGGCATGGGCAGCCTCGGCCTCACGTCGTTCCTGGTCGGCTCGGTGGGCGACGACTTCGCCGACTACCGCTCGTGGCTGGAGCGGCACGGCGTCGACTGCGGATCGGTGCACATCTCCGAGCTGCACCACACCGCGCGCTTCCTGTGCACCACCGACCAGGACCAGAACCAGATCGCCAGCTTCTACACGGGCGCGATGAGCGAGGCCCGCGAGATCGAGCTGCAGCCGGTCGCCGAGCGCGTCGGCGGGCTGGACCTCGTCCTGGTCAGCCCGAACGACCCGGAGGCCATGCTCCGGCACAGCGACGAGTGCCGCACCCGCGGCATCGCGTTCGCCGCCGACCCGTCCCAGCAGCTCGCCCGGATGGACGGCATTGACGTCCGCCGCCTCCTCGACGGCGCCGCGTACCTGTTCACCAACGAGTACGAGAAGGCCCTCTGCGAGGAGAAGACCGGCTGGTCCGACGCCGAGATCCTCGACCGGGTCGGCGTCCGCATCACCACCCTCGGCGCCAAGGGCACCGTGATCGACCGCAAGGGCGAGGAAGGGCTGCACGTCCCCGGCGTCGTCGTCGACAAGGTCGTCGACCCGACCGGCGGCGGCGACGCGTTCCGCGCCGGCTTCCTCACGGCCACCGCCTGGGGCCTCCCGCTGGAGCGCGCCGCCCAGGTCGGCAACCTCGTCGCGGCCCACGCCCTCGAGGTCCCCGGCGGCCAGGAGTACTCGGTCGTGAAGGAGCGCTTCATGGCCCGCTTCGCCGGCGCCTACGGCGAGGACGCCGCCGCCGAGGTCGCCGTCCACCTCGCCTGAGCGAGCCCGGGCACGACGGTGCGCCGCGTCCCCGAGGGGCGCGGCGCACCGTTTCCGCTCAGTACGAGCGGCGGATGTGGAAGCCCCAGCCGCTCTGGGGGAGGGTCTCCTCCCAGACGAACTCCTGGGACTTCATGCGGCACCACGCCGGGATGTCGGTGTGCGCGGCCGGGTCGTCCGCCAGGACGGAGATGATCTGCCCGACCGGGATCTCGCGGATCCGCTCGGCCAGCATGATGATCGGGATCGGGCACTTGCGGCCCAGGGCGTCGATCACCAGGACCGGGGGAGTGGCCCCGGGCGGCGCGACGGGCGGCGGCGGGACGGTGTCCCGCGGCGGCGCCTCGTCCTTGCGCGAACGACCTCGGAACCTCATGGGCGCGTCCGCCTTCCCGTCCTCGCGGTGAACATGGGGGTCATGCGCCGGTCACCCCGGCGGCCGCGCGCAGGCGGGCCACGGCGTCCGGCAGGACGGCGAGGAACCGCTCCACGGCGGACGGCTCCGCGCCCCGCGGCAGCGATACCCGGACGTTCCCGTGGGTAATCACGCCCATCGCCTCCAGAACATGACTCGGACGCAGCGTATCGGCCGTGCAGGAGCTGCCGGACGAGACGGCGAAACCGAGCCGGTCCAGTTCGGTCAGGAGCGCCTCGCCCTCCACGTAGAGGCACGAGAACGTGACCAGATGCGGCAGCCGCCGCACCGGGTCGCCGACGACCTGGACGTCGGGCACCGTCTCCGGCACCCGCTCCCTGATCACGTCGACGAGGCCGGACAGCCGGGGGGCCTCCTCGGCCATGTCGGCGGCGAACGCCTCGAGGGCGGCGGCGGCGCCGATGATCGCCGGGACGTTCTCGAAGCCGGGGACGCGCCGTCCCTCGCGCTCGTCGTCCGGCATCGGGGAGCGCCAGCGCGTGCCCTTCCGGACGACCAGGACCCCCACGCCGGGCGGCCCGCCCCACTTGTGCGCGGACGCCGTCAGCAGCGACCAGCCGTCCGGGAGGGGCGTCCGGCCGATCGACTGGGCCGCGTCCACCAGCAGCGGGACCCCGGCGGCCCGGCAGGCCTCGGCCGCCTCGGCGACCGGCTGCACCGTCCCGACCTCGTGGTTCGCGGACTGGAGGCAGGCGAGCGCCGTGTCCGGGCGCAGCGCCGCCGCGAACGCGGCCGGGTCGACCCGGCCGGTCTCGTCCACGCCGACGACCGTGACCTCGCCGCCGTCGCGCTCGTGGGCCTCGGCGGCGTGCAGGACGGAGGAGTGCTCCACCGCGCCCACCACCAGGTGCCGTCCGACACGCCGACGCGACCGCAGGGAGCCGAGGATTCCCAGGTGGACGGCCTGGGTACCGGACGTCGTGAACGCCACCTCGTCGGCCCGGACGCCGAGCACCGCCGCCACCCGCGCCCGCGCGCGGTCGAGCTCCAGCCGGGCCGAGCGCGCCGCGCCGTAGAGCCGCGCCGGATCGGCCCAGGCCGTGTCGAGGGCGCCCAGCAGCGCCGACCGTCCCGCGGGATGGAGCGGCTCGGCCGAGGCCGCGTCGAAGTATCCGGCGCTCACGGGGAACACCCGCCACAGACCGGGACATAGGGAAAGGCGCTCAGCGGGGGACGCGCCCCGCGGGCGCCGACGCACACCGTCCTGCCCGGTCCGGAGCGGACGCGGGGGCGGTCAGCACATGCTCGAGCCACGCCAGAACCCTAACCGGGCACCCCGGGAGGGGACTCCCGCACCCTCGCGCTAGTGTGTCCCCCAAACGTGTAACAACTGATCTCACCGCCCGGGAGTTCCCTGGGCTCTCATCCGTGGGGAAGGCATTCCGTGAGTCCGACCCGCTCTGGGGAGCGGCGTACGCCTGTGCGCAGTCGCCGCGCAATCAAAAGCGCCGGCGCGCTAGGTCTGCTGGCGTTGTCCGCAACCGCGTGCAGCGGTCAGGCGTCCCGCCTGGGCATGCCCGAGCCGATCAGCGACCAGGCCGAGCGCATGCTGAAGCTCTGGCAGGGCTCCTGGATCGCTGCGTTCTCGGTGGGCGCCGTCGTCTGGGGCCTGATCATCTGGGCGGTGCTGTTCCACCGCAAGCGCTCCAACGACCTGCCGCCGCAGGTCCGCTACAACATGCCGATCGAGATCCTCTACACGGCGGTCCCGTTCGTGATCATCGGTGTGCTGTTCTACTTCACCGCGCGCGACGAGTCCTACGTCGAGAAGACCACCAAGAACCCGGCGGTCACCGTTGACGTGACGGGCTTCCAGTGGAGCTGGCAGTTCGACTACAAGGAGAAGAACGGCGGTCAGGAGACGACCGTCGCCTCCGTGGTCGGCACTCCGGTCGCGCCGAACGCCCCGGCGGGCGCCAAGCCCGTCATGGTCGTCCCCTCGGACCGGACGATCCGCGTGCGGCTGCACGCCAACGACGTCATCCACTCGTTCTGGGTCCCGGCGCTCCTCTACAAGAAGGACGTCATGCCGGGCTACACCAACGAGTTCGAGTTCACCGCCCGCAAGCAGGGCATCTACGAAGGCCGCTGCGCCGAGCTCTGCGGCGTCGACCACAGCCGGATGCTGTTCCAGCTCCAGGTGGTCTCGCCCGACCAGTACACCTCGTGGCTGGCACAGCAGAAGGCCAAGGCGACGGGGGGTGTCAAGTGACCGCGATCAGCCACGCGCCGACCGCGCCGGTCGCCGCGTCCAGGACCCGTAAGGGCCGCCTGGTCGCCGACTGGATGTCGACGACCGACCACAAGAAGATCGGGTACCTGTACCTGATCACCTCGTTCATCATGTTCCTGTTCGGCGGCGTCCTCGCGCTGGTCATGCGCGCGGAACTGTACAAGCCGGGCCTGCAGCTGGTGAGCAACGAGCAGTTCAACCAGCTGTTCACCATGCACGGCACGATCATGCTGCTGATGTTCGCGACCCCGCTCTTCGCGGGCTTCGCGAACGTGATCATGCCGCTGCAGATCGGCGCTCCGGACGTCGCGTTCCCGCGCATGAACATGCTGGCCTACTGGCTGTTCCTGTTCGGTTCGCTGATCGCCATCGCGGGCTTCCTGACCCCGGGCGGCGCCGCCAGCTTCGGCTGGTTCGCCTACTCCCCGCTGTCGGACGCCGTCCGCTCGCCGGGCATCGGTGGCGACATGTGGGTGATGGGCCTCGCCATGTCGGGCTTCGGCACGATCATGGGCGCGGTCAACTTCATCACCACGATCCTGTGCATGCGTGCCCCCGGCATGACCATGTTCCGGATGCCGATCTTCGTGTGGAACATCCTGCTGACCTCGATCCTGGTCCTGCTGGCGTTCCCGGTCCTGGCCGCCGCGCTGCTGGCGCTCGAGGCCGACCGCAAGTTCGGCGCGCACGTGTACGACGCCTCGCACGGCGGCGCACTGCTCTGGCAGCACCTCTTCTGGTTCTTCGGACACCCAGAGGTGTACATCATCGCGTTGCCCTTCTTCGGCATCGTGACCGAGATCCTGCCGGTGTTCAGCCGCAAGCCGGTCTTCGGTTACATCGGCCTGGTCTTCGCGACGATCTCCATCGCGGGCCTGTCGATCACCGTGTGGGCGCACCACATGTTCGTGACCGGCCAGGTGCTGCTGCCGTTCTTCTCGTTCATGACGTTCCTCATCGCCGTCCCGACAGGTGTGAAGTTCTTCAACTGGGTCGGAACGATCTGGCGAGGGCAACTAACGTTCGAGACGCCGATGCTCTGGTCGATCGGCTTCCTGGTCACCTTCCTCTTCGGTGGCCTGACCGGCGTCATCCTGGCGTCCCCGCCGATGGACTTCCAGCTGTCGGACTCCTACTTCGTGGTGGCGCACTTCCACTACGTCGTGTTCGGCACGGTCGTGTTCGCGATGTTCGCGGGCTTCTACTTCTGGTGGCCGAAGTTCACCGGCAAGATGCTGAACGAGCGGCTCGGCAAGATCCACTTCTGGCTGTTGTTCATCGGCTTCCACGGCACGTTCCTGGTCCAGCACTGGCTGGGCGCCGAGGGCATGCCCCGCCGGTACGCCGACTACGCGAGCGAGTTCACGGGCCTGAACCAGGTCTCCTCGATCTTCTCGTTCATCCTCGGCGCGTCCATGCTGCCGTTCTTCTACAACATCTACATCACGTGGAAGAAGGGCAAGCGGGTCGAGGTCGACGACCCGTGGGGCTACGGCTCGTCCCTGGAGTGGGCGACCTCCTGCCCGCCGCCGCGGCACAACTTCAACTCGATCCCGAAGATCCGTTCCGAGCGTCCGGCGTTCGACCTGCACCACCCGCACGTGGGGGCGAAGGGCGAGCCGATCAACATGTCCAACAGGGCGGCTCTCGTCAAGGAAGAGCCGGCCACCGGGCACGCCACGGAAACGGAGGAGTAGCCGATGCGCGTTCAGGCGTTCATGTTCTACGGGTGCGCGGTCTTCTTCCTCGCCACCGACGTCGTCTACTGGCTCTGGTCGAAGGACTGGACCGGCACCACGGCGCTGGCCCTCGCGGTCGGCCTCTCGGGTCTGATCGGGTTCTACGTCCACTTCACCATCCGTCGTCTCGAGGGCGCCAACGGCGGCCCGCTGTACGAGGACGACCCGGAGGGCGAGATCGCGGACGCCGCCGGCGAACTGGGCTTCTTCAGCCCGCACTCGTGGTGGCCGCTGTACATCGGCGGTTCGGCCGCGTTCGTGTCGCTCGGCATGGTGTTCGGCTGGTGGATGGTCCTGCTCGGCGCCGCCGGGCTGATGCTGTCGACCGTCGGCCTGGTCTTCGAGTACTACCGGGGGCACTTCGCCCACTGATCCACGGTGTCACCGGTTCGCGTGAGCGGGCCGGTGACGTGGAGGACGGCCGGTCGCCAGGCCGCGCGACCCGGAGCACCGATCCGGTAAAGCGATCTTCAAAGGGGCCTGTGCCTGCGATTTCGCAGGCACAGGCCCTTACATAATGGGCGTCGTCTCGGGGTACGACACTCTATGGACAAGATCGTATACGGACAGTGACATTGCGGGGGTTGCGGTGCGGGTCGGCAGGCTTGTACATACGGCCCGGCGCCGCCGGGCCACGCTGGAGCTGGTCGGAGGGACGGTCGCGTGCGCCGCGCTGACCGTCGGGGGACTGGCGGGCTGCTCGGGCGGCCAAACGGATCTCACCGCGAACGCGGTGCACCTGGACGTCTCGCCCGCGAACGGCGGCGACGGCCTGCGCCCGGACTCGGTGATCCAGGTCGCCGCGGACCGCGGCACCGTCGAGAACGTCACGGTCACCCACAAGGGCGCGCCGGTCGAGGGCGACCTGAGCGCGGACCGGACGCGCTGGAAGGCCCGCTGGACGCTCGACCCGGGCACCAGCTACACGGTCACCGCGACCGGTCTCGGCGTCGACGGCAGGACCCACACGGTCACCAGCGACTTCAACACCGCCAAGGTGAAGAAGACCCTGGACGCGGCGCTCGACGCCCCCTACAACAAGGAGGTCGTCGGCGTCGGGATCCCGATCGTCCTGCGGTTCCAGCAGGGCATCGCCGACCGGGCCGCCGTCGAGCGGTCCCTCGAGGTGAAGTCCGCGAAGCCGGTCGAGGGCGCGTGGCACTGGTTCGACGACCAGACCGTCGTGTTCCGGACGAAGGAGTACTGGCCCGCCCACACGAAGGTGTCGTTCCGCGCGCACCTGAGCGGCGTCCGGGCCGGGAAGGGCCTGTGGGGGAGCAAGGACGTCAAGGCCGACTTCCGCATCGGCGACTCCCACATCAGCAAGGCGAGCGCCGTCACGCACATGATGTCCGTGCGGCGCAACGGACGGCTCGTCCGGACGATCCCGGTGAGCATGGGACGCGGCGGGGTCGAGAAGTACACGACGACCAACGGCCTGCACCTCACCATGGAGAAGGACGACCCGGTCATCATGGACTCCGCGACCACGGGGTGCGGACCGGGCTGCCCCGGCTACTACCGGGAGACGGTGTACGCGGCCGTCCGGATCTCCAACAGCGGCGAGTACGTGCACAGCGCGCCGTGGTCGGTCGGCGACCAGGGCAACTCGAACGTCAGCCACGGCTGCGTGAACGCCAGCCCGGAGAACGCGCGCTGGTTCTACAACCTCTCCTACCGCGGCGACCCGGTGCGTATCGTCGGCACCTCCCGCGAGCTGGAACCCGACAACGGCTGGGGCTTCTGGCAGGAGTCGTGGAAGAAGTGGGTCCAGGGCAGCGCCCTGAAGCAGTCGGTGACCGCGGGCCCGCAGGGCAACGCCCCGGTCCGTCCGGACGGCTCGGGGGCGGCGGACGCGTCGGGCTCGGCCCCGGCGCCGAGCGCCTCGCCGGGCGCGGCCCCCTCGGGGGCGAGCGCGGTCCCGACGA
>NZ_RFFG01000123.1 GCF_003696215.1 Actinomadura harenae | reverse complement strand
GAGCGGCGGCGCGGGCTCGGCGTTCTGCTGCGCCGCGATGCCGGGGAACCCGTCCGGCACGGGAGGCTCCCCGCCTCCGGCGTTCGCGTTCGCCGGCCGGGCACCCCACGACGCGTCCGGCACGGACGCCGCCGGAGTCTGCGCGCCGTCGGCCACGGCGGGCGCACCCCACGCGTTGTCCGGCTGACCACCGCTCTCGGGCGCGCCCCACGAGTTGTCGGGCTGGGCGCCGCCGTCGGCCGGCGGACCCCACGCGTTGTCGGGCTTCACGTTGCCCTGGGTGGACCCGCCCCAGGAGGTGTCCGGGGACGGCGAGCCGCCCAAGGTGTTCTCGTTCTGGTCGCCGCCGGGGACCGGTGGCGCACCCCACTGACCAGGGACGACGTCCTGGGAACCACCATCGCCCATGGACGGCGCCGCCTCCGCGGGCCCTGCGGACGTGCCGGGGTCGGCGGCGGCGGGCCCTGCGACCGGCGCGTCCGCGTGCGGCGTGGCGACGGGACCGGGAGTCGGCGCGGGGCCGGTGGACATGCCGAGATCCGCGGCGGGACCGGCGACGGGCGCGTCCGCGTGCGGGACGGTGACCGGACGGCCGCCCGTCGAGTGTTCGCCGCTCACCGACGGCGAGGACGCCGTCGCGGGAGGCGGCGCGTCGGACGTGGAGGGCAGGCCGGGGAAACCCCCCGTGCCGGACGCCGGGGCGTCCACCGGGAAGGGCGGGACGGGCGGGACCTGGGCGGGCACCTGCGCGGTGCCGGCGATCTCCGTCGGTTCCACGGCCTGAACAGGGGCGGGACGGGGTTCGGCAGGTGCGGTGTCGGCGAAGCCCCGCTGGGTCGCGCCGAGGTCGCGCAGTACGGCCAGCTGCCAGTTGGAGTCGGTCACCTGCCTCCCTTCCCTCGATCGGCAAGCCTACGAGACTCCCGTCCCCCCACGCACCGCGCGCGGCCCCGGAGATCACGTGATCTCGGACCTTCCGGGCGTCCGACCGGTGGTCCGGCGAACGTCCAGGGAGGCGTCCAGACCAGGACCGGACCGCCGACATCGGGAATTCCCGGAATTCGGACGGCACCGATTGCAGCCCACGTCCGTCGAAAACAGGACGAACGCGCCTGGGGGCTGCCGTTAGTCTTGCCCGACCCCGCCAGGCCCCGGTGATCCCCGATTCCCCGTCCGGAGTACGCATTGAACCCACAGTGGCCCGGCCAGCCGCCCTCCGGCCAGCCGGGATTCCCCCCGAACCCGGCCATGGGCGGGCCTCAGCCGTTCCCCCCGCCCCCGGTCCCCGGACCGGCGGGACCGCCCGGCGCTCCGATGGGGCCGCCCTCCTTCCCGCCACCGCCCGGCCCGCCCAGCGGCGACGGGGGCGGCGCGATCATCGCCGTCATGATCGGGGTCGCCATCCTGGTTCTGATCGGCGGCGGGGTCGGCGCGTTCTTCCTGTTCTCCGGTGACGACAAGCCGAAGCGGCACGTGGCGATCATCCCCTCGGTGCCGCCGCCCAGCCTCACCGGACGGCCGACGTCCCCGGCCGCCGGTGGTGGTGGCGGTGGCGGTGGCGGGACGACCGACCCGTGGAGCATCCTCACCCGGACGATCCGGACGGCGAAGGGCAACACCTTCACGCAGGAGGGCACCCGCTACGAGTCGTGCGTCCTGCGCGCGAACACGCGGATGCTGACGACACTGCGCGCACACCCCTGCAACGGGCGGATGGCGTCGGGCGTCTACCTCAACTCGTCCCGCACGATCGTCACCGTCCTGTCGCTCGCGAGGTTCGAGACGGTGGCGGACGCGCGGTCGGTCGTCCGGTCCCTGAACGTGCGCGCCGAGCCGAAGCTGCTCGGCCCGGCCAAGAGCAGCGGCATCCCGGTGCTGCGCGGCGACCCCGAGCGCTGGACGCGCACGTACTCGCAGGGTCCGAGCGTCGTGTTCGCGCAGTCCTACTACGCGCGCGGCGGCGCGGTCGGCGGCAGCGCCGGCCCGGTCAACCTCACGGCGTCGGAACTGGGCCTCGAGCTACAGAACGTCCTGCTCATGAAGAACTAAGAAGGACACTTCAGGTCGAAGTCCGACACGTGCCGATGTAACGTCATCGGAACGATCAGGCGGACGAGGCGGAGGGGAGCGATATGCGCGCTGAATGGCAGGCGCACATCGACGAGCTGCTGGGCCAGTACCGCGAACAGCGGGACAAGCTCCAGGGGCTCCAGGAGAAACTCGCGGACATCGAGGCGACGGCCGAGGCTGCCGACGGGATGGTCCAGGTCACGGTCGACCGGCAGGGTCGGCTGACCGCGCTCGAGCTCGACCCCCGCGTGTACCGGAAGCTGGCGTCCGCCGAACTGTCCGAGGCCGTCCTCGAAGCCTCCCGCGACGCGTCCGCGCAGGTCGCCGACAAGATCAGCCAGGCGATGCAGGACGTCACCCCCGCGGGCCCGGCCGGGTCCGCCGCCTCCGGCGGCATCCCGGACCTGGGCAAGCTGCTGCCCGAGAAGTTCGACATGGACTCCATTCGCGAGCACTACGGATTGCTGGGTAAATGAGCGACGGCGGATACCTGGAAGTCGACACCAAGGCGCTGCGCAAGGCGGGCGGCGGTTTCGACACGGGCGCGGACCACCTGAGGTCCATCTTCGACGCCCTGAACAGCAAGCTCCAGGCCGAAGGCAAGTGCTGGGGCAACGACAAGACCGGCCAGCAGTTCGGGCAGAACTACGAGACCCCCTCGGCGAACATGCTCAAGTCGTTCGGCGACACCGGCAAGGGCCTGCGCGACATCAAGGACGGCGTCGACGAGATGGCCGACAACTACGACAAGGCCGAGAACGCCTCGAAGATCCGCTGACCCGTCCGCCCCGTCCCGGCGCCTCCGCGCGAGGCCCGGACGAGGCGGACCGGGTCGCCCCCTCGCCGGGCAACGGTTCCGGGCCCTCCGGCCCCGCCCGGCACGTCCCCCCGCTCCCCGAACTCCCCTTGAGGTGGCCTTCCCGTGGGCATGGAGATCCCCGACGAGGTCAAGTGGCTGTCCTGGCTGATCGGCGCCGACTGGCCCGAGGGCGACGAGACCGCCATGCGACGGGCCGGCGACGCGTGGCACACGGCGTCCTCCGACGTGACCTCCCTGATCGGCGACCTGAACCGGGCCGCCTCGGACGTGCTCGGCGCGCTCGACAGCGGCGCGGCGGACAACTTCCGCAAGAACTGGGAGAAGTGGACCACCGCCGACCCCGAGATCCTGCCCAAGCTCGCGGAGGCGTGTGACGCCCTCGGCAAGGTGCTCGAACAGGGCGCCACCGAGATCGAGTACGGCAAGTACATGTTCATCGCGCTGCTGATCATCACGGCGGCGCAGATCGCCTGGCTGATCGCGGCGGCGTTCGCCACGTTCGGCGCGTCCACGGCGGCGATCCCGGCGGTCGAGGCGGGCGCCTGGGCGGCCGCCCGGACGATGGCCACCCGGCTGCTCGAGCGCCTCGGCGAGAACCTGCTGTCCTCGATCGTCAAGGGCGCCCTCATGGGCGTCCTGCAGGGCGGCGGCCTCGACCTGCTCATCCAGAGCATCCAGGTCGCGCAGGGCCACCGCGACGGCATCGACCTCAAGCAGCTCGGCACCTCCGTGCTGGACGGCGCCATCGGCGGCGCGGTCGGCGGCGCCGTCGGCCACGGCGTCGGCAAGATCCCCGGACTGTCCGGCGTGGCCGACACCGCGGCCGGCAGCATGATCAAGGGCGCGACCCGCGAGGCGATCGGCGGCGCGGCGGGCGGCGCGCTCGGCTCCATGGCCACCGACCTCGCGCACGGCCGCTCCATCGACCTGGAGGCCGCCGCGAAGGGCGGCACCTCCGGCGGCTTCGGCGGCGCGGTCGGGGGCGCCAAGGGCGGCCTCAACGAGTACAACCAGCACGTCAACGCGCCCGACGCGTCCGGGTCGGGCCCGTCCACGGACCCGTCGACCACCCCGGCGGCCGACCCGGTCACCACGACCACGCCCAGCACGCACGAGCCGAGCACGGCCGCGCCCGACCACGGGCCGTCGTCGTCGCCTTCCTCGGAACCGTCGTCCCCGCCGTCCTCGTCCCCCTCGTCGTCGCCGTCGTCCGAGCCCTCGGCGCACGGGAACAACGGCGGCGACTCCCCGTCGGCCGGATCGCACGACAACTCGCCCGCCCCGGCGTCCTACCGGGACCCGGGGCCGAGCGGCGAACCGCCGTCGTCCTCCGGGCCCTCGCACAGCGGCGGCGACTCCCCCTCGTCGTCACCCTCGTCGTCGCCGTCGCACAACGGCGGCGGGGACTACTCGTCGCAGTCGCACGACTCCGGCGGCGGGAACCGCATCGATTCGATGCTGAACGGCGGCGGCAACAACACCTCGCACACCAACCTCGCGTCCTTCGGCGACGGCGACTCGGGGTCGACGAACCACTCGTCCCAGCCGTCGACCTCGTCGTCCGGCCCCTCGATGTCCAGCACGCCGCCGGACGGCGGCCCGGGACCGTCCACGTCACCGGCGAACAACGGCCCGACCGGAACGGCACCGTCCTCGTCCGGCCCGATGTCCGCGGGCCCGTCCTCCGCCGCCCCCGTCTCCACGGGCCCCGCCTCGTCCGGCCCCGCTCCGTCCGGCCCCGCCTCGTCCGGGCCTTCGTCGTCGGCGCCGTCGACCTCTGCTCCTTCGTCGTCCGGGCCGTCGGGGGCGGACCGCCCATCGGCGTCGCCCACGGGCTCGTCGAACCCGGCGGGCGGCAGCGGACCGGGCTCCGGGCCGCGCGGCACGAACCTGGCCTCACCGTCGTCCTCGGACGGCAGCCGCAACCGCAACGCCGCCGACGGCGAGGGCGACCACCCGGGCGCCGACCCGCAGAACGCGAACGCCCCGACCGTCACGCCCATGCCCGTGTTCATGCCGGGCGGCGACGGCGGAGCCCCCTCGGGCGGCGGCTCGTCCCCGTCGGGACGCCCGTCCGGAGCTTCCAGCGCACCGGGTGGGGGCGCGGCGCGTCCGGCCGGTCCCGGCGGCGAGCCGAGCGTCCGTCCCGACAGCCGCACCCCACGCGAGGGCGGCGAGCAGCCCACGTCCGGACCGCACGTGGACGACCAGGGCCTCATCCGCGGCGACCAGCCCCAGGTAGAGCACGACCCGGCGGCCCCCCAGGAGAACGAGCCCTCGGACCCGCGCGGCGAGCGCGACCCCGCCGCCCCGCAGGAGCGCGACCCGGCGTCCACCGGCGAGCACGACCCGACCACTCCGCAGGAGAACGAGCCGACCTCCCGCGAACCGCAGGACCACGAGTCCGGCCCGGGCCCCGAGCCGACCACCCGTGACCCCCAGGACCACGAGCCCGCCTCTCGTGACCCCCAGGAACACGAGCCCACGTCACGCGACCCGCAGGAACACGACCCGACGTCACGTGAGCCGCAGGAGCACGAGGCCGGGCCGCGCGGCGAGCACGACCCCAGCGCGCCCGCGGAGCACGAGGCGGGCCCGGGTCCGGACCGCGACCCGGCCACGCCGGACGAGCGCGATGCGGCACCGCGCGGCGAGCACGACCCGCGGCCCGTCCCGGAGAACGTCCCCGAGCACCTGCGCGACCACTTCCGGCAGAGCGACGACACGCCGTCCGGACGGTCCTTCCACGACCCCGAGGGACGTCCGGCGCACGAGAACGCCGACCGGATCCCGGACCACCCGAACCGCTACGTCGTCGACGCCCCCGGCGACGAGCACGGCCCGTCCGTGGGCGACCACCGGATGAGTCCGGAGGAGTTCGCCGAAACCCTCCGTAACGACCCGAAGTGGAACGGCCGGGAGGTCCTGCTCCTCTCGGACAACGCGGGAGCGGGCGACTTCGGCCAGCGCGCCGCGAACGAGCTGGGCCGCAGGGTCGTCACCCCGGAGGGCCCGGTCCGGGTCGACCAGCACGGCACCCCCTTCGCGGACAAGTGGAACACCCACGATCCTCAGACGCGCGCACCCGAGCGCACGCCGGCCGGCCATGAGCCACAGGCGCACGCCCCCGAGCGCGGCCCGGCGGCCCACGAGCCGGAGACCACGCCACGCTCCGAACACGAGGCCGCTCCGCGCTCCGAGCCGGAGCCCGACCCTCGTCCGGGACGCGTCCACGAGGACGGCGTCCGCCGCTTCGACACCGACGCGGACGGCGAGCGGTACGGCGAGAACCACCTCGGCCACGTCTTCAGGGACATGCCGCCCGAGCACCAGAGAGCGCTCACCGAGTACACACGGCAGTCGATCCAGAACGGCTTCCTGCGGCCGGGTGGTGGCGACCCGAGCCACATGTTCAACCACCTGTCCGGCCAGCACTACGCCCGGGAGGCCCTGAAGCACGGCCTCGGCATGGGCGCCACTGATCGGGTGCCGACCGTCGGAGACATCTACGCACTGCGGAACAGTCCCGGCCACCTCGACACCTACCAGCGGCAGCTCGTCGAGTACATCACCAACAGTCACGATCCGGTCGGTGCTCTCGGGAGGATCAACCAAGAAGCCGCCCATTACGTCTTCTACCACGACATGTTCGGCGAGCACCCGACGAACGAGGTGTTCAACCGGCGCATCATGGAGATCGACCAGGCGCTCGCACACCCGATCCCCGAGCCGGTCGAGGCCCGGCGCGGTCTGCACGACCTGGGGTTCATGCAGACCCCCGACGGCACCCCGCTCGGCGCGCGCGACCCCAGGTCCCTGATCGGGACGACGCAGCACGAGCCGGCCTACATGTCCACGTCCCTGGGCAACAGCCCCGCCGTCGTGGACCACAGGCCCTTCGCCATCCAGCTGCACCTCGAACTCCCCGAGGGCACCCACGGCGTCTGGATGGGCCAGAACAGCGTCTTCAAGGATCAGCGCGAGCTCATCCTCCCCCGCGGCACCAGCTACCAGATCACCGACGTCACGCACACCGGCTTCGACCCGAACGGCAGGCCGACCTTCGACGTCCACGCCCGGGTCGTCCCGCACGGCCCGCCGCCGACGCCCGCCGCCTCGCATCCCACGGCGCGTCCGGACGCCGCGACCGCCCACAACGCTCCGGCCCCGGACCGCACCCCGGCCGCCGCCCCGGACCATTCGTCCGCGCCGGACCGCGCACCCGCGTCCACACCCCCGGACCGCGCCCCCGCGGCCGCGTCCCCTGACAGCGCGTCCACGCCCCCTGACCGGACCCCGACGTCCGCGGCACCGGACCACGCGCCGACCTCCGCGGCACCCGAGCGCGCGCCGGCGTCCGCCGCTCCGGAGCGCACACCGACCGTCCACGACAACCCGTCGTCGGCACCGGACCGCGCGTCCGCGTCCGCGGCACCCGAACGCACCCCCACCATTCGCGACACCGCGGCGACCGACCGCACGCCGTCCGGTGACCGCACGCCTCCGGCGGACCGCACCCCGACGACGCGTCCGGCCGACCGCACCCCCGAGCCCACGGCCGCGCCGGACCGCGCCCCCACACCGGACCGCGCTCCGCCGTCCAGTGACAGGACGCCCTCGGAGCACACCCCGACGTCCTCCGACCGGCCGTCGTCGGACCGCACTCCCTCGTCCCCCACGGACAGGACGCCGCCCACCCCGGATCGCGGCCCGTCCACGGAGCACACGCCGTCCACGGACAGGACGCCCACGTCCGACCGCACGCCGACCTCCGACCGAGGCCCGACCCTGTCGGACCAGACCGCCTCCCCGTCGGAGCGCACCCCGGCCGGCAACGACAGGAACCCGTCCACGGACCGGCCTCCGTCCGCCGACCCGTCCCCCACGTCCGACCGCACGCCGTCCTCGGAGCGCACGCCCGCGTCCGACCGGACGCCCGGCGGCGACCGCGGCCCGGCCACGGACCGCACTCCCACCACCGAGCGCACCCCGGACAGGTCGCCGTCCTCAGACCGCGATCGCACCCCGTCCACGGACCGCGAGCGCACTCCGTCGTCTGATCGTGAGCGCACTCCGTCGTCGGCCCCCGAGCGGGACCGTCCGGGCGCGGGCCCCGGTGGCAACGACCGCCGGACGTCGCCGCACTCGGAGCACGAAGGGACGAACCGCCCGCACGAGAACGAGCACGAGCCGCGCCAGGAGCACGAGGAGCAGCCGCACACCCCGGCCGACGACGTTCCGCGCAACCTGCCCGAGCACCTGCACGAGGCGTGGCGGAGCAGCGACGAGACCCCGTCGGGACGTTCGTTCTACGGCCCCGACGACCCCGCGATGCGCGAACTCGCCCGCCGGATCGCCGCGGACCCGAACCACTACGTGATCGACGCGCACGGCGGCCCGGACGGCATCACGGTCAACGGCCACAAGATGTCCGCCAAGGACCTGGCCGAGCTGATCTACCACGACCCGAACTGGAACGGGAAGGACGTCTTCCTTCTCTCCTGCCACACCGGTGAGGGCGACTTCGCGTCGCAGCTCTCGCGGGAGCTCGGCGTCCGCGTGACGGCCCCCGAGGGTCTCGCGTGGTCCGACCACAACGGCAACATGTTCGCCTCGTCCGGGCACCACGACCCGGAGGGCCGCCTGCGTCCCGACTGGCCTCCGAACGGCCAGTGGAAGACCCATTACCCGGACGGCGGCAACGACCCCGCCGGACGGGGCCACGCCCCCGGCACCGACCCCGCCCGCCACCCCTCCAACGAACCCGCCCCGGACCAATCCCGCGCCCGCGCCGACGACGACGCCCCCGACGGCAACGGGCCGGACCACGACCCGAACGCGCGGGACACCGGTGAGGACGGCCGTCCCTCCAGGACACCGGACGGGTTCTTCCGCAGCGACGACGGCAGGCTCCACCACGAGAACGACCCGGACCCGCAGAACACGCACCGCACCGAGGACAAGTTCCAGCTCAAGGACACCAAAAAGGGCACCTTCGTCGAGGACCCGCTCAAGGAACGCCCGTACGACTTCGACAAGAAGCTCGGCGACAAGCACACCTACGAGCCGGATCACCAGAGCGAGCAGGCTCGGGACGAGCTGAAGTCGCTGGCCGAGCAGCGCGACGAAATCGACGTGCGACGCCAGGGGGTCCGCGACGAGCTGAAGCGGACCCTGGACGACCTCGGCATCAAGAAGCACGACGACGTCAACAGCGACAAGAAGATCGAGGCGCAGAAGGAGAAGGTCATCGAGCGCCTCGGCTCCGATCCGGAGGTCCTCCAGAAGCTGGAGGACATGGAGAGGCTGGCGAAGGAGCACAACACGCTCGGCCAGCAGCTCTCGGGGTTCAGCGAGAAGCTCGGCATGACCGGCGGCAAGGACTACCTGGTCCACAAGCTCGGGCGGGAGCTGCTCACCCCGACCCATGACGGTCCGGGGAAGCCGGACACCCTGGACATCGTGGGGGTCAGCGTCGACGAGCACTCCGCGACGATCACCGCGATCGAGGCCAAGGGCGTGGGCTCCTCCCTCATGGGCCGCCAGATCGAGGACTTCAAGAAGGCGGCGCAGGGCAGCCCCGAATACCTCGACTTCGTGCTGTCCCTGGACCCCGACCTGCGTTCCGCCCTGGAGGCCCGGCCGGAATTGAGGCAGCAACTCCAGGACCATCTCGACGCGGGAACACTGAAGGTCGAGTACGTCTGGGTCCACGCGAGCAAGACCGGCGTGGTCAAGTGGGCGGATTTCGATCTCTCACGAGACCAGAATCCCTTCGATTTCCGTCGGGTCTCCGGCCTGGAACCGCGCGGATAGGATCACGCCATGACTGAGACGGCCATTCTGCCCGACGAACGCATCGGCGAGTTGGCTTCGGGTTTCCGGGACCTGCGCTGGTCCTGGGCCGCGCGGGACGTCCCCGAGCTCGCCGCGGCCCTCGGCTGGCGCGTGCACGTCGCGCTCCAGAGCACCGTGTGGCTGGACGCCGGTTTCGGTCCCACGAGCGGCAACGTCAAGATCGAGAACGGCGCCGACGCCGTCATGATCAACGCCGCCACGTGCTCGTCCGCCGACCCGGACGCGACGGGCGACGAGGCCGTCCGCGAGCGCCGCCGGCTGCGCGACGAGTTCGCCCGCGTCGTCGGACTGGTCGCCGAGCGCCTCGGGGAGCCGTCCGCGCGCATCCACGGCGAGGCCCCGGAGGTCCGCTGGGAGGGCCCGGCGACCACGGTCGGAGTGCGGTCCTCGGAGGTCCGCGTCACCCTGTTCGTCGCCGTGAACGACTATCTCAAGACCTGGGACGAGGAAGCCTGATCTGATGGACTGGCAGACGTTCGCCGACGAACTGGCCGACGACCTCGCCGTGCTCCCGGCGGGGGCGCTCCTGGTGATCAGTGAGCGGCACGACGGAGGGCGCTTCACGCAGTTCGCCCAGGACGACGACGCGCTCGTCGCCTACGTCAGCGACAACACCTTCCTCGCTCCCGCCGACCAGGCGTCCCCGGAGGCCCGGCAGGTCATCGCGTCGGCGGGCTGGAACGCCCCCGAGCCCCGCCGCGGCCACGAGGACTGGTGGTTCCGCCTGTCCTGGCCCTCGTCCTCCGCGGCCTACCGGCGGCTCACCGGCATGATCGCGACCGCGTTCCGGGACGGGTACGGCATCCCGTCCCCGGACGGCTGGACGTATCGCGCCTGGAACGAGCGCGAGGGCAACGACCCCATCACGCTCCAGAGCCTGACCCTGCCCCGGACGTCCGCCCAGTAGGACGAACCGGCCCCGATCGGTCCTCCCGCGATGGCCGTCCGACCGGGCCGTGCGCGGGAGGCTCCGGTGGTGACGGGACGCGCGCAGAACCGGGAAGTTGTCGGGAAAGCACTAGGATCGGGCGGATCGTCGAGGAGGCTGAAGCGATGACTCAGGGGCCCGGAGAGCGGCCGCCGGCCGGGTACGGGCCGTGGCCGTACGACCAGGCGCGGTACGACCAGCTCGTCCAGTGGATGGGGACGGCGATGTCGGCGCTCGCCCCCGGCGGGTGGCGGCGCGTCGACCTGCGCGTGGCGATGGCGGGCGGGGCCTCGCGGGCCGCGCTCGCGGTCGTGATGGCGGACGGCTCGGTGCGCGAGTACCAGGCCCCGCGCGAGTTCCTCGGCGTCGCGGCCGAGCTGCGGTCGATGATGTACCGGCCCGGCGAGGGCACCTGGTTCGGGATGCGGTTCATGCTGGAGCCGCCCGGCGCGTACCGGACGTGGTTCGACGCCGATCTCGACCCGGGTCTCGGCGGCGAGGCGTACCGGCGCGACCTGGCGGCCTTCCCCCGCACCTGGCTTCCCGTCTGGCTCGGCGGCGCCGCCCGCTCGACCGACCGGGCGCTGACCCCGGACGAGCAGGCGCAGCTTCTCGGCGACCTCGCGCAGACCCTCGGCATGTTCCTGCCGTCCGGCTGGGCGGAGAGCATCGCCCGCTACGCGCCGGACGGCTCGTCCGTCCAGGTCACGGGGCTGGACGGCCGGACGAACGCGTTCGCCATGCCCCCCGCGCTGAGCGAGATGTTCGCCGTCCTGCGACAGGGCGCGACCCAGCCGTGGGCGGCGGCGTCCTTCCGCCTGACCTTCCCGGACACCCACCAGATCGCCTACGAGTCCCCACCGGCCCCCGCCGCACCCGTCCAGACCGAGCCCGTCCACGCTGAAGAGGTCGCGCCCGTTCAAGCCGAGGAGCCTGGGCGGGACGCGCAGGACGCGAGCGGGTTGCGGATGGTGGCGGCTCCGCTGGCGGCGGACGGGGAGGCGCGTCCGGACGTCCCCGAGGACGAGAGGGAGGCGCTCGTCCGGTATCTGGAGCAGGCGCCGATCGTCCTGGCCGCACGTAGCCTGGACGTGGACGAGCTCGACCCCGAGCGCGCCGCGCGTGTGCCGCTGACGTTCCACACCGACGGGACGTGGGTGTGGCCGGGCGCGGTCGGCTACTACCTGCGGGCGCACGGTGTCGCACCCGATCCGGAGCTCGTCGCGCACGCGCGCGGCCACGGGTTCCGGCCGCCCGAGGTGGACGACGCGACGCGCGACGCCGCGGTCACGCTGATCCGATCCTGATCTGGCAGAGGACCCCATGCCCAAGTACGAGCCCTTCACCCGCAAGCCCGTCGAGTACCTGCCCGTGCTCCTGGACGGGCAGCCGATCGGCTATCTGTGGGCGAGTGAGACCGACGCGGCCGCGAGCTTCGTCCGCCGCCTGGACACGATGCGGCTCGCGTTCGAGGCCCCCCTCGTCTGGGCGGAGCGCCTCGACCAGGCCGGGGAGCGGGACGTCCCCGCCCGGGAGGCGATCCGCGGCTGGATCGGCGCCCCGCAGGACCCTCGGGCCGGTGCCGTCCCACCCGGCGTCTCGCCGCAGCGGGCCGACTCGCCGGCCGTCGTGGAGCGCCTCGCGAATCCCGACGTCCCACCGTCCACGGGCCCGATCATCCAGGACGGTGAACTTCCCGACGGCACGCCCATCGACCGTTCGAAGGGCTGGGGCCCGCTCCATGTGGAGGCGCCGCCGACGTACCCGACCCAGGCGTCCGGGCCGGTGGTGTACCGCACGGTGGTCGCCGAGGGCGGCCTGATCCTCGGCTACCTGTGGGCGTCCGGCGACGCCGCGTCCTACGTCGCGCGCGCCGACGCGGGCCTCGACGGTACGAACCGGGCGGTCGGCTACTACCCGGCACTACGCGAGGCGTTCGCCCAGGGCGTCCCCGCCTTGGACGCGATCCGTTCCCTGGCCCCGGACGCCGCCGAGGCGCAGGCCCCGTCCCTGGACGACCTGATCCGGACGGCCTCCCGGTACGAGCAGTCGCTCCACCTGGCCTTTCCCCTGCCCGACCCGGCTCTGCCGCCCCGGCCGCCGCTCCCGCCGGCCGACCGCGACGCCGTCCTCGCCTACCTGGAGCAGGCCCCGGTCGCCTTCCCGGCCGGCGCTCCCGCCCCGGACTTCGAGGACGCCGCCCGCCCGGCCGTCGTCCCGTCCGGCTACCGCACCGACGGCACGTGGGTCTGGCCCGAGGCCCTCGCCTACTACCTCCGCGTCCACGCCGTCTCCCCGGACCCGGATCTCGTCGCGCACATCCGCGCGAACGCCGGACGTGTCCCCGAGGTCTCCCCCGAGTCCGTCACCAGCGCCCTCCGGACCCTGAAGTCCAACGGGATCCTGTCCACCCCGCCGATCGCATGACCGGCGGGTCCTCGGACGTTCCGGACTCAAGGGCCGCGGAGGAGGGAGCGCCGTCGCACGGGGCGGCCGTGGAGTTCCTGCCCGCCGAAGCCGAACCCGTGCGGTCCGCGTCCGCCCGGCCTGAGTTCCTTCCGCCCGAGCCCCCGTCCGTCCCGGAACCTCCGGCACCGGCACCCCCGGCGTCTGCCGCCACGCCGCCGCGCGGGAAGCGGCGGCTCATGATCCTGGGCGCCGCGGGTGTGGCCGCCATCGCGGTCCTCGGCGGCGCGGCCTGGGCGGTCGGCGGCTC
Source organism: Actinomadura harenae (assembly GCF_003696215.1). Classification (GTDB taxonomy): domain Bacteria; phylum Actinomycetota; class Actinomycetes; order Streptosporangiales; family Streptosporangiaceae; genus Spirillospora; species Spirillospora harenae. Next base: position 7,335 of record NZ_RFFG01000123.1, on the reverse strand, counting down.
GTCCGGCGACGCCGAGCCGAAGGAGGAGCGCTTCACGTCCTTCCCCGCGGCCTGCTCGACGATCACGAAACCCACGGTGGCGCAGTACGTCCCGCGGTCCGAGCAGCCGCTGGGCGACAAGTCCGCCTCCACCGGGCACTCGTGGTGCTTGTGGTCCGGATCGCTGCGCGCCGCGCCCGGCGCCAAGCACATCGTGTACCGGACGGCCAAGATCGACATCGTCTCCTACGAGAGCAGGGCGTCCGCGAAGTCCGCCTACGACTCGGCCTGGCGGACGACCGTCACGTCCTCCGGCTCCAGCTCGACCATCGGCGGTGGCAAGCTGGTCGGGGACGCCTCCGAGCCGGTCAACGGCCTCGGCGACCAGGCGTTCTACCACCACCGGACGAGCACGAGCGCGCTGGGCAGGTCCGGTGAGGCCGGCGAGACGATCCGCCTCCGCAACCTGATCATCACCGTCGCCTACGGCGGGTTCACCGCCCCCGCCGACGAGCTGGGCACCCCGGCGCAGAAGGGCCAGGTCCCGCTCGACACCGCGACGGGACGTCCCGGCGCCGACGCCCTGGCCCACGACGCCGTCAACGCCCTCAACGCCTGCCCGACCTGCCTCCACCGCGTCTGACCGTCCCGCGACGGCGGCGTCCGTCCCGTAACGGCGGCGTCCGGCCCGTGACGCCCCCGGCTCCCCCGTGTGGGGGAGCCGGGAAATGGTCCGCTCGGGGGGACGGTCTCGAGCCCGCCGGGGGAAGTGCCGCCCCACCCCCTCCCAGCAGCATTGTCCGTGACGACAACGCCTCGACCTGGGAGTTCTCATGGACGCCACCACCCCGCGCTGGATCGAACGGGCCGCCCGCATCGCCAGCCTCACGACCCTGCCGTCCGGGCTCTGGCGGATCGCCCTCGGCGTCGGCGTCCCGGTCGGGTTCTCCGGCGAGCTCGCCGACCTGTACCGCCCCGGCTGGACGCTGACGTCGTACGTGATCGTCCTGAGCCTGGTCGCGGAGGGGCTGGCCATGCTGACGATGGGGCTCGTCCGGCCGTGGGGCGAGGTCGTGCCGTCCTGGATCCCGTTCCTGGGCGGACGGCGCATCCCGCCGCTCGCCGCCGTCGTCCCGGCCTCGCTCGGCTCCCTCGCCGTCACCGCGATCACCCTCATCGGCGCCGTGACCTGGACGGCCCCCGGGGCGATGGGCGACCCCGACGCCCCGCACGGCGTCGCCGCCGCCGTCATGGCCGCCTGCTACGCGCCCCTCCTGCTCTGGGGACCGCTCCTGGCCATCGTCACCGTCGCCTACTACCTCCGCCGGACGCACCGCCCCGAGCCCACCGAGGCCACCGCCTGACCTGCTCTCCGCCAGAGCCATTTACTACACCGACATTTCTTGAACTCCTTCCCACACCCTCCGGGATCGCCGCCACTCAACGAGCAGGCCGAATCCGGCCGCATCGGCGATGGGTTCATCTGGAACGTCCTGCATGACGAACACGTCGTACGCCCAGGAGGTGAGACCGATGGCCGTAGACGCCCCGCGCTTTGCCGTCAACGCCGTCCTTGAACGAGTCGAGTTACCCCCCAAGACTCACGAAGGAGCCACGTGACGATCGAGCCGAATTCCTTTGAGAAGGCGCTGGAACGCCTTGTCGAGGACGCCGAACGCAACATGGAGAAATACCAGGAGCTTCGCAGCGAGATCCCCGCGCTGCGCGCGACCGCCCGCTCCGCCGATGATTCGGTCACCGTGACGGTCGCACCGGGTGGAGTCGTCACCGACATCCACCTCACCGAGTCCGCGCTGCGGCACGGCACGCGGGGACTGAGCGAACTGCTCATGTCGTGTATCAGGACGGCGAGCGCGGACGTGTCCCGGCAGATGGCGGACCTCGTCCAGGACATCACCCCGCCGGGCATGGACATCGCGTCGATGATGCGCTCCCACTTGCCCGCCTCCGCGGACGGAGGTCCGCGATGAGCGACGAGTTCCTGGTCAAGGTGCACAAGTTGGAAGTGGCCGCCGAGCACCTGGACATGTACAGCGACCAGGCCAAGCTCATCCAATCGCAGGCCCAGGGCATCAAAATCGAGCCCGAGCAATGGGGCATTGTCGGAATGGGCTTCCAGGGCTTCTACGACAACTACACCAAGCAGGTCGACGGCCACCTCACCAGGCTCAATCAGACGCTCTCGTCCATCGAGAGCGGCCTTGAGACCACCGCCCTCACCTACGCGACAACCGACGCCCTCCTCCAGGCCAGGATCAAGGCGCTCCAGAACGATTTCCCCACGATCTCCCAGGGGAGGCCGGGCGCCAGCAACTCCGGGGGCGGCGACAACGGGCCCGAAGGCGCCGAGAAGGCGTTCAACGACAACACGCCCTTCGTCAGCCAGACCTTCAAGATCATCGAACACACCGACGGCGGCGACTGGGGCCTGCTCGGCTCCGACGTCGGCGACGCGGGTCTCACCGCGGTCAGCGCGTTCTTCGACCCGCTCGGCGCGCTGGTCAGCGCGGGCGTCGGCTTCCTGGTCGACTGGATCAAGCCGCTCCACGACGTACTCGCCGCGGTCACCGGGGACGACGGCGCCATCAGCGACCACCGCAAGGCGTGGAAGCAGATCAGCGACGAGGTCCGGGCGCTCTCCCACGCGATGGCGGCGCAACTGTCGTCCGACCTGTCCGAATGGACGGGACCGGCCAGCGACCAGGCGCACGCCCGCATCGGGGACGTCCTCCAGGGCATCCACGACATCGGCACGGAGATCGGCGGCATCACCGGGATCCTCGCGGTCAGCGCGTCCGTCATGGACAGCGCGATGTCCGCGATCAAGGACCTGATCTCCCAGCTCGTCGAGTGGCTCATCGTCACCTGGCTCGCCGCCCAGGCCGCCGCGCCCCTCTCCTTCGGCGCGAGCGAGGGCGCCGCCGCGGCCGCGACGAGCGCCGAGGTGTCGACCGCGATGTCCCGCGCCGGACGCGTCGTCCAGCGCCTCCTCGCCGAGTTCCGGCGCCTCCAGGAGGCCATGGGCCGCATCCTCACCCGCCTGTCCCAGATCAAGGGCCTGGGGAAGCTCTCCGACGCCAAGTTCGGCAAGGACCTGATGGAGGACGGCTCCGACGCCATGAAGGCCGCGCGCGACGGCGGGCGCATGCCGTTCGGCTACGACCCTGTGGACCCCATGCGGGGCGCCGCCGACAAGATCCTGGGCGGCCTCTTCCAGAACGGCCAGGACAACACCCCGGACAACGACAGCCGCGTCCCGGCACACGGCGAACTCAACGGCCTCCTGAACGACCAGGACGACCCGGAGAAGCGCGCCCAGGACGCGATCAACCGCGTCCTCGGACTGGAACCACAGGAACACCACGACGGCCCGCTACCGGATTGGGTGAGCCGCGCGCTGGGCAACGACCCGCAACCCCAGGAGACCGAGGCCCAGCGCCAGGCCGACCAGAAGGCCCAGGACTTCTTGGACCACATCTTCGACAAACCCAAGCTCCACGAACCCGAGACCGACGCCCAACGCCAAGCCGACCAGCAGGCCCAGGACGTCCTCGACCACATCTTCGACAAACCGAAACTCCGCGAACCCGAGACCGACGCCCAACGTCAGGAGCGGGCAGCCTTCGAGGACTTCGTGCACCGCAGCTTCGGCATCGATCCCTAGCCCCAGGCGACCTCCGCGCCCCGGCCGTGAGGCTCCGCACCCCTCACGGCCGGGCGGCTCCCCCTGGTCGGCGTCTATCCTTCCAGTCGCCATGAACCGACTGACGCCCCCTTCGAGGACCCCGCCGAGCCCCGCGACCACGCCTCCGTGGAGACGACTCCGATGGGCCACCGGCACGGCCGCCGCCCTGCTCGTCACGGTCGGCGCCGCCGCCTGCTCGTCCGAGCGCCCGAAGGAACAGGCGGCCTTCACCTCGCCCCCGGCGATGTGCGGGGCGGTGTCCCAGGCGACGCTCGACCGGCTCGTCCCCAAGGCGAAGCCTCCGCCCACGTCGGGGACGTACCCGAGCCGCCGCTACACCTACTGCGGCTGGAACTCCCCCACGAACGCGAAGCGCGGCGGTGAACGCGGCGTCATGGTCGCCGTCCGCCTGAGCGCGAACGACACGGCGGCCAAGGCCGACTTCGAATCAGCCTGGCAGGGCGCACTCCAGACCCAGGGCACCACATCCCCAGGAACCCTGCACAGCGACGCCGCCACCCGCATCAACGGCATCGGCGACCAGGCGTTCTTCACCCACCGCACCGCCACGAGCGGCCTCTCCACCCTCGGCACCGCCGAGGAGACCGTCCGCGTCCGCAACGCCGTCGTGACGGTCTCCTACCGCGGCCGCGACTCGAACCCCGACGGCCCCAGCAAAGCGAACCAGAAGCGGACGCCCCTGAACGCGACGACCGGCCGCCTCTCCACCGACACCCTCGCCCACGAGGTCATCGCCACGCTCACCTCCTGCACTCCCTGCCGCCCCCGCCCCTGAGGAACCCCGGGTACGGAAGTCCATCAGCGCGACGGCAGCGCCCGGAGGTGCAACCCGGGCATCACTCCCGGCAGCAGAATCAGCGACAAGAACAACAGGCCGTGGCTGCCGACGGTCGCCGCAGTGACGACAACGGCAGCCAAGGTGGCGCCCCAGCAAAGCCAAGCAACTGTGGTCAGGACGGCCGGAGAGCGACCGGCGAACCCAAGGACCACTGCCAGAAGAAGCACCGAACAGGTAGCGAACGATCCAGCGCACGCTACGACGAACGGCAGCTTCCCAGCCCCCGTGGGGATGTCGCCCCGCAAGAAGAAGACCGCATACAACGAGGCGAACCCCAAATACCGCCCGAAGCAGAACCACAAATAACGCCGCCGGGGCACCACCCCACGACGACGAAACGAAATCCGGACCGTCAAGCTGAGGCACCCCCGTCGGTGGCCACTTCTTACCGGCCAAAGGAGCGGTCGCCGACCCGGGCATCCGCTAAAGTCGGGCAAAATCGACAGGCGTCTGATCATACTTCCGGGCAGCAGGGAATTCCACGCCCTCTCGCCCGACGGTCCCAGGAGGGCCATGCGCTCAAATCGTCTGGGTGCCGCAGGGGTCGCCGTCGCCCTGGTTCTCGTCGGACCGCTTTATGGGATGGTCACCCGGGTCGTCCTTCCCACCTGGTGGTACGCCACCGGAACCGCCACGCATGTGACCGTCGACGGATGCCGTCACCAGTCGAGCCGGAACCTTCTCCGCATGACGTGCTCCGGCCACTGGACGTCACCCGATGGCGGACCTCGGAAAGGCCGCGTATTCGGAGCAGACCCCGACAGCCGGGGAACGAACCTGGCCGCCCACGTGTCGGGAGATCACGCGGTCGCCCTCAACACCGAGTTCCTCATGGGTGATCCCTTGGAGTTGGTTCTCATGCTCGCCGTCGGCGGCTATCTCGGATACCGCGTGCTCACCCGACGCAAGACGCGAAAGGGAGCCCGGCCCACTCCCCGCTCGGATACTCCCTGACCCCGGACAACCACGTCGCGGAGAAACGAAAATGCGGGATGGATCGGCCCGTGAACACGGACCTCACCATCCCGCTTTCGCGTACTACGACCTCGGCGACTACCGGCGCGGTTCCTGCTCGTCCGCCGGAGGCTGGAACTGCGGAGCGCCATAGCCGGGCTGGCCGCCAGGCTGTCCGAAGCCGGACGGCTGCTGCTGCGGATTCGCGTACGGCGACTGCTGCGGCCCGGTGTGACCACCCGGCTGCTGCCCGAACGACGGCGGCCCCATCGGCGCCTGCGACGGCGGCGCACCGGCACCGCTCTTGCCCTTGCCGCGCCGCATCAGAACGACGCCACCGACCACCAGGACGACGATGACGACCACCCCGACGCCCAGGTAGAGCATCGTGTTGCTGGAACTCTTCTTCGCCGGCGCGGCCGACGACGAACCATCCCCGCCACCCCCACCAGTCCCCTTCGGCGAAGAGGCCGCGGCCTTGTCGTAGCGCTCGAAGACCGGGTTCGGCGCGCTCGCCGGGACCTTCGTGCGAAGGGCCCGCGGGATGCTGATGACACCGTGTCCGAGCTGCTCGGGTGAGCCGAAGTCCTTCGTGGTGTTCGTCAACAGCTGGACGACCTGACGCGCGTGCATGTCCGGGAACTTCGCGCGGATCAGGGCGACGGCGCCCGCGGTGAGCGCGCTCGCCTGGCTCGTCCCCTCGCCGGTCGTCCAGACGTGGCCGGTCCGGCTGATGCCTCCGACGTCGACGCCCGGGGCGCCGACGGCGACGTAGGGCTGCCGCTGGCTCTTCTTCCACGCGTGGCCGTCCCGGCCGAGCGCGCCCACGGCGACGACCCCCGGGCAGGAGCCCGGGTACTCGACGGCGTTGTCCTCGTCGCCGGTGTTGCCCGCCGAACCGACCAGGACGACGTCCTTGTCGATCGCGTACTTGATGGAGGCGAACACGTCCGGCGGGCACTGGTTGGGGAACATCGTCGCGCCCTGGTTGCCGATCGACATGTTGATGACCTTGGCCCCGTGGTCCACCGCGAAGCGGATCGCCTTGGAAAGGTAGGGGCCGTCGGCCTGCGTCCGGACCGGGAGGATCTTCGCCTCGGGGGCGATGCCGACGAAGCCGGAGCTCGTCCCGCGCGAGGCGATGGCACTCGCGATCGCGGTGCCGTGCCCCTGCTCGTCGTGGTCGGTCCAGCCGTTCCCGCCGCTCACCACGTCGGTGCCGGGAAGGGTCGCGGGCTTCATGTCCGGCAGGTTGCCGTTGACGCCGCTGTCCAGGACCGCGACGGTGACCCCCTGCCCCTTGGTCAGTGGCCAGACCTGCTGCTGGATGCTCCAGCCCTTGAACCACCACTCCTGGGAACTGGGATTGGGGGTGGCACCCGCGGAGGCGGTCGGGACCACGGCCAGGCCGACCGCGGCCGTCGCGGCCGCCGCCGATCGAGTCAGCCGTCGCATGAGTTGATCTCCCTTAGTCCGGACAGCGAAGAGGGTGGGCGGGGGCCGTAGCCCCCGTCCACCCAGGTCACGCACGATCTCGCGCAGTGGTCAGCCGATCACTGGAGGCGCGGTGTCGTCGTCCGCGCCCCACACGTCCTCGTCCTCGGTGAGCCAGGTGGAGCGCTCGCGCTCCTTCTCGCCCTCGCCGTGGCCGCCCTGCTGGCCGCCCATGGGCATGCCGCTCATCCCGTTGCGACCGGCCGCTGCCGCTCCGGAGCCGCCGAGAGCGCCCCCCATTCCGCCGGGGACGCCGACTGCGCCACCGCCGCCCAGGCCACCGCCGCCGCCACCGAACCCGCCGGGGCCGCCGCCGAGGCCGCCGCCACCGCCACCGAACCCG
>NZ_RFFG01000122.1 GCF_003696215.1 Actinomadura harenae | reverse complement strand
ACCGCGCCATCGCCGCCTACATCCGCTGGCACAACCACAACACCCACCCGAAAACCAACTTCGCCGCCAGCTCCCCGATCCGATCATGGACCAGTTACCCCAGCAAGGTTGCGTAACGAGCCACTAGGCGAGCGGGTCCCGGACGCGGGCGGCGCGCGCGAACTGGTCGTCCAGGCGGCGAGGGAACGGCATGATCCGATGCCGCTCCCGCCAGGGCGCGAACTGCCGGACGGCGTTGAACCCGCCCGCCGTGACGATCCGCTCAGCGCGCGCGCCGAGCGGCCACGCCGGATAGACGTCGTGGTGGACGACCCGCACAGCCAGCCCGTCCGGACGTCTCGGCGCGATCAGCGTGAATCGAGGCCGGACGCCTTCGGCGGCGGCCATGTCGGCGGCGTACGCGACCAGCTCCCGGATCTCGTCGTCCGGCCCCGAATGGACGATCAACCACCCGTCCACGTCGACATCGACGCGCGCAGGCGGATCGACCAGCTCCAGCGATTTCACCTCGCCGGAGACTTCACGCAGGTACGCCTCGTGCACGCGCGAGAGCGGCTCACATATATACGTCACGTCGATCCGCGGACGGACGGCGGGCAGCAGCCGCTCGTAAACAGGCCACCGCAGAAGCCGAGCCAGGTGGACGACCCGGAACCCGCCTTCCGGAACCTCCAGCTCGCCGTGGATCCCGGCGGGGAAGGCGTCGATCCAGACCTCGTCCGCGTCCGCCTCGGCCAGCGACGGCACGACCGTCCACCCGGGGGCGACGCGCGCGGCGAACGGCGAGTCCGACACCAGCGCCACGGGATCGCCGTCCCGGCCGAGCGCGTGCAACGCGGCCCGGACCCGGGTCAGGTGCCCGAGCCCCGCGCCCCGCGCGTAGCAGGCGATCATCCCGCCCCTCGCCTCATCGTGTTCCCGCGCTCACGCCGTCTCGGTGAGAACGCGCAGGTAGCCGGCGGTTTCGGCGGCGGGGGTGAAGTCGCGGCGGATCCGCTCGGCCCCGGCCGCGCCGAGCTTGGCCAGCTCGGCATCGGACGCGGACACCGCGCGCCGGACCGCATCGCGGCAGCCCTCCGCGTCGCCCGCCGCGAAGGTGAAGCCGATCTCGTCGTCCGCGACGTCGGCGAGGCCGCCCGCGTCCGAGCACAGCAGCGGGACGCCGAGCGCGGCGGCCTCAAGCGCCACGTTCGGCATGCCGTCGTAGAAGGACGGCAGCGCGACCAGGTCGCACGCCGCGTACACGGCCGGGAGGTCGTACCGCTCCTGGAACGGCAGCACGGAGTGCGCGAACCGGTCGAGCCGCCCGGTCACGGCGTCGTCCACCTCACCGGCGAGCACCAGGTGGAACGCGCCCGTGGGCAGTGCGTCCAGCAGGAAGCCGACACCCTTCTTGGCCTTGAGCTGCCCGACCACGCCGAGCGTGCGGAGTCCGTCCGCGACGTTCGCCGCGCGCCACGCGTCCGCGCGCCGCCGCTCCGAGGGCAGCAGCTCCCAGGACGAGGTGTCCACGCTGTTCGCCACGAACGTCACGCCGGCGTCCGGCGCGAGGGCCTTGACCAGCGGAATGTGCGACCGCGCGACGACGCAGACCCGCGCGGACGCCCGCAGCGCGTCGGTGAGCGCGCCGCGCCGCCGCGCCGAGAACACGCCGACGTCGATGTCGTTGCCGCGCAGCAGCGTGACGAGACGGGCGTCCAGCAGCGAGGCCAGGACGGGCGCGGCCAGCGGCGCGAGCACGCCGCCGAACGCGACGACGTGCGTGTACCCGGTCATGCGGGCGGCGGTGAGCTGCGTCCAGAGGCGGCGCAGCGCGTGCTCGGGGTCGGCGCCGAGGGGCGCGGTGAGCCGCCGTCCGCCGACCTCGCGCCGCAGGCCCCACGGGACGTCGCGCCTGGTCAGATGGACGAGGTCGATCTCCACACCGGCGGCGCGGAGCCCGCGCGCGATCCGGTCGCACGACTCGGACATGCCGCCCTTGCTGGGCGGATGGTGCTCGGTGATCCAGAGGACCCGTGTCATCAGCTGTCCACGAGCCCGTCGTCGCCGGAGTCCCAGTCGCCGCCCCCGTCGCCGTCCGCGCCGTCCCAGTCGTCCCCGCCGGCGAAGTCGCCGGACGCGGCCGCCCAGTCGCCGCCGTCCGGCTCGAACGCGTCCCGGTCGTGCTCGTCGAAGGACGAGTAGTCCGGGTAGTACGTGCTGGAGCCGTACACGGCCGACGAGTTCTCGTAGTGCCTGCGCCGGTGGCCGTACGTCCAGGTGCGGTCGTAGGCGTCGCGGGCCGTGTTCCGTGAGCACTCGGGGCAGAGGCCGTCGGAGCCGAAGTGCTCGGGGCAGACGGGACGGGTGCACGAGGGGCAGGGCCCGGCCGCGGGCCGTTCGCAGCGGCGCAGCACGAAGAACCCGCTGAGGATCGAGCAGGGAACCGGGCCGTTCAGGGGCGGCGGCATGGTCAACGGGCCCTCCTCGGGGGCGCGGCGGGCGGGCGCGGCGGCGTCCAGCGGAACAGCTCGCCGCTGACGGTCAGGAGCGTGTCGACCGCGTGCTGGTCGTCGGTCGCGGGCCCCTTCGCCGACGCGCGCAGCACCGTCCGGCCGTTCTCCTTCCGCTGGACGCGCACGTCCAGCCAGGCCGGGGCAGGCGGCGCGGGCCGCGCCACCCGCGCGTCCTTCGGCAGCCGCCGCGTCGCCCGCACGGTCCGGACCGCCTTGGACTTCGTCTTGATCTTGATCTTGCCGCGCGGGTTCCGCTTGAGCAGCCGCCGCTCCCGCACGCGCTCGACGACCACGACGTCCAGGACGCTGCCGTCGCGCAGCTCGGCCCGGACGACCAGCCACGGGTCGGTGTAGAACGTCTCCTGCCCCGACTTGACCGGCGGCCGCACCGGGATGCCCCGGCGCTCGCCGCGCTTCTCGTCGACCTTCGGGCCGCGCAGGTCGGCCGTCACGCCGAGGGGCGCGCCCGGCTCCATGTCCTCCTGGAGGACGCGCAGCACCGGGACGACCACCGACGCGGTCCGCGTCGGCAGCCGCCACTTCGGCCGCGAGATCACCTGCTCGTGCGTGGCGAGACTCGCCACGAGCGCCGTCCAGTCGGCGGACGGCAGCGTCGCGGAGAACCGCTGCTCCTCGACGAGCTGCCGGTGCAGGGGATGCAGGCGCTCCAACGCCCTGCGCTGCTTACGCCAGAACATGTGTCACCACCGATCGACGGGCCGGAAGGACAACGTACGGTAAACCTCCGCGAGCCGGGCACGCGAGTTCGCCCACGTCAGCGTGTCCGCGACGTGCTCTCGCGCCCGCGCGCCCAGGGCCCGCGCCTGCTCGGGGTACTCCAGCAGCACCCGGACGGCCCGGGCCAGCTCGGCCGGACGGTCCGCCGGGACGAGCCGTCCGTGCTCCCGGTCGGTCATCAGCTCGCGCACCACCGGCAGGTCGGACGCGACGACCGGCGTCCCCGCCGCCATCGACTCCAGCACCTTCAGCGGCGCGCAGCCCTGGTCGAGGTTGCGGGCGCAGGCGGTGAGCGGCGCGACCGACAGCTCGGCGTGCTCCAGCCAGGCCGGGACCTCCGCGTGCGGGACCGTGAACCGCCACACGACCCGGTCCTCGACGCCCAGGTGGCGGGCGAGGCGCCGTAGCGGTTTCGCCCGTTTCGGCGGGACGGACGAGCAGACCACGAGCCGCAGTTCAGGCAGGTCGGCGAGGCGCGCGAACGCCCGCATCAGCACGTCCAGGCCCTGCCAGGGCTGGAGCGCGCCGACGTAGACGATGTACCGCTCGGGCGCGTCCGCGGGTCTCGGGCGCGGCTCCGGGACGTCCGCGCCGTTCGGGACGACGGTGATCTTCGCGTCCGGGATCCCGTACGCCCGGACGGCCTCCGCGTTCACCCGGGACGGCACGACGATCGCGTCCGCCTCCGTCAGGCAGTGCCGCTCCAGCTCGCGGATCTTGGCGAGCGTCCGCTCCGGGACGCCCGGACGCGTGTGCCGCAGCTCGACCGACGGCAGCCCGTTCACCTCGTACACGACCCGGTACCGGCGGTCCGGCGCGGCCAGGACGGGCAGCGCGCCCCACGGATCCCGGACGTGGACCAGCTCCAGCGTCCCGGCGTGCGCGGCGACCTGCCCGGCCACCCATGCCGAGAACGCCGCGAACCGGTCGAGCAGGTTCGGCACGGCGTCCTCGAACCGGACGATCTCCCGCGCGCCCTCGACCTGCCGGGACGGCAGGGCCCCGCCGCCCGTCACGCCCAGCAGCCCGCCGCCGTACCGCCCGAACAGCTCGTCCGCCATCTCCGCGATGTGGACGGCCGCCCCCTTCGTCGACGGGAACAGGTCGAAGGCGAAATACGCCGCGCGATGCCTCATGCCGGTCACAGGACGGCCAGGGCGATCTCGCGGTGCCAGGCGATCTGGTCGGCGAGCCCGTCCGCGAGGGCGATCCGGGGCGTCCATCCGAGCAGCTCGCGGGCCAGCGACGGATCGGCCCAGGTCCGGTCGGCGTCCCCGGCGACCGGTTCGGCGGTCTCGATCTCGGGCCGGACGCCCAGGACCCGGCCCAGCAGCGCGATCGCGGCCCGCACGGTCACCGGCTCCGGATGGCCGACGTTGATCGCCGTCCCGCCGGGCGCCTCGGCCGTCATGGCGGCGAGCGTCGCGGCGACGACGTCGTCCACGTGCGTGAACGAGCGGGCCTTGCGCCCGTCGCCGAACACCGGAAGCGGCCGCCCGGCCAGCGCCGCCTCGGTGAACCGGTGGAACGCCATGTCCGGCCGCTGACCAGGCCCGTAGACCGAGAAGTAGCGCAGGACGACCGTGTCCGGACGCCGCCGGGCCAGCCCCTCGACGGCGACCTTGCTGACCGCGTACGGGCTGGCGGGCGCGAGCGGATCGTCCTCACGCGTCGGACGGTCCCGGCCCGCCGAGCCGTAGACCGACGAGCTGGACGCCACGACCACTCGTCCGCGCGCCGCCGCGAGGACGCGCCGCGTCGCGACCACGTTGTCCCGGTGGACGGCGTCCCCGGCGTCCCACGACGAGCGGATCCCGGGCCGTCCGGCCAGGTGGACGACCACGTCGGCCGAGGCCAGCGGCGCGAGATCGGCGGACGCCAGGTCGAGCTCGATCCTGGGCGGCCCGAGCGCGTCCCAGGTGCGGCGGGCCGTGGCGGGCGCGAGGGACCGGTCCGGCGCGTCCACGGCCAGCACGTCGTGCCCGGCCTCCGCCGCCGCCTCCGCCACCCGGCTCCCGATGAACCCGGCCGCACCCGTCACCACAACACGCACCAAAGCACCATACAAACCCCGGAACGGTGCCCGGGGCCCGCGAACACCGATCGACCAGAACGGCGATCGACCGGCCGGTCAGCGGGAGCGGACGACGCGCTTCTCGTCCCAGACCGGCTCCGGCGCCTCGGCGACCGACCCGTCCGACCGGAACACCACGAACCGGTCGAAGGACCGCGCGAACCACCGGTCGTGCGTCACCGCGACGACCGTCCCCTCGTACGACTCCAGGCCCTCCTGCAGCGCCTCGGCGCTGGCGAGGTCGAGGTTGTCGGTCGGCTCGTCCAGCAGGAGCAGCGTCGCGCCGCCCAGTTCCAGAAGCAGGATCTGCAACCGCGCCTGCTGCCCGCCCGACAGCGTCTCGAACGGCTGCTCCGCGCAGAGCTGCAGCTCGTACCGGGCGAGCGCGTTCATGGCGTCGTTCCGCAGCCGCGCGTGCTCGGTCATGACGATCTCGCACGGCGTGCGCCCTTCCAGGTCGGGACGGGCGTGCGTCTGCGCGAACAGTCCGGGCACCACACGCGCCCCGAGCCGCGCGACGCCCGTGTGCGCCACCGGCCGGACGGGCGTCGCGCCGCGCGGGAGGTCCTCCGCGACGTGCGCGAGCAGCCGCAGGAAGTGCGACTTGCCCGACCCGTTCGACCCGAGGACCGCGACCCGCTCGCCGTACCAGAACTCCGCCGCGAACGGCCGCATCAGCCCGGTCAGCTCGAGGCCCTCGCAGATCACGGCGCGTTTCCCGGTGCGGCCGCCGCGCAGCCGCATCTTCAGGCTCTGGTCGCGCGGCGGGACCTCCGGCGGCCCGGCCTCCTCGAACTTGCGCAGCCGCGTCTGCGCCGCCTGGTACCGCGACGCCATGGAGTCGTTGTAGGTGGCCTTGGCCTTCATCATGATCACGAGCTGCCTGAGCTTGGCGTGCTCCTCGTCCCAGCGGCGGCGCAGCTCCTCCAGCCGCTCGTTCCGGTCCCGGCGGGCGGCGGCGTACGTCGCGAACCGGCCGCCGTGGATCCAGACCGTCCCGGCCTCCACGGTCACGATCCGGTCGGCCGCCCGGTCGAGCAGCTCCCGGTCGTGCGACACCAGCAGCACCGTCTTGGACGTCTCGCGCAGCCGGTCCTCCAGCCAGCGCTTGCCGGGGACGTCGAGGTAGTTGTCCGGTTCGTCCAGCAGCAGCACCTCGTCCGGGCCGCGCAGCAGCGCCTCCAGGACGAGCCGCTTCTGCTCACCGCCCGAAAGCGTCGAGACCTCCCGGTACCGGCACCGGTCGTACGGGACGCCGAGCGCGGCGATCGTGCAGGCGTCCCACAGCACCTCGGCCTCGTACCCGCCCGCGTCGCCCCACCCGGACAGCGCCTCGGCGTACCGCATCTGCGACCGCTCGTCGTCCCGCTCGACCATCGCGAGCTCGGCCGCGTCGAGGACCGCCGCCGCGTCCCGCAGCCGCTGCGGCGCCGTGGTCAGCAGCAGGTCCAGCACGGACGACTCGTCCCGGACGTTCCCGACGAACTGCCGCATCACGCCGAGGCCGCCGCTGTGCGCGACCGACCCCTCCTGCGGCGTCAGGTCCCCGGCGATCGTCCGCAGCAGCGTGGTCTTCCCGGCCCCGTTCGGCCCGACCAGCGCCGCCGTGACGCCCTCGCCCACCCGGAACGACACGTCCTCCAGCAGCACGCGGCCGTCCGGCAGCGTGTGACTGATATGCCCGACCTCGACGTGTCCCATGGGTCAGGATCCTCCCGGAGGGGACCCGCTCCCGGTCAAGCGCTTTTTCCGGTCATGCACATCACGTATCGCACTGCTCTCGTCACGGAGCGTGAGGTAAGGTTCGTTCTGTGCGTGCAGTCCGGTTCCCGCAGGTATCCACCCGGCCGTCGGCCCGGGTGCTGCTCGTCCTGCTGGCCCTGGTCACCGCGCTGATCGTCCCCGGTGAGACCGCGCCGACCGCCACCGCGAACGACCCCGGAACCGTCCAGACCGCCTCGCCCGGCTGCGGCGACGAGGACGACGGCCCCGGCCGGCACGGCGAACCCTCGGCGGCCGTCCGCCCCGCCAGCGCCGAACCGGGACGCCCGGGAAGCGTCCGCCTCCCGCGCACCCTGACCCGCGTCCTCGCCCCGGCCCTTCCGGCCCCGGCCACCGAGCCCCGCGCCGCCACCCCGGTCGCGGCCGCGGGCGGCGACGGCCGCGCCCCCGGCGCCGGCCTCCTCATCACCCTTCGCGTCTCCCGCACGTGACCGTCCCCGGCGGCCGGCCCGCACCGGGTCGTCCGCCCGTGCGCTCATTCACGTGAGGACGATGCGGAGGACGCCATGTGCGTCAAGGACGTTCACACCAGCAACGAGAGATGGCGCTTCCACTGCCCACGCTGCGTCTGGAGCTGGGAGCAGGTGTTCGAAGCGCGCCAGAGCGGTTCCCATACCGCCTGGTACCACGACGGGCTGCCGAGCCAGCCGCCCTGGATCGACCCCGGATGCCCCGCCTGCGGGGCGTCCGCGAAGGCGTTCCCCGGCGGCGCGCTGATCCCGCCACAGCCGTGACGCGTCGATCCGCGTCCCGCCCGGCTCCCGGACGGACGCGGATCGACCCGAGAGCACCGATCAGCCCGAGAGCACCGACACCAGGTGCGCGACGGCCTTGTCCACCGGGAGCCCCACGGTCTCGCCCGTGGCGCGGACGGTGTGCTCGACGACGCCCTCGGCCAGGCCCCGGCGCCCGACCGTCAGCCGGTGCGGGACGCCGGTCAGCTCGATGTCGCGGAACTTCACGCCCGCCCGCTCCGGACGGTCGTCGATCACCGTGTCGATCCCGGCCGCGCAGCTCGCCGTACAGGCGCTCGGCGGTCGCGGCGACCTCCGGGTCGCCCGTCTGGGCCGGGACGACCGCGACCGCGAACGGCGCGACCGCCTCGGGCCAGACGATGCCCCGGTCGTCGTGGTGCGTCTCGACGATCACGGCCATCGCCCGCTCGATCCCGATGCCGTAGCAGCCCATGAGCGGGTGGACGCGCCCGCCGTCCGCATCGAGGACGGCCAGGCCCATCGCGCGGGTGTAGCGGTCGCCCAGCTTGAAGATGTGGCCGACCTCGATCGCCGGGAACACCTCCAGCGCCGTCCCGCAGGACGCGCACCCCTCGCCCGCCGCGACCTCGCGCAGATCCGCCCAGACCGGCGACGGGATGTCGCGCGCCACGTCCACGCCCCGCAGGTGGACGCCGTCGCGGTTCGCCCCGGTGACCATGGCCCGGCGGCCGCGCAGCGCCTCGTCCGCCAGGACGGGCGGGCCGGTCACGCCGACCGCGCCGAGGCTGCCGGGCAGCGCGCCCAGGGCGTCCCGGATCTCGTCGGGCCCGGCGGCCCGGACGTCCGACGCGCCCGTCGCGTCCGCGAGCTTCTGCTCGTTCAGGGCATGATCGCCGCGCAGGAGGACGAGCGTGAGCCTGCCGTCCAGGAGGTAGACCAGCGTCTTGATCTGCCGGTCGGCGGGAACGTCGAGTCCGGACGCCAGGTCCTCGATCGTCCGCACTCCGGGCGTGTCGAACGGCTCCGGCGCGCCCGGGCCGTCCGCGCCCGTGTCGGCGTCCCCGTCGTCGATCATCGCGAGCCGGGAGCGGGCCGTCTCGGCGTTGGCCGCGTACCCGCAGGACGGGCAGCGCACCACGGTGTCCTCACCCACCTCGGACGGGCAGGCGAACTCGGTCGACCCCGTCCCGCCCATGGCCCCGTTGGACGCCTCGACCGGCACCGCCGGGATCCCGAGCCGCTCGAAGATCCGCGCGTAGGCCGCTCTGTACGCCGCGAACGACGCGTCCAGGCCGTCCTGGTCGATGTCGAAGGAGTAGGCGTCCTTCATCGTGAACTCGCGCACGCGCATGAGCCCGCCACGCGGACGCGGCTCGTCCCGGAACTTCGTCTGGAACTGGTACCAGTGCTGCGGAAGCTGCTTGTACGACGTCAGTTCCAGGCCCAGCGTCGTGAAGATCTCCTCGTGGGTCATGCCCAGGGCCAGCTCGTTGCCGCGCCGGTCGGCCAGCCGGAACATCTCCGGGCCGATCTTGTCCCAGCGTCCCGACCGCCGCCACGGATCCGCCGGATGCATCGCCGGGAGCAGCATCTCCTGCGCCCCGATCCGGTCCATCTCCTCGCGGACGACCTCGATGATCTTCGCCCGGACCCGGACGGCCAGCGGCAGCAGCGAGTAGTGCCCCGCGTGCAGCCTCCGGACGTATCCGGCGCGCAGGAGCAGCCGGTGACTCGGCGCCTCCGCGTCCGCCGGATCCTGCCGCAGGGTGGGGACGAACAGGTGTGACCAGCGCATGCGGTGACGATAACGGTGTGGACGCGCCGTCGGCATCGCGTTATTGGACGGTGCCTCACGTCAGTACCCTTGGGGGCGTGAGTCGAGAAGGTGTGACACCGCAGAGCGAGGATTTCTCCGCCTGGTACAACGAGCTGGTCGTCCAGGCCCAGCTGGTGGACCGTGGCCCGGTGCGCGGCACGATGGTCATCCGACCGTACGGCTACCGGGTGTGGGAGCTGATCCAGGCCGACCTGGACCGCCGGATCAAGGACGCCGGGCACGACAACGCGTGCTTCCCGATGTTCATCCCGGAGTCCTACCTCAAGCGTGAGGCCGAGCACGTCGAGGGCTTCTCGCCGGAGCTCGCGGTCGTCACCATCGCGGGCGGCAAGCAGCTCGAGGAGCCGCTGGTCGTGCGGCCGACCTCCGAGACGGTCATCGGCGAGTACATGGCCAAGTGGATCGACTCGCACCGCGATCTTCCGCTGCTGCTCAACCAGTGGGCGAACGTCGTTCGCTGGGAGATGCGCCCCCGGATGTTCCTGCGGACCACCGAGTTCCTCTGGCAGGAGGGGCACACCGCGCACGTCGACGAGGCCGACGCCATGCGCGAGACCATGTGGGCCCTGGACACCTACGCCGCGGTCGCCCGCGAACTCGCCGCGATCCCCGTCATCGCCGGTGAGAAGACGCCGGGCGAGCGGTTCGCCGGCGCCGTCCGGACGTACACGATCGAGGGCATGATGCGGGACGGCCGCGCCCTCCAGTCCGGCACCTCGCACTACCTCGGCACCAACTTCGCCAAGGCGTTCGAGATCCAGTACCAGGACGAGGCCGAGAAGCTCACCCTCGCCCACACCACGTCCTGGGGCATGTCCACCCGCATGATCGGCGGCGTGATCATGACCCACGGCGACGACAAGGGCCTGGTGCTGCCGCCGCGGCTGGCGCCCTACCAGGTCGTGATCGTCCCGATCGGACGCAAGGAGCAGGGCGAGGAGGCCGCTGCCGAGGCCCGCCGCCTGGCCGGCGCGATCAAGGCCATGGGCATCCGCGTCCACGTCGACGACAACCGCCCGCAGCTGTCGCCCGGCTTCAAGTTCAACGAGTGGGAGATGCGCGGCGTGCCCGTCCGCATCGAGCTCGGCAAGCGCGACATCGACAACGGCGTCGCCACCCTCGCCCGCCGCCTGCCGACCGTGGAGGGCCAGGGCAAGGAGCAGATCCCGCTGGAGAAGGTGCCCGAGCTGCTGCCCGGCATCCTCGCCGACTTCCAGTCGTTCCTGCTCGCCCGCGCCGAGGCGTTCCGCGAGGAGCACACCGCCGACGTCGCCACCTGGGACGCGTTCGCCGCCCAGGTCGCCGGCGGCTGGGCCCGCGCGTTCCACTGCGGCCGCGCCGAGTGCGAGGACGAGATCAAGGCCGACACCTCGGCCACGCCCCGCGTCATCCCGATGGACGCGCCGGAGGAGACCGGCACCTGCGTCAAGTGCGGGCAGCCGTCCGCGTACGGCAAGCGCGTGATCTTCGGTCGCGCGTACTGATCGTCACAGGGGACGGGCCGGAGCGCATTGCTCCGGCCCGTTTCATGTTCGAGCAGGGGACCGGGGCCCGCGCGTCAGTCGAGGGACGGCGGCAGGACGCGGAGCGCCAGCATCGACACGTCGTCCCGCAGGTCCCCGTCGCAGAAGTCGAGCAGCGACCGCTCGACCGCGCCGAGCATGTCGTCCACCGGCCCGGACGCGTGCGCGGCGAGCGTCTCCAGCAGCCGGTCCCGCCCGAACTGGCGGCGCGTCACGTCGCACGCGTCCAGCACGCCGTCCGAGTACAGGACGAGCGTGTCGCCGGGCGCCAGGTCGAGCGTGTCGAGCCCGGCCTCGAAGTCGCCGAACAGCCCCAGCGGCACCCCGCCCCGGGCCGCCGTCCTGATCAGGCCGTCCGCGCGGACCACGATCGCGGGCGGATGCCCCGCGACGCCGAGCGTCACCCGCATCCCCGCGCCCCGCGGCGCGATCCCCGCGAGGACGGCCGTCACGAACCGGTCCTCGGTCAGCAGCGCCTCGTTGACCGTCGCGAGCACCTCGGCCGGGTCCGCCCGCCACCGCGACACCAGCCGGACCGCGTGCCGCGCCGTCGCCGTGACCGCCGCCGCGTCCTCGCCCTTGCCGCACACGTCGCCGAGCACCAGGCCCCAGCCGTCCTTGGCGGGGAACGCGTCGTAGAAGTCGCCGCCGACGTCCGTCCCGTGCGTCGCCGAGGTGTACCGCGCGGCCAGCTCCGCCCCGTCGATCTCCGGCAGCGTCCGCGGCAGCAGGCTCGCCTGGAGCGTCGCCGCGACCTCGGCCCGCCGCCGGTACAGCCGCGCCGCCCGGATCACCAGCCCCAGGTACCGGCCGATCCGCTCGCAGACCGACAGGTCCAGCAGCGCGAACGGGCCGTGCTCGCCGCTGCCCGCGAGCGTGATCGTCCCGATCGCCCGGTCGCCGTCCGTCACCGGGACGCACAGCACCGACGTCGCGCCGATCGTGCTCAGCACCGGCCGCCCGTCCGAGCAGGCGCCGAGAAGGTCCAGGTCCTCCGCGTGGGGGCGCAGGTCGCTCTGCCCGGTCTCGAAGACCGTCCAGGGGAGCGTCCCCGGCTCCGGATCCGTCTCCGAGATCCGCCGCGCCGCGTCCTCGGCGTCCTCGTCCTCTCCGGGGCCCATGACCACGTGCCGCCGCGGTGTGCCCTCGCCGTTCCGGGCGGCCGCCGTCTGCCCGCCGCCGTCCGCCTGCCGCTGCGGGACCAGGTCGATGACGACCCATTCGGCCAGCTCCGTCGCCAGCAGCCGCGCGCACCGCCGCGCCGCGACGGTCTCGTTGAACACCGGCTCGTCCAGCAGCATCTCGGTCACGGACGCCATGACGTCCATCCGGTGCACCAGCGACGCGACCGCCTCGTCCCCGGCCACGTCCACACCCCGCGCCACGCTCTCGCCCTGCGGAACGCTGTCGCCCTGCAGAACGCTGTCGCCCTGCGGAATGCTGTTGCTTCGGGGCGCCGTCCCGCTCCGGGGAGCGGGGGCGACGGGCGTGGTGGTCGGACCGGCGACCGCGACCACCATCGGGTCGGGCTCGCCGCGGATCCACACGCGCGCCAGCGTCACCACCGCGTCCACCGGACGCTCCCGCCCGAGGAACCGCACGGGAACCCGGCAGCGCCGTCCCGTCCGGATCACGGCCGCGAGCTGCGACCGCAGGGGCGCCCGCGTCGCCAGATCGCAGAACGCGGTGAACCGCTTGCCCGCCATGTACCCGGTCGACGTCCCCAGCAGGTCCGCCGCCTGCCGGTTCACGCGCCGCACCCCGGCGTCGCGGTCGAGCAGGAACAGCGGGACGGGCGCGTCGGTGAACACCGACTTCAGGACGCGCCGCTCGTCCTCGGCCGCGGCGGTGTGCCCGGCGGCCCCGCCCTGCTCGCCGCCGACCGTCCGCAGCGCCGCGACCGCCAGCTCCAGTTCGACGAGCGCCGCGTCGAGCGTCGCCCGCGCGTCGGCGTCCGGCAGCTCCGCGGCCCGCCGCAGCTCCTCGATCCGGCCCTCCAGGCCCGCGACCTCGCGCAGCACGCTCTCGGGGTCGAGCCGCTCGCGCATCGGACCCCTCCCTGTCCTCGGCTTCGCACGCTGACACCGGCCTTGGCCTCGGCTGCTCCCCAGAGCGATCCCTCGGCGCGACCGGCCGACCGGCCTTCGCAGCCTATTCCGGGAATGGCACCCCATGTACGGAGAGCGACCCGGAGCCCCGAACCTGTCCGTCCCCGCCGAACATCCCGAATCACCCGTCCCTGCCGGTTCACGTCCGCCTCCCGCACGCGCCTCCCCAGCTCTACCCCCGCCCCACCGCCGCACCCGAACCCCACGGCGCTGACACCCCACCTGCGGCGATACAGCCCCACGCCCAGATCGTCCGACGAGACCGCCTGGCCAGAGGACCCCGGCGGCTCACGCACGGACGAGACCCGGCAGGGGAGTGCCGGAGCCGGCTCCACCCGGTGACCCGGCCTTTCGGTGACCCGGCCTTCAGGAGACTCCGCGGCCGCCGACGATGCGCTGGGCGAGGGCGGTGAGCTTCACGTGGCGGGTCTGGGAGATCCGGCGCATCTCGGCGAACGCCTGGTCGGCGTCGCAGCCGAGGGCGTGCATGAGGATGCCCTTGGCCTGGTCGACGATGGCGCGGGCCTCCACGGCCTCCCTGAGCTGGGCGGCCGCCCGGTGGACCTCGTCGTACTGGAGGACGTTCGACACGGCGGCGCTGCCCTGCGCGGCCAGCAGCGACGCCAGGGCGTGCTGGCCGGGGGCCAGGCCGCCCGCCGTCACCCCGTACAGGGTGAGGGTGACCAGCACCGGAGCGTGGTCGTGCGGGGTCGTGCTGAAGCAGCGGACCCCGCGCCGCAGCATGTCGGACGTGGTCTCCGACCAGCGGGTCTCGACCAGCACGTCGTCCGACGCCAGCGGACGGCGGGTGGCGGCGACCTCGAAGATCGGGCCCTTGCCGCGCGCGAGCTGCCGGTCGGTGATCTCGGCCAGCTCCGGATGGCTGGCCGCGTGCGCGAGCGGCTCCGGCACCCTGGCCCCACCAGTCCCACCCGACGCACCGGACCCATCGGACGCGACGGGCGCGTCCGGCACGGCCCAGCGGACGCCGGACGCGCCCGCGCACCCCGGCACGGCCTGGGCGGCGAGCTCGGCGACGCGGGCCAGCGTCCCCACGTCGGAGGACGCGCCGACCACGCCGAGGCGGGCGATCTCCACGGCGAGCCGGTCGGTCAGGACGGTGGGCGGCACCCTCCCGACGGTATCCCCTCACTTCCAAGAACGGACCAGGCCGCCTAAACGCTGGGGGGCGCCTTCCAGATCTCCTCCAGTGTCGGAAGGGACAGGACGTCGCGGCCGGCCAGGTCGCCGAGCGACACGATCCCGACCGGCCGCCGCGCCTCGTCCACGACCGGGAGCCGCCGGACGGCCCGCTCCCGCATCAGCCGGACGGCGGTGCCCGTGTCGTCGTCCGGCCGGACGGTCGCCAGGTCGGCGCTGCAGATCTCGCCGAGCGGGGTGATCCGCGCGTCCCGGTCCTCGGCGACGGCGCGCACCACGATGTCCCGGTCGGTGACCATGCCGCAGAGCCGTCCGTCGACCGTGACCAGCACGTCGCCGACGCCCTCGTCCCGCATCAGCCGGGCCGCCTCGTGCAGGGTGGCGTCGCGCGGGAGGGACCGCGGCCGGGTCGTCATCACGTCGCTCACCCGTGGGACTTCAGGGGACATCGCCGGTACCTCCGTTCGCGCCCGTGCCCCTCTACGGGCGCGCTCTACCCGCGGTCGGGTCGGGTATGCCGAACGGCCCGGAGCGGATCGTCCGGGCCGTTCGGCGAGGTGGTGCGATGAGCGGTTTGGGAAGGGCGCGTCAGAAGGCGAAGACGCGGGCCGTGCGCGAGCGCATGACGCAGTCGTTGCCGTACCGCTTGCGGAACCGGACGCCCTTGCTGTGCCAGCGCCCGGTGGCCTGCGCGATCACCGGGTGGTAGATCATCGGGCAGACCTCGTTCCGCGCCGGGTCGTGGTCGAACCGCCCGCTGGACCTGGTCAGGTCCGCGCACGCCTGCGCGGCCTTCGGGTGGTCGCCCCCGGGCGGGTCGCAGCGGAGGACGACCGTCCGCGTCCCGGAAGTGTTGCTCGAGGGATACGTCAGCGTGAGCCGGAGGACCGTCCCCGCGGCGACCCCGTGCGCCCCGGCGGTCGCCGCCTCCGCGGGCGGCACCGTCGTCCCGAAGGCCAGCGCCGCCGCCAGGGCCCCAGTGACCAGATGCTTCATGAGAACTCCCCACGTTCACAGAAGAATGGTTGCCCAATGTATCCACATGGCTACCGAACGTGGGCAATTTCGCCGAGGTTGGTCAGACCGGGGCCAGGAAATGAGGCGGCCCCGCCATCACGGGGCCAATGGCGGGGCCGCGATCACCTGCTCGAAGCGGGTGACCTGGGGAAAGGAGGCTCTGGAGAGAAATCCCGGGGAGGGGCATCGGGGAAGGATCAGGCGGCGAGCTCGTGCGTCGCGCGCGACGGGTGGTCGGCGAGGGCCTCGCGGAGCTGCTTGCGGCCGCGGTGCAGGCGCGACATCACGGTGCCGATGGGGGTGCCCATCATCGCCGCGATCTCCTTGTAGGCGTACCCCTCGACGTCCGCGAGGTAGACGGCGTCCCGGAAGTCCTGCGGCAGGGAGCGCAGGGCGGTGACGACGCGCTGGTCGGGGATCCGCTCCAGGGCTTCGTACTCGGCGGACCGGAACCCGGTCGAATGCGCCTCGGCCTGGGCGATCTGCCACTCCTCCAGCTCCTCGGAGCCGGCGCGCTGCGGCTCGCGCTGCTTCTTGCGGTAGGTGTTGATGAAGTTGTTGGTGAGGATGCGGTGCAGCCACGCCTTGAGGTTCGTGCCCTCCTGGAACTGGTGGAAGTTCACGTAGGCCTTGGCGAGCGTCTCCTGGACGAGGTCCTCGGCGTCGGCGCTGTTGCGGGTCATCCGGACGGCGCTGGCGTACAGCGGGTCGGCGAGCGGCAGGACGTCACGCTCGTAGCGTCCGGTGTCGTGGCGGAGGGTCTCGTCCTGTGCGCGGACGGGCATGGTCACAGCGGTCATCGTCGCTCCCCGAGGGTCGTGGGCCTTGTGGGCCGGTGGCGGACGCGCTGTCGGCGCGTCGGTTCGGGCGGACGGACCGCCCCTCGTGCTCCGTGGATCAGGCCACCGTCCCGGCCGGTTCGGCGCGTGCTCGCGTCGCGTCGCGCGTCCGAGCCGGGGGCTCGTGGGCGCACGGCGACCTCTCCCGGATGGGTGAGCGTTCGCGCCGGCGGGGTCTCGGCCTCGCATGGAGGGTGGGCCGAGGGAGGGAGGAGGCCGGATCGGCGGTGCCAGGGCGACCCCTGATCGCGGGACGTCGCGGGCCTTGCCTGATCGAGCCGTCCACTCTCGGTGGCGTTCTCACTGAGTAAGACGCTTGGGACGGTCCAAAAGGTTGCGTGGCGTCAGTCACAATTGAGGGCCTACCGTCCCTAATCGCGCTCGGCGCACGGTATAGAGCACTTTCCGGCGGCGCAACCGAATTTTCGCGACCGCGCATTCAGAGAGTGACGGAATTGTCACTCTGCGGAGAAATGCGTCAGGGCCGCCGGACCCCTGTGGTCCGACGGCCCTGCCCGGCCACCTCACGCTCATCCCTTGTTGAAGGTCTTCTTGGCCCAGAGGTAGGAGACGGCGGTCAGCCCCACGCACCAGGCGGCGGCGATCGCGGCGCTGTCACCGATCGGGGTCCCGAGGAGCAGGCCCCGGAGGGTCTCCATGATCGGGGTGAACGGCTGGTACTCGGCGAACCAGCGCAGCACGGTCGGCATCGAGTCGGTCGGGACGAAACCGCTTCCGAGGAAGGGCAGGAAGACCAGCGGCATCGGAGCGTTGCTCGCGGCCTCCGGGGTCGCGGACTTCAGGCCGAGCGCGACCGTCAGCCAGGTGATGGACACGGCGAACAGGGTGAGCATCCCGATCGCCCCCAGCCATTCGAGGACGCCGGCGTCCGGCCGGAAACCGATCGCCAGGGCGATGCCGATGAGGGCGGCCATCCCGAGGAGCTGCTGGACGACGGCGGCGATGACGTGGCCGGTCAGCACCGAGGCCCGGAAGATCCGCATGGTGCGGAAGCGGGCGATGATGCCCTCCTTCATGTCCGTCGCGACCATGACGGCGGTTCCGGTCGCGGCCGTGGCCGCCGTCATGAGCAGGATGCCGGGAACGACGTAGTCGATGTACGCGTCGCGTCCGCCGCCGAGCCCCTTGCCGAGCGTGCCGCCGAAGACGTAGACGAACAGCAGCAGGATGATGACGGGCGTCACGATCAGCTGCACGGTCATCGACGGGTAGCGGACCAGGCGCTTGAGCTGCCGGCGGGTCATGGTGGACGAGTCGCGCAGCGCGAGGGCGAGGGTGCTCATCGGGAGGCCTCCTGCGTCTGGCCGGTGAGGGTGAGGAAGACGTCGTCGAGGTCGGGGGTGTGGACGCTGAGGGCGGCGGGTTCGACGCCCGCCGCGTCCAGCCGGGCGAGCAGGTCGCGCAGGGACGCGACACCGCCGTCGGACGGGACCTGGAGCGTGAGGCCGTCGTCGTCGGCCGGGTCCACGAAGCCCCGGCCGAGCGCGCCGAGCGCGTCCTTGAGCGCGTCGTCGTCGGGGAAGCGGAGCGACACGTGGCCGCCGGGGATGAGGCGCTTGAGCTCCTCGGAGGTGCCCTCGGCGATCAGCCGCCCGTGGTCCAGGACGGCGATCCGGTCGGCGAGCTCGTCCGCCTCCTCCAGGTACTGGGTGGTCAGGAAGATCGTCACGCCGTTCCTGACCAGCTCGCGGACGGTCTGCCACATCGCGCGGCGGCTGCGCGGGTCGAGGCCGGTGGTCGGCTCGTCCAGGAAGATCAGGCGCGGCTCGCCGACCAGGGTCATCGCGAGGTCGAGCCGCCGCTGCATGCCGCCGGAGTAGGTCCCGGCCGGCTTGCGGCCCGCCTCGACCAGGTCGAAGCGCTCGAGCAGCTCGGCCGCCCGCCTCCTGCCGTCCCTGCGGGACAGGTGCTCGAGGTCGGCCATGAGGAGCAGGTTCTCCTCGCCGGTGAGCAGCTTGTCGACCGCCGAGTACTGGCCGGTGACGCCGATCGCGCCGCGCACGTCGTCCGGATTCCGGGCCAGGTCGTGTCCGGCGACCCGGACGGTTCCGGCGTCGGCCGGGATCAGGGTGGACAGGATCTGCACGGTCGTCGTCTTGCCCGCTCCGTTCGGGCCGAGCAGGGAGAAGACCGTTCCTTCGGGGACGTTCAGGTCGATGCCGTCGAGCACGACCTTCTCGCCGTTCTTGTCGCGATAGGACTTGCGCAGTCCGGTCGCCGCGATGGCCAGGTTCGTCATGGTTGCCGCTCCTTGGGGGGACTTCGGCTCGGGAGGCTTGTGGTGCGGAGGCGCGGGGTTCAGAGGCTGTGGGGGTTCAGGAGGCAGTGGGGGGTCAGGGGCTGTGGGGTTCAGAGGCTGTGGGCGGTGATGTCGCCGTTGGAGGTGGTGGCGTGGATCTCCAGCTCGGCGGCGCCGGTGTTGCGCAGGGCGTTGCTGACGCGGCCGTGGGAGGTCCCGGCGTCGAGCGAGGCGGACACCCCGGTGGCGGCGCCGACCGTGATGTCGCCGGAGTGGGTGGCGAGGACGACCTTGCCGCGGGTGGCCTGGGTGATGGTGATGTCCCCGCGGTTGGTGGTGATGTGGGCGGGTCCGCCGAGGCGTCCGATCTCGACGTCGCCGTCCACGGCGGTGAGCCGGACGCCGGCGGCCTCGTCGATCTTGATCGTCCGGTAGGCGCCCTCGAAGGCGACGTCGCCGAGGCGGCCGACGCCGCGGAGCTCGGCGCCGCCGGTCCTGCCCTCGACCCGGGAACCGGCGGGGAGCCGGACGGTGATCTCGACCGAGCCGGACGGGCCGAAGTACTGGTTGCCGGTCGCCGTCGTCCCGATCCGCAGGACGCCGTCGGCGTACTCGACCGTGGTCTGCTCGGCGGCCTTCACGTCGCGGCCCTTGCCGGCGTTGACGGGCAGGACCTCCACGGCGGTGTCGGCGCGGTCGGCGGCGATCAGCTGGACGCGTCCGGCGGGGATCTCCAGGACGGCGGCGATCGGGGCGGGGGTGTCGAACTTCTGCATCGTTCTCTCCATGCGGTCTGCGTCCAGCGCCTGTGGTGGCGGGTCGGGTTCCCGGCGCCGCCTCGCGGCGGGCCGTCCTTTCGAACAACGCAAACGCTACGTTGCCTTTCCTGTTTCAGCAACTTGTTCGTTGCGTCTGAAGTATGTATGTGCAGGTCAGAGTCTTGAAATCATTGCAATGCGATGAAAGTCAACGCAATGCTTCCCGTGAAGTGCATTGCAATGAATGACAGTGAACGCTCTGCCGGAAGGGGGTGGCGGATCGCGGCGGGGGTGCGTGGCGGGCGCGGGGCGACCGCGCTCGCAGTCGCCTTCCGGGGGCCGGGAGGGTGTGGTGACGGGACGGAAGGGCCCGGTAGGAAATTGTCTCTTTTGCGATAGATCGCTTTCCGGTGTCCCTCTCGTCTGATCTGTAGTGTCGGTCGGGTGGACGCCGGGCTCCCTCGGGCCGGGGTCGTCGGGGATGGGGCGCTGTGGGAGAGAGACTGACGCTGCCGGTTCCGGAGAACCTGCACGCGACCTATGCCGTGGCGCTCGCCGCACCGCCCGCCGATCCGCGCGGGCTCGCCCGCGACCAGGTCGCACGGCTCGTCCGGCCGCCGCTCCGCGACCTCGTCCTCGGGATGCTCGCCAGTCCGCTGCTCACTCTCGACCTGCGTCCGGCCCGCGAGTTCCCGCCGCTCCCGATGGACCTGCTCGCCGCGTACGGGGCGTCCCGGGCCGAGCTGGGGGCGCTGTCCGCCGCGTCCCACCTGCTGGCCGTCCGCGCCGCCTACCGTCCGGGGTGGCCGCCCGCGCACGAATGGGCGGCGCGCGCCGTCGCCGGGGCCGTCGGCGCGGCGCTGAGCATGCCCGTCCTGGACGGCTTCACGCCGCAGATCCTCGGCCGTGACCGGCTGGAACGGTCCCTCCCCGGCCCGGACGGGACGGTCCGGCTCACCGACTGGATCCTGCTCCCGCACGCGGACGGCCCACACGGCTTCTGGTTCACGACCAACGGGCTGGCCCGTTTCGGCCTGCCCGAACTCCTCACCGAGAACGTCCCGCCGACGCTGGTCGAAGCGTGGGGGCGCGTCCTGAACGGCCTGGCCCGGCGCCTCCTCGACCTCTGGGTCGAGCGGCTCCCCGCGGCCGAACTGCCCGTCTTCGTCGACCTCCCCGAGGTCGTCTCCGTCAGCCTCCAGGACATCGCCGCAGCTCAGGGGGTCGAAGAGTCGATGCTCCGGGAGGTGTCCCTCCGGCTCCGCCTGGACGAACCGGAGGGCGCGGCCCCCGCCGTCCTGACCGTCCTCGCCGCCGACGACGGCCCCGACCGCTTCGACCATCTCTGCGCCGCGCTTTTCGGTCCGTCGTGAACCCCGTCGCCGCGTCCCCGACGCGGCGACCGTCCGAGGAGAAGATGATCAGCTCAGAGCTTGCCGACGATCTTGTTCTCTGCACAGGATCGTGGACGTGAGATTCGGCCCACGCGACCACCCCGGCCCCCCCGACGAGCCCGCCGACGAGCCCGCCGACCACGAGCCCGGCCCGCCGCCGCGCGCCGACGCGCCCCCGGCGGCCCCGGCCCGTCC